>NZ_OBEC01000010.1:0-195665 GCF_900215395.1 Pantoea sp. GL120224-02 | reverse complement strand
CGCACTTTGATTATGGAGGCAAAGCTAACCTGGCCGTTCTGAGCTAAGCTTACCTGGCCGCTTCGGGCTACCTGCTGAGGATCCTGACATGGCGGCTTCTGGTGCGGAGTTTTTCACGATGAACGAAGTTAACCGGCTTAAAGTTATTCAGGACGTTGTCGACCGGCGCCTGACAACCCATCTCGCTGCTGAGCGTCTCGGTATTTCCGACAGGCACTGTCGTCGCCTGCTTCAGCGCTATCGTACAGACGGTCCGCTGGGCATGGCTGATCGCCGGCGCGGTAAGCCCAGCAACTATCAGCTGCCTGCAGGCCTTGCTGAACGTGCGGTTCAGATCATCCGCGAGCGCTACTCAGACTTTGGTCCGACGCTGGCCTGCGAGAAGCTGGCCGAGCTGCACGGCGTGACGCTGTCTAAAGAGACCGTACGCAAGCTGATGATGCAGTCAGGACTCTGGATCCCGCGCAGGCATCGCGTCCCAAAGATTCAGCAACCCCGCTACCGGCGCGCCTGTGTCGGCGAGCTGATACAGATCGACGGCTGCGATCACCGCTGGTTCGAGGAACGCGGCCCGGCCTGCACGCTGCTGGTTTATGTGGATGACGCGACCAGCCGCCTGATGCAGATTCATTTCGTCCGCTCCGAGTCCACGTTCACCTACTTTGAAGCCACGCGCGGCTACCTGGAGCAGCACGGCAAGCCGCTGGCATTTTACAGCGACAAGGCCAGCGTGTTCCGCATCAACAATAAAAATGCGGCTGGCGGCGACGGTCAGACGCAGTTCGGTCGCGCGATGAACGAGCTGAACATCACCGGCATCTGCGCCAACACCAGCTCTGCCAAGGGCCGCGTGGAGCGTGCACACCTCACGTTGCAGGATCGGCTGGTCAAGGAACTCAGGCTGCGTGACATCAGCACGCCTGACGCGGCTAACGCCTTTGCCGCTGAGTTTATGGCGGACTACAACCGGCGTTTCGCGAAGGCACCGAGGCATGATTTTGACGTTCACCGTCCGCTCGATGCAGACGACAACCTGAACCAGATATTTACCTGGCGCGAACCGCGCAAGGTTTCGAAAGCGCTGACGGTCCGCTACGATAAAATGCTGTTGCTGCTTGAGGATAACGATGACAGCCGCCGCGCGATGGGTAAATATCTGGATGCCTGGCAGTACCCGGATGGTCGCATTGAACTCAGGAGTCACGGCACGGTGCTTCCCTACTCTGCCTACGACCGGCTGTCTGAAGTTGACCAGGGTGCGATCGTTGACAACAAACGGCTTGGACACGCGCTGGCCGTGGCCAAGCTGATGCAAGACAAGCGTGATAATACGCGGTCTCAGGGCCTCCCGGCCGGTCACGGACCAAGCCGCAGGAGCGCGAAGAAAGATCCTACTAAAAAGCGGCAACGGGCGGTTAATGAGGATGACCTTCTTGAAGCTATTGAAGTCCTCCCGTAATTAATTGATGGATTAACTCCTTGAGCATAAAAATATGATCAGAACTAAAAATCTAATAATCAGAAAAGTTTCACACAGGCATGTGGATGCATTATTTCGTATATATGGAGATGTTGAGAATAATGCTTATAACCCGTTACCTCCGTTTCCCAATATCGAACATTCTCAGTCAGTGCTGAACACATGGATAGAACACTGGAGTGCTAAAGACATTGGGAATCATGCAATTAGCATGACCTCAGATGAAGATTGCATTATTGGTTTTGGCGGCTTTTCTTTTAAAAGATTCAGAGGGAAAGAGGTTCTTAGTTTAGGTTACAAGTTCACCCCCGATGTTTGGGGAAATGGATATGCGACTGAATTTGTCAATGGAATTATTGAGAACACTGTATTACCTGAGAATGTTATCGAGGTTATAGCCAGAACTCATCCAGAAAACATTGCATCAATAAGAGTCTTAGAGAAAACAGGATTCATATATTTGGAAATCTATGATGATAACGATGGCATGGGGCTGAGCGCAGTATTTAGCAGGAAAATATAGCGGTCGTTCGACCAGGATAATAACATCATAAATCGGACATCTCAGGTTTGCCTGAACCCGGTCATCTCTGCTTAGCTTTAACATTGATTGTAGCACCCCAATAGTAATGTCCGCTTGTGGCTCAATAAACATGACCGCGTTATGGTACCTCTCACAGAGTCGTTTTCAGTCAGTAAAACTACCGGGAGGCTTGCCGTGGAGGGGTATTTACGTTGAAAGAGATTAACCGCGTCAAAGTTATTCAGGACGTTGTCGACCGGCGGCTGACAACCCACCTCGCTGCTGAGCGTCTCAGTATTTCCGACCGGCATTGTCGTCGCCTGCTTCAGCGCTACCGCGAGTCTGGTGCAGCCGGTCTTACCGATGCACGGAGTGGAAAGCCCGGCACACATCGCATCGATGAGAGTCTGCGCCACCACATACTGACGCTGCTACGTGAAAATTACGTGGGTTTTGCCCACAAATTACCGCAGAAATGCTTCAGGTACTTTCCGAGATTGATAAGCGGCTTACTTCGCCCAGTCTTCAAGCACCAAATCCGGTACCCGCGCAAATTCCCTGGTATTATTTGTCACCAAGATAGCGCCGGCCGCAATGGCATGGCCGGCAATCGCCGTGTCATTTGGGCCTATCGTAGTTCCGGCTGCGCTTAGGGTGGCCTTAATTACAGCGGTGGCGTCCACCGCCGCCCGATCCCAGGGCACAATCGCATCAAGTCGGGCGCAGAATTCGTCAACCAGTTGACCATGACGCGGCGAGGCTTTCTTTCCAATAGCACCAAAGCGCATTTCTGCGTAAGTAATAGCCGAAACTACAATGCGATGGTTGCGCAGCACCGCTTGTTCAAGCCGTCTGATCACGTCCTCTGGTTGCTCGCGCATAATGAACGAACATATACAAGTATCCAGCATGTAGGTTTTGTTCACAGATCAAATCTTCCCTCATCACTGACAACATCCCCGCGATCCATCATAAAATCCGGGTCCGCTTTCTCAAGCTGCATAAATGAGCCCCAGGTCGGCCGTACGGGACGCAGTATGATGCTGTCACCTTCCCGGACAATCTCTAACTCACTCACCCCTTCAAAATCCATATCGCGTGGCAAACGAATGGCGCGGTTATTGCCATTTTTAAATACAGAAACAGTTCGCATGATCAATCCTCCTGAACGGACTTCCGGCACGGTGCCGTCTCCGGCTTTATGTTTTGAGCTTTATCACTCAGCATATGTCTAGTATATGCCCAGCTTTGACATATGTATATGCCCTGTTCTCTTCTTTAAAAAACATCAGAATGTGACATACGAAGCCTTAAGTTCCGGGTGACATTAGCAACACGAAAGACATTTCTTGTTTTCATTTTTACCTCTGTGGGTAAAGAAACGTGAAGTAACCTACGCACGCGCGCGGTTCCACTAACCTTGGTAGTACGCGATCTTTAACCTGCCGGGGAAACCATCATGTCGAAGACGAATTTACTGCTGAAGACGCCAATGCTGCTGTTGGCCATTTGTTCAATAATGAGCCTTAACAACGTTCGTGCGGCTGAAGAGCCCCTGTTCCAGCCTTTATCGCCGAAGGTCTCAGACCTGACTCAATATCGCTGGCACAATCGCCCTCTGGTGATCTTTGCCCCATCAAAAACAGATCCTGCTTATGTCGCGCAGATAGTGATGCTGGAGAAGCAGAAAGCAGAATTGGCCGATCGCGATATCATTGTGTTCAGTGATACTTCACCCACAGCTAATGGTACTTTGCGTAAACAACTCAATCCGAAAGGATTTGAAGTGGTGCTGGTTGGAAAAGATGGTGGAATGAAACTACGTGAAACAACACCTCTTAATACTGAGGTGTTGCTTTCAACCATTGATAAAATGCCCATGCGCCAGGCCAAACTCAATGAATGAATTGGACGGGTTCACTCGACATCCAGCAGTGAGCCCGTTTTATAAAAACGTTTCCCCGCGATGTAATGCAAACTGCGCATCTCGTCTGGTGCGTCCTCGAATAACCAGCGCCCTTCTTTAAACACCCGGCTATCCGCCCAGGCACCCTTGATTTCACCGATGAACAAATCGTGGTCGATCTGATTTTGTTCGATAGGTATCAACTCGCAGTACAACCAGGCCGCACAGCCAACCACCAAAGGGAGATGACTTTCCGGTAACTGGAAGAACTCGACGCCAGCTGTGGCTAGCTTATCTGACTGCTCAGCGCGGGAATGCGTACCGAGATAATGAACCATCTGCGCCTGGCTGACGGTTGGGACATGTATAACGAATTTCAGGCTTTGCTCAATCAACTTACGCGTGAAGGTGGATTTATCCAGCACAACCGTCAATTTTGCCGGTTTGAACTCTAATCCACATACCCAGGATGCAGACATCACATTGTCAATCCCGTCATGGCGGGAGGAAACCAATGTCGTTGGGCCATGGTTGATCAGGCGATAGGCTTTTTCCAGCTCAACAGATTCAATATGGGCATTCATAGATTCATTTCATCGCTTAAACTTCAAAGGCCTTTATTGTCGCCTGGTCAATTCGACTTTGCCAATCTCCAGCCATCATCAGGGCAAATCCTCTGCACCCCACGAGTGCAGTGGTTGCTCCATCTTAAGCGTTTATGACGGCGTCGTAGCTGTGCCAGTGCCTGTACCGCTGTAATTAAGCCTGGCGCGTTTCTTGCGTGTAACAAAAGGTTTCCCACCGCTGACGTTGCTTTCCCATTCATCCAAAGAGGTCTTTGCTATGGAATTGAAATGGTTTGAAGATTTTCTCAGTGTTGCACGCTGTTATAGTTTTACCCGTGCCGCGGATGAGCGGCATATCACGCAATCGGCGCTCAGTCGGCGCATCCGGCAACTGGAAGAGTGGCTGGGTGTGCCGTTATTCGATCGTAAAACCTATCCGGTTACGCTCACGCCAGAGGGACAAACCTTCCTCGCGACCGCCAGCGAAACGGTATTTTCCATGTCGCATCTGCGCAATGATCTGCACCAGCGCTACAGTTCGCGCACTGCGGTATTACGCTTTGCGATGCTAAATACCCTTTCTCTGACGTTCTTCCCTGACTGGATACAGCGATTAAATCTGCAGCCCAATCTCAGCTATATCCGCCTGTGTAATCAAAAACCGACTTTCGCTGAGCACATCTCCACCTTACACAGCGGTGAAACCGATTTTCTACTGACTTACGCGCACGATGCGGTGTCGCTAATACATCAGCTGGCGGCGTATCCCATGGTGCAACTGGGCCGTGAGCGTGCCATTGCCGTGTGTCGCCCGGATAGCAGTGGCAAGCCACTCTATCCGGTGCGCGCGGATGGCGGTCCGATTCCGTGGTTGAGTTATGGACAACATACCTTCTTTGCTCATGCGCTGGCGCAAATGCTCAGCAAACGCCCGCTTCCTCTTGAAGCGGTATATGAAAATGGTATGTCGGTGAATCTCAAAGCCATGGTCCTGGCCGGTGGCGGCGTGGCGTGGTTGCCATTGAGTCTGGTACATGAAGAACTGGCCAGCGGCAGTTTAGTGCGCGCCGATGACAGCAGCTGGGATATGTCGCTGGCGATTCGGCTCTATCGTCAACCGATTCTGCAAAATTCTCAGGCTGAACAACTGTGGCTGCGAGCATGTGCCAGCGAGACGGCTAATGCGGCCTGACATAAAACTATGCCGTTTTGGAATGGGGAGTGTGAATTGCTCATTGGCCTTACGCTGATGATTTACTCCATGCTGGGGCTTCAGAGAGACGAAAACCTGACCAACCAAGCTGGGGACTATCATGGAAAACAAAGCGTTAGTCTGGAAGTGGGTAGAAGAATATCAAGGGGTATTTTGTGAACTGAGCGATCGCGTCTGGGGCATGCCGGAAATTTGCTATACCGAGTATCGTTCGGTGGCTGAACACACCGCGATGCTAAATCAGCAAGGATTCCGCGTCACAGAAAACGTGGCCGACATCCCCACGGCGGTGATGGGTGAAGCCGGTGAAGACGGTCCCATCATCGCTTTCCTCGGAGAATATGATGCCTTGCCAGGGTTGAGTCAGGAAGCAGGCGTGGCGCGTTATTCTCCACTGCCGGGCAACGGCCATGGTCATGGCTGCGGGCATAACTTGCTGGGATCGGCTGCCATGCTGGCGGCTACTGCGTTGAAGTCATGGCTTGAAGAGAGCGGCACACCGGGCCGCGTTCGCTATTATGGCTGTCCGGCAGAAGAAGGCGGTGCGGCCAAATCCTTTATGGCGCGTGCTGGCGCATTCGATGGCGTCGATGTGGCCATCACCTGGCATCCAAGCGCGCATCATGAAGTGGCAAAACCGCTTTCTCTCGCTAACACCCGCATGGATTTCGCTTTCCGTGGCCGCTCATCCCACGCTGCGGCTTCTCCACATCTTGGGCGCAGTGCGCTGGATGCCGCCGAATTGATGAACGTTGGCGTACAGTTCCTGCGCGAACACGTGCCGCAAGATTCCCGCATACATTACGCCTTCCTCGATGCCGGTGGTGTGGCTCCCAATGTGGTACAGGCAAAATCTACCGTGCGTTATGCCATTCGCTCGCGCGATGTCCACGCGATGTTTGAACTGAATGAGCGGGTCAAGCGCGTGGCTCAGGGTGCCGCCATCATGACCGATACCGAAGTGGATATCAGCATCATGAGCGCGGTATCCAACCTGCTTGGCAATCGTCCGTTAGAAGAAGCGATGCAGCGGAATCTGGAAGCGCTTGGTCCGGTGCCATTTGACCAGGCTGACCTCGCCTTTGCAGCTGAAATTCAGGCCACGCTAACAGCGGAAGAGATTGATAACTGCTACCGCAAAACCGGTGTGAAACCCGCCGATCCTAAACCCCTCAGCGATTACATCATTCCGCTCGATACCCACGGAGAGGTCATGATTGGCTCGACCGATGTCGGTGATGTCAGTTGGGTGATCCCGACCGTGCAGGCGCACGTACCCACCATGGCTATTGGAACCCCTGGTCACTCATGGCAACTGACCGCACAAGGCAAAATGCCGGCCGCACACAAAGCGCTGGGCCATGTCGCGAAACTCATGGCCGCGACGGCGGTGGACGTGCTGACCGACAAAATACTGATGGCCCAGATGAAGAAAGCCCATTTCGAGCAGGTCAGTGAAAAACCCTATCACTGCCCTATTCCAGCTGAGGTGAAACCACCCATTCAACCGCGCCCGGATACTCTGTAACGCCTCAGGAGAGATAGATGAAAAACAAGATGTTAACTGCCGCATTGACGCTGGCAGCGACCTGCTGCGCTTCGGCACAGGCCGCAACGCCCGCCGATTCTTTAGTGATGGCGTGGAACATTGATGCCATCAGTACCTGGGATCCGGCGCAGATTGGTGAAGTGGTCACCAGTGAAATCTATTCAAACACCTGTGACACACTGGTTGATTTTCGCGTCAGTGATGAAACGCAACTCGATCCTGCATTGGCCAAAAGTTGGGATGTTTCTGCCGATCGCAAGACCATCACCTTTCATTTACAGGACAACCTGAAATTTGCCGATGGCTCAGCCGCAACCGCCAGCGACCTGGCGTGGTCGATGCAGCGCGTAGTGAAACTGGGCTACGGCAATGCAGCCGCTATCAAGGAGTATGGCTTTGATAAAGATAACGTCGACTCACGCATTAGCGCGCCCGATGACAAAACGCTGGTGATGAGTTTCGATAAAGCTTACCCCACTAATCTGGTGCTCCAGGCGATTGCCGCCAATAACGTCTCTTCCCTGCTTAACCGCAAAGAAGTCGAAAAACAGGCAGTGGATGGCGATCTGGGACACAAATACCTTTCCACTCATACCGCCTGTATTGGGCCTTATCAACTGGTGCGCTGGAATGCCGGTGAAGGTGTGGTGCTCCAGGCCACCCCGAACTACTGGGGAAAAGCGCCGGTACTGAAGCGCATTCTGATTCGTCATGTGGCTGAAACCGGCACTCAGCGTCTGCTGGTGACGCAGGGCGATGTGGATATCGCCCGCGATCTCTCAGCTGACGATCTGAAAACGCTGGATCAGGGCGGCAAAGTGAAAGTGGAAAAAGTGTTGAAGCCACAGCTGTTTTTCTGGACCTTCAATAATGAAGACCCCATTTTCAAAAACGAGAAAGTCCGTCTCGCCATGCGCTATCTGATCGATTACGACGGGTTAGCGAAGAGCGTCATGCCTTATCTCGGCGTGCCGCGCGCCAGTTTTGTTCAACAAGGGGCGTTTGGTGCGCTGGATGCCAAACAAGGTCAGCCTTTCCATCTCGATCTGGATAAAGCCAAACAGTTGCTGACGGAAGCCGGTTATCCCAATGGTTTCAGTACGGCGGTGTTGTTTGGCACCCTGCCGCATTCGGCGCCAATCGCGCAAAGCGTACAGCAGAATGCCGCCAAAATCGGCGTGAAACTCAATCTGGAACGCATGGCTAACGCGCAGTTGTTCAGCCGGGTACGTGGCCGGGAATTCCAGAGCGCAATGATGGCGTGGCAAACCTCGGTGCCCGATGCCTACGGCAATGCCTCACGTCTGGTTTATAACCCTGACAATCGTAAAGAAGCGCGTGCCACGCAATATCCAAGCTGGCGTGCCGCTTATTACGATCCGCAGATGAATCAGAAAGTGGAAACCGCACTGTTAGAACCGGATGACACCAAACGCGCTGCACTCTATGGCGATCTGCAGAATGAGCAGATGCAAAAAGGACCTATGGCGATCATGTTCCAGATGTACAACACCGCGGGAATTAGCCCCACGGTGAAAAACTGGACCTGGAACGGTTTTCGCGTTTGGTATGGTGCCGCAAGTAAATAACGGAGGTGGCAGATGTCACAGGTCATGATACCCGTTGCACACAACCCCCCTTCCGCTGGCTGGCGTCTGATAAGACGCCTTGCTCGTGGGCTTGTCTCGATTGTTTGCACGCTACTGGGGTTAGCTGCCCTGACCTTCTTTATTGGTCGCTTACTGCCTATCGACCCGGTGGTCGCGATCATCGGCGATAACGCCAGTCAGGAAGCCTACGACAAGATGTTTCATCAGTTGGGGCTGGATCAACCGTTGTGGCACCAATTTGCCGACTACGTCTGGCAACTGCTGCACCTCGATTTTGGTATCGCTCTGACCACCAGTCATCCGGTGGCGCAGGATATCGCGCGCGTCTTCCCCGCTACGCTGGAACTGGCCACAGTGGCGGCCATTATCGGCGTCGGTTTCGGTATTCCGGCGGGCGTGCTGGCGGCAATGTACCGCAACACGTGGTTCGATCATCTGATCCGCTTCGTGGGGCTACTCAGCTATTCCACCCCGCACTTCTGGCTGGGTCTGATGGGATTGCTGCTGTTTTACGCCACGCTCGGCTGGATTGGCGGACCAGGACGCATCGATTTTATCTACGAGTTCGATTTACATCCGGTGACGGGATTCTGGCTGATCGACAGCGCGCTGAGCGGAAACTGGGATATGTTCCGCAACGTGTTTGGTCACATCATTTTGCCCGCGTCGATTCTTGGCTTGAGCGCGCTGGCTTACATCAGCCGTATGACGCGTAGCTTCATGCTGGAACAACTGTCGCAGGAATACATCATTACCGCTCGCGTGAAAGGTTTGTCGTGGGCGCGATGTGTTTGGGTGCATGCTCTGCGCAATATCGCCGTGCCCACACTGACAGTGGTGGCCCTTTCCTGGGCCTGGCTGCTGGAAGGCGCAGTTCTCACCGAAACCGTGTTTGCCTGGCCCGGCTTTGGTCGCTATCTGACCAATGCCTTACTGGCGGGCGATATGAATGCGGTCGTCGGCTGCACATTGCTAATTGGCGCGATTTTTGTCGGCATCAATCTGCTGTGCGACCTGCTTTATCGTCTGTTCGATCCGCGTACGCGTCAGGAGGAAGCATGACCGATTCCGTCAATAAATCGATGCGCGTTAACCCTTCGCGTAGCTTACGCGCCTGGCTGCGCGATCCTTCGCCGCAGTCACCTTTTCAGGCGCACATGCAACTGCTATGGATTCAGTGGCGACGCTTCTGCGCTAATCACCCCGCGCTCTTTGGTTTGCTGGTGCTGTTGATCATTGCTGGCGCGGCGGTGTTTGCGCCCTGGTTAGCCACACACGATATCTATGCCCAAAACCTCGCTTTCCGCCTGCAACCGTTTTCTGCTGAACACTGGCTAGGGACCGACGAATTGGGACGAGATATTTACAGCCGTCTACTGTATGGCGCGCGCATCACACTGTATATCGCAGGCTTAACCGCGCTGATCATCACCCCCATTGGCTTACTGGTCGGCACCAGTGCAGGTTATCTCGGCGGTTGGGTTGATACGGTGCTGATGCGTCTGGTGGATATCTTCCTTGCCTTCCCCAGTTTGATTTTGGCACTGGCGTTTGTTGCGGCATTGGGGCCTGGTATCGAGAATGCAATCATCGCGATTTCTCTCTCCGCCTGGCCGCCGATTGCCCGCCTCGCGCGCGCCGAAACTCTGGCCATCCGTAAGATGGATTACATCGCCGCGGTACGCTTACAAGGGGCATCCGCCTGGCACATCATCGTGCGACATATCATCCCCATGTGCCTGCCTTCTGTCATCGTGCGCGTCACCCTTAACATGGCGGCGATTATCCTTACCGCCGCTGGACTGGGTTTCCTGGGGCTTGGCGCTCAAGCGCCTAGTCCGGAATGGGGCGCTATGCTGGCTTCCGGCCGCGAATTCATGCTGAACAATGGCTGGATCGCTGCCATCCCGGGATTAGCAATATTGTTCACCAGTCTCGCCTTCAACCTGTTGGGTGATGGCCTGCGCGACGTAATGGATATCCGCCATGAATAATCTGCTTCAGGTGAAAAACCTCAATATCGTATTTCGCAGCGCGCACGGGGAGCACCGCGCGGTACGTGACGTCTCTTTTCATGTTGGACGTGAGAAAGTGGCGATTGTCGGTGAATCCGGTTCGGGAAAATCACAGACCTGCCGTGCATTGCTGCAGCTGACGCCCAAAATCGGTCGCGTTACCGCCGATCAGATGCAGTTCGGTGATATAGATCTGCTCAACAGCAGTGAAAAACAGATGCGCCAGATTCGCGGAAATCGTATTTCAATGATCCTGCAGGATCCCCGCTTCTCGCTTAATCCGCTAATGCGCATTGGCGATCAGGTGGCGGAAGCCTTCAGGTTGCATCGCCGGGTGAGTAAAAGCGAAGCCAGAGATCGCGCGCTAACGATGCTGGAATCGGTGCATATTCGCGACGTGGCGAAAGTGGCACGCCTCTATCCCCACGAGATTTCTGGCGGTATGGGCCAGCGCGTGATGATCGCGATGATGCTAATCCCCGAGCCGGATTTGATCATCGCCGACGAACCCACCTCCGCACTGGACGTGACGGTGCGCCAGCAGGTGCTGAGCATCCTGAATGAACAGCTGGCGCGGCGTCAAACCGGCCTGCTGTTTATCAGTCATGACCTTAATCTGGTCTCTCGTTTCTGCGATCGCGTGCTGGTGATGTACGCCGGACGTATTGTCGAAGAGATTCGTGCCGAACGTCTGGAACAGGCGCAGCATCCTTACACGCAGGCATTACTTGCCAGTCAGCCACGTCTGCATCATCCCCTTGATACGCTGCGTGTGCCGACCCGTGATGCCAGTTGGCTCACCGGACCCTGTTTTCGTGATGGAGTCGCATTATGAATCCCATTCCAACCGCACAACGCAGCATTGAAATGGTGGATGTCAGTATTGCATTCGGTCAGGGAGCACATCGGCGACAGGTGGTTGATAACGTTAGCCTGACGCTGGCACAAGGAGAGTGTTACGGCATGATTGGTGAATCGGGTTGTGGAAAATCCACCATTTTGCGCGCGCTGGCTGGCCTGAATCACGATTATCAGGGCCATATTCTGTTCAATAATCGTGAACAGCAGCCGCAGCGAGATAAAGCCTTTTATCGCCAGGTGCAGATGGTGTTTCAGGACCCTTACGCCTCGCTCCATCCACGAAAAATGGTGTGGGCCAGTCTGCGTGAACCGCTGAAGCTGCATGCTATGGACCACCATGAAGCGCGCATCAGCGATGTGCTGCATGCGGTCGGACTTTCCGATGCCTACCGTTATCGGTATCCCCATCAACTTTCTGGTGGTCAACGTCAGCGTGTGGCCATCGCGCGGGCCCTCATTCTCGAACCTTCCGTGCTGTTACTGGATGAGCCGACATCAGCGCTGGACGTCTCAGTTCAGGCTGAAATCCTCAATTTACTCAGCAGCATGCAACGGCAGCGCAGCCTCACCTATTTAATGGTGACGCATGATTTGGCGGTCGTGACACACCTGTGCCGTCGCATCGGCATCATGCATCACGGCAAATTGCTGGAAGAACTCAGTGCGGACAGCGTGCGTCAGGGCGGAGCACGGGAAATCTATACCCGCGAGTTTCTGGCGGCGAGTGAGGCGTGAACCTCTGATCCACACTTAAACGATGAGGCTTTGCCATGTTTGAATCACTTCAGCAACAACTTGAAGGCCAGGCCACTGCCGTGCTGCTGGTGGCGCAGGGTGATGAAATCCTGTTCAGTTACGGCGATGCTGCCCAGCGTTACCCCTGCCACTCGATGCGCAAAAGCTTTCTTAGTGCGCTGATCGGCTGCGCAGTGGCAGAAGGCCGTTTTGATCTCTCCTTAACCTTGCAGACGCTGGGAATCGATGACCGTGAAGGACTGAGCGTCAGCGAGAAACAGGCCACGCTATACGATCTGTTGACCGCCCGTTCTGGCATTTATCATCCGCCGAACTATGAAACCGCCTGGATGCAGCGTATTAAACCCCCGCGCCACCTGCATGCGCCAGGCGAGAACTGGTGCTATAGCAACTGGGATTTTAATGTGCTGGGCAGTGCCTACCGTCAGCTCACGGGAGAGGAGATCAACCAGGCGTTTGCGCAGCGCATTGCCGACCCGCTGGGGATGCAGGATTATCGCGTTGATCAGGACAGTTGGCTGGAACCCGGAGAATTTTCTGATCACCCTGCCTATCCCTTTACGCTCTCAAGTCGCGACCTGCTGCGATTCGGCCAGCTCTTTCTGCAGCAGGGGCGCTGGGGCGATCGACAAATCATCCCGCAACAGTGGGTTCGCACCAGCACCTTGCCTGTTTCGCATGCGGGCGATCGCGGGGGCTACGGCTATATGTGGTGGATCACGCGCGATGGCGTGGCCTGGCCAGAGGTGATCCTGCCAGCGGGCAGTTACTCAGCGCGTGGTGCAGGCGGTCACTTCTGCCTGGTGATGCCGCAACAGAATAGGGTGATCGTACATCGTGTTGACACCCGCACACCGGGGCAAGAGGTGAACCGTTTCCAGATTGGCTCGTTGTTGCACAGGCTGCTCACCGTATTGGACAGGGAGACATCATCATGACGCTCATCGAATCTCTGGCACAGTGGTGTGCCAATCCACCGCCCTTTACTCTTCGTGCTCGTGAACTGGCGATTGACGCCATCATTGATACCCTGGGTTGCATGGTAGCTGGCCGTAGCGACTTTTCTACCCAGGCGGTGCAGCAGGCATGGCCTCAGATACCCCGTAGCCAGGCGCTCGATGCGTTGTTCAACGCCACGGCCGCTCACGCTATCGACTTTGACGACAACTTTGCACCGGGCATGAGTCACGCATCGGCCGTTTTGGTACCTGCACTGCTGGCCGTGGCGCAAAACAGCGACGGCGCATCGTTGATACACGCTTATTTAATTGGTCTGCAGGCACAAGCCTATATAGGCGAAGCCATCGGCTATCAGCACTACACTGCCGGCTGGCATGGTACATCCACCGTGGGTTGCATTGGCAGCGCGGCAGGTGTTGCTGCCCTGCTCGGCCAGGATGCAGCAGGGATTGCCCGTACGTTGAGCATTGCGGTAAGTCTGGCCAGTGGGGTCAAAGGCCAGTTTGGCACGCCTCTGAAACCGTTTCATGCCGGAATGGCGGCGCGCAATGCCGTTGAAGCCGCGACGCTGGCGCAAACCGGCATGCAAGGTCGTCTGGATATTCTTGAGTGCGCACAGGGTTTTGCGGAACTCTATGCCGGTCTGTTAAGCCAACCGTCGCTGCCCGGCGCTGAGCAGCATGTCATTGAACAAATCGGTGTGATGCCGAAAAAATATCCGTGCTGCGGGTCTACCCACCGCATTCTCGATGCGATTGCCGATATCCAGCAACAGCAAACATTGAAGATTGACGACATTGAAAGCGTGCACTGCCAGGTGGGGATCGCCAACTGGCGCAATCTTACCTACCACCAGCCGCAGGATGAAATGCAAGCGCGCTTCTCAATGCAATATTGCGTTGCCATGATGCTCAGGAACGGCACGTTGAGCGTGCAGGACTTTACCGCCGCCAGCGTAAAACAACAGGCAGATGTACAACTGTTGGCGATGATTACCCTCGCGCCATGGACAGCGGAACAGGAGGCTGAAGACAGAAACTTGCCGCATATCCTCACTTTGCGTTTCAGGAATGGTCAGGAAATTGTCCACGCCAGATTGCGGGCGCGTGGTGCGTTAGACGAACCTTTCAGCACCGACGATCGCCAGGCAAAGTTCTTAGATTGTTGTGCAGCGCTACCCCAGGCAGAATTGCTTTATCAGCGCCTAAAGGAATTAGCGCAGCAAGCTGATTTAACGTTTATACGTCAGCTTATGTTTTAACCCTGACAGTATGGGTAGCAGCCATCGTTGGATGGATCCCGTTCATCGCAGGAGAATTCGCTTCGGGAGCAGCGGTGAATCGGATCGGTAGAACAACACCGAATCACCGCTAAATTTATAAGCTCGGAAAATATTTTCACTTCTTTGGCAATATTCACATCGCTCATTCGTCTACCTCAGTACGAGCCAATATCGGCTACTGTAATGAGGAATAACAACAGTGAGAGATTTCGATATGCGCAGACAACACCGCCGTGACCACCATTTTGGTGGTCATCGCATGATGAAACCCTTGTTGCTCGGCGTGGTGATCATCGCGGCACTTGGGCTGCTGGTGATGTCGCTGTGGAATGCCGTGCTGCCAGCCATCATCGGCGTGAAGGCGATTGGGTTCTGGCAGGCGATCGGGCTACTGGTATTGTGCCGCATACTGTTTGGTGGCTTAGGTTTCCGCCCCGGCATGTTCGGTATGGCACGTCGTCGCATGCACGAACGCTGGATGCAGATGACCCCAGAACAGCGCGAAGAGTTTATGCAACACCGCCGTGAACGTTCGCACCGTGGACGCCGCGATCGCTGTGACTGGCATGTCCGTCGCGATGATGCGCGCTCACCCTCCGACGAAACTCCCGCTAAATCGTCAGACGCAGAGTAAACGCCATGGCGCAGGATTCTCTGCTGATGTCCGCGTTGAACGCCTGTCGGGCAAAATTAAGCGCATTTATTCGCGGCCGCACCTCGATCCGTGAAGATGCCGACGATATCCTGCAGGAAGTGACCTACAAGCTCATGCAGGTTGAGCAACCGGTGGAAAATGTCGCGGCCTGGTTATTCCGTGCCGCACGCAATGAGATGACCGACCGGGCGCGAAAGAAGCGTGAACTGCCGCTAGCCGATCTGATGAACGGCGATGAGGAGGCGGATTTTCCCGAAGATGAGCTGGCTGAAACGCTCTTTGGCGTGCCGGAAACGCCGGAAGATGAGTATCTCAAAGCACTGCTATGGGAAGAACTGGAGGAAGCCTTAGCGGAACTGCCACTCGCTCAGCGCGAGGTTTTTGAAAAAACAGAGTTGTTGGGTTACAGCTACAACGACCTGTCTGAAGAGAGCGGCGTCAGCGTCCAGGCGCTGTTATCACGCAAACATAAAGCGGTGCTTTCCCTGCGTACGCGATTGCGCAGTCTTTATGATGAGCTTACCGCTGAGTAATGAAAACATGGCGTTTTACTGACTGAATCGTAAAAAGAATGGCTGCTACTTACCGTAAATAGCAGCCTATATTTCCAGTTACCACCAGACCGCTTCTTCCCTTGGTTGCACAATGTTTACGGCTTGTCCGATGACCGGTAAAGACAATTTAATTTTTTGCTCACGCGCCAGCGCCGCTATTTGTATCAGGGGGTCATTCCAGTGATGGAAAGCAAGACATCGAACTGTGCGGATTGCGGATAACCCTTGATGGCACTGCGGGAGATGCCTGAACAATTCAACATTGATCTTTTCCTGACCGGATACGATGGCTCACAATACCGTGTTTCATTGAACCCTATATGGCATAACGGGCGGTCTGGTCATGAAATTCAACCTTCAGATGACTTTTCATTTCATGAGCGCTAAAGTCACTCTTTTGTTTGATTTTTCGAGGGAAAATGAAACCTTTATTTGTATACGGCACCTTGCAACCAGGTCATTCAAATGCGCATATTCTGGACAGTATCGGTGGAGAGTGGCTGCCCGGAACGGTCAACGGCATCTTCTATGAACGCGGCTGGGGCGCGGCAGCGGATTTTCCCGGCATTGTGCTGGACAACAATGCGGGCCTTGTCAAAGGCTCACTCTTCTTCTCAGAGCATCTGACCGCGCACTGGACAATGCTGGATGAGTTCGAGGAGGGGTATGATCGTGTTGATGTTGAAGTCACCACCCTCGAAGGAGAGAAAATCACAGCGTGGATTTATCAGTTACAGCCGCCACAGGCCTAATCTGCCCTGCTCTTTTCCAGCCTAAGCAAGCGCAACGCCCACGATACCTTGCGAAATGAGAATACATCTGGCTTCTGCGGCATAGGTATTCTCTGCGGTATGGGTTGCAGCACGCTCGCACTTAATAAGCCAGGCTAGAATGAATGCAAACCGCATCAAGGAGCATTCAGATGAGCAAACTCTGCACCGCCTGCAGTACTTCTTATGAAGATGATCCAGGCATCTCACATTGCAAAATTTGCGAAGACGAGCGGCAGTTTGTGCCTGTCAAAGGGCAGCAATGGCTGGAATTCTCGGCTCTGGGTGCCACACATCAAAATAAATGGCAGCAGCATCTAAAGGGATTATTCAGCCTGCAAACTGTCCCGAGTTTCGCCATCAACCAACGTGCTTTTTTACTGCAAAGCGCGCAGGGGAATATTCTCTGGGACTGCATTGCGAATCTGGATGACGCCACGGAATCATTGATACACGCACTCGGCGGTATTGATGCCATTGCCATTTCTCATCCCCATTACTACAGCACCATGCAAGACTGGGCTGCGGCATTTAATGCACCCATCTATTTGCATGAGGATGATCGGGAATGGATTATGCGCCAGAGCTCGCATATTCATCTCTGGCAAGGTGACGAATTGGATTTACTGCCCGATGTCACGATATTACGCCTGGGTGGGCATTTTAAAGGAGGCTGTGTACTGCACTGGTCGCAACATGATGGCGTGCTGTTGAGTGGTGATGTTGTGCAAGTGACACCCGGTGCAAATTCCGTGTCATTTATGTGGAGCTATCCCAACATGTTGCCGCTTTCTGCAGCTACGGTGAATACGCTCATTCACCGACTGGATAAGGTCACCTTCTCGCAGATTTATGGCGCTTTTGCCGGTCGGGAAATGACACAGCAGGCACAATCCATTGTCAGACAGGCAGCTGAACGTTATATCCGCTGCCTGCAATAATTAACCTGCCAGCCCGGTATTCACCCGTTTACCGATTTCTTTCAGCTGAGAATACTTTTCCAGCAAGGACGGGCCATCATCAAGGCTCATGGCAAACATCCATAAATAGGTCATGACCGAATAAATATGGCCTGCGCTCATACCGCCTTTTAACGCCATCACGCTGATCGTGATGCCAAACAGCAGTGCGGAGGCAATACCAATCGACAAATAGCCAATCGCTTCGCGGTCAGACAAGCGAATCCGCACTTGCGCCAGAAAGTGATAATGGCGATTAAGCTTCTGTTCGCCTGCGGTACTGACAAAACCCACTTCCCGCTCCAGTCGATCATTCATCCGCCCGATAAGCGATTCATTTTTTCGTGTGTAGCCCGGCAAGAATCCGGCAAACAGCAGCAAAACCGTTAAACACGCCAATCCGGCCCAGGGTTCAATGGTGAGTAACATCACCACGGCACCACACATTGAGGCCGCGGAGGTGATCAACATCGGAAGATGCGTTTCAAAAAAATCCACAAACTGGCGTGAAAGCGTCACCCTTGCCGCAATGGCGGAATGGCTGTGCGCCTCTTCACGCTGAGCGAGGATCACGGGCACTGCCAGACCGGCATAAATGCGTGCAAAAGTGCGGGTGTCCATGGTGCGGCGCGCTGCGCCAATCAACCACATAATCATCACTAAACCGGCATAAAACAGGCCGTGAAGTGCGTTGCCATGCATGATGGCGTTGATCGCGAAACCCGCCAGCAACGGGTAAAGCAGGTAAACCACATTTTCAGCGATCACCAGCATCATGGTTAGCAGTAATTTTTTCTTATTACGTTTCGCCAGCACTTTCAGTGTATTAAGAGCGCTGCGTGAGGCCCCGCTTGATATATTTTCAGGTATGATTTGCATTAGATTACGTTCAAATTGCCACTTTTGAGCGGTTGCTCAAAAATGGCAAAAGTGTATTTGAGCACTTGCTCAAAGTCAACGGCGGTGGTGATGAAAGATACAACAGCAGAATTGCGTGAAAAGATTCTGGATACAGCGGTGGCACTGTTCATCGAAAAAGGTTTAGAGAATGTGAAAACCCGCGAACTGACGACACAGTTGGGGTTATCCCGTAGCCACATTTATCACTACTTTTCAGGCTGGGCGTCATTGAGTCTGGAGGCGTGCGCGCGCTTCGCACAAAAAGATCTTCAGGAATTTACGCAGCAAATTGGAATGCTGCCCTTCCATGAAAGACTGGAAGCCTTTATTGCCGATTATCTGCCGCTGGAACCGGATGCGGTATGGCAGCTTTACAGCTCACTTTGGCGAAAAGCCACTACGGAAGTCGACTATGCCGAACTGGCCACTCAGGTAACAAAGCAGTGGCATGCACTGATGACCGACATCATACGTGATGGGATAAATGCAGGTGTTTTTCGTCAGGCTGATGCAGAACAGGTAGCGCGTCAGCTCAGTGCTATGCTGAACGGCTATGCGGATTTACTCATTGTGGTGCAGGAAGCTGAAGCGCGGGAACAGGCAATCAGCGATCTGCATGCCTTTATTAAACTCGCGCTTTGAATAATAGAAATTTTTCGATTCAGGACGTGGTCACTGAACTGTCCGATTTGGCGACAAAATAGTTATCGTGTTTCTCAATCGTGACGCCGCGTTCACGCCAGTATGCTGCCATATTGAAAAACGCATCACTGGTTAAATTGAAGCCAATAATAACTGAAGGGTGTTTACCGCTACTCAGAAACGAGTTTAACTGCTCCATATCCAACGCTTTACAGACTCCATCATCTTCTCCCGATCTATAACAAGATAATCTGCTTCAACAGATTATCTTGTAAGTCTCTTGATGCACAATGCAGTTATATTAATATTACAATCTGCAGAAAATCCGATGACGAATGACTACCCACCTGCGACAAACCCGCAGATCCTCTGATAAATGAGATCGATCTCAGCTTCAGAAAGTGCAATCTACACCCCAGGCAAAACGAAAAGCTGTGAAATTTCTAAATGGTTTCGTGATGGATATATCAGCAATGCGCAATGTCATTCACCGATATTAATTACTTTTTGCTATGCATAGGCGATTAATTGCACTGAGCAAATTTAAGGCGAACGCACCGTTCATGGATGTACAGACGTCCAGACGTATATTATAGTCCGTCTCCTACGTTACCCAGGGACTCGTACTATGAACAAATTACTCGTTACCACCCTTCTCGCCGCTGCGGTTTCACTGCTGAGCGCCTGCGACAACAACAAAGACAATGCCATCAAAGTCGCCATTAACACCGGTCCTGACGAAGCGCTCTGGCAGACCGTTAAACAGGTCGCTCATGATAAATATCATCTGGATGTCGATGTGGTGGCATTTAACGATTATGTACAACCGAACGAAGCCCTTTTCAATAAAGATGTCGATGCCAACGCCTTCCAGAGCCTGCCTTATCTGGAGATGCAGTCGAAAGAGCGTGGCTATAAGTTCGCCGTGGTCACCAACACGTTTGTGTTCCCGATTGCCGGCTACTCCCGCAAGATCAAAGCGCTCGATGCACTGCCAGATGGCGCGACCATCACCATCTCTAACGAAGCAACCACTCTCGGTCGCAGCCTGTTGCTGTTGCAAGCTCAGGGACTGATCAAAGTGAAACCCGAAGCGGGCTTGCTGCCAACCACGCTGGATATCACGGATAATCCGAAGAAACTTAAAATCGTTGAAGTGGATACCCCGCAACTGGCCCGTACTCTCGACGATCCGCAGGTGTATATCTCCATCATCAATAACAACTTTGCCGCGCTGGTTAACCTCTCCGCGTCGAAGGATGGCATGTTTATGGAAGGCAAAGCGTCGCCGTATGTGAATGCGATTGTGGCGCGCGAAGATAACAAAGACAGCACGAATGTGCAGAAGCTGAAAGAGGCTTTCCAGTCGCAGGAAGTGCTGGATAAAGCTAACGAGATTTACAAAGGCGACATTATCAAGGGTTGGTAATAGCCGCTTAAAAGCCGCGCAACAGGCGTGTTGCGCGGCTTTTTATTACTTAAAATCCACTGCCATCAATTCAGCGATGGTTGAATCCTGTGTCGAGGTCACGCAGCGGTGCAGGTAATCAGTAAATTTCGAGGAGGGCGGCATGCCTAACTCCAGCAACTTCTCATTGCAGAACACCACGTTGAGTTTGGAGAAATGGCCGTAAAGATTCATGGCGCGCAACACAATCCGCTCATTGCACGGCCCAAATAACGACGCGAAGTTTTTCTTACTTTCGGCCAGCTCGCGATAATTCACTTTCTGATAACTCTCGCCCACGGGCACATTGCCTGAGGCTTTCGCCATCGCTTTATCAATCTCCGCGAAGGTGACACTGCTGTTGAGCCCCGCCGAAATGTGAATAATGCTTTTATCGACGTTTTCAGCGGTCAACAACAGCTCCAGCGCATCTGCACAATAATCCACAGGCACCACATCAATACGATCGTCCAGCTCACACATAAACTTACCCAATGTCAGTGCCATGCGGAACACCCAGAAAATACTCGGCGATGGCGTGCAGCCATGATCGGAATGGCCCACAACAATAGAGGGACGCGCAATAATCAGCGGCAGTTCGGGTAACATCTCGCTCATCATTTTTTCCACCGTGGCTTTACTCCAGGTGTACTCAACAATGTGCTGATCGCGCAGCGTATTCAGTTTGCTCTCGGTCACCAGGGTGTTAGCTTCCGGCGCACAAGACATTGCCGTTCCGACATGAATAAAGCGCTTAAGTCCGCTGACCTGATTCATACGACTGGCGAAGGTGAAAGTTCCTTCAACGTTAACTTTCCAGATGTAAGGATTCGCCCCAAACGAAGCCACAGCCGCACAGTTGAGCACATGTGTAACGCTATCCAGACGCGGGTCGCCAGTAAACCGCTCTGGTTCCGCGAAATCGCCAATAAGAATGTTATCTGTGGTCAGTGACTCCAACAGATTTTGTGCCACGCCAAATTTAGCCAGATTGGATTGCAACCGACTCAGTCCTTCGGTGGGTGAATCACCGCGCACCAGCAGTAACAGTCGATTATTCTCGCTTTTCTTCAATAAGTTAACCGTTACTGCTCCGCCTAAAAATCCGGTTGCGCCAGTAATTAAAATCGTATTCATAGTATTCAGCTATCAGTTGGTTTCTGGACGAAAACGGTCCATTGAGCGTGGCTTCGAATGTATGCCAGCGCAGATAAATGGCGAATAAATGCGATCTGCACAAGGTGAGGGAAAAAGCGGTCCAGTTAGCTTTCGTTTATCTCTGATAACCATCCGTCATTTTATTTCTCACCGTTCGTCTATTCTGAGATTAAAAAACCGCCGCGATATAAAAATGTCGTAAAAATTTCGCTGCCAGGCGTAAAAATGCAGGTCACAAAACCACCACCCGCTATTAACCGTTCGGGTAAACAGGTATGTTCGCCGTCATAGACACAGCCATCGCCGTTCCACGCTGATAAGAAACAGGAAATATATGAGTCAGACCGAGAAACAGTCTCTGCCTGCTGGCATGTTGGCCGCCGCAGGGATCGTGTTTGGTGATATCGGTACCAGCCCGCTTTACACCCTGAAAGAGTGCCTGTCGATCTTACCGGATGGATCAATCTCAACCACTGCCGTGATGGGTTTTCTGTCACTGATTTTCTGGGCGTTAACCCTGATCGTTACCCTGAAATATGTCTGCTTTGTCATGCGTGCCGACCATGATGGTGAAGGCGGTATTTTAACGCTGATGTCACTGGCGCGTCGTAACGTCGGTCCGAAGATTGGTCACATCATTATTCTGGCCGGTTTGACGGGTGGCGCCTTCTTTTACGGTGATGGCATCATCACGCCGGCGATTTCAGTGCTCTCTGCCATTGAAGGGATTGAGGTGGTTTCTCCGCATCTCGACAAATATGTGGTGCCGATGGCCGTGGTGATCCTTTCCCTGTTGTTCATCATTCAAAAACACGGAACGGAAAAAGTCAGTAAGGTGTTTGGGCCGGTGATGTTTATCTGGTTTGTTTCGATTGGCTTACTAGGCATGCGTGGTATCGCGCTCAATCCCACAGTATTGCAGGCGCTTAACCCCAGCTATGCCCTGACCTTCTTACTGACGCACGAGGCTCTCGCCTTTGCCGCGATGGGCATGGTGGTGCTGGCCGTCACCGGTGCTGAAGCGCTGTATGCGGATATGGGGCATCTCGGCAAAGCGCCGATTCGCCTGGCGTGGCTGGTGATTGCCATGCCGGCATTGGTGCTGAATTACTTCGGTCAGGGGGCGCTGGTGATTGCGGATGCAAAGGCGGTCAACAACCCGTTCTTTAATCTCGCACCGGGTTGGGGACAGATTCCCCTGATAGTGCTGTCAACGCTCGCCACGGTGATCGCGGCGCAGTCGGTGATTACCGGCGTTTATACGCTGACGCATCAGGCGATACGTCAGGGTTTTCTGCCACCCATGCGTATTGTGTTCACCTCGCATATTGAATCTGGCCAAATCTACATTCCCGTGGTGAACTGGCTGCTGTTTGTTGCGGTAACGGTGATTGTGCTGGCATTCCGTCAGTCCTCGGCCCTCTCCTCCGCTTACGGTATCGTGGTGACCGGCACTATGGTGATCACCGCCTGTCTGGCCGGCGTGGTGGCGCTGCGTAACTGGAAATGGCCACTGCCGCTGGCGGGGATTTTCCTGCTATGTATGCTGAGCATTGACGTGCCGCTGTTTGCGGCGAACCTGATGAAACTGCTGTCAGGTGGTTGGGTTCCGGTACTGATGGCGCTGACCATGATGGGGTTGATGCTGATCTGGAGCACCGAGCGTAATCGGTTAATCAAAAAATTGAACAACGATCCGGAAAGCCTGCAGGCGCTGGTGAAATCACTGGAAACCAATCCGCCCAGTCGTGTACCGGGTACTGCCATCTTCCTGGCGCGTAAAGAGTTTGAGATTCCACAGGCGCTGCTGCATAACCTCAAGCATAACCGGGTGCTGCATAAGCGCGTGGTGTTGCTGAACATCCGCACGACAGATACGCCACGCGTGCACAATCAGAAGCGCATCACCATCACCCAACTTTCGCCGTCCTTTTGGCAGGTAACCGCGGCATACGGCTGGCGAGAAGTCCCTTCAATGGCGGAGGTTTTACACCTGTGCGGACTGGAAGGTTTTGGCTGCACGCTGAATGAAGCGTCTTTCTTTACCTCACACGACACCCTGGTGATGAAAAAACGCCGCGGACTGGCAAGAATAAAAGGCGGCATCTTTCACTTCTGCCAACGCAATGCGCTGCGTGCGCATGAGCAATTTAATATTCCACCCAATCGCGTTATCGAACTGGGTGGACAACGCGAGTTTTAACAAAATGGGGCGTGCATGACGCCCCATTCAACTTATTGCCCTGCCACAAATGTAACCAGATGAAAGAATATTCCCGAAAGTTTAACGGAGTTGTGGCTGAACTTTTCTTAACAACTAATTAGCAATTAAAGCTAAAACGCATAACCTCAAAAGGTGTTTATTAAGCCTACCGGCACTCATTACCTGCCGTGCGCAACTGTCGGAATGTATAAAATCACCATCAACAATAAAATGCATAGCTTCGAAATCGGCTCAGCAGTTATTTTGAGGAGTAAGACCATGAAAGAACTTATTAATGACGTTATCTCTATTTTCACACCGCAAAATGTTAAACCCGTTTTAGTCCGTGCGGATTTGACCCATCGTGAATTATCATCGATTCATCCTGTGGGCTTTACTTCCGTGAGCTGGGCCACTTCGATGGAAGAACTGACTGATGCGATTGTGAAAAAAACGCTCGCTGCAGGGGCCGTGGGTTATCACATCACTGATGTTGAATCCCATGAGCCGGGCCACGATGGTCAGCATGTAATGGCGGCTACCGCAACCCTGTACCATATCAATAGCAAAGTGGCGTACGGCTAATGTTAACCCCCCTTCGCTGTTGCATTTAAGCCTGCCACTCTTGTGACAGGCTTTTATCTGCAAAGTATTCGGCGAGAAAATCAATAAACACTTTCATGCGCGGCGATTCCGATGTCCGTTGCGTATACACCGCCCAGATATTCGCCTGCTGATACCACTGCGGTAAAACATGGACCAATTCGCCAGTGCTGAGATAAGGCGTTACATCCCATGCCGAGCGGAGCGCAATCCCGTGTGACTTCAACGCCCAGTTTAAAATGACCTTGCCACTGTTTGACGAATAACGGCTATTCAGTCGGCACAATACCTGTTGCTTACCGTCAGTCAGCGCCCAATTGCCGAATGAATTGTTCTTTTCATTGATGATAAGGCAGCTGTGGTCAATTAATTCATCCAGCGAATTGACCGCCCCAGCGCGCGCTAAATATTCAGGGGATGCGCAAAGAATACGCCGATTAACGGCCAGTTTACGCGCGATGTAAGAATGATTCAGATTATCGCCAACCTGTATATCCACATCGGTGCCGGATTGCATCAAATCAATCTCACGATCGCTTAAAATGAGTTTGATATTTAAAGATGGATGCTGAGAAATAAAGGCTGAAATGGCATCAGATAAATACGCCTGACCAAATCCCAGCGAACAGCCAACGGTCAACTCACCGGTTAATTCGCCGCGCCACTGCTGAAAATTATTCAGAAACGCATCCATTTCCTGTACCACTAGCTGCGCCCCCTCCAGCGCTTTCTCACCTTCTGGCGTCAGGCGCATCACCCGATTGGTGCGGAAGAAAAGCCGGGTGTCGAGCTGTTTCTCAAGAATGGCGATACGTTTGCTGATATACGATGGAGACTGGCCCAGCTCCACGGCAGCGCGACCAAAACCACCATGACGCGCCACGCTGATAAACACATAGAGGTCTTCGACAGAGGGCCAGCCCTGTAGCGGTTTCTGAACGTTTTTCCCGGCAAGCAAGAGCTTCATACTATTACGCAGTTAGCCAACATCGAGCGGTTATAACGCAGAATCGAGAAAGCCCTGAAGCTGTGCTAAAAATACCGCCGGGACTTCTTCCTGTGGGGAATGCCCACAAGGCAGTGCCTTGCCCTGCACATTAATGGCCTTCTCCTGCCAGGTTTCAACCACATCGTATAGCTGACCGACCGTGCCCTTTTCCCCCCACAGCAATTGAAGCGGACAAACGATGCGTTTGTCGCTGTCCTCTGCATCGTGCTCTAAATCCACCGTGGCGGCCGCGCGATAATCTTCGCAGACGGCGTGGATCATCTCGGGTTGCTGATAGCAGCGCAAATAATCATTGAATACCGCTTCTGAAGTCGCCCCCGCTGTCTTGAGTTGACCATCAATATGTTTTCGCAGGAAGAAAGCCGGATCGTGTCCGATCATTGTCTCCGGCAGTGGATAAGGCTGGATCAGAAAGAACCACCAAAAATAGCGCGTAGCAAACGCCTTGTCGGTCTGCGCATACATGGTGGCAGTCGGGGCGATATCGACGAAAGTGCCGCAAGCCACTTTCTCCGGATGGTCAAGCGCCAGACGATGTCCAACCCGGGCACCGCGATCGTGTCCGACAAACGCGACACGCGAAAGACCCAGTGCATCAATCAACTGGCTGATATCTTCAGCCATGGCGCGTTTTGAATAGGCCAGATGGCGTTCGTCGCTGGCGGGTTTGTCGCTGTCGCCGTAGCCGCGCAGATCAGGCAGGATCACCTGGTATTTTTGCGCCAGCTGCGAAGCGATTTTACGCCACGCCAGATGATTTTGTGGATGCCCGTGCAGCATCAGCAACGGCGGTCCTTCGCCCCCGATTGCCACGCGTAGTGTGATACCGTTGTCCAGCGTGACCGCTTTCAAGGCAAATCCGTCGATAAACGGCGATGCGCCGCAACCCTTGATGTCACTCATGCTGTTTGTCCTTTAACCCGCTGCAGCCAGGGGCGCTGAGCAAAGTGCCGATGTTCAAACTGCGTAATGTCAGTCTCGTATTGGAGCGTCCAGTCTACCGCGCTGCCGCCACCCATTAACATCTCACGTTTGAGCGCGCTGACCTCAAAATGCAACACCTGCTGATTGAAGGTGAGGGTCTTATCTTCCAGAGAAACCGTAATCTGGTTGTGTTCTGCATCAGCGGTAGCAGCGCTGAGCTGCTGATACGCCTCCTCACTTAGCGTTAGCGTCAATACGCCGTTGCGCTGGCAGTTATCGTCAAAGATGCCGGCAAAACTGGTGCCGATGATGGCGCGAATGCCCAGCTGATTGAGTCCCCACACCGCATGTTCGCGACTGGAACCACAGCCAAAGTTGGGTCCTACCAGCAAGAATGCCGCGTTCTTTCCGGCAGGCTGGTTGAGGATAAACGCGGGATTCGCACTACCGTCGGGCAAAAATCGCAGGTCAAAGAACACGCCCCGATCCAAACCCTGGCGATCGATGCCTTTCAGAAACTGCTTTGGCATGATCACATCCGTATCAATGTTGGCCGCCGGTAAATGGGCAATGCGTCCGGTCATGCTGTGAAAAGCGTCCATATTAAACCTCTACTGTCGTGAAGTTGCGTACATCGACCAGATGACCGGCCACCGCAGCGGCGGCGACCATCGCCGGGCTCATTAAATGGGTTCGTGCTCCTGCACCCTGGCGGCCCGCAAAATTGCGGTTGGTTCCTGAAGCACAGCGATCGCCGGGTTCCAGGACATCTTCATTCATTGCCAGGCACATTGAGCACCCCGACTGCCGCCACTCAAAACCTGCATTGATAAAAATGTCGGCTAAGCCTTCAGCCTCTGCTTGCTGACGCACCTGTGTGGAGCCTGGCACGATGATCCCGCGCACGTGTCGGGCGATTTTGCGCTCGCCAATCACCGCTGCTGCAGCGCGCAAATCTTCGATTCTGCCGTTGGTACAGGAGCCAATAAACGCATGGGTGATGGCGATGTCAGACAGGCGCATGCCAGGTTCCAGCCCCATATATTTCAGTGCGGCTTGTATTGCCTGCTGTTTAATCAAATCGGGTTCGTATTGCGGATCAGGTACACAGCCGCCAATAGCACAGGTCTGATCCGGGCTGATGCCCCAGGTCACTTTAGGTTCAAGGTCGCTGCAATCCAGCTCAATCGCACGGTCGAATTTGGCCCCGTCATCACTGCGCAAAGTCATCCATTCGGCCTTTGCCTGCTCCCACAATGCACCCGTTGGCATTTGCGGTTTGCCCTGGATGTAGGCGAATACCTTCTCATCTGGCGCAATAATCGCTCCGCGTGCACCGGCCTCGACAGCCATATTGCACAGCGTCATGCGCCCTTCCATACTCAGCGCGTCAATCGCCGGGCCGTCAAACTCGATGGCATAACCGGTTGCCCCTGAGGCGCCAATATCTTCAATCAACGCCAGAATGATGTCTTTAGCCGAACAGCCATAAGGCAGCTCACCCGTTACCGTGACGCGCATGGTTTTCAGCGTGCGATAAATCAGAGTTTGCGTAGCGAGAAGATGTTCAATTTCTGACGTTCCGATGCCGAAACCCAACGCACCAAATGCGCCATAGGTGGTGGTGTGGCTGTCACCGGCGGCGATCACCATACCGGGCATGACCAGCCCCTGCTCATGCGCAACCACATGCTCGATGCCCTGGCGCGGGTCCATGACATCAAACAGTTCGATGCCAAAATGGGCGGCATTTTGACGGAAGTAATCCACCTGCAGCTGCCCGCCGGCATCGGTCATCGCATCGTCACGCTCAGGACGCGTGGGATTTACGTGATCGACATTGAGTAAGATAGTCGCCGGACGACGTACCGGGCGATGATGTTCACGCAGCCCGCTAAAGGCCTGCGGGCTGGTGTATTCGTTGAGTATTGATCGATCAATATAGAGCAACACATGCCCTTCATCGTCTAACTGACGTACCACATGCTGATCGATCAGTTTTTCATACAGTGTTTTGTTAGCCATGCGATTGCCCACATAAAAGTATCAACAAGTCATTAGAGACTCTAGGGTAATACAGTTGTGGTTAAGACTATGAACACAGTACGTGAAGTGATGGTTTATGAAGTGTGTTTAATGGGCGACCTCACAGCCGCCGATAGAAGTATGATGCTACTGCAAGCGTTCGAAGCGATAAGGTGCGGGATCGATAAGCGGCGTATGCCCGGTCACCAAATCTGCGGCTAACTGCCCGGCTGCGGGTGATGTCCCGAAACCATGCCCTGAAAAGCCCGTCGCCAAAGTTAGCCCAGGTATCGAAGCCACTGGGCCAATCACCGGGTTCGAATCCGGGGTAACATCTATCACGCCAGCCCATGACTCCGCCATCTCCGCCTGCTGGAACACCGGCCACGCCGCGCGAAGGTTGCGCATCGCTTCCTGGTTCAGTGCCGGATTGGCAAGAGGGTCCAGCGTGCGGACCTGCTCAAAGGGTGAACGCCGATCGTTGCGCCAGCGACGTGCCAGTGCAAGATCCTTCACAAAGTATTTGCCCAGCGAAATCCGCAGGTTGTCACGCGCCTGCCGTAGCTGAGGCATATAACGTGTGCCGATCAATAGATGATCAAGCGTTATTGGCGCATCCAGCGCACCGCGTTGAGTGATGATAAAGCCACCGTCCTGGTGTTTTCGGAATGAGAAGTCAGGAGCGCCCACCGCTATATTGGCCGGTCCTTCCAGCGGTTTGGTACGCATCACCGAACAAATCAGCGGCAGCGTCGGCAGATTAATACCGTGATTGCCAAGGAAACGACGCGACCAGGCACCTGCCGCCAGCAACACATGGTCACAACGAATCTCACCGCGTTCGGTCATCACACCACTGACCTTGCCGTTGCTGGTGACCAGGCCACGCACCGCACAGTGATCCATGATAATCGCCCCCCTGGCGATGGCGGCATTCGCCATCGCGCTGGCCGCCAGCGTGGGTTCGGCTCGCCCGTCGGAAGCAGTGTAAATCCCGCCTGCCCATTTCTCCGCACCGCCTGGCACTTGTGCTGCAATTTGTGCGTGGCTGAGCAAGCGCGTATCCAGGCCAGCGGCACTAACCCCGCTTAACCATTTTTCATGCAGTGACATCTGCTGCTCGTTGCGTGCCACAAACATAATGCCAGCCTGACGATATCCCACGTCACTGCCAACCCGCGCGGCCATCCCCGCCCACAAGCGGTCAGCGGCCTGCGCCAGCGGGATATCCTCCAGCGCACGGCTGGTTTTACGGATCCAGCCGAGATTGCGGGAAGACTGTTCGCCCGCAATCCGCCCCTTTTCCAACACCACGACGGGAATATTGCGCTCCGCCAGCGTCAGTGCGGCGGTCAACCCTACAATCCCGCCGCCAATAACGACCACCGTGGTGGCATCCGGCAACGTTGGCGAAGGCGTAACCGGAGAAATAACAGGTGCCATAGCGCGTCTCCCACCCTTACAGGTCTACGGTAATTTCCTGAACCTGAGCGTTACCGGCCCCGCGATAGGCCGTAACTTCCAGTTCAACTTTATAAACGGTCGATCCCAGCGGCGGGCAAGTCACTGTCGAGGCGGGATTAATTCCGCGGAACTTCTCACCAATGATCGCCATCACTGCAGGTACATCCGCCGGATTCTGAATAAACACGCGCGAGCACACCACATCCTGTAATGAGGCATCGATGGCTGCCAGTGCGGCTTCGATATTGGCAAACACCTGCAAAGTCTGCTCGCGCAGGTCTTCGGGAATTTCTTTGGTTTGTGGGTTGCGACCGGCAGTGTTGGAGACATAAATCCAGTTATCCACGGCCACGATGCGCGAATAACTCGCCTGCTCTTCAAATTTCGAACCGGTTTTTACTTTAATGATATTGGTCATGATGTTTTCTCTATTAATGAATGATTTAGCTTAAAACCGGTGATTCCCACAGGTTGAGTTTGACGCCAATGCCTTTTTCCAGTGCGTTGCGATACAACACCGTGCCCCAGGCCACATCTTCCACCGGCATACCACCGACAGACATGATGATGATTTCGCTATCGTTTTGGCGGCCAGGCGCCTCGCCGGCGACAATTTTGCCAATATCTTCCAGCTGCTCCGCCTGCAGCTGCCCTTCAGCGACCATATCCATAAAGCGCACACCGATAATCGGCACGCAGCGATGCGCAGGCTTGGGAACTTCATCAAACCAGGCATGATAGAGTCCGGTGTTATCCAGCACCTTACGCACATCCGACTGCTCCATTCCTTCATCGATATTGCACAGCGCAGGCATGGCGAGGAACGCGCCAGCTTTCACCCATTCACGTTTCACCAGCGGATAAGTGGCGGGATCACCGACTTCACCTGAGCTGCAATAAGTGACAATGTCACTATCGCGCACTACCGCTTCCAGTGAGTCGACAATTTCTATCTGCTGAATTTGTGGATAGGTCTCCTGCACCCAGGTAATGAAGTTATCGAGGCTGCGCTGGCCGCGTCCTTTGACTTTGATGGTGTCGATGTGTGGGCAAACAGCAATAAATGCCGCAACAGCGGTTTTTCCCATCACGCCCGGTCCGAGCAAACCGATCACGCGAGAATCCTTTCGCGCCAGATGACGTGCGCCGACGCCCGGCACCGCCCCGGTGCGATACGCCGACAGCAGATTGGCTGACATATGCGCCAGCGGCGCGCCGGTATCCGCATCATTGAGGGTGAACATCAGAATCGAGCGCGGCAGCCCTTTCTCACGGTTGGCGATGTTGGAGCCATACCACTTGACCCCAGCCGTGCCGAAATTGCCGCCAAGGTAGGCAGGCATCGCCATCATGCGGCGATCGGCAGTGGGTTTTGGCATCGTCGGGAACGGCGAATTTTCCGGGAAGGTCACCATCGCGCCGTGTGAATCATTGTTGGATCCGGCCATGCGATAGTCGCCGTGATACAACAGGCCAAACATCTCTTCCATGGTATCGACACAGGCGGCCATATCGGTCACGCCCGCACGAATCATGTCTTGCTCCGACAGGTAAATAAAATCAATCCGGGTTGAATCACTCATAAGTCGCCTCATCAATCAGTCTTTTGGTCTATTTCCCGCCGTGGCGAGCGCTGCCATAACTAGCGATTTCACTGGCTAAAACCGTCTTAGGTGTCGATGGTCTTCGCTGGGTGAAATAGAAATAGCGCGTCAGTTGTCGAGCTGTATTGAATATTTGCGACATGAGGAAATTCGTGCGTGGCACAGCCCTTGCATCACACAGACAGTAAATAGCCCGCAGCGGAGCCCGCCATGACACAATTGCCTCTCTATCGCCACAGTGGATTTCAACCCGAGCAGCCGTGGTTTGTGCTGAACGCCGCGCAGCATTATTCGCTGATTGCGTCAGACAACCCGGCTATTTCCCATTTCTACAGTTTTGATGTGGCGCAGAGTGCCAGCATGACGCTGGCGATTCCCGACGGCTGCGTGGATATCGTGTTTGATTGCGATGCGCAGCGGCCAGCAGCACGCGTGTGTGGCACCACGCTGGAAGCGCGCGGTGCCGATATGCAGCATAACCACCACTATTTTGGTGTGCGCTTCGCACCGGGCATCATTCCTGATTTCCTCGATGTGATGGCAGAAGAGATTCCCGATCGTGAGTTTAATTTCCTCGATGTGGTGCCGGATGCACGGTTAGCCTTTGAACAGATCGTGCAGACGCGCGATTTTTCGCGGCAGATTGCTTTGTTCAACGCCAGTTTCACGCCGCGCCTGGTGCGCAAAGCTTCCGCCGTCACATCCTTGATCATCCACACCATGCGCCAGCAGAAAGGCAACATTCGCATTGATCAACTGGAAGCGCTGACCGGCTACACCTGCCGCACTATCCAGCGCCAGTTTCGCCAGGATACCGGGATGTCACCCAAGGCTTTTAGCCGCATTTTGCGCTGCCAGTCGGCGCTGGGCAGCATTCACTTACAGCAGGAAGTATCGTTTAGCGATCTGGCCTTTGATCTTGGATTTAGCGATCAGTCGCACTTCCTGCGCGAGTTTAAAAAGTTTGTCAGCACCACGCCCTGTGATTATCAGCGGCGTATTTCGCATGATGCCTATTTCCATCGTTTGCGTTTCCACTGAGCACTAAAAGGGTGCAGCGTTGCACTGTGACGCTGTCCGATTTTTTCTATCCGCCAGATGCTCAGCTGAGAAATGATGCCGCTATGTTACCGGCCTCAGGCGGCACAGATTGCCTGAGAACTTTCTCTTAGCGGTTGAGGGCTTTGGCGATGAATAAGGATTCCGGCTTACGCAAAAATACGTTGGGTTTGTTTTCTCTGGTCTTTTTTGTCGTCGCGGCAGCCTCGCCGCTGACAGGCGTGGTGGGCGGCTTGCCGGTGGCGATTATTTCTGGCAACGGCGGTGGCATTCCGGTGTTTTATATTCTCTCGTGTATTATTTTGATGTTATTCGCCGTGGGCTTTATTGCCATGAGCCGTCATGTCAATAATGCGGGGGCCTTTTATACCTATATCTCTAAAGGAATCGGCGAAAACTGGGGCGCTTCCGCGTCAGTATTAGCGCTGATGGCGTATATCTCTATTCAGATAGCCATCGTCGCAATGCTGGGATTCTTCACGCAGTTATTTATTGAAGAGCACTTTTCAGCCCATATTCCCTGGTGGGCATTGAGCATGCTATTTGTGCTGGTATGCTGGGTATTGAGCATTAAACGCGTCGAAGTCGGTGGAAAATTACTCGGCATATTAATGCTGGCGGAAGTGGCTATTGTGTTACTCACCGACGTGATGCTGTTAATCAAAAAAGTCGGTCCGTACAGCTTCCAATCGTTCGAGCCGTCAGTGTTTATGCAGGGCAACCTTGGCATCGCCTTTATTTTCACCATCGCCGCTTTTATCGGTTTTGAATCTACCGCCATATATGCGGAAGAGTGCCGTGCCCCACATAAAACTGTGCCGCGTGCCACAGTTTGTGCCTTGTTACTGATCACGGCATTTTTCTGTTTCACCAGTTGGTCACTGGTGCAGGCATACGGTTTTGATCAGATTGTCGCGATTGCCAGCAAAGATCCCGGCAACTTCGTGTTTAACATTACCCGGCAATATGTTGGACAGTGGGCTGTAGAAACCATGTCGGTATTGCTGATCACCAGTTTATTTGCAGCGGCGCTGGCGTTTCATAACAATATTTCACGGTATTTGTTCAGCATTAGCCGCGATGGTCTGATCTGGAAAGAGTTGTGCAAAACTCATCCCACTAACGGCACGCCACATAATGCCAGCCACGTTCACAGCGTGATCATGCTGATGCTACTGGCAGGTATGGGCAGCGCGGGATTGGACCCGATGGTGCACATCTTCGCTATCGGTTCCGCCGTCGCCACACTGTGTATTTTGATTTTACAACTGGGCGTTTCCGCTGCCGTGATACTGTTCTTCCGTCGGATGGAGAATAGCGAAAATCCATTCACCGTATTCTGGGCACCGTTACTGTCAATGGTGTGCATGAGCGTGACGATTATTTTGGTGGTTAATAATCTGCAATCCTTAAGCGGCAGTGATTCCAGCGTGGTGAAGATGATTCCCTGGTTCATTGCTGGCTGCGCCTTGATGGGATACGGTATGTCGCTGAAACGCAATTTTAAAGCTCGCGCTTAGTCATCGTCGTGGTGCGCAGCCATGCGCACCCAGTTAGCGAGTAAATATTTAACCTGGCGTTATGGTGTTTTATTTGACCTAAGTCGCGATGCTCGCTATAAAGAATAACCGCGCAGTACTCACGGATATATCTCCCTACCTTTCGCATTCATTGCTTAAATTCCCGCCATATTGGTTTTATGTAAGTTAAGTAATTAACACCAATACTTTATTAACTAAAAACAAGTTAATCTTTTCGTAACAATCTTTTAATTTGCAAACCGAAATTTTAACGTTCACCTGCAAAGTACAAAGATCAGGATCAGAATGACTCACTCTAAAAAAATCGTGTCTGCCCTTTCACTGGCAGCGCTGCTTGTTTCTTCAGTGGTCCACGCTGAAAACGCACCAGAAAAAACCGATGTTCTGTTGATTGGCGGCGGCGTCATGAGCGCCTCACTGGGAACCTGGCTACAGGAACTGCAACCAGGCTGGAAGCAACTGATGGTTGAGCGTCTGGATGGCGTCGCACTGGAATCGTCTAACGGCTGGAACAACGCCGGTACCGGTCACTCTGCGAACATGGAACTGAACTACACGCCAGAGCGTGCAGACGGTTCAATCGACGTGAGCAAGGCGCTGGAAATTAACGAAGCTTTCATGATTTCCCGTCAGTTCTGGACCTCTCAGGTACAGCGCGGCGTAATGCATGACCCGCGTTCATTCATCAACTCCACCCCGCACATGAGCTTTGTCTGGGGCGATAAAAACGTTGAGTATCTGACTAAGCGTTACGATGCACTGCAGAAAACCACCCTGTTCCAGGGCATGAAGTTCTCAACCGATCACAAGCAGATTGAGCAGTGGGCTCCGCTGGTGATGGAAGGTCGCGATCCTAATCAGAAAGTGGCAGCCACCTGGACGCCAGTCGGTACTGACGTTAACTACGGTGAAATCACCCGTCAGTTGATTGGCAGCCTGAAGAAAGATCAGAACTTCAAATTAGAAACCTCTTCAGAGGTTACTGATTTCAAACGTAACAGCGATAATTCATGGCACGTCACCATCAAAGATGTGAAGAGCGGTGAGAACCGTTCGGTTGACGCGAAATATGTGTTTATCGGTGCAGGCGGCGCGGCCATCAAACTGCTGCAGAAAACCGGTATTCCTGAAGCGGATAACTACGGCGGCTTCCCGGTCGGGGGTTCGTTCCTGATGACCGAGAATCCAGAAGTGACCAGTCGTCACCTGGAAAAAGTGTACGGCCAGGCTTCAGTCGGTGCGCCACCGATGTCTGTTCCACACATCGATGCCCGTAATCTGGACGGTAAACGCGTAGTGCTGTTTGGGCCGTTCGCGACCTTCTCCACCAAATACCTGAAAAATGGCTCACTGTTCGATCTGTTAAGCGCTACCACCACCAGCAACATCATGCCGATGACTCACGTGGGTATCGATAACTTTGACCTGGTGAAGTACCTGATTGGTCAGGTGATGCTGAACGACGACGATCGTTTTGCCGCGCTGAAAGAGTACTACCCGAACGCACGTAAAGAAGACTGGAAACTGATCCAGGCGGGTCAACGCGTACAGATCATCAAGAAAGATGCGGATAAAGGCGGCGTGCTGAAACTCGGCACCGAAATCGTGACCGATCAGCAGAAAACCGTGGCGGCCCTGTTGGGTGCATCACCAGGTGCTTCAACTGCTGCGCCAATCACCCTCGACGTGATGAAGAAGTTGTTCCCGGAGCAGTTCGCTTCTCCTGAGTGGCAAGAGAAGATTCGCGGCATTATTCCAAGCTTCGGCCAGAAACTGAACGGTAACACCGCACTGACTCAGCAGGTCTGGGACAACACCGCTGCTACGCTGCAGTTGACCAAACCACCGGTCATCAACATGGGTGATCAGTCCGTTGCCCCTACGCAGGCTAAGCCTCGTGCAGAATCCGCTAAGCAGGATATGGCGCTGTAATTCTCCTTCGCGCTAATGAAGAAAGCCGGACAATGTCCGGCTTTTTTGTGTCTGGAATAAGGTCAAATCGCATAGCAGACACTCAACCTTCTGCGTGCTAAAATTGGGTATCATTGAATGAGGCAAAGACATGAATAAATCTGCATCATTAAGTGTTGCTAATCAGGTACGTGAACTGGCTAAAGTTCACCACGTAACGGCTGACCGTGATGGTATGAGTCGCATGGCTGTTGCAATTACTCGCCTGGCCGATGACATCGTAGAACTTGATGTCATTGAACAACTTCTGGTTAATCTGAAGAAAAAAGGCATTTTAACCAAGGCAGAAACGCTGGAGATGCAAGGCGACTATCTGCGTGAGAAAAGACAAATTAAACAGAATTTTTCTGCATGATTTTTAATCCTTTCGGCGACTATGAAACAGCGGGTTATTTACAGAATGCCTTAAATTTAAAAGATCCTGATGAAGTTAAAGCTTCTGAACATCTTTCATTCGAACTGAGTCTGGAAGATGCGCTGCTGTACCTATCAACGCTAAAACACGTAAAATATTCTTCCATACTTAAAGTTCACGAAATTCTTTTCGGTGACTTCTATCACTGGGCAGGAAAAGGCCGAAACGAGTTAGTTCCTCACCTATCGATCTTTAAAGGCGCGCGTGAAGACGAACACTTTACGGTATTTGAATATCCACATCTTATTCAGCTTGCAGTGGAGTATGCGTTAAAGCTTGCCAGTGACAGGGACAAATTTCGTCAAAAGCCAGGAGAAGTGATGGGGCAGTTGGCTTTTGCTCACCCTTTCCTCAATGGTAACGGACGTACAATTTTGCTAACTTTCATGGAATTAAGCTTCCGTGCAGGTTTTTCTGTCGACTGGTCTAAAACAAAAAAAGATGATTACCTTCGCACATTGATCAGAGAAATTCGTGAACCTGGGAAAGGACATCTGGATCGTTATCTCCAACCGTTCATTATCGAGATTCATAGCAGGGACGAATGGCCTTTAACCATCGGTAGTATTAAAGGCCTGGATGGATTGGATAAAGGGCAAATCAATTATAGCGACATTGACGATCCGCTAGTCAGGAAACATTATAAAAGCTACCAGTCACAACCTTTAGATAATAAATCTTAATGGCTGTTATTCATCCCCCAAACCAGTGCCTGTCTTGCATGGGCAATACGCGGTTGGCGCAGAGCGCTGGGTAACCAGATAAGGTGATAACGAATTTCCGTATCCCCCACCGGCGCGTCCAGCATCACCAACTCCCCTTGCGCGATTTGCGCCTGGCATAAAAATGCTGGCATCACCGACCAGCCAAATCCGCCGCAGAGTAAACTTCGCAAACCACGTAAATCCTGCCCAACTACCGCAGGTAACAGCGTCTGGTATTTAATGCGATTTTTATCCAGCCAATGATCAATCAAAGAGAGTTTTAGGTCATAAGCCAGCAAAGGTTCTTTAATCAAATCCGCAGAAAAATCTGCACTGTTGTGTAAGCGAGCCGCCACGGCCGGTGCAGCCACTGCAACCACACGGTCCTGAAAAATCACTTCAGCCTTTAAACGTGGATCGGTCACCGGATGTGCCGTCACGCCAAGATCACAGTGCCCTTCAATCACCATCTGCGCAACGAGCGGACCATCACCGCTGTGCATATGCACGCGAATGCCGCTTTCAAGCAGAGGCAGCAATTCAGCCGATAATTTCTCCGCCATAAAATCAGCATGTCCAATGATCTGCAACGTTCCACTCACATCCATCGATCGGGCACGCGCCGATGATAAAGCAGACTCTGCGGTATCCAGAGAGTTGCCTATATCAGCGGCCAAATCGTCGGCAGCGGCCGTCGGCATTACGCCATGGGCCTGACGTTCAAACAGCGGTCGACCCACTGCGACTTCCAGGCCGCTAATGTGTTGCGAAACCGCAGGCTGCGTCAGATTCAGTGCGCGCGCCGCACCGGAAATTGAGCGCTGGCGATACACTTCCATAAACGTTCGTAAGCGAACAAGTGACATAGTGCCCCATAAATTATTTTATACCCCTGCCAAAATAGCCTTGTTAGCCGTCAAACACCAGCGCGAGTAAGCTGCCCACAACTTGAAACGCACGGGAAAAAATCATGTCACTTCAGCAAGAATTACTGCATTTGCTGCACACAATGAAACAGGCTCATCTGCAGAACGAACCTGCTAGCGCCGAACTTCGCCGTGATCGCTTATTACGCAGCATGGCATTAATTCGCGAGAATCATGCTGCGTTTACTGCGGCTATCAGCGCCGATTTTGGTCATCGCAGTGCCTATCAAACCCAGGCGGCCGACCTGATGACCACCATCAACATGTTGCAGCACTCCGCCGAGCATCTGGAGCAGTGGATGCAGCCGGAGATCGCCGAAGTCCCGGTTGCGGGTATGCAGGCGCGTATCGAACCGCAACCTTTAGGTGTCGTTGGCATTATCAGCCCGTGGAATTTCCCGATTAACCTGGCATTTGGCCCATTGGCCGGTGTGTTTGCTGCGGGCAACACTGCGATGCTAAAACCCTCTGAGCTGACACCCCACACCTCGGCATTACTGGCGGAGTTAGTGCCGCGTTACTTTGCCGCCGATGAACTCAGCGTGGTTTTGGGTGACGCCAGCGTGGGACAAGCGTTTAGCGCTCTGCCATTCGACCATCTGGTCTTCACCGGCAGCACCGCCGTCGGTAAGCATGTGATGCGTGCAGCGGCAGAGAATCTGGTGCCTGTTACGCTGGAACTGGGTGGAAAGTCGCCGGTGGTGATCGACGCAGATGCGGATGTGGCAATGGCGGCAGCCCGAACCCTGACCATAAAAACCTTTAACGCCGGTCAAATTTGTATCTCACCGGATTACCTATTACTTCCGTATGCCGCTGAAGCGGAATTTATCACCGCGTCACAGCAGTTCATGCATCAGACGTACCCAACGCTACAAAGCAACGTGGATTACACCGCCATAATCAGTGCTCGTCATTATCAGCGATTGATCGGTCTGATCGAAGATGCCCGAGCTAAAGGTGCCCGGATCGTTAGCCTGGCCCCTGCGGGTGAGCCGGACTTTGATGCGCAAAGCCGCAAAATCGCGCCGCATTTGATCCTCAATGTCTCCGAAGAGATGGCAGTCATGCAGGAAGAGATTTTTGGCCCGCTGCTGCCAGTCAAAAGCTACAGCGGAGAGGTAGAGGAAGCGATTCGCTATATCAATGCGCATCCACGTCCACTGGCCGCTTACTATTTTGGCCATGATAAACAGCGTCAAAAGCTGATGGCTCAGCACACCACTTCTGGCGCACTGGTGATAAATGATGTCATGACCCATGCTTCTCTCGACAGCCTGCCATTTGGTGGCGTGGGCGCATCCGGTATCGGCGCGTATCACGGGATTCACGGATTCCGTCGTTTCAGTCACGCCAAGCCGATTGTGATCCAGGATGAGGCGGGCACCACAAATTTACGGCTGCGTGCGCCCTATCAGGACAAAAGCGCAGCATTGACTGCATTACTGAATAACCAACATTAATCGAGGACAGACAATGAAAATTTTGATGGTTCTGACATCACATGACGCGTTGGGCAACACCGGCAAAAAAACCGGGTTCTGGCTGGAAGAGTTCGCCGCACCCTACTTCGTGTTTAAAGATGCGGGTTCCGAAGTGGTGTTGGCTTCTCCGGCGGGTGGACAACCGCCGCTGGATCCAAAAAGTGATTTACCTGAATTTCAGACTGCTATGACCGAACGTTTCAAATCTGATGCGGCGGCACAGCAGGCGCTGGCCAATACCGTGAAGCTGGCAAGCATTGATCAGCAGAATTTCGATACGGACTTTTATCCTGGCGGCCACGGTCCACTGTGGGATCTGGCGGAGTCAGCAGACTCCATCCAGTTGATCGAATCTTTCGATCGTGCGGGTAAGCCGATGGGTTTTGTCTGCCATGCACCTGGCGCATTGCGCCATGTGAAAGCTGCGAGCGGCGCCCCGTTAATTCAGGGTAAGCAGGTCACCGGCTTTACCAATAGCGAAGAAGCAGCCGTTGAGCTGACCGACGTGGTGCCTTTCCTGATTGAGGATGAGTTCATCAAACTGGGCGCGCATTATCAAAAAGGCACGGACTGGGCACCGTTTGTCGTACAAGACGGTCAGTTGATCACCGGGCAAAATCCGGCCAGCTCAGAAGATGTGGCGAAAGCGCTGCTGCTGCAACTGGCAGCACAACAGCCTTAATCGCGTTAAAGCGCATCACTGCTCTGGCGGTGATGCGCCCTCGTCTTATTAACCCTCCCATTAATGAATTTTGCTCATAGGTGCTAGTAGACTGGCGCACCTAATCAATCCCTTCCGCCTTTGTTAAGCTACCCCGCAATCCCTTTTCCATCACTGTATTCAAGCCCTGGCACCGCACAGGTCCTATCCTCATAAAAAAACACTATGGATATCAAAACTGCAACGCATCCTCCGGATATGAAAACCGGCATCGCTTTTATTATTATTCTCAGCGCGTTGATGGCATTTACCTCGCTCTCAACCGACATTTATCTTCCGGCCATGCCCGCAATGTCAGCCGCGTTAAACGGCGATTCGGAGCTGACGGTCACCGGATTCCTGATTGGCTTTGCCATTGCGCAGTTAATCTGGGGCCCGATTAGCGATCAACTCGGCCGCAAAACACCGCTATATATCGGGATGATTATCTTTGCTGTCGGCTCAGCGGGATGCGCACTCTCCAGCGACATGCCTCAGATTGTCTTCTGGCGTGTCATTCAGGCCGCTGGCGCCTGCACCGGCCCGATGCTGGCGCGTGCCATGATCCGCGACCTTTTCAGCCGCACGCGTGCTGCGCAGATGCTATCGACGCTGATCATTGTTATGGCGATTGCCCCTATCGCGGGGCCATTAATGGGTGGGCAAATCATTCGTTACTCGCAATGGCCGGTGATTTTCTGGTTTCTGGCGGTAGTCGGCGCATTGATGTTCATATCACTGCTCTGGCTTCCTGAAACACTGCCGGCAGAAAAAAGGGTAACGGCGTCACCTCGGCAAATAATGGGTAATTATCGCACCCTGCTGCAAAATAAAAACTTTATGCGTTTTACCTTATGCGTGACTTTTTATTACGTTGCTGCTTACGCCTTTATTGTCGGTTCGCCTGCGGTGTATATCAGCTATTTCGGCATCACGGTAGTGGGATTGTTTCCTCACTGCTGCTGGCAGGGCTTAACAACGGTACGCCCTGGATTATGGTGAGCATTATGACGGTATTCACCCTGTTCAGTTTTCTTAGCACGCTTGGCGGAGGAAAAGCCCAGCCAAAAATGGCAGAAATTTAATGCTGAAGTGAAATGTTAAATATGACATTAAACATTTGGTGCGGTGAGCCCAGCATGCAATTGCTAAATCTAAAATAGTCGGTAACGTCGTGGCTTCATCTGCTAATAAAAATAAGCGAGCTTAATTAATGAGCAACATCCAGTCTTCATTCCTTTCTTACACCGTGGACAACGAGACATTTGAGGGTTTTTAGTTTACCAGGCTGATAATAACACTGCTCAACCGGGCATTGTTATTGCGCCCAATTGGATGGGGGCCACCACTGATGCTGCTGAACAAGCCAAAGCCATTGCCGCCCACGGCTATGTGGTGCTGGTAGCTGACCTGTACGGTCAGGGTCAACGCCCCACTAACGGCGAAGAAGCGGGTGCGATGATGATGGCAGTGAAAGACACCCCCGCCGAAGTGGCGCGCATGCAGGCAGCCCTCAGCGCATTGCGCACCCAAACCACCGCCCCCGTCAACGCCGATAAGGTTGCGGCTATCGGTTTCTGCTTCGGCGGCCATTGTGCGCTTGAACTGGCACGTAGCGGCGCGGACATCAAAGCGGCCGCCTCTTTCCACGGCACGCTGGATACCCAGGGCGCTTATGACAGTCATACTATCCAGGCTTCACTGCTGGTACTGGACGGCGCGGCCGATCCTCTTGTGCCGCGCGAGCAGCTAGCCGCCTTCGCCAATGAGATGAACAGCAAAGGCGTTGACTGGCAGCTGGTGAGCTTTGCCGGTGCGGTGCACTCCTTCACCGATCCAAAAGCCGATAATGCTGGCGTATCGCAGTATCATCCGGAAGTGACGCAGCGTGCCTTCAAACGCCTGTATCAATTGCTGGATGAAGTGTTTTAATGACGCGGCGGGAGGATGACTAGCCTCCCGCTATTTCCCCGTCTTTCAGCGCACGCGTAAAATCCCGCCATCAATGGCCGCTACACTGGTTTTGCCACAAAACGCCATCGACAGATCAAACTCGTTACGGATGATGCTTAGCGCTGTGGTCACCCCTTCTTCACCTAGCGCCCCCAATCCATACATCATACTACGCCCGATGTAGGTGCCTTTGGCGCCTAACGCTATGGCTTTTAATACATCCTGCCCGGAACGAATGCCGCCATCAAAATGCACTTCTATTCGATCGCCGACCGCCTCCACAATTTCCGGCAGCAGTGTAATTGACGAAGACACGCCGTCCAGCTGACGCCCACCGTGGTTGGAAACAATCAACGCATCGGCACCCGCTTCGATCGCCAGTTGCGCGTCAGTGGCATCCATTATGCCCTTCACAATCAACTTGCCGCCCCAGTGCCGTTTAATCCATTCGATATCTTTCCAGGAGAGCCGCGGATCATACTGTTGTGCCGTCCACTCCACCATCGAGTCAATGTTATCCACACCGCTTACATGCCCGATAATATTGCCAAAATTACGATGCTTCGTATTCAGCATCTGCCAGCACCAGCGCGGTTTACTGGCAATATTGAGCACATTGCGCAGCGTCATTTTTGGCGGCGTGGAGAGGCCATTCTTGATGTCTTTATGACGCTGACCGAAGACCTGTAAGTCCATGGTCACCACCAACGCGCTGCAGTTAGCCGCTTTAGCGCGATCGATCAGATTTGCCACAAACTGCCGGTCACGCAATACATAGAGCTGGAACCAAAATGGATGCCCCTGTGTGGCCTGAGATACAGCTTCCAGCGAACAGATGCTCATGGAAGAGAGCGTAAAGGGAATACCAAATTTTTTGGCTGCGCGTGCCGCATGAATTTCACCATCGGGATGGATCATGCCGGTCAGTCCGGTGGGGGCAATCGCCACCGGCATCGCGACATCGTGCCCCATCATTCGGCTTGCCGTGCTGCGTTCGGCAATATCTACCGCGACACGCTGACGAAATTCGATGCGGCGTAAATCAGCTTCGTTGGCGCGATAGCTATATTCCGTCCAGGAACCTGCATCGACATAGTCGTAAAACATCTTTGGCACGCGTTTACGCGCCAGTTGCCGTAATTCTTCAATACAGGTAATGGTCACTTTTCCACCTGATAAAAAAGCGGCTAAACAAAAGAACATTTAGCCGCCTGCGATCACGCAAATACACACACAGATAACTTACGATTTCTCGTAGTCGGTATAGGCATTCTGTAGCACAATATGATCGGCAATATATTTTGCATCGTGCCACACGCCATAAATAAAGGAGGAGGCGCGATTCACCAGATTCGGTAAACCAAGGAAATAAATACCCCGCTCCGCTGAAATACCACGCTTATGGAAAGGCACGCCTTTCTCATCAAATGCATCCACCTGCAACCAGCTAAAATCAAATTTAAAACCTGTCGCCCAGATAATAGAGGTGATACCGGCCTCGGCCAGGTTTAATTTCGTTAAAGGATTAATCAGGCAGTCTGGATCGGATAATAATGCCCAGGCCTGTGGCTCCAGCGGCAGATCCAGACCATTACGCTCGATATAAGCATCGGCATCACGTAGTACGTCGAAATAAGCTTTATCACCTTCTGCAATATTCTCAGCCAGGCCATCAGCAAAGCTCAACACGCCGTTATCCCATTGCTGAGTAATACCCACCAGGGTAATGCCCATATGAGCCAGACGACGAAAATCAACCGTTTTACCGCCTTCATAGCCGCTCACGGCAAAGGCAACGTGCTGTTTTTTCGGCTTGATTTTCACTTCATCCCACAAGCCTAAAGCACCCAGCCACCAGCAGTAATCTCGGTCACGATAAGAGCGTGGTGGACGATAATGTTCGCCGACCGACAGATAGACTTTGCGGCCCGTTTTACCCAGCTCTTCCGCGATTTGTGAGCCTGACGCGCCCGCGCCCACCACCAGCACGCCGCCTTCTGGCAACTGCTGCGGGTTCTTATAGGAAGAGGAATGAATTTGATGCAGGTTGGCACTGTCCGGCACGATTTGCGGGAATGAAGGCTTCTGGAACGGCCCTGTTGCCGCCACCACATTATCTGCTTCAAATTCTCCAATAGAGGTCAGCACTTTGAAGCCGCTACGTCCCGGCAGACGTTCAACCTGATGCACTTCAACGCCAGTGCGCACCGGCGCATTGAGCATTTTGGCATAATCTTCGAAATATTGAGCCATGCGCTCTTTAGGAGGAAAAGCTTCCTGAGAAATATTATCGAATTTCATTGAAGGAAAACGATCGTGCCAGGCGGGGCCATTGGCGACCAGTGAATCCCAACGCTCTGAACGCCAGCGCTCTGCAATGCGGTTACGCTCAAATACAATATGCGGGACACCCATCAATGAAAGATGTTCACTCATTGCAATGCCCGCCTGACCTGCACCGACAATTACGGTATTAATTTTTTCTACTGACATGTGGAATCCCTAAATAGATTTTAACGCGATGGGTTATTCATCATCGTAATCATTGTTCGTGTTAACGCTAAGCAAGCTTTTTTAATTCAGCGCTTCGGTAAAACCAAAGCGCACAGATTCATGATTGGTGGCGGGCTTCAACGTTTAATATCTTGCCAAGGCCCAAAAACTTATTCGCAATAATCAGCATGGCTGCCGTTACCGCAATATAAATCACTGACAGCGCGGCCAGCGTTGGGTCGGCAAATTCACGCACATAGTTGTACATGGCGACCGGCAAGGTCTGTGTTGCCTGGGTGGTAATAAACAGCGACGCGGTAAATTCATTAAAAGAAAGAATCGCAGCAAACATCCAGCCACCAAACAGGCCCGGTAAAATCAACGGCACCGTAATGGTCCACACGACCCGCAGTGGCGAAGCACCCAGACTGGCTGCCGCCATTTCAATACGCTGTTCGAGGTTCTTGAGCGAAACGTAGACGCTGCGCAATACAAATGGCAGCACCAGCACAATATGGCAGAAAATCACCAGCGGATAGCCGCGCCCGAGGCCCAGCTGTGAGACCAGCATCAGCAGTCCTAAACCGATAGTGAAATGCGGGATAAACAGTGGCGACAGTAAAATGCCTTCCAGCACGCGCTTACACGGAAAGGAATAGCGCTCAATGGCAATCGCCAGCGTTGCACCAATGATCACTGCCAGCGAAGATGCCCACGCGGTGACGATCAGTCCGGAATAAAAGCCGTGACGAAAATCATCGTAATTCACCGCACGCTCGAACCAGCGCAGCGACCAGCCTTTGGGCGGGAAAAACAGGACCGCAGTGCTGCTGAACGAAGAGATAAACACCACAACGGTGGGCAGCATGACAAAAATGAGGATGGCGGCCACCAGCAAACGTCCGGCCAGCGTCACCAGTTTATCGTTCATCGAACGGGTCATATTAATGTTCTCCCATAGCGTGCAGGAAGCGGGTCAGGCGTTTCAATGCCATCAGCAGCAGGATGGTCAGAATCAAGCCGGCAATACTCAGCGCGGCGGCAAACGGGAAGTTCATTGACGAGAAACCAAGCTGATACACCATGGTTGCCACGGTGCTTACGCGTCCGCCACCAATCAACTGCGGCGTGGCGAAAGCACTAAAGGTCCAGGCAAATGCCGTGGTCAGACTGGCCACGATACCTGGGATCGATAGTGGAATCGTCACCGTCAATAAGGTACGAACGGGTCCGGCACCGAGACTGGTTGCCGCTTTTTCATAGTCAGGGTTGATATGCGACAGCGCCGTGGCCAGCATCAGCACCATGATCGGCATGGTGACGTGCACCAGTGCTACCACCACGCCGCTCTGGGTGAACATAAACTGAATCGGTTTTGAGATGATGCCGAGTGCCAGCAGCAGGCTGTTCAGGAAGCCACTGTTTCCCAACACGATAATCCACGAGTAGGTACGCACCACTTCACCGAGAAACAGCGGCGTAATCGCGATAATCAGAATCGTCGATTTGATCCAGGTGGTGCGCGTGCGCACCAGCGCATAGGCCAATGGGTAACTCATCAGCAGGCCAAAGATGGCAGTTTTGGCACTTAACATCACCGTGTTAATAAAAGCATCGGCGTAAATGCTTTTCAGCAGTCCGTTAAAGTTAGCCAGGGTAAATCCGCCCACGTCGAGCGAACCGGGAATATAAGCCCGCACGCTAAACTGCATCACCGCGAACATGGCCACAACCAGTCCGAGTGCTGTCAGTGTGGCGGGAATAATGAACCAGGGTAAGAATGTCGGTTTTCTCGTCATAGACGTTGCTGCCTGAATAAAGTGTTGCTTGTGGGCGGCCTGGTGGCCGCCCGTGATGAACCAATCAGTGAGACATGATGTTTTCAGAGAACCACTGGCGCCATTCGGCTGTTTTCTCGGCACGCAGTTGTGGATCGGTGTTGATGGTGGCATTCCACTGAGCTGGCGTGGTCAACATGCCAGGCAATTTCGCCAGTTCAGGATCGATATGCGCGTTGGTCACCGTTGGGCTGCCACGATAGATCTTCGCCACCTGCTCCTGAATTTCCGGTTTCAGCGCGATATTCATAAACTTGTAGGCCAGATCGGCGTGTTTGGTCCCTTTGTTGATGCCCACGGTGTCCACACCCAAAATGGCACCCTCTTTCGGTATCGCCAGTTTGATGTTCACCCCTTCGGCCATCATGCTGTAGGCATTCATCGACAGCATCACCTGCACTGGTGTTTCACCGGTGGAGATCAACTGCTGGCTGTTGGCGTCATCGGTATAGAAGGATTTGATGTTCGGAATCAGCGCTTTCATCTTCGCTTCGCCCTGCTGCCAGTGTGCGGCATCAGCCCCGGAGAGTTTGGCGGAAACGGCAATGATATGGCTTGGGTCCCAATCTGGCAGGGCCAGCGTGCCCTTCAGCTCTGGTTTCCACAGGTCATTCCAGCTGGTGAAGGTTTCACCTTTCGGTACCAGATCCGGGCGATAGCCGATGGTATAGACATAGCCCCACACGCCGAGGTGATACGGGCTGACCTTCGCCTGCTCAACCAGATTCACCGCGTTAGGAATTTTGCTCATATCGAGCTTTTCAAACAGGCCGCTGTTGGCATACAGATAGCCGACGTGCGCGGTGGTAAAGGTCACATCCGTCTCCGGTGTGCCACCCGCCAGCTTGGCTTTGTTCAAACGATCAATGGTGCCGCCGGTGACAAACTGCACCTCGACGCCGGTTTCTTTGGTGAACTCTTTGGCGATGGTTTCATCAATCAGGTCTTTAAAGCTGCCGCCCCAGGTGCTGACAATCAGCTTGTCGGCGGCCATTGCATTACCTGCAGTTAATACACTCGTCGTCAGCAACGTTAAGGCAAAAATCTTACGCAACATATTCTCGTCCCCAATGAATGAAATGGCTGTAACAGCAATGTGAAACGCGATGCACCAAAACAGTGCTATCGGACTCTTCTGGTGTTGCTGGGATAATGCCGTCGCGAGGTGATTCGGTAAAACAGCCTTTTCCTCGCCCTTGCATCAGAATTTCTGAGGCTAAAAAGGACGCTGCTTTACAACGGATTTTCTTAACCAGTGATGAGGCAGAAGCGAATGGGCGTGACAGAGCGGTCAGGCGATTATGCTGTTAGCTGGCCTCTGGCATGATTAATGCAGGGTCATCGGGACTATTAGAATGACTGGCGCGACATGATCGCGTCGGCGATCCCAGGAGAATCTGCATGCTCAGTCGCATCACCCAGCGTCAGCTGGAATACTTTGTCGCGTCCGGTGAGGCCGGAAGCATTATTGGTGCCTCGGAACGTATTCACGTTTCATCACCGTCGATTTCCGCAGCTATTACACATATTGAATCTGAGCTGGGGGTGCAGCTGTTTGTGCGTCACCATGCGCAGGGCGTCTCCCTGACGGCTATTGGTCATCAAGTGTTAAAAGAGGCCAAGCTGATTCTGGATCAGATGAACAATCTCTATACCATCGCCTCTGAGTCACTCAACAACGTGCGTGGTCCTCTGCGTGTGGGCTGTCTGGATACGCTGGCACCGATGCTGACGCCGGAACTGGTGTTTGGCTTTGGTCGCGCATTTCCTGGCGTGCGTATCACCCTCGTCGAAGGCAACCACGAGCAATTGCTGAAGCAATTACGCTCGGCAGATATCGACATCGGCCTCACTTATGATTTAGTGCCGGCCAATGACGTGGCGTTTAAATCCCTGGCGCAGTTGCCGCCGTATGTGATGGTGGGCGAACATCATCCATTGGCGACACAATCGGCGGTAACCATTCAGGACCTGGCAACGATGCCGATGGTGTTGCTGGATATGCCATGGAGCCGCGAATATTTCCTCGGCCTGTTCAGTGAAGCGGGTGTGGCGCCAAATGTGGTGATGCGCTCGAGCAATATGGAAGTGGTACGCGCCATGGTGGCCAACGGCGTCGGATTTGGCATTGCCAACGTGCGCCCGAAAGCGCACCTGTCACAGGATGGCAAACGACTGATCCGGGTGCGCCTTGCGGGGGTGAATAAGCCGATGCAACTCGGCTATGCCACCATGGCTAACACCCAGCAATCCATGGTGGTGAACGCCTTTGCCGAACGTTGCCAGATGTTCATCTCCGATCAATACATTCCGGGCATGGCAGCCCCGAGCTATTTCGACCCGCAAGTGGTGCGCGTGGCCTGAACCCGCTTAGTATCCGCGTTCCGGGAACACCTGATTGGATACCGCTTCCCCGCGCGCGGCGCGCTGAATATTTTCAGCAACCTGTAACGCTGCGCTGGCGGGAATGGCGACCGAGGCCAGATGGGGGGTGATTAACACATTCTCCATACGCCACAGCGGATCTTCCGGCGGCAACGGTTCGCGGTCAAACACATCCAGCGTAGCTTCGGCAATATCTCCCAATTGTAGCGCGCAGGTCAGCGCAGCCTGATCTACAATCGCGCCGCGTGACACATTGATAAAGGCCGCCCCCTTTGGCAGTTGCGCCAGCCGTTGTTGGCTGAGCAAACCGGTGGTACTCGGCGTTAATGGCAACATCACGACCAAAATGTCGCTCTGACTGAGGAAATCATCCAGCGATGCCAGCCCGCTGCTGCATTCAATACCGGCAATGTTTTTTTGTGAGCGTGACCAGCCACGCACAGCAAACCCCTGCCGTGCTAATTCCTGCGCGGCAAAAGCCCCCAACTCTCCCAAACCCATCACGCCAACCCGTACGCTTGATGGCACCCGAGGATGAAGATAGTGCCAGCGCCGCTCGCGTTGCGCCCGTTCAAATGCAGGGATGTCGCGCGCATAGCGCAGCACCGCGAACAGCACATAGCCAGCCATCATCCTGGCCATATCAGGATCGGACAGGCGGATAATCGGGATATCCGGCAGGTCATCGCGTCCTACCAGCGAATCAACACCCGCACCGAGATTCACCAACAGCTTAAGATTGCGGTACGGGGCAAAAAAACCGTGCGGCGGTTTCCACGCCAGCGCGAAGTGCACGTCATTGGCGTCCAGAACCTCCTCTGCTCGGCAAATTGTGACACCGGGCAGATGTGGTGCCAGCAGTGCTGACCACTCGGAGTAACTGTCAAACTCGCTGTAAAACACCAGGGTTGTCATGCCACATCCGCCTTGATGAGGGTGACCACCGCATCAATGGCCAGTTCGTAGCCCAACACGCCGAGTCCAGCTATCACACCGGTTGCCGCTTTGGATACCATGGAGTGATGGCGGAACGGCTCACGCTTCCAGATATTGCTCATGTGCGCTTCGATGATCGGGCCATCAAACATCAGCAATGCATCAAGAATTGGCACTGAGCTGTAGGTCAAACCGGCGGCATTGATAATCAGCCCGGCGGCGTTTTGTCGCGCTTCCTGAATCCAGTCGACCAGGACGCCCTCATGGTTACTTTGACGAAAGTGCAATACCACGCCATGTGATGCTGCGCGGCGCTGGCAACGTTCGCCGATGCTGACAAAACTCTCGCTTCCGTAGGTGCCGTTTTTATCCAGGCCGTACAAATTGGCATTGGGTCCATTCAGAAAATAGATTTGCTGTGACATGAAAACTCCTGATTAAACGTGCGGACGCGTTGCGGCCATTGCCGGATGAGCATCAAAACGGGCGAACCATGCGGCAGTCAGCGGATAGCTATCACGCCAGTTAAGCGTTGCGAAACGAAAATCGAGATAGCCCAGTGCACAGCCAATTGCAATCAAACCAATATCATCAGGCTGCGGGCTGAATTGCGAAACCTGTCGTTCGATTTCTGCCAGAGCGGCGGTGACTTTTTTTAACTGCGCGTCGGCCCAGTTTTGCCACTGTTTCTCTTCCGGACGCGCGCTAAATTCGTAGCGGGCCAATAAAGCGGCATCGATTAAGCCATCGCCTAATGCCTGTCGTGTCAGGCTTTGCCAGCGTGCATCCCCGGTTGCGGGGAACAGCGTGCCTTGTGACAGCGTGTTCAGATATTCACAAATGACGCGGCTGTCATACAGACAAAGTCCATGATGGGTTCGCAATGCGGGCACTTTCGCCAGAGGATTAAATGCCGCGATCCGTTCATCCCGTTCGACAGGATGTGCCGCCGAATCCAGCCACACGATCGCGTCGGCTAACCCCAACACCTGTGCACAGACCATGACTTTACGCACATACGCCGAGGTGCTGGCGTAAAAGAGCTGCATCATGGCGCCACCTTTAACAGCACTTTGCCGATGTTGGCGTTGGCTTCAAGAATGCGATGGGCGTCGGCGGCCTGTGCCAGCGGTAATGTCGTATGAATGATCGGGGAAATTTTTCCGCTCGCCATCAGTGGCAACAGGTGTTTGCTGATGTTTTGCGCCAGCCGTGCTTTCTCTACGGCGCTTTTGGGACGCAACGTGGATGACGTCAGGCTTAACCCTTTGCGCATCACCAGCTGTAAGTCGAGCTCAACTTTCGCCCCCTGCATAAACGACAAACTCACGTGGCGTCCGCCTGGTGCCAGAGCGCTGAGGTTACGCACCACGTAATCGCCGCCTACATTATCCAGCACCACATCCACACCGCGGCCCTGGGTTTCATCCTCAATAACGAAAACAAAGTCTTCGTGATGTCGGTCAATGGCTCGACAAACACCGAGTTGCTGCAGCGCGGCGATTTTATCGGCACCGCCCGCGGTGGCGAATACCTTTGCTCCGCACGCCTGAGCGCATTGAATCGCAAAGGTCCCGACGCCGCTGGCAGCACCATGGATCAATACGGTTTCACCCGGTTGCAGACGGCCCAGCTCAAACAGGTTATGCCAGACGGTAAATGCGGCTTCCGGCACGCCAGCGGCATGATCCAGCGGCAAGGTATGCGGGACGATCAGGCAGAGTTCGGCACGCGCGACACAATAGTCGGCGTATCCGCCACCGTTGAGTAACGCCATCACGGCGCTCCCGATTCTCGGGTATTCGACACCCGCGCCGAGTGCGACCACGGTGCCTGAGACTTCCAGCCCGAGAATATCGGTGGTGCCTGGCGGTAGCGGCATACCGTTACGCTGCATAATATCCGGGCGATTAACGCCGGCACAGCTGACGCGAATCAACACTTCTCCAGCCGCCGGTTGCGGCACAGGACGGCTGACTGATGCCAGTACTTCAGGACTGCCGGGCTGGCGTGCTATTACGGCGTTCATCATTTCAGGTAACATCGATTATCCTTGCTTCGCCGCGCTAAACGCACAAACACCTTCATCATCAACGCTCACGCCCACCACACTGCCTACCGGCCAGCGCGTCAGGGATTCGAGTCCCGATTGGCGCGCAAATAATGCCGCGCTGCCCAGTGCTGGCGCATCAAGATGTACATCCACATGATCACCCTGGAAAACATGGGTAATCACCGTGGCACTGAACAGGGAGTGGGGGCTCAACGGTGCCAGTTGCAGGTTTTCTGGGCGCATGTAGACATCAAGACGTTCGCCCACATGGGCATTTACTCGCTCTGACGGAAGACGCAGTTTATTGCCACCTAGCTCTATAACGGCGGTGCTGTCGCGGCCAGCGTAGTGGCCTGGCAAGATATTCACATCGCCGACAAATCCCGCGACAAAAGGATCCTGCGGACGGCGATAGATGTCATCCGGGGTACCAATCTGGCGAACGTGTCCAGCAGACATCACCACTACCCGGTCACTCATGCTCAGCGCTTCGCCCTGATCGTGGGTGACAAATACCGTGGTGACGCCGAGTTTGCGCTGAATAGCTTTTAACTCGACCTGCATCGATAAACGCAGATTTTTATCGAGTGCGGAAAACGGCTCATCCAGCAGCAGCACTTTCGGGCGAATCACCAGAGCGCGCGCCAGGGCAACACGCTGCTGCTGCCCACCAGAAAGTTCACGCGGCTTACGCTGACCGTAGCCCGCCAGTTTAACCAGCGCTAATGCCTGTTCTACACGCTCAGCGATTTCCGCCTTGGGTACACCGCGCATACGCAAACCATAACCAACATTCTTCTCCACGGTCATATGCGGGAACAGTGCGTAGTTCTGGAAGACGATACCGATTTCACGCTGGTAAGGAGGGATCTCGGTGACCAGATCGCCATCAATAAAGATCTCGCCGCCATCTGCTTCGGCAAAGCCTGCCATCAGGTTTAGCAGTGTGGTTTTGCCACAGCCTGATGGGCCGAGCAGCGTAATAAACTCACCCTCTTCGATGGTTAACGAAATTTTGTGTAGCGCTATGGCATCGCCAAAGCGTTTAAGTACGCCATCCAGTTGCACGGCAACGTTGGCTTTATTGGCTACAGGATGCAGCACGTCGGGCTGCGGGAACGGGGTGACTTCTGCACTGACCATGGACTCTCCAGAAACGGGCTATCTTTGCTTACCACCAGCATACGGTGAATGCGTGCATCATGCGGTTAGTGCTTCCTGAAGCTGGTGTTTGGAAAAGTTAAAGCAGGCAAATTGGCTGGGCGCGGCCTGATAACCGCGCCCTTCAGCCTGGTGTGTGATTGATGAAAACAAGAACGAGATAACTGAAGGGTGCGGCTCAATAAGCCTGCGCAATGAGTGACAGTGTCACTTTATAGACACATCCACTCCGCTAACCGCCGCAACATGGCATCGCAGGCGGTCAGCTGTTCCAGGCTGATAAACTCATCGGGTTTGTGCCCTTGCGCCATACTGCCAGGACCGCAGATCACACATGGGATACCAGCCTGATGGAACAAGCCGCCCTCGGTGCCAAAGGCCACCGTGCTAAAGCTGTCGGTACCGGTTAGGTGCGCAATCAAACGCGCTGCGGGACTCTCCGCGTCAGTATATAAACCGGGATAGCCACTGATAGATGTGAAACGAATCGACGTGTCGCGATTGACGGCCTGCATCCGGGGCAACAGGTCGCGCTGTGCGTAACGCTCCAGTTCGTCGGCTACCTGTTGCGCATCATCTTTGGGTAAGGTGCGAACTTCAAAATCAAAACTACATTCTGCAGGCACAATATTCAGCGCCCGCCCGCCCTGAATCACGCCGGTTTGCACGGTGGTATAAGGCGGATCAAAACGCGCATCCTGATTTTCCGCAGCAGCCAGTCGCTCACCCATCTCGGTTAGTCGATGAATCAATTTCGCTGCGTACTCGATAGCATTCACGCCTTGTGGCGCATAAGCAGAGTGGCACGCCGCGCCCTGCACTTCACATCGCATGCCCAGTTTGCCTTTGTGGCCTAAAACCGGTTGCAGCTCGGTGGGTTCGCCGATGAGGCAAATGTCCGGCTTTTCCGGGCGCTGCGCTAACGCATCCAGCAAGGTTCTGACGCCGAGGCAACCCACTTCTTCGTCATAAGAGATCGCCAGATGCAGCGGCTGAGTGAGAGGTTGTGCCAGAAAATGCGGTACGGCCGACAGCATACAGGCGATAAATCCCTTCATATCCGCGGTGCCGCGCCCGTAGAGTTTGCCGTCATGCTCGGTCAGCGCAAAAGGCGGAACGCTCCACGCTTGCCCATCTACAGGCACCACATCGCTGTGCCCTGAGAGCATCACGCCGCCCTTGCCTGCGGGACCGAGCCTCGCATACAGATTGGCTTTGCTGCGCTCAGCGTTATGAATCAGTTCGCAGTTCACACCCAGATCGGTCAGATAGCGCCAGACAAAATCGATCAGCGCCAGATTGGACTCACGGCTGGTGGTATCAAAGGCCACCAACTGAGCCAGTAACGTACGGCTGGTCACCATAGAAGCTCCTTGCATCACTCGTCGCCGGGTACGCCATAGCTGGGGGCTTTGGTGGGATCCAATGCGCGGATCACGTAATCCTGCATCTGAGGCTGATAGGCCTGCCACAGGGTGTTGAGCTCCTCAATGGGATCGGCCTCGGTCCAGTCAACGCGCAGATCAACAATAGGCCAGGCTGGTTCAGCTATTATCGACAGCGCAGCCGAATGTACTGGCCCGGCCTCACCTCCCGCCTTCATACCTGCCTGCATGGCACAGATCAGGCGATCGGCGAGGTGCCCCTCGCTCCGCTCAAAGGCGTTTACCATCGCGACGATTACCTCGGGATTGGCGAGTAAATTTCCTGCCGCCACGCAATCCACACCACTCAACGCATGGTTCACTCCCAAGGTTTTTTCTCCGCTGAAGCAGGCACTTTGCCCATCAGCCGCCAGCACGGTGACCTGGCGATATTGATGATATTCGTCAGACGCCAGCCCGGCGGCTAAGGCGGCCTGAGCAGATTTTCCCTGCTGCAACTGGTCAAGAATGCGCGGGCCCAGCGCCGGTAAGGTGATGTTCTGTGTGGAAACGGCGCCCACCTGGGTGCGTAACCAAGGGCAGCGCGCGCCGACGGCAATACTGGATGAGCTAATGGCGATACCCATCTGACCGGTCTCGGCACAGCGTCCTACAATTGATAACGTCATGATCAGGCTCCTGCTTGTGGCTGCCAGTCGTCCGGGATAACCGCGATTACATCAATTTCCATCAGCCACTGCGGCTGACCCAGCCCTGAAATCACCAGTCCGGTTGAGATCGGATACACACCCTTCAGCCATTTACCCACGACCTGATAAACCGGCTCACGATAACGCGGGTCAATAATATAGGTGGTGGTTTTGACGATGTGTGACAGGTCGCTGCCCGCCTCTTCCAGCAGCTGCTTGACGTTTTTCATCGCCTGATCGGCCTGTGCAGCCGGATCGCCAAGCCCAATCAGATTGCCCTCGAAGTCAGTGCCAATCTGACCGCGTACGTAAACGGTATTCCCGGCACGCACAGCCTGGCAAAGATCGTTGTCGAGGTTTTGGTTAGGGTACGTTTCTTTGGTGTTGAATTTGCGGATGCGTGTATGTGTGCTCATGTCTGCCTGCGGAGATGAATGGATGTCCCGCAAGGTATACCGCGCGACGCGCAGCAGACAAAACAGCATTAACCGAGGTGTTGGTTTTGAAAATCCTAATCCAGTGAATCAATGGCTATCTGCCATGAATGGCAGATAGTTTTCGTTAGCTTTGCCACTTATTCATCAACAATGACACCAGCTCACCCGCAGGCATTTCCCGCGCCAGTGCTGCAGCCTGCCCAGCCCACTGCGCGCCAAAGCCGTGGTGCTGTTTCGCCGCAGCCGCTGCGGCCAGCGCTTTGCCCAGCGAATAGGTCAACGGATAATCCGGTACATCACTGGTGGCGAAGTCACGACTAAAATCGCAGAAATCATTGCGTAAACAGCGCGCCTGACGTCCAGAAATCGCAGCGGTAAGTTCGGTGCCGGTTGCACTGGCCTGTTTCATTGCCGCGCGATAAGCCGCGTTTGCCGCCGATTCCGGGCATAACACAAAGGCGGTACCCAACTGCACACCGGTTGCGCCCAGTTGCAACATGGCAGCGATACCTGAACCCTCCATGATGCCACCCGCGGCAATCACCGGATGCGCAGTTTGCTGACGGATCGCCTGCACCAGGGTGAAGGTCGACATTTGATGGTCGAAAGCCTGAGGATCAAAATGCCCGCGATGCCCGCCTGCTTCAATCCCCTGCGCCACGATGAAATCAATGCCGCTGCGCGCGATGGTCAATGCTTCTGCCACACTGGTCGCGGTGGCCAGCAACACGATCCCACGCTCCTTGAGTCGTTGAATCACTGCCGCAGAAGGGATGCCAAAATGAAAGCTCACTGCTGCCGGCGCCGCCTGCTCAATCACGTTGAGCATCGCGTCATTATTCAGGAAGGTTTGATAGATCTCCGAGAGAGTCGAAGGTAACTCGGCTTCATAACGCGCAAACAACGGCGAAAAGCGATTAATCCACGCCTGCTCGCGTTCAACGTCGCGTACCGCTGGCGCATGGCAAAAGAGGTTGACGTTGATGGGGCCTCGGGTGAGCGCCTGCGTTTGCGCGATCATCACAGCTGCCTGTTCCGGAGTGGAGGCCCCCACACCGATAGAACCTAGCGCACCGGCATTGGTGACGGCGGCGGCCATTTCAGGGGTGGAGACGCCCGCCATCGGTGCCTGAATAAGCGGGTATTGCAGCTGAAGCGCCTGACACAGGGCGTTCGTCATGTTTCTATTCCTTTGATTTTGCAGTTGGGCAAACCTAAACTCCCCTTCTGTGGCAGAGAATCGGCATGACTCACCACTTCAACTTTTTGGCTGATGATTGGCATTTCATCACGCCAGCCTGAATCAATGCAAAAACACCGGTACATAAACCGACCAATGGCGTGCCAAACTGCGCGGCAAGGCGAATATCATCCAGCGCGCGATGATCGGTTTTGTCCTTGTCATCCTGGACCCCGCCAATTACCACGATGTAGTCAAAATTTTCCGGATTCTTGAGGGCTTCACAGGGAGAGATCACCGCGCCACAGCTTGAAGTCGCTTCACTGCCAGAGCTGGACATGAACGTCCAGCTACAGCGCAGCTGACGGCTGCGATCGCCTTCATCGGCGGCGAGACGCAGGCAATCCACAAAAGCCGCAAACGGTAGCAGCGTAAAGCGGTTCAGCAGGACGAAACCGACCGACAGCGGCGTTGCCTGTTCATTGGGTTTGTTACGGGAAGTCATGGCAAGATCCTCGTTCCATCATTGCGATGCCGCCGCAAATGCACCCGGCGTAATGCCAAAATGGGCGCGGAATTTCTTGATGAAGTGGCTCTGGTCGAAGAAGCCCACTTCACTGGCGGTGTGCGCGGCATCGAAGCCTTGTGACAGCAGTCGTTTTGCCCGCATCAGGCGAATCTGCGTGAGGTATTGATGTACCGACAAGCCAGTCAGCTTCTGGAAGGTGCGCATAAAATGGTATTCGCTTAGCCCGGCGACGGCGGCGATTTCACTGACCGCCAGCGGCTGATGGTAATCGCTGTGCAGAAAATCGATCGCCTGCCGAATATCGGCGCGTAACGCATGCCGCTCACCGCCTTTTAACGTGCGTTCGCCGTGTTGGCGGATTAACGCGCTCAGTACCTGAAACAGCGCACACTCTTTTTCCACTGCGTCCGGACTTTCTTGCATTACGGCGGAAGCCTGCAACATCTGCTGCGCCAGCAACGGATCATACCGCATCCCTTCCGCACCAAAATTGAGTTCACCTTTGCCGCCGATTTGTGACTCCGCGATCTCATTAACCAGTGTGGCGGAAGGATAAAACGCGCAGTAATCCCAGCCTTCCTCACGCTGGACCGCTTCACCGGTGTGCACTTCTCCCGGCAGAATCACCATCACCGTGCCAGCGGCGGCAATCCCCTGTTGACGGCAAATACGGGTACGTTGTGCCCCTCGGGCAAACGCCGCGATCACGAATTCGTCGTGGAAGTGTGGCGGATAACTGTGCTCGTAGCAGCGTGCACGCAGGATTTCCATACCGCCGTGCATACCACGGTCACGCCACAATTTGATGTCATCACGTTTTTCCTGCATCACAAATCCTTCGCTGATGTACTCCGGGAGCAGGATTTTACTATAGCCTTGCGCATCGTGGCTTAAAATTGGTGCATCTGTTGAGAAGGTTTTGGAAAATTGTCATGTCGTTGAATAGTCACACCCTGCCGAAACACAGCGATCCACTGAGTTTTCGCGCGGGTTTTATCGCCTGTTTACCTACCGTGCCCGGTTACCTGAGCATCGGTTTTGCTGCGGGTGCCATTGGCACGCTGGCCGGTTTCTCCGTATTGCAAACCGCGCTGCTGGCGACGCTGCTCTACACCGGTTCGGCGCAGTTCTTATTTTATTCGCTATGGGCAGCAGGCGCGGAAATGACCTCGGTGGTGCTGAGTGTGATGCTGGTTAATCTGCGCTACTTGCTGATGAGTTCAGCGATTAGCGTGTTCTTCCGTGGCCAAAGTGGCTGGCAGAAAGTCGTCAGCGGCCTGCTGCTCACCGATGAGACCTTCGGCGTCGCGGTACAGCACGGCAGCCAGCACGGCAAAATCGCCTTTGCCTGGATGTTTGGTCTTAACCTGCCCGCCTGGCTGAACTGGATTATTGCCTGTGTGATTGGCGCTTATGCCGCATCTGCCGTCCCTGAATCGCTGATGGCCGGATTGAGTTTTAGTCTGGTATCGATGTTTATCGGGCTGATTCTAATGACGTGGTTTGCCAGCCGCCGCAAATGGCTGGAGACGCTGGCGATTGTGGTTGCGGTGCTGGTGACCTATTTTTCTGCGGGACATCTGGATCTCAGCGTAGTGGTGATCATCGCCGCCTCAATGGCCGCCAGTCTGGCCACGCTGCTGTTACGCATGAAATACAAGGAGGGGAAATAACATGGAGCGTAATGTCCTGATGACCATTGTGGTTGCCGCGCTGATCACAGCGGTGATGCGCGTTGGCCCGATTCTGCTGCTTTCCCGCTTCCGACTCGCCCCGCTGGCGCAACAGTGGCTGAGCTTTATCCCGGCGGGCATTATGGCGGCCATTGTCACGGCCGAGTTGATCGAAAAGCCGGCGTTAACCGCTTCAGGTTTGAGTTTATCGTTACTGGCAGCGCTGATTGCGGCGATCACCGGCATCGTGACGCGCGGTTTGTTTGCCACCGTGCTGGCTGGCATGGTGGCGTATACTGCGCTGCGTTATGGGTTTGGTTTGTAACGTGTAGCATCGGGTGCGGGATTAACACCGCACCCATTTTATTACCCCACCTCTGGTGCCGGTGTCCGCTTGCCCTTCAACATATTTCTCAACGCCGGTTCAAGATATTTGGTGATAAACCAGGCCAGATAATACAGCCCGGTGGCGACCACTATTGGCATGAGCAATATGATCATCTCACTTTTAATGTGCACGTTGAGTTTTATCAGCATGGCAATCATGAGGTTTTCGTGTATCAGATAAAACGCGTAACTGGCAAAACCTATCGCGGTGAAGAATCGAAGTGATAACAGACGCTCAAGCTGTTTAGAATAAAAACTGGCAATGAAGAACAACATCACTATCAGCAGCGGGATCACCGTCAGCACCCCGGCATTCTTGACGTAATAGCTGAAATTAATCAGCATGGCAAAAGCCACAATCGCATAATGAAGCACTTTGTCACGGCCATGCATTCTTTCATACACCAGGCATCCGATCATAAACCACGCGTAGTGAATAAAACCAAACTTAGCAATAACATCAATGAAAATGGGATGACCTAAAGATTTTAATACCGAGGAGGCGGACAGCAGTAACATGGGCACCAGCAAGCCCGGCAAGCAATATTTCCGTCCCAGTGTAAAATAGATGGCACCAATAATCAGATAGAATACCGCTTCAACGTACAGCGACCAAAATGAACCCGCCATCGATTTAAATTCAATACCGGTTATTTGTGTCAACGTTTCAGGATTAGTGAAGATCAGCCCAGGTAGCAGATTCCTGACATAGGGTGTCATAGCTGTCCATTCCGGGAAAAACCCACCCACAGCATAGAGTAACAAACTGGCAATCAGCATTGCCGGAAACAGTCGCAGCCAGCGTTTTTTCAGGAAGCTGATATAGCTATCAGACTTATCCAGCGTCATAAATATGACAAAGCCGGAAATCATGAAGAATAACTCTACGCCAAGCCAGCCAAATGAAAAAACTGGAATATGTTGTGTGAGGTTTACATAGGGCAAGAGTTCTGGCCAACGTGCATACGCGTGGTAACCAATCACCATTAAGATGGCAAGACCGCGCATTCCGTCAAGATGCTTGATGCGTGCGTGCATAATTCCCTCAGGAAAGATGTCCGGATGTGTAAATTCAACTTAGCACTGACAATTATTTACTCACAATAAGACTTATTCTGATTAAATTATACACCGAATGCATTTAACTAATAGAATATACAATTAAACCTCACTTTAATTTGGACTTTCCAATTCAAAATAGAATGCGATTGAATGCACTAAATACAACCGCCCCCTTTTTAACGCCTCTGATTTTGGATGGTTAATATACCAATGATTAGCAAAGGCATTGAGGCTTGATAAAGGATTTCAAGTAGTGGCGTTAATGATTGCGACACCAACTTGGGTCATTCAAGCAACGTTTTCACTGGCATAAGGCCCAGGCCCGACGGATTCTCGCATCATCACTTCACCCGAGAAGCGCTGGCGATTGCGCATTTCGCCCCCGTCGAGCATCGATATCAGCCTTGCAAGTGTTTCCTGAATCATCTCCGTCACCGGCATTTTCACGCTAGAGAGCGATGGAACGGTGAAGGGGGCCAGCGGAATATCATCAAATCCCAGCACGGAGACCTGAGCAGGAACCGTAATGTTGTGCGATGCCAACGTTTTTAACGCTCCTACCGCCATATCATCATTACTGGCCACCAGTGCGCTAAACGGAATGCCCTGTTTTAACAACGTTTCTACCGCCGCTACGCCGTTTTGCGCCTGCCACTTCCCTTCAATAATCAACGCTTGCTGAACCGGAATCTGGTGTTTTGCCAGCGCCGATTGGTAGCCCGCCAGGCGCTCACGGCCGGTGGGCGAATCGAGCGAGCCGGTAATAAAGGCAATGTCACGATGCCCCAGTTTGATTAACGCTTCAACGGCGTCGGCGCTGGTGCGTTGTTGATCGGCGTAAATACAGTAGCTGTCGTGTTGCCGCAGACGACGGTTGATCACCAGAATCGGATGCGAGTGCTGATCGATGATAGCGTCCATTTCTTCAATGGTGAGAAAGCGCGGATAGATGATGACGCCGTCACAGCGCAAATCGAGCAAAAATTGAATCGCAGCACGCTCCTCTTCCGCACTGTGTTTGCCATCCACCAATAGCAGTTGTCGCCCCTGCTGCTCCATCAGTCGGGCGGAATGCTGCATGAGCTCAGTAAAATAGCTGCCGGAATAGAGGGTATTGGTGATCACCAAACCAATGGTCTGGCTCGACTTGGTTGCCAGATTTCGCGCCAGTAAATTGGGGCGAAAGCCGGTTGCCGCGATGGCCTTAAATACCAATTCCCGCTTCTCTTCGCTGACATAACCGTTGCCGGACAGCACACGTGACACCGTGGCTTTCGATACGCCTGCGACCTTTGCCACCTCAACTATGGTTGCCATTTTTCACTCTGATTTACGCTCGTATCGCTGAAGTTTACCTAAGTCGCGAATTATGCGGAGAATTTTTTCACCGTAATGTTTGCCCGCTCCTCACCTCGTTATCGATCACTATCACACTTTTAAACATCAAATTTTAAACTCCTTGCCTGGTAATGATTTCATATTCATGATTTTGTGAAACCGGTTTCTCATGACTCGCAATAGATATGCGGGCAAACGTACCCCTACTCGAAAAAATCAGAGACCTACAATCCATGGCTAAAAATTATGCTGACGTTTCACGCGCCATCGTGGCTTCGCTCGGCGGCTTAACCAATATTGAAGCCGTCACGCACTGCATGACGCGCCTGCGTTTCGTGCTACGCGATACTACCCTGATCGATAACGCCACGCTGAAAGCGATTCCGGGCGTGATGGGCGTGGTGCATACCGATACGCAATGCCAGGTGATCATTGGCAATAACGTCAATCTCGCGTATCAGGAAGTGCTTAAACTCGGTACACCGAATAGCGATAACAGCGCCCCAGTGAAACGCAAAATCACTCTGCGCAGGATTGGCGCGGGCATTCTTGATGCGCTGGTGGGCACCATGTCGCCACTGATCCCGGCGATCATCGGGGGATCGATGGTCAAGCTGCTAGCAATGGTGCTGGAGATGGGCGGTGTACTGGAGAAAGGTTCGTCTACGCTGGTGATCCTAAATGTCATCGGTGACGGTGCCTTTTTCTTCCTGCCGGTAATGGTGGCGGCCTCGGCGGCACTGAAGTTCAAAACCAATATGTCATTGGCGATTGCGATTGCCGGCGTGCTGGTGCATCCCAACTTTATTGATTTGATGGCCAAAGCGGCACAAGGCCAGGTCGTGGAGTTCGCCTATATCCCGGTGACGGCGGTGAAATACACCTACACCGTCATCCCGGCGCTGGTGATGACCTGGATCCTGTCGCACATCGAATACTGGGTGGATCGCTTTACCCCTGCGGTCACCAAAAACTTCCTCAAACCGATGCTGATTGTGCTGATCGCCGCACCGATTGCCATTGTGCTGATTGGCCCGCTAGGCATCTGGATTGGTAGCGGTATTTCAGCGCTGGTTTACACCATTCATGGCTATCTCGGCTGGTTATCCGTAGCGATTATGGGCGCGTTATGGCCGCTGCTGGTGATGACCGGCATGCACCGCGTCTTCACCCCGACCATCATTCAGACCATCGCGGAAACGGGCAAAGAAGGCATGGTGATGCCCTCTGAAATCGGCGCCAATCTGTCACTCGGCGGGTCATCGCTGGCCGTAGCCTTCAAAACCAAGAATCCGGAATTGCGTCAGACCGCTTTTGCCGCAGCGGCTTCAGCGATCGTGGCTGGGATCTCGGAACCCGCGCTGTATGGTGTTGCGGTGCGACTCAAACGACCACTGATCGCCAGCCTGATCAGCGGATTTATCTGTGGCGCGGTAGCCGGCATCGGCGGGCTCGCCAGCCACTCCATGGCCTCACCCGGCTTGTTTACCAGCGTACAGTTTTTTGATCCGGCCAACCCGATGAGCATTGTGTGGGTGGGTGGCGTGATGGTGTTGTCGGTGGTGCTTTCATTTGTTCTGACCCTGATTCTTGGCTTTGAAGATATTCCGGTGAGTGAAACAGCGCAGCCTAAACCGGTTGTGGATCCTGCTAAAGCCGTCAATGTGAATTGATTAACTGAGGTTTTTTATGTCTGAAGTGACATTTCCAGAGGGATTTTTATGGGGCGGCGCGTTAGCCGCTAATCAGTCGGAGGGGAGCTATCTGGCGGGCGGTAAAGGCTTAACCACGGTGGATATGATCCCGCATGGCGAACACCGTATGCCGGTCAAACTCGGGCTGGAACCGCGCTTCACCTTGCGTGATGATGAATACTATCCGAGCCACGATGCCATCGATTTTTATCGTCGCTATAAAGATGACATCGCGTTGATGGCGGAAATGGGCTTCACGGTGTTTCGCACGTCCATCGCCTGGAGCCGCATCTACCCGAAAGGTGATGAGTTAACGCCAAATCCTGAAGGTATCGCTTTCTATCGCAGCCTGTTCGAAGAGTGCCAAAAATATGGCATCACGCCGCTGGTGACGTTATGCCATTTTGACGTACCGATGCATTTGGTTACCGAGTACGGTTCATGGCGCAACCGCAAGATGATTGAATTCTTCGCCCGCTATGCCCGCACCTGCTTTGACGCTTTCAACGGGCTGGTGAAATATTGGCTGACGTTTAACGAGATCAACATTCTGCTGCACAGCCCGTTCTCTGGCGCTGGCCTGGTCTTCGGACCAGAGGATAATCGAGAGCAGGTTAAATACCAGGCGGCGCATCATGAACTGGTCGCCAGTGCGCTGGTGACGAAAATTGCACACGAGATTGACCCCGAAAATCAGGTCGGCTGCATGCTGGCGGGCGGCAATTTCTATCCGTGGTCATGTAACCCTGAAGATGTCTGGGCGGCGATGGAAAAAGATCGCGAGAACCTGTTCTTTATCGATGTGCAGGCGCGCGGTGCCTATCCTTCCTACGCAGCACGCGTGTTCCGCGAGAAAGGCATTGAGATTGAGTGGCAGGACGGTGATGCAGAACTCCTGCGTCATACCGTGGATTTTGTCTCCTTCAGCTACTACGCGTCGCGCTGTGCCTCAGCCGATATGAACGAGAAAAACAGCAGTGCGGCGAACGTGGTGAAATCGCTGACCAACCCGCACATTCCCCGGAGCGCATGGGGCTGGGGCATCGATCCCTTAGGCCTGCGCATCACCATGAACATGATGTACGACCGCTATCAAAAGCCGCTATTTTTGGTGGAAAACGGCCTGGGGGCGCGCGATGAAATCGATGCCAACGGCGAGATTCATGACGATTACCGTATCAGCTACCTGAAGCAGCACATTCAGGCAATGGGCGAGGCGATAGCCGATGGCATCCCGGTGATGGGCTACACCACCTGGGGATGCATTGATCTGGTCGCAGCCTCAACGGGTGAAATGAGCAAACGCTATGGCTTTGTTTACGTCGATCGTGATGACCAGGGTAATGGCTCACTGGCGCGCACCCGCAAAAAATCTTTCTGGTGGTATAAAAAAGTGATTGCCAGCAATGGCCGCGATTTAAGTGAATAATCTTTGCGATTCACTGCCGGGCGATGTTAGTTCGCCCGGCATGTTTATATAAATACTGCATCAATTTCTCTATTAATGATTGGATCTGATTATCCTGCCAGAGTAAATAGTCCGCGTTTTACGCTATTGAACACCTGTACTCTTTTATAAATGCCGATGGTACTATTTGCGGGTTGAATCCAGCGGAATAGCGTCATGTTACGTTTTGAACCTCGTCTTCACCCTCGTGAAGTTTTATTTCTGCTTTTGGCTCAGCTTAAAGCCGCGCTGATCTGCATCGGTTCGCTGGCACTGTTGATATTGCCGCTATCCCTGCCTGCCGCTGCGGCGCAAAACCCCGCGACGAAAGATGACAAAGCCAACCGTATTGTCAGCGGCATCATTAGCTTCACCCGCTGGCCAGCGTTGCACGACGCCCCACAGTTGTGTGTGTTCAATTCTGCGCGCCACGTCAATTTTCCTGCCAGTGCCACCGCGACAGCGCTGCCCTTTAGCGTGGTCTATCTCAACAGTGAAACCGAGTTAGCCAGCAATCGCTGTGATGCCCTCTATTTCGGCGATCAGTCGCCGCAGCAACAGACCGAATTGCTCAGCCTGGAGAAAGGCCACGCCGTTCTCTCTCTGGCTGAAAATAATACTGATTGCGCCATCGGAGCCGCTTTCTGTCTTATTTTTAATGCCGATCATCCGATGTTTGCCGTAAACCTTGATTCACTGGCTCGCAGTGGCGTTCGCGTGAGTCCGGATGTGTTATTGCTGTCGCGCAAAGGAAGCCAATAAGATGAAATTTGAAAAAATTAAAAATGAAAAATCATCTATCCGCATCAGGCTGCGCAAGATCAGCATCATCAACTCCGCCGTTATCTTGTTGCTGTGCTGGTTGCTGCTGACCTCCACTTCGTTACTTTTCATCAAGCGTTATGAGAAGCGCAACCTGGAGCTGATTGCCGCGACGCTGAGCAACAGCCTGACCGCCGCCACCGTCTTTGAAGACAGTTATGACGCCCACAAAAAAATTGCCATGTTGGGCAACGAAGGCATGTTTGCTACGGCAAAACTGGTGACGGACGACCAAACGGTGCTGGTTAACTGGCAAGATCAACAGCAGCAGGATGGCTGGTATGAGAACTTCTTACGCGAATGGATCTACGCGCGCCCGCTGAGCGTGAATATTAACCATGCGGAAAATGTCGTCGGGACGTTGACGCTGGCGGGTACAGTCAAAGGGGCGACGGATTTTATCCGTTACTCGGTGATGATTTTATCCAGCGGTATGCTGTGTGTGTTAATCGTCGCCTTTATGCTAAGCGCATTCTTGCATCGGGGCATTTTGCAGACGCTGCGCAATATCACCAGCTCGATTCATTACGTCATCAGCTCGGGGGATTTTTCACTGCGAATCCCTGAAAGCCCGACCAAAGAATTTCAGCTGTTTTCGGACGATCTCAACTCGTTGTTAGCGGAGATGCAATCGCTGCAAGCTTCGTTACTGCGTGATAACCGGTCATTAGCGGCGAAAGCGTTGGAAGATCCGCTCACCGGACTGGCCAACCGCGCCGCCTTTGTCACGCAGTTAACCCGATTGCTTGATGGCCAATTCGCTCATGAGCGCTTTGTGTTGCTGTTCCTGGATGGCGATCGATTCAAGAGCATCAATGATAACTGGGGACATGCGGCGGGCGATGAGGTGCTGAAAGCCATCGGTTCCCGCCTGCTTGCACTGGCCTATAAACAGGATATGGTCGCGCGCCTCGGCGGTGATGAGTTTGCGATGTTAATAACCAGCCGCGCGACTGAGAAACAGCTGCTGCAGCTGACAGAGGAGATCAGGGAAGCCATTGCGCAGAAGATTATGATCGCGGAAGGCACACCGATAACCACCTCGGTCACAATTGGTTACGCCTGGTCGCAGCATGGCGATACGGTGCAATCAATTCTGGAACGTGCGGATATGCATATGTACAAAAATAAAGGGATAAGTAAGGTACGGGTATGAAAATCAAACTCTTTCTGATGCTGTGTATTCTGGTGTGCGCGGGATGTCAGTCAAAAGGTCGTTTCACCGCCGCACAGATTGCAGCGATGCAAAGCGCGGGCTTTACTGAAAACATGGAAGGCTGGGGATTAGGTTTATCGGACAAAATCCTGTTTGGGGTAAATGAGTCTGAACTCACCGCGACCAGTAAAGCCAACATCGCCAATATGGCGAAAAACCTCTCAGCGACGGGCATTCAGCATGTCCGCATTGACGGTCATACGGATAATTACGGCAAGGCGGATTATAACCAGCAGTTGTCACTGAAACGTGCTGATGCTGTGGCAACACAATGGGCGTTGGGTGCTGATGTACCGCGAACCAACATCACCACCCGAGGCCTGGGTATGAGCGCCCCGATTGCCAGCAATAACAGTGCACAAGGCCGCGCGCAGAATCGCCGTGTGGCGATTGTAATTACCTCGCCTTAATCTCACCCTGGTCGAGCGCATAACGGTATAAGCGCTCGACCGCCAGATTTTTCATTTTCACTTCGCACATAATGTCGAAGTCAGTAAATGACAGCGCCCAGTCGTTTAAATCCTGATTGAAGTAGTAGTCAGAATGCGCACGCAGTTTGGTTTTTGCCACCGTTAAATCGTGCTGATCCGGGAAGCCATGTTCTGGGATTAATCCTTCCTGCGCAATCGAATAGTGTAATACCGGACGCACACCGCGCCACGATTCGATAATTAACGGGATACGCGCATCATCCGCTTTGATAAATTGATTCTCTTTCACCCAGTGATGGTGAATATCCAGCACCACCGGACAGAGATCGCGCGCCTGTAATACATCATCCAGCGAACAAGAGATTTCATCATTTTCAACCGTCAGCATATTGCGTGCTTCAGGAGAGAGACGCTGAAACGCCGCGCGAAACCCCTCGATGCCTTTTTTGCCGTTCATATGGATATTGATTTTGAAATCCTGAAACTGGCGACCATACCCCATTAACACGGCACACAGCGCATGGTACTCCACATCCTCAATTGCCCGATCCACTACCCCTTCATTATCCGAAGCGAGTACGGAATATTGTCCAGGATGGAATGAGAGACGAATGTTGTGAGCGCGGGCAAATTCGCCACAGCGGCCCAGCAGCGGCTGTAAGTCGGGCATCAGTTCGCTGTAGATGGCGGTGGCCTCTGGTACGGTATACAGCGGCAACAGGTCGCTGCCAATCCGCATCATGCGCATCGCATCCGGCAGTTTCGCCAGTTGTTGCAGCGTGAGGAATTGGTTTTCGAGGTTGTTGGTTGCCAGCTGCGACAGTAAACGCGCTTGTTCTTCGCGATCAAGACTCAGGAAACGCGTACGCGTGGTGATTTTAAACGGAAACGGCTGCTTAGCCTGTGCATCGAAGTACTTACACGCAAAACCCAATTTCATTTCAGTCTCCCTTAGAGCAGGCTGAAAGTGTAGCTTGCTCCAGGGAAAGTGCACGGACAGCGGCAGGGCTGCCGCTGTCCGTAGGGTTACACGCTTGGAAAAGTAATGTTGCTGCCCGGTGCTTCGCGATGCAGATGGATAAAGTTCAGGTGACGTTCGTACTGATCGAGAATATCGATAATCACCTGCTCCTTGTTGTAGTCCATCAAATCGTTGCCCTGGCTACCTTCCAGAAGGAATGTCTCCAGACGGTAATAGGTCGATTTACCACTGCGCGCTCGATAGGTAAAGCCCGGCACCGAATACTGCTGCGGCCAGATCTGATACACGAAGTCTTGCTCTTCACCCAGCAGCACGCGCAAATCCAGATAACCTAACGGATGGCCCTCTTCCGGCTCCACGCGGTCCAGTGAAACCCGACCGCCGCGTAACTCCAGTTCTTTCGCTACATCCTGCATTGCCGGGAATAAGACGTTCTCCATCATTTGCTGGGTGTAGCGTGTGCCTGGATAGTTCATGAGACGCGACAGACGTTTCTTCCAGCTCAGGCGATCGTTGCTGGCCGGAATGTACGGTGCCGTTTCACGACTGGCGCTGGCGCGGCGATGGTCTTCCACTTTGAGAGACTTATACAAACCGGCCATCACAAAGAAGATCACAAAGCTGAACGGCAGTCCCATGATCACCGTTGCATTCTGCAGCGCAGAAATACCGTTGGTCATCAACATACCCATGGTCAGAACACCAATCGCCACTGACCAGAAGATACGCAGCCAGTTCGGTGCATCACTGTTGATGTCTTTCAGCTTCGAAGTGAAGTTACCCAACACCAGTGAACCGGAATCCGCTGAGGTGACGTAGAACAGCATGCCGGTAATGGTGGCGACCGAAGCGCTGAACTTAAACGCCGGATACTGCGCCAGCAGGCTGTAGAAGCCACGTTCTGCATGCGCCATCACTTCCTGAGCAAAGCCGGCATCACCGTGGATAATTTCATACAGCGCGGCGTTACCAAAGACCGACAGCCACAACAGCGTGAAGGTGAACGGAATAATCAGCGTACCGAGCACGAACTCACGGATAGTGCGACCACGTGAAATACGCGCCAGGAACAAGCCAACAAACGGGGACCAGGCGACCCACCATGCCCAGAAGAACAACGTCCAGCTGTTCATCCACTCTCTTGGCTGATCAAACGCAAAGGTGTTCAGCGTCATGCCCATAAAGCGGTTGATGTAATCACCGACATTGAGCACCAGCGCATTCAGCAGGAAGTCGGTTTTGCCCATGAACAGCACAAACAGAATCAGCCCCAATGCCAGCGCAACGTTGAGTTCCGACAGAATACGGATGCCTTTATCCACGCCAGAGGTCACGGAAATGGTGGCGATAATCACCGACAGCACAATCAACGCCGCCTGCGCGGTAAAGCCTTCCGGAATATCGAACAACACGTTCAGGCCATAATTGAGCTGAACCACGCCGATCCCTAAGGTGGTGGCGATGCCGAAGATGGTCCCCACTACCGCTGCAATATCCACGGTATGGCCAATCGGCCCGTTAATACGTTTGCCAAAGATTGGATACAGCGCAGAACGGATGGTGAGCGGCAAATTGTAGCGGTAGCTAAAGTACCCCAGCGCGATCCCCATCAGCGCGTACATTGACCAGCCAGTTACGCCGTAGTGGAACAACGTCCACACCATGGCTTGTCGGGCGGCTTCCATGGTTTGTCCGGCGCCCTCAGGCGGTTGCATGTACTGCGTGACCGGTTCGGCCACTGAGAAGAACATCAGATCGATACCGATACCGGCCGCAAACAGCATCGCTGACCAGCTTAATAAGCTGAATTCTGGTTTGGATTGCTCTGGCCCGAGCTTGATGGCGCCGTAACGTGAACAGGCCATGTAGATAACGAAAACGATATACAGCGTCGCGGCCAGCATGTAGTACCAGCCAAACGTAGCGGTAACCCAGTTAACCGCAGTCTGAATCAAGCTGGCAGCCAGCTCGCTGTAAAAAATAGTGACAAGTGAAAATGTCAGAATCAGTCCGGCTGAGGTGTAGAACACCACAGGATTGATTCTGTCTTTTTCACTGGCAGGTGGATTAATCATCGATGACCTCTGGTTAATTTCCTGTAATGACTCAATGGATTAGCGAGACCTGTCTGCCAGGCCTTGTTGTTATCAGTACCCCTGTTATCCCTCCCTGTAGTGCTTTCTTCTGACGATGAGCCGCATAGCCCGGTTCACCGCTGCGCTTTTGTAACAATCGAAGCACAGTATCCTAACAAAATTCTTTTTTATATTGAACGTGCAATCAAAAAAAGTTTAAATAGTCCTCTGACATTGTGGTGGAGCTGGAGTCATGCCAAAGGTGGGAATGCAGCCGATTCGTCGTCGGCAGCTGATTGATGCAACCCTCGATACGATTAACGAGGTAGGAATTAATGACGCAACTATTGCGCAGATTGCCCGCCGTGCGGGGGTTTCGACCGGCATCATCAGCCACTACTTCAAGGACAAGAACGGTTTGCTGGAAGCCACTATGCGCGATATCACTCGTCAGTTACGTGATGCCGTGGCTGCCCGCCTGAAACCGTTGGCGGGCGCGAAGACCGAAGCACGCTTGTTGGCGATTGTCGAAGGTAACTTCGATGACACGCAGGTGCACAGCGCGGCAATGAAAGCCTGGCTGGATTTCTGGGCCAGCAGCATGCATCAGCCGCAGTTGGGTCGTCTGGAACGGGTCAGTAGTCGACGCCTGTTTTCAACTCTCGCCGCCGAGTTTCACCGTGAATTGCCGCGTGAACAGGCGCGACTGGCGGCTCACGGATTGGCATCGCTAATCGATGGCCTTTGGCTGCGAGCTGCGCTAAGCGGTCTGCCCTTCAATATCGATGTCGCGAAAACGCTCACCACCCAATTTATCCGTCAGCAACTTGCTGGCGCACTGAATCACTGAGGAAGGAGAAATCATGTCCCGATTCACCGAACAGCAGCTGTATATCGATGGTCAGTTCATTGCGGCGAGCGCAGGTAATACATTCCAGACCATCAACCCGGCCAATGGCGAAGTACTGGCCGAAGTACATGAGGCGGAACAGGCCGATGTTGATCGTGCTGTCGCTGCCGCGCAAAAAGGCCAGAAAGTCTGGGCCGCGATGACCGCCATGGAGCGCTCACGCATTCTGCGCCGTGCCGTCGATATTCTGCGTGAGCGCAACGACGAGTTGGCCGCGCTGGAAACCCTCGACACCGGTAAGCCGCTGAGCGAAACCCAATATGTTGACATCGTGACCGGTGCTGACGTGCTGGAATATTACGCCGGTCTGATCCCGACGCTGGAAGGCCAGCAGATCCCACTGCGCGACACGGCGTTTGTTTATACCCGTCGTGAACCGCTCGGCGTGGTCGCTGGTATTGGTGCGTGGAACTACCCGATTCAGATCGCCTTATGGAAATCTGCCCCTGCACTGGCAGCGGGTAACGCGATGATCTTTAAACCGAGTGAAGTCACTCCACTGACAGCACTGAAGCTGGCAGAAATTTACACCGAAGCGGGCGTGCCTGCCGGCGTATTCAATGTGCTGAACGGTCGTGGCGCGGTCACTGGTCAACTGCTGACTGACCATCCGGGCATCGATAAAGTCTCCTTTACCGGCGGCGTGGCCAGCGGCAAAAAAGTGATGGCGAATGCTGCGGGCTCCACCTTGAAAGAAGTCACTATGGAATTGGGTGGCAAATCGCCGCTGATTATCTTTGATGACGCCGATCTCGATCTGGCCGCTGACATCGCCATGATGGCCAACTTCTACAGCTCAGGCCAGGTCTGCACTAACGGTACGCGCGTGTTTATCCCGGCAAAATTCCAGGCCGCGTTTGAAGCGAAAATCGCTGAACGTGTTGCACGCATCAAAGCGGGTGACCTCAACGATCCTGACACCAATTTCGGCCCGCTGGTGAGCTTCCCCCATCGTGACAACGTGATGCGTTATATCGAATCCGGTATCAACGAAGGCGCGCGTCTGCTGTGCGGCGGCAAACGTCTGAGCGGCGCCGATTTCGATGACGGAGCCTGGGTTGAACCGACCGTATTCACCGACTGCCGTGATGAGATGACCATTGTGCGTGAAGAAATCTTCGGGCCGGTGATGTCGATTCTGACTTACGAAAGCGAAGAAGAAGTGGTACGTCGCGCCAATGCCACCGATTTCGGTCTGGCTGCGGGCGTAGTGACGCAAGACCTGAACCGCGCACACCGCGTGATTCACCAGATCGAAGCGGGTATCTGCTGGATCAACACCTGGGGCGAATCTGCCGCCGAAATGCCGGTGGGCGGCTACAAGCACTCTGGTATTGGCCGTGAGAATGGCCTGATGACCTTGCAAAACTACACCCAGGTGAAGTCGGTGCAGGTCGAGTTATCCCGTTTTCAGTCCGTATTTTAATTGAGCTTTAACCTGAGGAGCGACTAATGGAATTTGATTACATCATTATCGGAGCCGGATCCGCAGGGAACGTTTTGGCAACAAGACTGACCGAAGACAGCAGCGTGAATGTGCTGCTTTTAGAAGCGGGTGGCCCTGACTACCGCTTCGATTTCCGCACGCAGATGCCAGCCGCGCTGGCTTATCCGCTACAGGGAAAACGCTATAACTGGGCGTATGAAACCGAGCCAGAACCGCATATGAATAACCGCCGCATGGAGTGCGGACGCGGTAAAGGTCTGGGCGGATCATCGCTGATCAATGGTATGTGTTATATCCGCGGCAACGCGATGGATCTCGATAACTGGGCGCAGCAGCCTGGGCTGGAAAGCTGGAGCTACCTGAACTGCCTGCCCTACTATCGCAAGTCAGAAACCCGCGATATTGGCGCCAATGACTATCACGGCGGTGAAGGCCCGGTCAGCATCACCACCTGTAAACCCGATAACAATCCGCTGTTTGCTGCGATGATCGAAGCCGGTGTTGAAGCCGGCTATCCACGCACGGAAGATTTGAACGGCTATCAGCAGGAAGGCTTCGGACCGATGGATCGCTTCGTCACGCCGAAAGGTCGTCGATCCAGCACCGCGCGTGGCTATCTCGATACCGCCAAAAAGCGTCCAAACCTGAAGATCGTCACCCATGCCACCACCGATCGCATCCTGTTTGAAGGCAAGCGCGCGGTGGGCGTGGAATATTTGCAGGGATCGGGCAACACGCCACATCAGGTGCATGCGCGACGTGAAGTTTTGCTGTGCGCCGGTGCCATCGCCTCGCCGCAGATTCTGCAACGTTCTGGCGTGGGCGCTGCTGCGCTGCTGAACAAATTCGACATTCCGGTGGTACATGATCTGCCGGGCGTCGGCGAAAACCTGCAGGATCACCTCGAAATGTACCTGCAGTACGAGTGCAAAGAGCCGGTGTCACTCTATCCGTCGTTGAAATGGTGGAACCAGCCGAAGATCGGTGCAGAGTGGCTGTTTAACGGGACCGGCATCGGTGCCAGCAACCATTTTGAAGGCGGTGGCTTTATTCGCAGCCGCGAAGAGTTTACCTGGCCGAACATTCAGTATCACTTCCTGCCAGTAGCGATTAACTACAACGGCTCTAACGCCGTTGAAGCGCACGGTTTCCAGTGTCACGTAGGTTCAATGCGTTCACCGAGCCGTGGGCATGTGCAGATTAAATCGCGCGATCCGCGTCGTGATCCGGCTATTTTGTTCAACTACATGGCACATGAACAGGACTGGCAGGAATTTCGTGACGCGATTCGTATTACGCGCCAGATCATCAATCAGCCCGCGCTGGATAAGTATCGCGGCAAAGAAATCAGTCCGGGCCTCGATTGCCAGACTGATGAACAGTTGGATGAGTTTGTGCGTAACCATGCGGAAACCGCCTATCACCCCTGCGGCACCTGCAAAATGGGCAGCGATAGCATGGCGGTGGTTGATGGTGAAGGTCGTGTGCATGGATTGCAGGCGTTGCGCGTGGTAGATGCGTCAATTATGCCGTTGATCATCACTGGCAACCTGAATGCCACCACCATCATGATCGGTGAAAAGATCGCGGATAACATTCGTGGTCGCCAGCCGTTGCCGCGTAGCGAAGCAGATTACTTCGTCGCTGGCGATCTGCCGGTGCGTGGTGAACCGAAGCGCGCTTAACCGTTTTTATCAGGGTGGCTCTCGTCACCCTGCTCATTTCCAGCTAGCTTTGCAGATAAGCCATAATCAGCCGCTGTAACTCAAGCTTAATGTCATCTGAGCCCAGTTGATCGCGTCTTGCGGCATCATGCACCCCCTTTTACAACTTAAAGCAGGGAGGTTCGTCATATTCTGCAGTGACTGACGCTCCCTTCTTTCCTGTAGACTGATGACGCACAATTGCCGGCATTTAGCGTATTGATGCAGCTTTAAAGTATGTTGTAACTAGTAACGCGTTTGCTTTACATCTTTTGTTAAAACTCATTCCCAATCAATCGCCTGTAAAAATCTTTCAAGAATGGCATTCTGATTGCGCCCTTTGCGTGTTACCACAGCGATCTTACTGGTGAAGTGGAAACGTTCCGGTGCAATGGCGCGCATGGTCTTTTTATCCACCCACTGTGCGGCATAGTGATCGGGCAGAAAACCGATAAAGCGGCCGGTGAGAATCAAAAAGGCAATGCCTTCGCGGTCGGTTGCCGTTGCATTGCAATTGAGTTTCTGATGCATGGCAATGGCTTCTGCCGTCATGCGAAATGCAGGTGCGATGGCATCACACCTTTTCAGTTGTGCATCATCAGGTTCGTGGGAAAACAGCGCGTGGGTGTCGCTGCAGTAAAGCTGCGACCGCTCATCATATAACGACATGTAATCCAGACCGGAAATTGGCGAAGTGACCGGTAGTGCACCGACGTGCAATCGACCATCCATCAGCCCTCTTTCAATCTCTGCAGCTGTCATCATGCTGATATTCAGCCTAATGTCGGGACCTATCTCATGCAGTTTCTCCAGCGCATGGGTAATTTTCATGCGTGGTTGCGTGACCAGATTATTGATAATCCCGATATTCAAATCCCCGCGCAGCTGCTTATGCATCTGATTAACCTGCAGGCGAAACTGCTCGATAGCCGCCATCATACTTTCGCTGTGACGCAGGATCTCACGCCCTTCTTCGGTTAAGGCAAAACCCGCCCGTCCGCGTTGACACAATCGCATGCCAAGTCGCTTTTCCAGATCGCCCATGTGCAGGCTAATAGCCGAACGCGTCATCCCCAATAAACTTTCTGCCGCAGAGAAGCTGCCGCTCTCATTAACGGTTTTGAACAGGCGCAATAATTTGAGATCAAAGTCGGTGACCTGCGCGAGCGATTTGCTTTTCATATATGTGAGTAAATCAATAACTGAAGATGAATTAATAGGGATTTAACTTAACTAACCGTTAAATGCAAACTCTTCATACACCCGTCTGGAGAAACATCATGTCTGATGCTGTCAACACTACCGATCTCAATCTGCAAGCGCACTGGATGCCGTTTACTGCCAACCGGAATTTCCAGCGCGATCCCCGTATCATTGTCGGCGCTCAAGGCCGCTGGCTGACTGATGATAAAGGACGGCAGATTTTTGATAGCCTTTCCGGTTTATGGACCTGTGGCGCGGGCCACTGCCGCAGTGAAATCCAGCAGGCGGTGGCGAAACAACTGGGTACGCTCGATTATTCGCCCGGCTTCCAGTACGGTCATCCGCTGTCATTTCAGCTGGCAGACAAGATTGCCCAGCATATGCCGGGTGATCTAAACCATGTGTTCTTCACCGGATCGGGTTCGGAATCAGCAGACACGGCGGTGAAGATGGCGCGCGCTTACTGGCGCATCAAAGGCCAGCCGGCGAAAACCAAATTTATCGGACGCGCGCGAGGTTACCACGGCGTAAATATCGCCGGAACCAGCCTGGGCGGCATTGGCGGCAATCGTAAGATGTTCGGTCAGTTTATGGACGTTGACCATATTCCACACACGCTGCAAACCGATCTGCCCTTCACTGCTGGCCAGGCCGAAACCGGCGGTGTGGCGTTGGCTAATGAGATGCTGAAATTGATTGAGCTGCATGATGCTTCCAACATCGCCGCCCTTATTGTTGAGCCTCTTTCCGGCTCTGCGGGGGCGATTATCCCACCGGTAGGCTATTTGCAGCGCCTGCGTGAAATCTGCACGCAGCACGATATCCTGCTGATTTTTGACGAAGTGATCACCGGATTTGGTCGTATGGGCCGCTGGAGCGGCGCTGAGTATTTTGGCGTCACGCCCGATATCCTCAATTTCGCCAAGCAGATCACCAATGGCGCGGTGCCGCTGGGTGGCGTGGTCGCCAGCAGCGAAATCTACAACACCTTTATGGCGCAAAAACTGCCAGAACACGCGGTTGAATTTGCTCACGGCTACACCTACTCTGCCCATCCGGTGGCCTGTGCGGCGGGCCTGGCGACGCTGGAGTTACTGGAACATGACGCGCTGATTGCGCAATCCGCCGAGCTGGCACCGCATTTTGCCCATGCACTGCATGCGCTGCGTGATTGCCCGAACGTCATCGATATCCGCAACTGCGGTCTGGTGGGTGCCATCCAGCTTGCTCCGCGCGGCGGCGATGCCACCATTCGGCCGTTTGAAGCGGGCATGGCGCTGTGGAAAGCCGGTTTTTATGTGCGCTTCGGTGCCGATACGCTGCAGTTTGGCCCGATGTTCAATACACAGCCTGCCGAGTTGGATCGCTTGTTTGACGCTGTAGGTGAGACGTTACATCACATAGCGTGAGGAAAATGAGTTGATTGGTCATACTTAACAACATCTTCTTCATACTCTCTGCCGATTCTTCTGATTCAATACCTTTTTGCATTCAGTCTGGATCGGCCATGCTCCGTCGCCACTTTCTTACCGGTTTACTGCTCTCCCCCTTTGCTGCGCGCTGCGGCTTTAGCCTGGCCGCTTCCTCGGCAAAACCCGCACAGGTATTGCCCTTGTGGCCAAAACAACCGCCTGGTGGCGGTGGACCTTTAGGGGCGATGACGTTTAGTGCCAAAGGTGCGCAGCGGAATATTGCCATGCCGACGCTCACCGTCTTTAAGCCTGTTCAGCCGAAGGGACGCGCTGTACTGATTGCGGCTGGCGGCGGCTATACGCGTATCGAAATGGGCAAAGAAGCCTGGCCCGCTGCCGCGTGGCTGGCGGCTCAAGGCTACACAGCGTATGTGCTGAGTTATCGCCTGCCGCAGGAAGGCTGGAAAGATGGCGCGTTAGTGTCACTTCAGGATGCACAGCGCGCACTGCGTATCGTGCGCCACCGTGAGAACAATGTCAGCGTATTGGGCTTTTCGGCTGGCGGGCACCTGCTGGGAATGGCGGCGAACCGCGCGGATTTTCACGCTTATCAGGCCAGTGATGCAATGGACAATCTCCCCGCAACGGCCGATCGTGCCGCGCTGATCTATCCCATCATTACGCTTGAGCCACCTTATGAACACACCTCCACGCATAAAGTGTTGGTCGGGAAAGACGCATCACTCAGCGCGGATACCGCCTGGTCGGTTCAATCCTATGTTAATCCGCAATCACCGCCGTTTTTCCTGGTGCAGGCCGAAGACGATCCTGTTTCCGATCCACACAACACCTTGATCATGGCTGCCGCGTGCAAGCAGCAGCATGTGCCGGTTGAGATGCATCGCTATCCCATCGGGGGGCATGGTTTTGGATTGGGTAAGCCCGGCACACAAACGACTGAGTGGCCGGGACATTATCTGCAATGGTTAAACGCTTAGCGCGGCGGAAGGTTGAGCCAGGCCCGCCAGCAACGTCTCCGAACTGGCCACCGCACCAAAAATACCGCCCTGCATGTGAATCATGCTTAGTGCCGCTTCGTGGTGTTTTAGCTCGGTCGCGGCGCAGCAATCAGACAGCACCAGACATTCGAAGCCGCGATCGTTGGCTTCGCGCAGCGTGGTATGCACACAGACATCGGTGGTAATACCTGAGATGATAAGATTACGTATCCCCCGACTGCGCAGGATCAGTTCAAGATCGGTGGCATAAAAAGAGCCTTTGCCTGGCTTATCAATGATGGTTTCACCCGCCAGTGGCGCCAGCTCCGGGATAATTTCCCAGCCCGGCTCACCGCGCACCAAAATGCGGCCACAGGGACCGGGCGCACCGATTTCCGCCTGCATCCGCTTTGAACGCCAGCGTTTATTGGCCGGCAAATCACTCAGGTCAGGACGATGGCCTTCACGCGTATGGATGATCGGGAAGCCTAACTCCCGCATGCGTGCCAGCACGCGCTGCAAAGGCGCTATCGGAGCGCGGGTCAGTGCGATGTCATACCCCATGCTATCGACGTAGCCGCCCTTGCCACAAAAATCGGTCTGCATATCGATAATGATCAGTGCGGTATCCGCAGGCGTACACCGCCCATCAAAGGGCCAGGGATAAGGTGTTGAATCAATGGTGAATTCAGGCATTTTTCTGCTCCATCAGGCTCGCTGCGTTTTCACGTTTCAGTTTGACAATCAAAGTGTAACTGGCAGCAGCCGTCACCAGGCCAATCACCGCTTCACCAAACTGCGGGAATTCAATGTGGGCAATCACCGCACACAAGCTGCCAATCGCCCAGGCGGCAAAAGCGCTACCGCGCAGACGACGGGTTTTGCGCTGCTCGCTGATTCTTGCCATGAAGATCAGGTCAACGATCATGACCGCACCAAACGGCGGTACCACGATGCCGAGCAAACTCAGCCACTCGAGGAAGTAAGACCAGACGCCCGCCAGCGCCAGTGCCCCGCCGATGGCGCCGAGGATCAACGTCCAGACTCGCATCTTGCTGCTGAACAGATGGCTAAAGCCAACGGCACCGTTGTACAAACAATGGGTACAAACCGAGCCGAGGTTAATGAAAACAAACAGGAAAGCGATGATGGAGAGTAACGTGCCATGGTTCATCAGCATTGGCAGGAAATTACCGCCATTATTGACCGAATCAAACGCCGCGCCCACCGCTACAATCACCACACCGAACAGATATGAGATGACGTTCGCCATAGGAAAGGCGGAAAATGCCGCGATAACCGCTGATTTGCCGTCTTTCGACCAGCGGGTAAAATCCGCGGTCATGGTGCCCGAATCGGCGAATCCTGCCACCACCATGGTCACCGCCGTTCCCATGCTCATGGCGCCGACTGCACCAGTACTGCCTTTGAACTGAGTGATGGTGCTGAAATCGTGATCCTGCCCAATCAACCACAGTGCGACCAAACCGAGCACCACAAACAACGGTGCGGCAATCATGCCCAGGATCGACAACGCACGCACGCCGAGGAAGGTGACGCCGGTATACAGCACCATGGCGATAGCGGTCACCGCGAGTGCGTTCCAGCCAAAGGTTTGGTTAATGACTGTACCAGTTAAACCCGTTTGAAACGCATACCAGCCAATCACGACGGTCGAGAGAAAACCGGAAACGAGGATATAGCCTTTAGTGCCAAAGGTACGCTTTGCCTGCAGGGCGAAGTTCATCCCGGTGTTACCTGCAAACCAACTCAGAGCGCCAACATAAGCGAACAGCACCAGATTGCCGAGCAGGATGGCAATCAGCGCGGGCCAGAAACCCAAATGCCAGGTAATAATGCCACCAAACAACGCGTTGGTAAGGATCATCGGGAAACCGAACCAGACAGCTGATACCGACCGCGTCGAGTGACGGTGACTTAAAGGTACCGGTTCGTGTTCAAATTCCTGCTCCAGCGCAGGGGAGGATTTGTTACTCATGGGCAACTCCGATTAAGTCAGGATAAAGGTGATTCCACGGTTGGATGCGCTCGAAAGCGGCACTTGCCGCCAGCACCAGGCCATCGTCCAGATGACGACCCACGATTTGCAGACCAATCGGCAAGCCACTGGCGGTGAAGCCCGCAGGGATTGAGGCCGCCGGTTGGCCAGTGAAATTGAAGGGATAACAGAACGACAACCAATGATCGCTTCGCACCATGCGCCCATCGATGATTTCCGGTCCCTGCATATTGAGCGGGAACGGCGGCACTGCCAGCGTTGGCGTCAACAGCAAGTCGTAACGCTGCATAAATCGCCACAGCTGATTGCAGATCTTCTTGCGTGCGGTATTGGCGTCGGTAAAGTGTTCAGCGCGCCATTCGCGTTGCAGCATGGCGCTCAGATGAGGTGACATGCGTGAGCCCAGTTCGCTTTGCATCTGACGCATGCCTGTGAGATCGCTTTCAAAGGCCACCAGCGCGGCAAAGGTGGCGCCTTCATCGGCAATCCCTGGATCAACCTCTTCTAATTCCGCCCCCAGTTCACGGGCGAAATGTCGAGCGGCCTTAGTGACAACGTCACGCACCTCTTTATCGACGGCGATGTAGCCAAAATCGGCACTAAACGCAATGCGCAGCCCGTTTAAGGGTTTTTCCAGAGAGGAAATCCAGTTCACGTCGCTGCAGGGAATGGAGTGACGATCGCGCATATCCGGGCCTGCCATCACTGACATCATCAGTGCGCTGTCTCGCACCGTGCGTGTCATGGGGCCAATATGCTCCAGTGATTCCCAGCTAGAGACGCCGGGAAAGCGTTCATCGCGGCAGCCAGGCCATAACGGCACCCGCCCCATCGAGGCCTTGAATCCATAAACGCCGCAGTGCGCCGCTGGAATACGTACCGATCCGCCGCCGTCACTGCCCAATGCCATCGGGCAAAGGCGAGCGGCGAGCGCCGCGCCGGATCCGGCACTTGAACCGCCGGGCGTTTTGCTCAAATCCCAGGGATTCCGCGGTGAAGGAAACAGCGGATTGTGCCCAACGCCGCTATAACCAAACTCGGGCGCAGTGGTTTTCCCCAGCAGCACAGCATCAGCAGCCTGCAGGCGCTCGACGGTGATGTCGTCATCTTCAGGAATGAAATCGGCATAGGCTGCCGAACCGGAGGTGGTTTTCACACCCGCCGTGCAAATGAGATCCTTTACCGCCAATGGCACACCCGCAAAAGCCCCCAGCGCTTCACCGCGTGCACGCTTCGCATCCACCACTGATGCCTGCTGTAACGCCAATTCGGGTGATGCCGTACAAAAAGCCCGAATCAGTGGTTCGCGTTTTTCCATACGATCCAACGCGGCTTGCGTTAATTCGCGGGCAGACACCTCGCCATTGCGGATCAGCGCTGCCAATGTAGTAGCATCCTCATCCAGTAAAGCCTCAAACATGATTCATCTCCCGATTTGGTCACTTAACGGGATTAATGCAGTTTGCGTGCCAGAAGGTGCCAACAATCAGCGGCGAGGAGATAACGCCTGATGGGATACGGACTTGGATACAAGATCGAATACTTATGTTTCGTTTTAATGCATTCGGTTTAACAGGAAGCACAAAAATAGCGCAGCGATGCGCCATTTTGGTCATCACCGATGCAGGCTGCTTTCAGCGTTGCTAAATGTCACTGGATGGATAAAACATCATCGGAAAATACAGCGCCACGTCATGCAGTTATAACCTGCGTATTATTCGATTTTTAATTCAGTAAACATTTCATAAACGACATCACGAATAGGATAATACTTATCACGGCTAAAATGAGAAATGTGGCAGGGTGTGCCAGGTTAAGTCAGGTCTCATTTCCCATTATTTTATCTGAGGGCGAACGGGTGAATTATTTCGATGTATCCATTCTGGCCGTAATACAGGGGCTGGCAGAGTTACTGCCGGTTTCCAGCTCTGCACACGTCATTATGACGGAGAAACTCCTGGGGCTGGACCCTGCGGCCCCCGATATGACACTGTTGCTGGTGATGCTGCATACCGGCACGATGTTCGCGGTGATTGTTTACTTCTGGAATAACTGGCGGGAGACCTATTTCAGTTCGAGCCGTGCATTTAAGAAGAATGTATTTTTAATTATTCTCGCCACCGCAGTGACCGGCGTAGTGGGTTTAGCGCTAATGAAGCTGATTAAATATTTCTTCGCCGCGAACGACGACACGTTCGAAATAGAATCCTTATTCAGTAACAGTAAAATAATCGCCAGTGGTCTCGCTGCAGCAGGCTTATTAATTATCCTCTCTTCACGCCTGAAAGAAAAAGATCGCGGCGAACTTTCGCCCTTAAGCGCTGCAGGTATTGGTTTCGTTCAGGGTTTATGCCTGCCATTTCGCGGTTTTTCTCGTTCTGGCGCCACGATTTCTACCGGTCTTTCATTGGGTGTGGCCCGTAAACGTGCGGAAGAATTTAGTTTTGCGTTAGCCGTGGTGCTGACACCGGCGGTGATCGTTAAAGAGGGCCTGCGTGCTTTCAGTTCAGGTTCTGCTGGTACGGTCACAGTGAGCAGCGGAGTGCTTCTGCCCAGCCTGGTGGGCATGATATTAAGTTTTGTCGCCGGACTTCTGGCGCTACGCTGGCTTTCCCGCTGGCTGGAGCATGATCGCTGGCATCTGTTCGGTGGCTATTGCTTGTGCGCTGCGGCACTGATTGGTTGGTTGGGCTGACTCGCGGATTGAGCTTCTCTGAACCTCAGCAGTGAAATCATTGGCATGCTGCTTGCAGGTTGTCTATACAGGTAGGTAACCTCGAATGACAGACAGGGATAAAGATGAAGCTCAATCCAGAACAACTGCGCGCAAAAGCCAGACGCACACTGCCCCATTTCGCTTTCGACTATATTGATGGTGGCGCAGAGGGGGAAGTGACGCTCAATCACAATAGGGCTATCTTTCAACAGTGGCGATTTTTACCCTCAGTATTACGCGATTCCAGTCAGCGGAATATCGGTGTTGCCCTTGGCCGCACGCAGTTGGCTGCCCCACTTCTTGTTGCTCCCACTGGCTATAACGGCATGCTGAGAAATCAATCCGATCTCATGCTCGCCCGCGCTGCGGCTCAGGCGGGCATTGGCCATATCCAGAGCACCGTTTCAACCGCTTCTATTGAGGATATACAAGCGACTGGTCATCAGGAACGTTGGTTTCAACTCTACGTCCTTAAAGATAAGCAAGTAACTGAGAATTTGATCAGTCGCGCCAAAGACGCAGGCTGTACTGCTTTGGTGGTGTCCGTTGATGCGGTGCATTTTGGTCATCGTGAGCGCGATAAGCAGCACTATCGACGGCCCATGAAACTCTCATTCCCGGCACTCTGTGACGTGGCGATGAAACCGGGCTGGGTGCTGCGCACTCTGGTGCCACACGGTATGCCGGGCTTCGGCAATCTTAAGCCTTACCTGCCCGCTGAAAAGCAACAAGGAGCCGGCGGTGCCACTTACTTCGCTCAGCAAATGGACCAGACCTTGAGCTGGGAAACGCTGGCGTGGATCCGCTCACTGTGGGACGGCGGGTTGTATGTGAAAGGCATCATGACCGTTGATGATGCCCTTATGGTGCAAAAAATCGGTGCTCAAGGCATTGTCCTGTCGAATCACGGCGGCAGACAACTGGATTGTACCGCCAGCCCAATGTCTGTGCTTGCCAGTGTGCGAGCGGCGGTCGGTGATGAATTTATCATCCTGATCGACAGCGGTTTCCGCCGCGGCACCGACGTGATTAAAGCGCTGATCCTCGGGGCTAATGCCGTATTGATTGGACGGCCCTTATTGTATGCGGTGGCCGCAGGTGGCGAAGCACTGGCGAACGAGGTGATCACTGCGCTGGTTCAGGAAGTTGACCGCACGCTGGCCCAATTAGGCTGCAACATCCTTGCAGACCTGCGGCCAGAGATGCTGCAGATCAGATAGAGGCCAGATATCCCCCATCGACATACAGAATCTGCCCGGTGATATATCGGGCAGCCTCCGAGCTAAGAAAAACCACACTGCCGGCCAGATCGTCGAATTCACCAAATCGACCAAGCGGGATTTTTTTCTGCATCGCGTCGCGCCACGCGTCATCCTGATAAAACACCTGAGTCATTTCCGTTTCGAAGTAGCCGGGACCGATGCCATTCACGCGGATGTTATGCGCCGCCCATTCCGCGCTCAGCGTGCGCGTCATCCCCGCCAATCCTGACTTGGAGCTGGCATAGGCAACGGCGCCGGGCACGCCCACACAGGTGGTCAGCGAGCACACATTAATGATCGCACCGCCGGATGCCGCAGAAACCATGTTTTTCGCCACCGCCTGAGCACAAAAAAATGCGCCCTTGAGGTTAGTGCCAACAATGGTATCCCACAACGCTTCATCCACTTCGAGCGAAGGGCGAATCTGTTCGGTGCCTGCATTGTTAATCAAAATATCCACCCGCCCCGCAGCGGCTAGCGTCTGTTGGATGCTTTCAACCTGAGTGACATCCAGAATCAGTCCCTGTGCCTCTACGCCAGAGGCGCGCAACTGCGCCACCGCGGCTTTTAGTGTAACCGCATCACGACCGGTGATCGTCACACGCGCACCGGCCTGAGCCAACGCCTGTGCCAGCGCATAACCAATGCCACGTGTCCCGCCCGTGACCAATGCGTTTTTACCTTGTAAGGAAAATGACGTCATGACACTCATAATTTGATTACCGTTTTCAGGAAGGCCGATTTGCCCTCAATCAGCGTCTGATAGGTTTCAGGCACATCATCCAGCTGCACCGGTGGCGCGATAAGCCCTGTTAAGTCGTCCGCCAGCAAGGCCATGATATCCAGTGCCGCCTGCTGTTCATGCTGGAAGACACTGCAACCCACCAGCGTGATCTCCCGCTCCACTAAAGCATTCAGATCGATGCCGTCCGTATGGTGAAATATTCCGACCATCGCAATGCGACCACCCGAAGTTATCCCTGCGATCAGCTGCGAGAGTGCGGCAGGAAATCCTGAGGCTTCAACACCCAAGGCATATTTTTGGGGCGTGGACAGCGGCACGACAGAAGCGATCAATTGATAGCGCTGCGCATTCGGTTCGATTAACTGCACCTGACATTTTTTCAAGCGATGCAGAAGTAACGCTGTCAAACCTCCGATGGTTCCGCCGCCCGTGACACACACAGCATCACCTTCTGCGGGATTGAGTTGATTCACCACTCGCAACGCCACGCCTAGCGGTTCACTCAATACCGCTATCTCATCGGGAATCGCATCGGGTACCGCCAGCAAACTACTTAGCGGTAACGCCACCTGTTCAGCAAAACCACCGTCAAACACTTCTCCTACAAAGCCCAGGGACTCGCACAGGTTCATCGCGCCAGACGAGCAAAATGCGCAATGGCCGCAATACACGCGCGAATCAGCGACTACGCGCATGCCTGGCTGGAAGCGGTCGCTCTCGCCGTTGATTTCGCTAATGACGCCGAACAACTCATGTCCTGGTGTTACCGGAAGATGAGCAATCCACTTTCCAGTTTTGAAATTATGTAAATCGGAGCCACAGATTCCTGCTGAGTGCACGTTGATCCTGGCCCATCCGGCGGGCAAATCGGGTGGGGAGAGTTCATCAACAGTGACCTGACCAATACTTTTGAGGCGTATCGCTTTCATCTCAGTTCTCCGTGATCAGGCTGTTGATCCAGTGGGTGAATTCATCCTCTCCGCCGCACGCCAGCATCACGGCAACCGAGAAGCCAATCGCTGAGCTTGTCGGATTATGGTTACTGGATGAGCCGGCACGTAAATTCATCACCAGCGTCGGACAGCAGAACAACGCCAGCCGCATAATCTGTTGCCAGTTGCCGGGCAGCCAGCCTTTCTCCTGCAGGGCTGCAAGCAAAGGCTTCCAGTAAAGCTCTCCTTTACTGGTCAGAAATGCGCGGCGTAGCGGGCTGAGTTGCCAGTCATGTTCAACAATCAGCGTGTTGCCATCGCACCGCACATTGACCTGATAGCGGGCGGCGGCATCGTCAGGTTCATACAACCAGCACGGATGCGCATAAATGTTATGGAACGTGGCTTTAATTTCAGCCAGTAAAGCGGGAATATTGCTACCCGCAAAAGCAGGGTCGAAACTCACCAGTTCAGGTTCACCGTGCTGCGTTTCGTACCATACGTTGGCATTGTGTGCATCACCATGTGCCACCACGACACCGTGAGACGCCAGCGCAGCAGGTTTCAACACTTCTCCCGCGGCCAGGAACAGCTGGTGAAGAGTCTTGGGATATAACACGCCGTTGACCTGCCAATGCATCTGGCTCAGAGTTTCCCAATCGAGCTGCACCTCACCCAGCGTGAAGCGCTGCCCAATATAGAACTGCGCTACTCGCCCACCCAAGCCATCCGGATCACCCTCGGAAACCAGTCGATTCCAGAACAATTGATGAATAGATTCAGCTGCCACTTCTGCCGCCGTTGCCATACGCAACGGCGGCAGCGTGTGAGCGAGAATATCGCTATCGGCGCGACGCTGAGCCTCAATAATCGCTGCTGATTGCTTCCAGTCCGCTGTGGATTCCACTGCACGGCACACATCCGCCAGACGCTGATCGTTGCGTAAGCTGTACAGCAGAATTTGTCGTCCCGGTTCACCGCAGGTGTAGACCGGCACATCGACAGCGAAGCCATGCTCACGCAACAGTTCAGCGCGGTAATACTCATCAATGGTGTGCTCTTCCCCTTCTTCGTGATGGAATTTGAAAAACAGCGTGCGCCCATCCGCGAGCACCACGCGACCATTTAAAGAGTTCAGGCTGTATTGATCGCGGTTGATCTGCAGGCTGATCGCCTCGATCCCGGTGACATCTGCGATCAACTGCTGAAGTTTCTCGCTGGCACGTTCCCACTGGTTTTCTTTGGTTAAACGACGCGCTTCTGCCGCAAGTGGAGGACGCAGGCGATCATTCATCGCGCCCACCTTTCAGTAAGGTCTGTCGGATATCTGACACCGCCAATGCATGGCCGGGGAACCCTTCATATTCCGCAAAGCGTTTGGCTTTAGGAGCCAATTCCTGATAGCCCCGGCTGGTGACATAAGCGATAGACATACGCTTCATATAGTCAAACACCGAGAGCGGTCCTGCGGTTTTCGCCGCCCCGTTGGTTGGTAACACCGCATTAGGCCCGAGCACGAAGTTACCCAGCACAATCGGCGAATGCTCTCCCAGCAGAATTTCACCCGCATTGCGGATTTTCATCATCACATCCATCGGTTCGTGTGCCAGCACTTCGAGATGTTCCGGGGCGTACGCGTTGACGAATTCAATCGCCGTGGCAAAGTCTTTGGTGAGGATCACGCCACCGTGGTCGCCACAGAGTACGCGCTGGGAGAAATTTGCCCTTTTTTCACCGATCTGCTGCCAGTAGCCCGGTAGCGCGGCGATGGCCTCTTCCGCCACGCGACGGCTGGACGTCACCAGATAAGCCGAGCTATCCGGGCCGTGTTCGGATTCAATTATCAGATCGAGCGCCGCCAATGCCCCATTCACCGAATCATCCGCTAAGATTAGGCTTTCGCTAGGACCCGCAGGCACACCGGGATCGATCAAATGCGCAAGCTGACGTTTGGCCGCTACCACCCAGGGACTGCCGGGGCCGACAATTTTTAAACATTTCGGAATGGATTCGGTGCCAAACGCCACTGCCGCCACCCCTTGTGCACCGCCACATTTGTACACGTGCTCAATTCCCACCAACCGCGCAGCAACCAGCGTTGCATCATCCACAGTGCCATCCGGGCCTGGGGGCGTAATCACAATGGGCAGCGGCACACCGGCGACGATGGCGGGGATGGTTGTCATTAGCAATACGCTGGGAAATGAACCCTTACCGCGCGGGACATAGCAGGCTACGGCATCAATCGGAACATGGCGATCACCGGCAAAAGCACCAGGACGCATCTCTTTCCACCACATCTCCTCGGGCTTCTGTGCTTCATGAAACGCGCGGATATTCTCCACCGCGAAACGGATCGCGTCGATCACCTGCGGATCAACGCGTTCGAATGCCGCATCGAACTCCTGTTCGTCAGCCTTGATGGCAAAGGTTTCTGGCTGCACGCCATCAAATTCACGGGCAAAACGAATTAACGCCTGATCCCCTTCAGTTCTGACTGCTTCAATAATCGGCTTCACCTTTTCGGCAAAACTCGACAGGTCAGATTCGGTGCGTTTGAATAGCTGCTCAGGTAATACGTCAGACGTTGACAGATCATGAAATGAAACGGCCATAGTTAATCCTCAATATTGTCAGTGCGTGAATTCGTGTTGGTGAATGCGGCTCAGCACCTTATGCTGCAGCTCGATAAATTCAGGTACGCGATTGATCCCCTCATGACGGGGGCGCGGTAAGTTCACCGCGAAAGTGGTATCGATTTTTCCTGGGCCCATCACGACAATGCGGTCCGACAGCCTGACGGCTTCTTCAATATCGTGCGTAACAAACATCACCGTCAGGCGATGCTTTTCCCAAATCTCAATCAGTAACTGCTGCATCTGGTGACGCGTCATGGCATCCAGCGCGCCAAAAGGCTCATCCATTAACAGAATTTTGGGGCGATACGAGAGCGCTCGGGCGATGGCCACACGCTGCTTCATCCCTCCCGAGAGTTCACTGGGCCAGCGATCGGCGGCATCACCCAGTTTCACCAGTTCCAGATGCTGCTGCGCGATTTCCCGGCACTGGCTGGCTGGTGTGCCTGCGGCTTTCAGGGCAAATTCAATATTGCCGCGCGCCGTCAGCCACGGCAGCAAAGTGTAAGATTGGAACACTACGCCGCGATCCAGCCCAGGGCCGGGAATCGGTTGCCCGTCTACCAGCACATCGCCGCTGTCAAACTCCTCCAGACCAGCTGCAATAGATAACAGTGTGCTTTTGCCGCAGCCGGAAGCCCCAACAATCGAAACAAACTCGTTGTCATTGAGCGTCAGGTCGATGCCATGCAGCACGCGGCGGCGAGATTTCCCCTGAGCGAAACTCTTCTCCAGTTTATTTATTGTTAAGCTCGCCATCAGGAACGTCTCCGGTTGTAGCGGAATAACACACGCTCAGCGGCGCGCATGATTTGGTCGGTAATCAGGCCCAGCAGCCCCAGTAACAGGATGTAGCCGATGATGGTGTCGGTCTGGAAATAGCGTTGGGAAACCACAATGCGGTAGCCTAAACCTGAGGTAGAAGCCACCAATTCAGCCAGCACTAACCACGTCCATGCCCAACCGAGGCTGATGCGCAATGCATCCCAAATTGCGGGTAAAGCAGAGGGGATGACAATTCGCAGTAAGATTTTGCGATCGGATAAGCCAAGGGTACGACCCAGCCCGACGAAATCAGGTGGCACGCGTTTGATGGCATCGATCATCATCAGCACCTGCTGAAAGAAGGTACCAATCCAGATCACGAGGAATTTCTGAATATCGTCAGTACCCGTCCATAAAATGGTGAGAGGGACAAACGCCACCACCGGCATATAGCGAATAAAATCGACCAGAGGTTCAACTATGGCTTTAAACAAACCGTAGCAACCCGCCAGAACGCCAATGAAAATGGCCATCGCCGAGGAGATCGCGAACGCAATCACCATGCGATACAGGCTGCTGGCGATATCACTTTGCAAAGTACCGTTCTGTGCCAGCGTCACCATCTGATGCCAGACGCGTTCAATGCCCGGCAGAAAAATAGGTTTGATTGCTCCTGAGGATGTGGCCAGCCACCAGGCCAGAATCAAGAATACGAACACCAGAATCGCGATAGTTAAAAATTGGGCCCGTGAGGGTTCTCTACCAATGGTTAAAAGGTGACTTCGACGGCGTTTTTTCTTCGCCTGATGATTAACCCGCTGCAACTCAACTGAACTCATGCCCCCTCCTGATTTCCATGCCTCTCCGCTGACAGGTGCGGCAGAGAGGCGCTATCAACGCTTATTGCTGATTGGCAAACTCTGCATCAATGGTTTGAGCAGGCGTCACCGGTTGGGTCACAATTCCGGCCTCGGTTGCCGCTTTTAAAATATGCGGGAAGGTTTTAGTGGTGAAATCATGTGAGAGATAGGCTTTGTTTTCACTCAAGGTAAAATATTTAACCCCATCAAAGGCGGTATCTAAATCCTCAGGCGTAGCCCCCACCGCTTTAGAAATAATGGCGCGGCCTTCAGTGGTATTGGCGTTATAAAAATCGAGCGCCGCACCCCAGGTTTTAATTAATGCTTTTATTTCATCCGGGTGGCTTTTAATAAAATCATCACGCACGACCAGCACATCACTGATTAAACCTGGATCGGAAGATCCGCTATACAGCATTTTAATACTGGGGTCTGATTTCTTCGCCACGCTGAGATACGGCTCGTAGGTGACTGCTACGGGTACTCTTCCAGCCAGGATGGCACTACCAGCCGAAGCTGCAGGCATCGGCACCGGTTTAATATCACTAAAGGATAATCCTGCCGATGCCAGCGCGCTGCGCAGCAGGATATCGCTGGTGGTGCCCTCTTCATATGCGACCTGCTTGCCTTTGAGCTCCTTAACGCTGCCGACCTCTTTGCTCGCCAGGATGGCGTCTGCCGTGTTGCTCTGATCCAGCACCAGGACGATTTTTACCGGCAGCCCGGCGGAAATTATCCCCATAGCGGTGTGAGTAGCGATATTGGCGGCATCAATCTGACCACTCGCCAGCGCCGCATTGATATCTTTATCTTCGGCGAAGTTAATCACTTCAACCTTGTTCAACCCAGATTTGGCAAAAAGGCCTTTTGCCGAGGCTATGTGCCACTGGCCGTAGCCCAACCAGGGTTCAACCCCCATTTTGATAGGCGCTGTTTCCGCTGCATAAACAGAGTGTGCCGCGAGTGTGAATAAACCTAAGCAGCAAACATGAGAAACTGATTTCTTCACAGCATGGAGAGAAAACATAGTTATTTCCTTCTGTTATGATTATGGGGTGTTAGCGACAAGTGATACACTCATGTATATACAAGGGTATGCAAGAGTGGTGCCAGTTAAATATCCGCTTGTGTCCGCAGTCATTAATCTTTTCTGCGCCTTAACGGTGCACACCAATAGTGCACTGCACTATGGCAAACAATATCCTGCTCATTAAGAACGTCGAATAAATTAAAAGAAAAAAGCTGGGCGGGTCACAACAAATTTTGGTGGGAGTAGAAAGCCGGGGATGATTTAAATGCTACCCGAAAACGGAAACAGCAGGTTTTCCTGCTGTTTCCTGGATATTAGCGCTGGGGATAAAATTAACTTTGTGCACTCATTAAGCGCACAGCAAAACCAAAGAACAACATGCCGGTGAGCATATTCCCCAGTTTTACCAGTCGAGTGCGGTTTTTCAGAAAGCGAACCATCACGTTGCCCGCCATCAGCAAAATCAGGTAATAGCTCAGGCTGATCAGTTGAATCATCGAGCCCAGCACTGCAAAGGCAGGCGCAGTGTGAGTGACTGCTGGATCAATAAACTGGATGAAAAAGGAGACGTAGAACAGAATGGCTTTCGGGTTGGTCACGCCCAGCAGCAGTGCGCGCAGGAAATAATTTTCTATTTTAACGGCTTCAGCGGGCTGGTTACCTTCGCGCTTGCGCAATGCACCCAGAATGATTTTTACGCCTAAGTAGAGCAGGAACATCGCGCCCAGATACTTCACCACCATAAAAATGTGCGGACTGGTGCGAATCAGCGTCGCGACACCGGCCCAGGCAAGGAAGATCAGAATCAGATCACCCATCATCACCCCTGCTATCGCCTTAGACGCCGCTTTAGCACCGCGGCTCATCCCGGTACGCAGCACGTATAAACTGTTTGGGCCGGGCAGCAGAATAATCACCAGCGCACCCGCCAGAAACGTCCAGACATTGATAATTCCTACATCGTGCAACATAACAACCACTACTCCACCGCCATGCAGGTTAATTCGCCCGATGGCTTTTGTTTTGATTTGACAGGTGAAAATTGACAGCGGATCGCGCTGCAATTGGCCCGATATTGTAGCAGATGACGCTGTGCCATGTCGTCCGACGACTGCGTATCACTGAAACAGTCATAGGCACCTGCCAATTAGCGCTATATAATCCGTTGCATTACGCTGCAGGGATAACTCATGAACACAACGCTTAACCGCATGATTCTGGCGGGCTTACTCACCTTTACCTCTTTGAACACCTTCGCCAGCCGTGTGGTGACCGACCAAATTGGTCGTCAGGTGACGATCTCCGATCAGGTCGATCGCGTGGTGGTGCTACAGCACCAAACGCTGAACCTGCTGGTGCAACTCAACGCGACCGATAATATCGTCGGCATCCTCGCGAACTGGAAGCAACAGTTGGGTGATGGCTACGCGCAGCTGGTGCCTGAACTGACACAGAAAGCCATGCTGGGCGATCTGACCCATGTGGATTTAGAAAAATTGGTGGCGCTGCATCCGCAGGTGGTTTTTGTCACTAACTACGCGCCAAAAGAGATGATTGACAAGATTTCGGCGCTGGGCATTCCGGTATTGGCTATTTCCTTACGCCATGACGATGCAGGGGAACAAGGCAAGATTAACCCCAGCATGCAGAATGAGAATCAAGCTTACGATCTCGGCATCAAAGAAGGGATTACCTTGATTGGTGAGGTGGTGAATAAGCAGCAACAGGCCAAAGAACTGATTGCCGCGGCGTTTGCCGGACGTAAACTGGTGAGCGATCGTCTGCAAGGTTTAACTGAGCAACAGCGTGTTCGTGCTTACATGGCCAATCCGGACCTCACCACTTATGGTTCTGGCAAATACACCGGTTTGATGATGTTGCACGCGGGCGCCTACAACGTTGCGGCATCGACCGTTCAGGGTTTCAAGCAAGTCAGCATGGAGCAAGTTGTGGCGTGGAATCCTCAGGTGATTTTTGTCCAGGATCGCTATCCTCAAGTGGTGGATGAGATCCAACAAGATCCACGCTGGCGCACCATTGACGCGGTGAAGCATCATCGGGTCTGGCTGATGCCGGAATATGCCAAAGCCTGGGGCTATCCGATGCCAGAAGCTATCGGCTTGGGCGAGCTCTGGATGGCGAAAAAACTCTATCCGGAAAAATTCCGCGATATTGATATGCAACAGCAGGCTGATCGCTGGTATCAGCATTTTTATCGGACCGCCTATCATGACAACGCTACACATTCTGGCAGCCGGTAGCCTGCGGGGTGTCTGGCCGGATCTGATGACAACCTTTCATCATCAGTCTGGCCTGACGACCGACACCCACTTTGGTCCTGCTGGCTTACTTCGGCTGAGGATTGAACAAGGTGCACAATGCGATTTGTTTGCCTCCGCCAATCTTCAGCACCCGGCCACGCTGTTACAGCGCGGTCTGGCAATGCACACCGGCAAATTTGCCGCTAACAGCTTATGTTTGACCACTAGAAGTGACGTTGTCACCGAAAACGACACCTGGCTTTCACTTTTACAACGTGACGACCTGCGGCTGGCAACATCGACGCCGTTAAGCGACCCTTCCGGCGATTACACCTGGCAGCTGTTTGACAATATCGGACAGGTTTATCCAGGCTGCGGTGAAAGGTTGAAACAGCGCGCGCGTCAGCTGGTGGGTGGCATCGATAGCCTGGCTGTCCCCACGGGCGAACTGGCAGCACAATGGTTAATCGACCAACAGCACGCAGATCTCTTCATTGGTTACGCCAGCTATGCTCCACGTCTAATCAATCATCCGCATTTGCAGGTATTGAGCATCCCGGAACCGTTCAACATTCAGGCAGAATATGGATGGGCGACTTTCACCCACTCTGCTAATCCCCTTGCCGCCTTTCTCAGTACAACAGCGGCCAGAGCCATTCTGCAACAGAATGGTTTTGCCTGAATGCTGTTCAAAAACGGTCAACGTAACAAACTGCGCACGACCATGCGTGCGCCGAGCAGTTCGACTCTTAAACGATGAATGATTTTGCGATAGCGGCTGGTTCGCTGTTGAGTTTCCAGCACACGGCGCAGCAAAATGCAGTAATCCATCACCAGTCCTGGCGTCCACGTCATGCCTTCTGCGCGGCTGCGTACCAGGCTCAACAACCAAAAATCGGGGTTGAGGATGACCCAAAGCCCTTTCAAACCGTGTTCACCCAACAAGCCTTCAGTAGCAACGTCCAGCGCCTGCATTACGCTGGTCGAACAGTTACGTGATGTGAGGTTATAGCGGGTATCGGTTGAATTCGCCCGCCAGTAATTGCGCAAGGCTGCCTGATTGTAGTGCGTAAGAACCAGACGTTTATCAGGGCGGCACCATCTTTTGATTTCACTTTCCAGCGATGGCAGCAAACAACCCTCAACGTCGAACTCCTCTTTTGCGCGCAGCGTTTGCAGGAAACCGCGCAAGCTGCGTGAAACGTCATCAACCGGGTAGAGGCTGATATAGAGTTCATTACCCATCTCTAACGATGTATGGCCGGTAGATACTTTACCGCGATGGTCAATCGCTGCGACCCAACGGTCAAACCATGGACGACGTCCAGCGACATCGCCCGAACCCAACGGCGTCCAGATGTAGACATTGAGCGGCACACTGGTATGCCCAGCCTGCAGCGGCGGATGTTCATAATTCAATCCATGCGGCGCACGCAGCCCTTTGCGGGTAAAGAGAGGCAGTGCGGTGACACTGGTATTCTCTGGCAGCGCATGAATTTGCGCTCCCATAAACAAGAGATTGATGCCCCATCCCGCCAGCAGAAGTGCAAAACACAGCGGCACGATCACATGCGGAGCCAGCGGCCAATGGATGGCAATCAGGAGGCTAAACAGGATTTCCGCGCATCCGAGGCTGAATTTCCGCGTCCATCGCCGACAGCGCATCAGGCTGCATGAAATGACACGGAACCCGCCATCCAGCAGAAAAATCAAGGCAAAACCCAGTGAGAAGCAGAGGCTGCTGTCATGCGGTGCAATGAATACCAACAGGCCAAACAGCATCAGCCCTGCAGATTTCATCAAAGGTGGCCAGGCAATGCCGGCAGGCGAATAGATTGCACTCACTGCTTCCGCCAGCCCTTCGACCGCAAGGAATACCCCTAACACATGCAAGGGGAACGATAAACTTCCATGTTGCAACAGATCCATCAGGATCCCGGTACTCGCACCAGCACACAGCAGGCCCAGCCCGGTCAGATAAGGCCAACCCGCTCTTAGCGCCGGTCCACCCATCAACAGAAATAATAGTCGCAGCAAAGGTACTCTCCAGCGGATAACACAGCTCAGCACGGTCTATAGACGCGGGCAACTAACAGGAGTTCTGTTACGCCTCGGCAATTCTGACTTCGTTTACTGATGGTTGTGACTGTGAGGGCACTCTACGTGGTGAAGATTAAAATTGGCTTAACGATAAAGTAAATATTGGCTTATTTTTTGAACAACACAATGCTGAATTTGTGGCGATTTCAGGCTGAAACCGCCACTGACTCGCAGGGCCCGCCCATCTTAACTTATTGATTTAATTCATTGTAGTTATCGCACCGCAGAGGATTATGCGGCTGGCGTAGGTTTCACACTGCTGCGTGTCGTTGAATCAGCAGTTTTATAAAACTGTTGAGGCAGGGATTGCGGTTATCGCTGCTCCAGGCAACGGCAAGATTAACCTGCGGCGCATCCGCAAGCGGTTTGAAGACGATGCCATCCATTTTGAGTTGTTGAACAGATGAAGGCACCAATGCCACATAGCTAGCGTCATTGACCAGGCTAAGCATGGTGTGTTGCAGACGAACCTGCAGACTGACCATCGGTTCAAAACCATGAGCCCGGCAATAATCCATAATTACCGCGGTTAATCGGCTCCCGGCGCTGGCGGAGGTCATCACAAAAGGATCGTCGCGCAGATCTTCGATCTGCAATTTCCGACTTCTCGCTTTAGGATGTGTGCGCGACATGGCCACACATAAAGGCTCGGTTAACACGGTCAATGTCTGCATGCCCACGCGTGCAGTTCCTTCCACCAGTACCGCTAAATCGACTTCACCTGCCAGCACTTTATCCGGCAGGTCTTCAGTGACCGCCTCTTCCAACTCCAGAGCAATGTAGGGGAAGTGATGGCGAATCAATCGCACATACTCCGGGATCACGCTATGTGCAGAGTACATAGTGAAACCCACGCGCAATAAACCCGATTTGCCCGCGGCGGTGTCACGCGCCAGTTGTTGCGCCTGCTGGAGTGATTCGAGGATCTTACGTGCATCCTGGTAGAAGCTCTCACCGGCGGGCGTCAGCATTAGCTGGCGCGTATTGCGTTCCACCAGCTGTGTACCCACCGCTTTTTCCAGTGCAGCGATGTGACGACTTAAGGACGGCTGTGATAGATGCAGACGCTCCGCGGCACGGTGGAAATTTTTCACTTCTGCCAGCGCGATAAAGTACCGCAGCGGCTTCATATCAAGCATGATTCATTTTCCGTATCAATCCCGGCCAAATTTGCTATTGGATCTGCATCACTAAAGGCACTAGAGTCCTTCAGCTTACTGGGAGGACACAATGATAGCGACGTTTCTGATTCTTTTGCCGGTTTTCGGCTTAATTGTGGCGGGATATGCTTGCCGCATGCTAGGTGTATTAGGGCCAACCTCGGCGACGGAACTGAATAAATTTGTGGTATGGCTTGCGCTGCCTGCGCTGCTGTTTGACATCATGGCACACACGCCGTGGCACACCATTTATCAACCGGGATTCTTCTGGGCGTTTGCCCTCTCCTGCGCCGCCTCATTTGTTATCGTCTTTGCCTGCCAAAAATTCAAAGGCAAATCCACTGCCGATGCCAGCGTCGATGGCGTTGCCGCCGCCTATCCCAACACCGGTTATCTGGGTTTTCCGCTGTTGTTACTGATTTTTGGTAAAAGCAGCCTGATCCCCACCACCACGGCGACTATTGTGGTGGCGTGTATCCTGTTCGCGATTGCCATCGCGATGATCGAGATTGGTTTGCAGAGTGAACGTGAATTTCATCGACTGGCGATTAAAGTACTGCGCGCCATTTTAAAGAACCCGCTGATTATCTCACCGCTGTTGGGGGCAGCTTGCTCCAGCGCGGGTTTGACCATGCCCGGCAGCGTTGAAACCTTCCTGAAACTGCTCGGCGGTGCGGCCAGCCCTTGCGCGCTGGTGTGTTTAGGGGTGTTTCTAGCCAGCCGACAAAAAGCCAAAGCCAGCAAATTGCCCACCGCGGCGAAAATGAGTTTCACCACGGTGGGCCTGGTCGTGGTGGCCAAGCTGGTGATGCAGCCGCTGCTGACCTGGATTTTAGCCGTCTGGCTGTTTCACCTGCCGCAGGATCTCACCAACATGGCGATTCTGCTGGCGGCACTGCCCACCGGCACCGGGCCCTTTATGCTGGCTGAGTATTATCGGCGTGATGCGCAAATCACTTCTGGCGCGATCCTCATCTCCACGGTGCTGTCGATCGTTACACTGGTGGCGATCATGCACTTTATGCAAGTCACGCCCATCGCCTAGCGCGTCATTTCGCCGCTGGGCGTTGATCTCCAGCGGCGTAAATGGTGCACGCCGCTTCTTCCTTCTCACGATACTGCTCGCAATTTGCCAGAGCTTCATGCTTTGCATCCTGCTGGGTGCGAGCCCAGTGGGCGCGGCCCCACACACCTTCGCCGTTGGTCGCGAACGCTTTCTCATAGCCGCGATCTGACAGATAGTGTTTGAAAGCCTGTAGACCTGATGACGTTAATCCTGCCGGTGCAGCAAGCTCGGCCTCAGCAAGGGACACGACTCCATGGCTCGGCAAATGTTGCTGGCTTAGAAACGACGAGACGCTGCGCCACCAGAATCCTTCCGGTGCTGAAATCAGTAAATCATGCCCATCGTTACCGTAAGCCGGCAGAGTGATCAGCTTACCCTTAGCCTCTGCGTGATGGTAAGCCTTGAACATCTCCTCGCCAAGCTGGGGTGAAAACGACTGATCATTGGCAGTGTAAAGCCAGAGTGTTGGGATTCGTGCGGTTTGACCATAAGATTTCAGCGTCGCCAGCAGTGAGGTTTTATCACAAACCTGGCCCTCACCCATGGCTCCGCGTCCACCTGAAAAGCTGATGATAGCCTGTACACCCGGTGGATTCAGGGCACTGGCGGCGAGCACGCTGAATCCGCCAGATGATTGGCCGACCAGCACCGCTTGATGTTTTGCCGCCCAGGGCTGTACCCGTATCGCCGTCAGTGCAGCAAGGATATCGTCTCGTGCCATTTTCCCTGCTAGAGCATGTTGCGGCTGGGCGCAGCTGTTGCCTTGATAATCGTTGTGGCCGGTGGATTGACCATAGCCCTGTCGCATCACCACCACAGCGGCATAACCATGTCGGGCAAAGGTGATGGCGGCAGCTGAGAAACGGTTCGGCGTGAGATGCTGGCGATCGCTCTGCTCGCTGCCATCGGTGCCGTGGGTGATCAGTGCAACAGGAAACACACCGGGTTTGTCTGGTCGTGTGACATAAGCATCCAGCACCGCGCGTTGCCCGTTGGGGAAGGTTATGGTTAATGAGAGCGGCTCACGTATCAATCCCGCGAGTTGCGTAGCGCCGGCTGTCTGTGCTGGCAAGCCAAAGTGACTCCCTCCCATCAAACCAAAGATGAGAACAAAGTCAGTACCCAGTGGCGCATCAGTTAACACTCCATTATTAACGTTCAGTGATATTTGCTGAGGGATACTATCACCCATTTAGCGCTTACAAACTTTTCACCACCGCCATGATCAGTCCATCCCAGCCTTTTTCGCCAACCGTCTGCAGTGCCGTGGCTTCCAATCGATTATCCTGGTTGATCATATCGACGAACTCACGCAGGCCGCTGACATTAGGATCCTCACTATCAGCAACGACTACCGCCCCTCCACGTACCACGTTGTCTGCAATGATCACGGTCCCAACACGAGCAAGTTTCAATGCCCAGTGAAGATAGTGAGGATTATTGACTTTATCGGCATCAATGAAGATCAGGTCAAACGGCGCAGTCAGCATCGGCAAGCTATCCAATGCAGCGCCCACTATCACTTCTGCGCGATCGTGAACACGTGCCAACGCCAGGTTGTGACGGGCCACTTCAGCGTGATGGGGATTGAATTCGAGCGTGATAATTTGGCCGTTTTCCGGTAGAGCCCGAGCCATCCAGATTGTGCTGTATCCCCCTAATGTGCCAATTTCCAGTACGCGCTTTGCACCTGTAATCGTCACCATCAATGCCAGCCATTTGCCCTGTAATGCCGAAACATCGTGCACCGGTAAGCCCTGAGCAGCGTTATGCGCTAATGCAGCTTTCAGCGCCACATCCTCGGCTGCCAATGCGTTTGCAAAGTAATTATCGACTTGTGCCCACTGTTCATTATGTTGCGAGGGGTAGTCGGGTATGCGCATCTTGAGTTCTCCTTGCGTGTCAGATTCTCAAGACATAGCACAACTGTATGACGATATGCGTAATGTATTTATGAAGCCAGCTGTTGCTGCACCGCATCAAGAAACAGTCGCAGCGCGGCGGGTTGGCGTTCGCGCGACATATACAATCCATAAATGCCGAGGGTTTTTGGCGTAAAGTCCGGCAGTACACATTGCAACTGACCGTTTGCTATCCCGGCGCGCGCCTCCATTTCTGGCACCATGGCCAGCCCACATCCGGCGATGGCGGCATCGCACAATACCGATGAGATGCCGGCACTGAAATTTCCGCTCACGGCTGTGCTCAGTGCATCGCCATTGGCATCGTTGAACTGCCAACTCTGCCCGGCAAAGCGGCTATAGTGCAGGCAATTATGCTGGCTCAAATCCTGCGGCGTTTCAGGATTGCCATGCTTGCGCAAATAATCGGGTGATGCGCACACCACCGAAGCACATTCGCCAAGACGGCGGGCAATTGCGCCCGGTTCAGGATTTTCCGTGATCCTCACCGCCACATCGATGCGTTCTCCCACTAAACTCACCGGCTGGTTGTTGATTTCTAACTCAATGCGCAGCAGTGGATAGCGTGCCAGAAATGCCGGGATCATCGGCCCCAGAATATGGGTCGCGGTGGAGTGCGCACAGGCGACGCGTAATGTGCCCTGCGGTTCTCCCGGTTCGCCCTGTCCGGTTATCTCATCGGCCAGCCGTGCCAGCATGCGGGTTTTCTCCAGCACTTTTTCCCCGGCCGGGGTAATGGTCAAGCGACGTGATGAACGGTGTAGTAAACGTGCGCCTGCCCATTTCTCCATTTCATCCAGATAACGGCTGACCATTGGCCGTGAGATATCCAGCGCCCGCGCTGCGGCACTCAGGCTGCCTAGTTCGCAAATGCGATTAAATACTGAAGCGGCTGTGACTCTGTCCATCTGCTCTCCATCTGATCGTTTTATGAAACTGATCATCTCTATTTGCGGGAATTCTAGCAGACAGAAAAATCCTTACAATGATGTGCTTACCAGCCATGTTGGCACTGAAAGGAAAATGAGATGAAGATGAAGTCACTGACGTTGGTGCTCGCACTGGCAGCTGGCCCGGCGTTTGCTGCCCCATTGCAATTGGCAGTTTACAATCCGCAGGAACAAGGTGTGTTTCCGGTATCGTCAACGCTGATTACCGGGCCACACGAAGCGCTGCTGGTCGATGCACAGTTCAGCCCGAAAGACGGCGAGAAACTGGTGGAGATGATCAAAGCCAGCGGCAAAAAACTCACGCAAATCCTGGTTACCTCCGGTGACCCTGACTACTACTTTGGTCTCGAGCCCATCGTCAAAGCCTTCCCTCAGGTGAAAATTGTCGCAGCACCGACGGTGGTTGAGCATATCGAAGCTACCAAAGCCGCCAAGTTAGCGTACTGGGGCCCGAAAATGCCGGGTGGTGCGCCTACCCAACTTTATGTACCGGAGATCACCCATCAGACTTCGTTTAGCGTGGATGGTGAACGTATTGAACTGCGCCATGCGGGGGATAAATCCGCTTATCTGTGGATCCCAGCCAATAAGGCCGTGCTGGGGGGCACCGCCGTGGCAGCGGGCATCCACGTCTGGACCGCAGATACGCAAACGCCAGCCAGCCGTGAGCAGTGGCGCAGCGTGCTCAAAGAAATTCAGCAGCTTAAACCGAAAGTGGTCATTCCAGGACACTACATTGGCTCACGTCCGGCGGGCGATGGCGCGGTGACATTTACCCTTAACTATCTGCAGAGTTTTGAAAAAGCACTCCAGCAGCACAAGGGATCAGCAGAAGTGATTGAGGCGATGAAAAAAGCCTATCCGAATCTGCCGGATGAAAGTTCACTGGAACTGAGTGCGAAAGTGAATACTGGTGAGATGAAGTGGTAAGCAGCCAAGGGTAAAAGCCGCCATTAATGCTGGCGGCAATTTCCTTCTTATACTTCCATGCCTGCGCGGTATTGGCCCCACTTCAACACCGAGTTCACGCCAATCGAAAGGAAAGGCTCAGCTGGCGTGCGGTTTGGACCCGGTGATTGGGTGAGGAAATCGATCAGTTCGTTTTTCTCACCGGCGATCATATCGGCAATCAATTTGCCGGTTGCCGTGCCGCGCGTTATGCCCAATCCGTTACAGCACAGCGCACCATAAACATTCGGTGCCAGTTTGCCAAAGAAGCCTTCGTGGTTTTCTGACAGGCAGATCGCGCCGCTCCAGGTGTATTCAAAATCCACCTGCGGCAGCATCGGGAAACGGCGTTCAAACGATTTGCGATGGTTTTCCAGATACTGCTTAAGGTATTTCTCGCGTGGTCGTCCATCCGGATGGAAACTAAAACTGTTGCGCACCAGAATACGATTATCCACTGTGCGACGAATGGTGCTGCCAAACGGATGCGCCGGAATCACCCCCCACACCGCTTTGCCACCCAATCGTGCCTGCTCTTCTTCAGTCAACTGACGTGACAGGCTGCCGTAAAGGAAAGTCGGTAGCAAACGGCGCTGCAGGAAACCAAAGTGCGACGCAAAACCGTTATTAGCCAGGATCAACGTATCAGCGGTGATGCTCCCTTTGTCATGCACCAACGTCACTTTGTCACCGTAGTCAATCGACGTGATGGGTGTGTACTCGTACAGCGTGACGTTCGCGGGCAGATTATCCGCCAGACCTTTTACCAATGCTGAAGGCTGCAACAAGATGGTGCCGGGAATAAACAGCGCCTGCTTGTAATAAGAAGTGCCAATGTGATCCGGCAGATCTTTACCCGAGATCATTTCGGATTCGCGCCCGATCTTTGCCAATCCGCTACGATAGGCTTCGAGAATCGCCGTGCCCTGCTCACCGACTGATGCCTGATATTTACCGGATTCGGTCATCTGACATTCGATGCCGTGTTCCTGCACAATCTGACGCAGATAGTTTTGCCCTAATGTATTCAGCTTGAGGACTTTATTCGCAATGGTGACGTCGCCAATATAATCCTTCGCGCCGATATCATGTGGTACATCGATGGCAAAACCGGCGTTACGTCCTGCCGATCCATATCCCACTTCCTGCGCCTCAATCAGCACCACTTCATCATTGGGGAAATTCAGCGCTAATTGTCGCGCAGCCGCCAGGCCCGTTAAGCCCGCCCCCACAATCGCGAAGCGTGTTTTTTTCTGACCAATATGCGCCGGGCGTGGCGTACGAGCGGCACTGGTATGAAACCAACCCGGCATCGAATCATCGGCAGGCAGTGAGGTGATCTTTTGCAATTCCGTTACTCCAATACACGTTTTCATTGTTTGTACTGGCGGATTGCCCGTACAACGTAGGGTTTTTTAGCGGTGTAAAGCGTAAGTATTTAATGAATTTCACGGGTATTTATCATGTATACCTGATGTATAAAGTTTTACTGAATCTCATGAAATGTTGTCAATATGATCACGATACGATTGTGTTATGGATCGCAAAAAATCGGGGGTCCAGGCGCGGGGATTAGCAAGAATGTGTTAGAGGGATCCGGCGTGCTCAACTTACGCCACAGCACCGGACCTGAATTAAATTTCGGTGGACTGAAAGGGGAATCTCCAATACACCGTCACAGCGCTGACGCGTGAGAATGGGGCAATTAGCGCTGATGGGATCCTTCAAGCGATCGCAATAGACCCGACAGGTGGCTATCCAGTGCCATCAGCACTTCAGGAGAGAGCCCAGACAGAATTTTTCTTTCGTTATCCACGTGTTTTTCTACCGCACGGTCAATTAACGCCAGCCCGTCCTGACTTAATTGCACCAGCATGCTTCGCGCATCCTCTGCATTTACCTGTCGGGTAATCAGCCCTCTGGATTCAAGGCGTTTTAAGCGATGCGTCATGGTGCCCGAGGTGACCATTAGCGTCGAAAACAACTCGGTAGGACTTAAACTATAAGGTGCTCCGGCACGGCGCAGTGTTGCCAGCATATCAAACTCCCACATGCTCAATTCAAACTCGGCAAAGGCCTCTTCAAGTCGCTGTTCAATCAGCGCCGTGCAACGCTTGAGACGTCCAATCGGCCCCATCGGGCTGCAGTCTAAATCTGGCCGCTCGCGCTGCCACTGCTGAAGGATGAGATCGACGGCATCAGATCGGGTTTCAGTTTGATCATTCATTTATCTTGACTTCAAGGTAATTGGTGGACACACTAATTTTATCTTGAATTGAAGATAAAGGCAAAATGATGCAATCCTCTTTCTCTCTTTCGTACTGGCGTGACGTGATATTGACTGCCCTGGCCCCGGCTATCTGGGGATCAACCTACATCGTCACAACACAATTTCTGCCACCCGATCGCCCTTTTACGGCGGCGCTGATTCGGGTACTTCCGGCAGGGGTATTAATGTTGCTGTTCACTCGTCGCCTGCCCGCCAGCCGTGATATTGGACGGCTCATTATTCTTAGTGCGCTGAATATCGGTGTTTTCCAGGCACTGTTGTTTGTCGCTGCCTATCGGCTGCCTGGCGGGCTTGCTGCCGTATTGGGCGCGATACAACCGCTGCTGGTGATGTTACTGGCATGGGGAGTTGAACATCGGGCGCCAGCGAGAATCACTTTATGGGCCGCGCTGGCCGGGGTTGTCGGGATGGCCTTGCTATTACTCTCTCCGCAAACAGTGTTCGAACCGGTCGGCATTGTGGCAGCGTTGTTGGGCGCGACCTGTATGGCCACAGGCGTATGGCTGACACGCCGCTGGAAAATGGATTTGCCGGTGATGGCCCTCACCGGCTGGCAGCTGATACTGGGTGGAATAATGTTGCTACCCGCAGCGTGGCTGATTGACGCCCCACTGCCCACACTGACGCTGCCGCAGTGGGCCGCTTATGCCTATCTCTCCCTGGCCGGTGCATTTGTGGCATACGGGTTGTGGTTCAGGGGAATTGGCCGCCTGCCCAGCGTTGCGGTGGCATCGCTCGGATTACTCAGCCCGATCACCGCCGTGCTGCTGGGTTGGATAGTGCTATCTCAGGTGATGAGCGGTACGGCTTTTGTCGGACTGGTCATCGTTTTAATCAGCGTGTTGCTTGTGCAGCGCACATCCCTTCGTGGCAATTAAAGTTTCACTCGTCATTTTCCAGACGACGAATCCACTATCCTCTTTCCTTTAATGAACCAGCCGGTTTTGTTAATATTTATCGCCGACAAAGGAGAGAGTGATGCGCACGCTAACCGAACAAAAGAGAACTGACATTATCAACGCCGCTTCAGCCGTGTTCCTGGAACAAGGATATGAGCGAGCTTCAATGGATAGCGTTGCAAAGCAGGCCGGTTGCTCGAAGGCGACACTCTATAATTACTTCGCTTCTAAAGAGAGCCTGTTTGAAGCCGTTGTCAGATGTTTTAGTACAAATTTTCTGATGCGTGCGGCTGATGAACTTAACCACCCGGAGACTCAATCCCTGTTGTTAAGTGAGAAGTTACAGCGTTTTGGTGAAGGTATGCTGGGCGCGCTGACATCAGACTGGAAGGCTCTGCAGTTGTACAGAATGGTGGTCGGTGAAGCGGGCTATTCCGATATCGGCGCGCTTTTTCATGAGTCCGGGGTGCGTGAGAGTATGAACGCCCTGACGGCGGTAATGGAGCATCACATCGCCAGCGGGGAATTGATCGGCGGCAGCCCGGCATTACGCGCCAAACAATTTTCAGCGTTAGTAAAAGCTGAAGTCGATGAATTATTCCTTCAGCGAACGTTGCCGAATTATACCAAAAGTGAGGTGAGGACTATGGTGCAAAACGCCGTTTCGTTGTTCCTCAGAGGTGCTGGTCACAACATCTGAATTCTGGCTGACAGAATGAAAATAAGCGCCACCACCACAATGGTGTCGATAACCAGCAGCATCAATAAGGGTTTGCGGCGCGCGCCCCAAACCCTGACGGCATAAAACCCGCCTCGTTTTATACCTAATTGCCAGAGATGAAGTATCTCGCCTAAATTGCGGATGGCGCGGAAGAGCAATAGCAAAATTGCCGCTAATACGGCCATCATCCTGCATAGTTTCCGTTAACTCTTTCACCCGACACTAACGAACGTCTTGCACTCACCTCTCAGCCCCCGCATCACGATGTCACACCCTGAAACCTCTTCTTGACAGATTTATGCTAACTGATATTAACTAAACCGTACAGTCCATTTATGTCTTCTATCGGAGAGTATCAAGATGAGTCGTTTGTTCAGCCCGTTGTGTCGTAGCCTTGTATTAGCGGCCGCTTTTGCCGCTGTCGGTTGTTCCTCTACCAGCCCGGTGAAATATGCTGGTATCGCGTCAGCATCACGCATGTCGCCGAATACGTCTGACGATAGCGATCGCATTCCCTTTCGTTATGCCGCTCCCGTAGACTGGAGCAAATATCGCAGCATCAGCATTGAACCGGTCGACATTTACAGCGGCAATGATGCGCAATTCAATGACTTGTCTGTGGATGATCGTCGTCAACTCGCTGAATATATGCGTAAGAAGTTTGAAGACGTGCTAGCGGAGAAATTCATCACCAATCCCCCTGCCGGGGCGGCTCCTGCGCTCAAATTGAAACTGACGCTGACCGGCGCCGATACCACGCCGCAAGTGATTGGTACATTCACAAAGTTTGATTTAGCCGGCGGCCCATACAATATCGTTCAGTCGGTACGTGGAGGACGTGGCTTGATGAGTGGCTACGTGAATTTCGCCGTGGAGGTGAAAGATGCGGCATCAAACGAACTCTTACTGGCGTACGTTGCGGAACAATATCCAAATGCGATGAACGTGGGTGCGACTTTTGGTTCACTTAGTGCAGCAGAGACAGGAATTGATAAAGGGGCTGAGCAACTTTTAGAGAAGTTACGCCAGTAAATCAAACGGTAAAGGCTGCCAGCCTCTGTTCGGCATGCTGGCAGCATCAATGATCAGTGCCGATTATTTCTTCTTATTTAACATCGATTTTAAATCAGCAAAGGGATTGTAGGTTGCTGCTTCTACATCGTTCTGTGCATCTTCCCCGGCCACCACTCGGGTGCCGTACATGTCAGCTTCGGTGTACTTAGAGTGCTCATGATCATGACAAAAAAGACACAACAACTCCCAGTTACTGCCATCTTCCGGGTTGTTAGTATGATCGTGATCGATATGATGCACGGTGAGTTCACGCAGATTGGAGTAAACAAATTCACGTGAGCAGCGTCCACAAACCCACGGATAGATTTTTAATGCTTTCTCACGGTAGCCGCTTTCCAGCCGCGCATAGTTTTTCGGGATCAGAGCCATTGCCAATGTTACCTGTTTCGCAGAGATATTCGGGTGTTAGTGCTGCCAATATAGCGCAAAACCGAATTGAAGAAGAGTATGCTGATAGCAATCAAGTCATTTAGAGCATCTACAGTGAGTTATGATGCTCCAGACCTCTAAATGGATTATCCTTTTCGCTCTGTCGAATTGTTTAAGAGTGAATTATTCCAATTTTGTGGCCTGTTTTTAATCCAAAAAAATTTATTTTAAATAATCTTAATTGAAAATAAGGACTCACGTGTTAGCCAATATCCTTGTTGCTCTCGTCGCCGTGATTCATATCTACATTCTGGTGTTGGAGATGTTTCTGTGGGAGACGAAAACCGGCCGGAAAGCCTTCAAACTCAGCGTCGACTTTGCGCGCGAAACCCGTGTACTCGCGGCCAATCAGGGCCTTTATAACGGTTTTCTGGCGGCGGGTTTACTCTGGGGGTTATGGCTGGGGGAAAACGGTGTGCCTGTCACTCTGTTTTTCCTCATCTGTGTGTTGATTGCCGGAATCTTCGGCGCGATGACCGCCAGTCGAAAAATTCTCTATGTGCAGGCCCTTCCCGCTCTGATTGCCTTGCTGGCATTACTCCTGCGCTGATAGGTCGATTCATCGGGATCTCAAACCTCGCCGTGATCAGCCTTCGCATTAGAGGTATAATCCGGCCAGGTTTTAACGGATTTTAGAGACGAAGATGACAAAACTCACCTTACAAGAGCAGATGCTCAAAGCTGGATTAGTTTCCACCAAGAAAATGGCCAAAGTGCAGCGCACTGCCAAGAAGTCTCGTGTGCAGGCACGTGAAGCGCGTGAAGCGGTGGAAGAGAATAAAAAAGCGCAAATTGAGCGTGATAAGCAGCTAAGTGAGCAGCAGAAGCAAGCCACTTTGTCCAAAGAGTACAAAGCACAGGTTAAGCAACTGATCGAAATGAACGCGATCACCATTGCCAAAGGGACGATTGATTTCAACTTCACCGATAGCAACCTAATTAAAAAGATCAGTGTGGATAAGACCACGCAAACACAGTTGATCAATGGCCGTCTGGCGATTGCGCGCCTGGCGGCGGATAGCAGTGGCGAAAGCAAATACGCGATTATTCCCGCCAGCGTGGCTGATAAAATTGCGCAGCGTGATGCAGATAGCATTGTATTGAACAGTGCATTGAGTCAGGAAGAGCAGGATGAAGACGATCCGTACGCGGACTTCAAAGTGCCGGATGATTTGATGTGGTAATACATGCCGCCCGTGTCAAAACGGGCTGGCATGACGCGCAGTGATGATCTCCCCGCTCACGGGATGGACAAAATGCAATTCACTGGCGTGCAGCATCAGCCGGGGTGTTTTTTCCGTACCCGGCTGCAGTAACCCGCCATACAGATCACAGCCAAGAATCGGATGGCCCAATTGCTGGCAATGGATACGCAATTGATGGGTGCGGCCCGTCTCTGGCAATAGCTGCACCCGCGAAACCGGCAATATCACGCCATTATCCCCTTCACGAGTTAAGCGTTCTATTACCTGATAGCGCGAACGCGCAGGTTTCCCCGTCTCGGCACAAATCGACATCAACGGAAACAGCGCCGGGTCTTTTGCTATCGAGGCGTCAATCAACCCTTCATTATGGTTGAGATGTCCGCACAATAGCGCCGTGTAAATTTTAGTCACGCTGCGCTGGCTAAACTGCTGGCACAACAAGGCGTTGATCGCTTTGTTGCGCGCCACCACCATTAATCCGGATGTCCCGAAATCGAGGCGATGCACTAAGGTGCAGCCGGGGAATAACTTCACCAACCGGTGATGCACGGAATCCAGATTTTGCGGATTTTTACCTGAAAGGCTGAGCAGCCCCGTGGGTTTATCGATCAATACCAGATGCTCATCCTGATAGAGAATCGAGATCTCTTCAGAACACGGCGGAGCTATAAAAGTATCGATAATGGTGGACATCGGACTGCCAGGCTGGGAAGTGGGTGCGGATGATAACCAATTTTCAGCGAGCTGACGAATTTTGCTCTCTTCTCACAGGCTCACGCTCGCACAGCAGAAATTTATCGTCCAGACTTACAGCAAAGGCGTAGTCTACGCAGGCAATGTGCTTTACACTGCGCGCTGCAAAAAACTGATTAGATTAACGATTAAGTAGGCGGTAATGGCGATGAACGGAACGATCACAACCTGGTTTGAAGACAAAGGTTTTGGATTTATCAAAGATGAAAACGGAGACAACCGTTATTTCCATGTGATTAAGGTCGCCAACCCTGATCTGATTAAAAAAGACGCGGCAGTGACGTTCGAACCGACCACCAATAACAAAGGTTTATCGGCCTTTTCGGTGAAAGTGATACCGGACAGCAAATACATCTTTATCGCCGGTGAGCGTCTGAAGCTCACATCGATTAAATCCTTCGTGGTTTACAGTGAAGAAGAGCCGGTTGATACCCGCATTGATAAAGAAAACACCGTTCTGTCGGTGGGCCTTCTGATGAACAACATCAAACCCAAGACAGACGTTAAGCCTGATGAAATGCGCTCAGTAAAAAAACTGGCGGTGACCACTTTCCAGGGGACGACGCTGATCTTTACTGAAGATGAGATCGACATTGATGCCGCAGTGAAAATGCTCAAAGTTTAAAGGGGAGCTGATAATGAATAACAATATTCCACTGAAGTATTATGACATTGCTGAAGAATACGCGTCGGAATCTGAACACGATGTGAGCGAAGCAGAACTCGATGCACTGGCGCACTACTTCCAGCTGTTACTGACTCGTCTTAGCAATAACGAAGAGATTAGCGAAGAGTCGCAGCAAGAGATGGCCCGTGAAGCGGGTATTCAAGCGGTGCGAATCGATGAGATTGCTAACTTTTTGAATGAGTGGGGCAACGAGTAAGCTTCACCCCTCCCGTCTGAAGGCGGCTTGCAGCCGCCTTATCATGTCAAAATCGACAACCCTGAAACTACAACTTATTCCCTTCCTGTGACTGCACCAGATCGTCCGCTTTCAACCCCTGCGGCGCGATAAAGATCTCCATATTTTCGCGTGACAGTTCCCAATGTTCGAACACCAGATCCACCACCTTCTGCTCATCTCGCGCTTCGATCGCGCTGATAAAGGCATCATGATGCTCGGCGGCTAGCTGCAGGCGGCGTTCCATGTCTTCATTTTGCGGGCGGAAAAAGGTGTGGCCGATGCGGCAATGGTCGATCAGTAAACGGCCCAGGCTGGGCTGTAAATAGGGATTGGCTGCCATCTCGCCCATGATCTCATGGAAACGATTGTTCTCCAGTGCCAGCGCTTCGGCATCACGCGTCTGCACCGCTTTACGGAAGCGCTTTTGCGTCTCTTTCAGCGATTTAAGCTGGGAAGGTTTAAAATTCTGTACCGCCAGGCGACCGGTAGCGGCGTAGATCATCGGTGCGACGAGGAAGAAATTGCGCAGTGTGGAATGGCTCATCGGGATGACGCGCACGCCGCGTTTTTCGACGATTTCTAAGTAACCCTCTCCTGCCAGTCGCTGGAAAACTTCACGCACAGGCGTGCGAGATAAACCGTATTGTCCCGTCAGGCTGGCTTCATCCAGCAACTCGTCTGGGTCCAGTTCCATGGTCAAAATAAGGCGTTTTAAATCTTCGTATAACGCTGCTTTTCCCGATCTCAAAGTGACCTCCTGTGATGACATTCCGCATGCGATTCCTGCTTAACCTACAGAAAAAGTGTGTATACAGCAAAAATAATTATGGGATATTTTTTGCATTCTGCGGTGGATCACAGAAAAGGGAATGATGATATTACAAGGAGTTACAGAAGAAAAAAACGAGTCATCATCTGCAGAGAATTATCCTATTTCCAGGGCATACCCGCCATCCGTGGCGGGCATTAAGCTTACTCAGCAGGCACATCAATCCAGATGGTTTTCAGCTCGGTGTACTGATCAAGTGCGTATACAGATTTATCACGTCCACCAAAACCAGACTGTTTATAACCACCAAATGGCGTGGTTGCATCACCTTCACCGAAACAGTTGACCGTCACCGTTCCCGCACGGACTGCACGCGATACGCGAATTGCACGGCTTAGTTTGCCAGTGTAAACCGATGCCGCCAGACCGTAATCAGTGTCATTTGCCAGTGCGATGGCTTCGGCTTCCGTTTTAAAGGTGGTGATACACAGCACTGGCCCAAAGATCTCCTCGCGGAACAGTGCGCTTTTCGGCGTCACGCCATCCACAATGGTCGGCTGCACGTAAATACCGCGATCGGTGAATCCGCCCTGAATGATGCGTAATCCTTCTTTGCGCGCGGTTTTCAGATAGTCACTGACTTTGCAGAAATGATCGGTGGTGATCATGGTACCCAGACGATTCTCTGGATCCAGCGGATTGCCCATACGCCATTCACCGATCTGCTCCGCGATCTGAGCGAGCAGTTTATCCTTCACACCTTCCTGCACCAGCAGTCGGGAAGTTGCAGAACAGTTTTCACCCATATTCCAGAATGCGCCGTTTAACACATTGGCGGCAACGCTGGCCAGATCTTCGGCATCATCGAACACCAGCGCCGGGTTTTTCCCGCCGCATTCCAGCACAATCTTCTTCAGATTCGATTCCGCGGAATAGTGCAGGAAACGGCGTCCGGTCGCCGTTGAACCGGTGAAGCTCACCATATCAATATCAGGATGCAGGCCGATGGGTTCCCCCACCTCTTTCCCGGTACCGGTGACGATGTTGAGCACGCCGGCTGGAATACCCGCTTCATGCGCCAGTTCAGCCACGCGCAATGCCGTTAGCGAAGTTTGCTCCGCCGGCTTCACAATCACCGAGCAGCCAGCAGCCAGCGCTGGGCCGATTTTCCACGCCAGCATCAGCAGCGGGAAATTCCATGGCAGCACGCAGCCCACCACACCAATCGGCTCACGAACGATCATCGCCATCGCCCCGTTGCCGGTCGGCGCGGTCTGGTCGTACAGCTTGTCGATGGCTTCCGCATACCAGCGAATCACGTGAATCGTCTCTGGCACGTCCACTGCCAGGCATTCGCTAACCGGTTTGCCGCTGTCGAGACTTTCCATTACCGCCAGTTGCGTGACTTCGTTTTCCAGCAAGTCAGCCAGCTTGAGTAATACGGCTTTGCGCTCGCCGGGATGAAGCTGGCTCCAGCTGCCTGACTCAAACGCGCTACGTGCGCCCTGTACCGCCAGGTCCACATCCGCGCTTTCACAAGCAGCGATGTGCGTCAGAATCTCACCCGTAGCAGGATTGGTGGTTTCCAGTGTTTTGCCGGAGACCGGCGCAGTAAAACGTCCGTTAATGAACGCCTGATCCGGGAACCGCAGTTCTCGCGCCACGTTCACCACATCGCTCAGCGTTTGTACCTGTTTCATGCGCACTCCTTAAAGCACTGCAACGGCTGCCACATTGCGTTTCACACCGTCGATCACGGCCTGCAACTGCGCTTTCTCTTCTTCTTCCAGTGCCTGCAGCGGTGCGCGCACCGGGCCTGCTTTCAGGCCTGCCAGTTCAGAACCGTATTTAATCGACTGCACAAATTTGCCGCCATCAAGGAAGTTCATCAGTGGCATCATCGCAGCCATGATCTTGCGTCCTTTATCGAAATCTTTTTCCACGACGCAGGCGTTGTACAACGCGACGTGCTCACGTGGAATGAAGTTAGAGCCCGCACACACCCAGCTACGCGCGCCCCAGGCGAAGAATTCCAGCGCCTGATCATCCCAACCACAAGAAAGCGCGATGTTCGGGAATTGACAGGCCAGCAGATGCAGATTGTTGAAGTCGCCTGAACTCTCTTTAATCGCCACCACATTTTTCGAACGGCTTACTTCGCGGAAGTAAGTTTCTCCCATGGAGATGCCCATACGGCCCGGATAGTTGTACAGCATGATCGGCAACTGAGCGGCTTTGTCGACGGTCAGCGCATGGTGGGCGTTTTCCAGTTCAGTTGGCAGCGCATACGGCGGTGACGTCACCAGAATGGCATCGGCTTTATGCTCACGAGCGTGGGTTGCAAAAGCCACCGCGTCTTCAGTGCGAATCGCGCCGGTACCCACAATCAGTGGCAGACGGTTGCCAATCACTTTACGTGCATGTTCAACCAGAGACAGACGCTCTTCTGCGCTTTGTGCATAATACTCACCGGTTGATCCACCGATGATAATGCCGTGCACGCGCGCTTCGATCAGCGATTCGAGGACGTTGGCGAACGCCGCGAAATCAATGCTGCCATCTGCTGCGTAAGGGGTAATTGCCGGGGTGTAGATACCTTCAAATGTCATCACGAAATCTCCAGGTGAATTCAGGACCAAATGCAACGCCGTATGGTTGCGTTTGTTAACAATTTGCATATCGCATGAAGAGAGGTCAATTGGGATAAGTTTTTTGTATACGTGAAAAATACAAAGGAAATACTATCAGATGGAACATTCCTACCAGGAATTAACTTATATTCACTATTAATCAACAATTTAAATTATTTTTAGTGACGTAATAATTTTCTAAATGAATTCAGATAACGATCACATTCCACAACTATCGTCCCCTTTGACGTATTTACACTGTGCGTCAGGCGGCATAGTTTTATGCTGGTTTTAACCTGAATTTAACAGGTAAGCTTGCACCGGCATTTCAGGTGAACATTGTGTAGAAGAGGTAGCGGGTGATGCCCCAAAAGAAAGCGACGCTCATAGGTTTGATTGCCATCCTGTTATGGAGCGCGATTGTTGGATTGATCAAAAGTGTTAGCGAAGGCTTCGGTCCGATCGCTGGGGCGGCGTTGATCTACAGCTGTAGTGCCATATTGCTGCTGTTCAGCGTCGGATTTCCCAACCTGAAAAAATTCTCCCGCCGTTATGTGATTATCGGCAGCGTGCTGTTTGTCTGCTACGAACTTTGCCTTTCGCTCTCACTCGGATTTACCCATAGCGGACGGCAAGCGATTGAAGTGGGCATGGTGAATTATCTATGGCCAAGTATGACGATTGTGCTGGCGGTGATTGTTAACCGGCAAAAAGTCAGCCCGCTGATTATTCCGGGCGTGATTTTAGCCGTGGCAGGAATATGCCGCGTACTGGGTGGTGATCAAGGGTTTTCGCTCAGTGAGATGACGAACAATATAATGGAAAACCCGCTGAGCTATGGTCTGGCATTTTCCGGCGCCATCATTTGGGCCATTTATTGCGTGGTCACCAAAAGAATTGCCAACGGTAATAACGGTATTACGCTGTTCTTTGTTTTAACAGCATTAACATTATGGGTTAAATACCTCATTTCGCCGCAACCCGAATTTGCACCCTCTTTTAATACGTGGATTTCACTGGCGCTGGCGGCGATGGCGATGGGATTCGGTTACGCGGCGTGGAACGTCGGCATTTTGCATGGCAATGTAACGGTATTAGCCGCCGCGTCTTACTTTATCCCGATCATTTCGTCGATTTTAGCGGCCTTTATTCTCAGTTCGCACCTTACCCTGTCGTTTTGGCAAGGCACGGCGATGGTCAGTCTTGGGTCGTTAGTCTGCTGGTGGTCAACACGTACCGTGGTTACCAAAAGTGTCAGCAGTAAGATTTCTGAATAACACTTCGGGAGGCGTTGTCGCCTCCCGCAAAAAAGCCACATCAAAATGATAAAGCTCTCAGTTGTATTTATCCGACTATCCTGCACCGGAGGAAATGATATATGAAACAATCCCGCTAGCGTTATCGATGCACTTCTTTTTTAATTTCTGTTCTGAATAACATTTTAATCACCGCTACAGGTTTATATTTATCTGGCGTCCTGATGATGTTAAGCACCCATCGCAGATTGTGCTTAATTCAGTCGCATTGGCGTAGTGAAGTTCCCTCACGCCGAAAAGAAACAGGAGTAAAACATGTCAAATAACATGTCTATTGAAGATGTTCCTTTCAGCCGTTTCCACCGCTTATTAACGGTGCGCTCAGGCGGCGGCTCTTTCGTCGATGGCTATGTGCTCAGTATTATTGGTATAGCCATGACGAAAGTGTCGCCGGCCTTGGGTCTCAGCCCATTATGGGAAGGTCTGATTGCGGCTTCTGCCCTGATCGGGATTTTCTTTGGTGGCTTCATGGGTGGCGTACTGACCGATCGCCTGGGTCGCCGCATGATCTACTTCGTCGGCCCCACCCTCTTTATTGTCTGTTCGCTGGCGCAGTTTTGGGTACAAAGCGGAGAAACGCTCTTTGCCTTACGCTTTATGACGGGCGTCGCCGTGGGTATTGAATACCCGGTTGCTACCGCTTTTCTGGTTGAGTTTATGCCGAAGAAGTCGCGCGGCCCCTGCCTCGCCACGCTCACCATTCTGTGGTTTGCCGGGGCGGCCACCGCGTATCTGGTGGGTGAAGCTTTGCTGAATTTTGGCGGTGTAGAAGCATGGCGTTATACGTTGGCGAGCACGGCAGTCATCGGCGCGCTGCTCTTCATTGTAAGAATGGGCACACCTGAATCACCGCGCTGGCTGATTAGCAAAGGACGACATCAGGAAGCAGAAGCCGTTATCCGCCGCGTCTATGGCGACCGCTTTAGTCTAAAGAACCTGCCCCCACAACCTGAAAACAATCACCTGTCATTCGGTAGCTTGCTGCATTCTGGCTATGGCAAACGCATGGCGTTTGTGACCATTTTCTGGACCTGCTCGGTTATTCCGGTGTTCGCCGTTTACGCCTTTGCACCCAAAGTTTTGCAGGCGCTACATCTCAGTGGTGACTGGGCATCTTACGGTTCCATCGCCATTACCTTACTGTTCGTGGTGGGCTGCATGATCGGCACGCGTTTGGTGAACTCACTGGGACGCCGTAAGTTGCTGTTGCACAGTTTCTTGTGGTCAGGTCTGGCACTGCTGTTACTCGGTGCCTTGCGTGATGGCCCTTCAATGATCATCCTGCTGATGTTTGGTGCTTACGCCCTGTTTATCGGCGGCGCGCAGGTGCTGCAGCTGGTCTATCCAAATGAGATCTTCCCGACTGAAATTCGCGCCGGAGCCGTCGGCATTGGCACCTCAATGTCGCGCATTGGCGCGGCGGTTGGGACATATCTGGTACCGATCTCACTGCAAACCATCGGCATTGGTCCCACCATGTACATTGCTGCAGGCATTACGTTTATCGGCCTGATCGTGTCGTGGTTCCTGGCACCAGAAACCGCATCGCGCAATCTGGATGATGCGGCCTCACTGGAGGGAGAAAGCCCAGCGCCATCCGTTTCTGGCAAACTCTCTAAGCATTCGCACTAAGTAAAAAGGGGCCATTTCGGCCCCTACTCCTTAACCAATCTCTCCACCACACGCCGCCGTTTACGAAACGAGCTGGGCGTTTCGCCATACTGCTTACGGAACCAGGCAATCAAATGTGAAGCATCGGCAAATCCTGTCGCAGTGGCAATCGCATTGATGCTGTTGCTGGAGTCCGCCATCAACTTGCGCGCCAGCTCCAGCCGCATACGCCGCCAGTAGACAGCCGCCGAGTAGCCGGTGCATTTGGTGAAAATCAAATTGAGCTGGCGGAAAGTGACGCCTGCGAATTCGGCTACATCGGCCAGCGGAACCGGCGAATCGAGGTGATGTTTCATAAATTCGATGACCTTATTCACCAGCTCGTTTTCATACACATCCGGCTCGTTAAGCGTGTTCTTTTGCTGTGTCTTTTTGACCGGTGCAGCGGGCTCTTCCACCAGCAAATACTTTAAGACCTTCTGTGAACGCACCAGCCCACAATGCTGGCGGATCAGATCGGCAGCGAGATCGATCGCCGTGCCGCCGGGGCAGGAAATAATGCCACCATCCTTGATGTAGGTCTTGTCGATGACCGGGATCGCTTTCGGAAATCGCAGGCGAAATTCATCACGCGTGGTGAAATGAATGGCGCAATGCCGTCCATCCAGCAGGCCTGCGTTGCCAGCGACAAAGGCGCCGCTACATAGCGTGATGATGGGAATATTACGCGCATGTAAGTCGCGAAGTGCCTGTAACAGCCACGGTGGCGACTGGCGTGTTTCTTCCAGTAAGCCTCCCGCCACCACAAAGTAATCCCAGTTCTTGCTGAAATCGAGGTCAGCCGTAGGCGAAACCGGTAGTCCGCAGCTGGCTGTGATTGGCTGGTTATCACAAGTCATCCATTCCCAGCGACAAAAGATCTGGCGACTGGTAAACGATTCGTCTGCCGCAAAACGCAGTGACTCTACCAGCCCCGCGACGGAGGCCAGGGTAAAACTTTTCATCAGCAAAAAGCCGATGGTGAGATCCGGTTTCGGTTCGCCAGGTTGCTCGGCGAAAGCTGTTTGCGGCATGTTATTCAGGTTCCTGCAATCCACCCAGTTTGCTTAATAAGCGCTTCAGATCGGCGATATCCTGGCTGTCGAGGCCGGTGGTGATCATCTTCTCCGCGCTTTTTGCCTGCTCAATCATACGATTCAGCATCACTTCCCCTTCTGCGGTCATCGACACCAGTTTACGACGACGGTTGTTCACATCTGTCACTACATTCAGCAAACCGCTTTTATTCATTCGATCAATAACATAGGTGCCGGTGGCTTTATCAAACCCGGCACGCTGACCCAGCGTTTGCTGATCGCAGGCTGACTCCTCAGCCAATACCACCAGAATCGCGTACTGCACGGCTGACAGGCCGGTATCCACAGATTGAGACCAACAAAAAGTCGAGTGTTGTCCGGCACGCCGTACAAGGTGCATTAACGAACAATCGCCGTGCGGCCACAAGGGGGCGGCAAGAATTAAGTCAGGATTTTGTGACATCGGTGCACTTGACTCCTTAAATCGTCAAACTTATAGTTCGAACACAAACAGTTTGAACTTAAACTATACTGCAAAATGGATCACTTATGAAGCTTGTTGTAGGTATGACCGGCGCAACAGGTGCAGCAATCGGCGTACGCGTGCTGTCTGCGTTGCGTGAACTTGAAGTCGAAACCCATTTAGTCATCTCCAAATGGGCGCGCGCCACCATCCAAATGGAAACATCTTACAGTGTACAGGAGGTCGCTGCCCTCGCGACCAGGACTTACAGCGAACACGATCAAGCGGCGGCCATCTCCAGCGGATCATTTCGTGTGGATGGCATGATCGTGGTGCCGTGCAGCATGAAAACCCTGGCGGGTATCCGCAGCGGTTATGGCGATGGACTGATTACGCGCGCTGCTGACGTGACGCTCAAGGAGCAACGCAAGCTGGTGCTGGTGCCTCGCGAAGCGCCGCTCAACGCCATTCACCTGGAAAACATGCTGGCGCTCACCCGCGCGGGCGCGTTGATGCTCCCGCCAATGCCTGCTTTCTACAACAACCCGCAGTCCGTTGACGACATCATTAACCACACTGTTTCTCGCATTCTTGATCAGTTCGGCCTTGATAACGACATTACCCATCGCTGGGCGGGTCCACGTTCTACCCTGGCTTAAGGAGAGCCTGATGAAAAATTACGGCGACTTACGCCGCTTTATCACTGCCCTCGATGAAATGGGCGACATCATGCACGTGCAGCGTGAAGTGGATGGTGATTTCGAACCCAGCGCCATCACGCGCCGCAGCTATGAAATCCAGTCACCTGCGCCGCTGTTTCACAAGGTTGCCGGTGTCGCACCGGGTTTTCGTCTGTTTGGTGCGCCTGCGGCATTATCGTCGCGCAGCGATATGCCCTACGCACGCGTCGCGATGTCACTGGGCTTAGCCCCTGAGTCCAGCGGCCCGGAGATTATCGAAGCTCTGTCCGCTGCCCGCTTTAAACCCGGTATTCCGCCTGTCCGCGTTGAGTCTGCTCAGCCAGAATGCCAGCAGAATATTTTACGTGGCGATGCGGCAAATCTTGACCGCTTCCCTATCCCGTTCGCTCATGACAAAGACGGTGGTCGTTACGCCAACACCTGGGGCACGCTGATTGTGAAAACCCCGGATGGAAAATGGGTCAACTGGTCTATTGCCCGCGTGATGAAAGTGGATGGCAAGCGCATGGTTGGTCTGATTGTACCAAGTCAGCATATTGGTCAGATCTGGACGCAGTGGGTAGCACGCGGTGAGCCGATGCCTTATGCACTCGTGCAAGGTCCTGCGCCGGCGATCTCATGTGTGTCAGGGATTCCGATCCCAGCCAACGCGGATGAAGCCGATTACATCGGCACTTTGACGGGAGAGCCAGTGCCGGTAGTGAAAGCCATTAGTCTCGATCTTGATGTGCCCGCAACGGCTGAAATTGTGATTGAAGGTCATGTTTCGATTGAGCGTGATTGTCAGGAAGGCCCCTACGGCGAGTACGGCGGCTACCTCGGCGAAGGTTCTTCAGCTCAGCCCACTTTCCACGTGGAAACCATTACCCATCGCGACGATCCGATCTGGCCGATGTCGATCACCGGTCGCCCCACCGATGAATCGCACACCTTGTGGGCAATGGGCTTAGCGGCGGATGCACTGACTTATCTGCGTGAAGCGGAATTGCCGATCAAAACCACCTGGATTCCGGAAGATTCCACCGTGCACTGGTTGCTGGTGGTGATGCCAGAAAACTGGCGCGAACTGCTGCCGGGTATCAGCAGTGAAGAGTTGACCCAACGCATTGGTGAAGTGCTGTTCAAAACCGATGCGATGGTATTTATCCCGAAAGTCTATGTCGTGGATGATGACTTTGATCCCACCAACCTGCGTGAAGTGGTTTGGGCATTGTCAACGCGCGTGCACCCGGTAGGCCGTCGTGCGGTGTTTGAGGATCAACGTGTCATTCGCCTGCCACAATGCTACGACGAGGCAGAATACGTTGCCGGGAAAGGCGTCAAAGTCGTGTTTGACACCTTACAGACTAAGCGCCATTTGCATGCTTCATTCGCGCAAGGCTATCCGGAAGAAGTACGTCAGCGCATTCTGGATAACTGGCCGGAATAAATAATACACACCAACCGTAGCGGCCACATTTATTGCGCATCTTCCAGTGCCACCCTGGCTTTGAATACGCGTGAAAATCACGCCGCTAAGGTGCTCAACGCCTCTTCTACTCATGAAACGTAGCGACGCAATATATTGCCAGTATTGACGTCTCATGCATGCGCTAAGAGCCGCGCCGCTAGCGCATAAACATCTTGCGATACATCGATGGCGTCATGCCCGTCACCTTAACAAAAGCCCGTCGTAGAACATCGTTACTGCGGTAACCACAGGCGGCCGGAATGGCTTTCAGCGGCATTGATCCTGCTTCCAGCAACTTACGCGCTTGATCAATTCGCGCATTCTCCAGCCAATTGCCCGCCTGTACATCCATATGCTGACGGAAAAGCCTCGCTAAATGCCGTGTGCTAATTTGCATATGTGCGGCAAGATCATCGAGTGAACTCACCTGTGCCAGATTGGCCAAAGCCCATCTCTGCATCTCCTGAAACGCACTGCGCCCACCCAGCGAAAGTGGTTGTTTGCGAACAAAATGCCCTTGATTCACTGGCCGTTGAAAGAACATCACCAAATTGGCAGCGATATCCTGAGCCAATTCGCGCCCCAAATCTTCTTCCACCAACCTCAGGGCAAGATCGAGCCCCGACGTGACGCCAGCGGCGGTACGCAATCGTCCATCTGCGATATAAAGCGCATCGGCCTCTACCTGCGCATCCGATACCTGTTCCATCAGTGCGTCAGCGCAGGCCCAATGGGTCGTCACTTTTTTACCACTCAGTAACCCGGTTTGTGCCAGCAGCAGCGCACCGGTACAAATCGAGCCAAAGCGCTGGCTGTGATGGCATAGCTCAATCAGACGAGCGGTTTGCTGCGCAGTTAGCTGCATATCCCGCGCCTCAGGTGCCCCCGCGATCAGAAACGTGTCAGTTTGCTGGATATCGTGCAGTGTGATATCCGCCATCAGGCGCACGCCCGAAGAACAACGAATATGTTCCCCTTCCAGTGACATGACTTGCAGCTGGTAAACGGCACGATTGAGCAGTCGGTTAGCTTCGGCAAACACATCCAACGGTCCAGAGACATCGAGCAATTGCGCCCCGGCACCGCTAAAATCGCAAGATGGTGATTCATGCGCTATTCCCGTCTGTAAAAGTCTTAATGTCTCAAAAGGTCGCCAAAAGCTTATTTAAGACATTCTGCCTCGGCATTAAGCTGGTTGCAACTTAACCGAGCGGAGATCCTCCCATGAAATTTTCCATTAACGGCATCACTATTCCCGATACTGCAATGACCCGTGACGCGACGACGTTCGTCCGTGATACCGAATCCGATTTGCTGTTTCACCACTCCAGCCGCGTCTATTACTGGGGCGCACTCGCAGGACGCCGCTTAGATCTTAAGGTGGATGCTGAGCTGCTTTATGTCGGCTGTATGTTCCATGATGTTGGCCTGACGCACGAACACTGCAGCTGCGACAAACGCTTTGAGGTGGATGGCGCCAATGCGGCGCGCGATTTCTTGCAACAGTATGGTGTAGAGCAGGCCGATATCGATAAAGTCTGGACCGCGATTGCGCTGCATACCACCCCGGGCATTCCGCAATTTATGGCCCCGGAAATTGCATTAGTCACCGCTGGCGTGGAAATGGATGTATTGGGCATCAACTATGATCACTTCAGCGATGCGGAGCGTGAAGCCGTGGTAGAACAGCATTCACGCCCAGCCCAATTTAAGGAGGAGATTATTCAGGCTTTCTACGATGGGATTAAAAACAAGCCTGATACCACCTTCGGCAATATTAAAGCCGATGTCATTGCCGATAAGCAGCCTGGTTTTTCACCAATGAATTTTTGTCGCGTCATCCGTCAGTCTCGCTGGGTGGGATGAGTGGGCTGGCGCAGCGAACTCGCGCTGCGCCATACTTCGTTGTTCGCCGAAGCATCTTCATCTCCACTCGCTACACTGCTGCCATCACTGACTGATGGAGCTGAACCATGATTGCTGTCCTGTTTGAAGCACGCACCCAACCTGAGCACCAAGCCCGCTATCTTGAACTCGCCGCACAACTGAAATCTCAACTTACCCGTTTGTCTGGGTTTATTTCAGTAGAGCGATTTTCAAGCCTCAACGATCCTGGAAAGATCCTGTCCCTCTCCTACTGGGAAAACGAAGAGGCCGTGCTGGCATGGAAGAGAAATATCTCGCACCAAAAGGCTCAACAGGAAGGTCGAAACAGCTTGTTTTCTTTCTACCACATCCGTATCGCCGCTGTACTGCGGGAATACGCGCACGAGGCAAGCCAACATGTTTGATATTCACGTGATGCTCAATAATGTCCCAGGCGAGTTAGCCGCATTAGGTTTGACCCTTGGCAAGCATGGTGTAGGACTTGAAGGAGGCGGCGTGTTCACGGTGGGTGAACAAAGTCACGCGCATTTTTTAGTTGTGCAAGGGGAGCAAGCCAGACAAGTGCTAATGGCGGCCGGTTTTCAGGTGGTTTCAGTACAACAGCCGCTGATCCGCAAGCTGAAACAGGATCGACCAGGACAGCTTGGCGAAATTGCTGACGTGCTAGCACGCAATGGCGTTAACATTCAGCTTCAATGCAGTGACCACAACAACCAGTTGATCCTGATTACCGATAATCCTGAACGTGCAGCAGAGGTAACCGCCGCATGGCAAGCCGTAGCAGCCCCATAATCACCAATGAGACGGCGGAACAAGGCTTGCAGCAGGCGATGTCTGCTGTGGCTGCCGCTCTGGCAGACCCTTCGCGTGTCAGCATTTTGTGCGCGCTGATGGATGGCCGTGCCTGGACAGCCACAGAATTAAGCGGCGTCGCCGATATCGCCGCTTCCACCACCAGCGGACATCTGGGCAAACTACTGGATGCCCGCCTTGTCACGTGTTTATCTCAGGGCCGCCATCGCTATTTCCGTTTGGCGGGCAGCGATATTGCGCACCTGCTTGAAACCCTTATGGGGGTATCGATGCAGCCACAGAGAGCACTGGTTTCCGCTACACCCAGCCATCTGCGCCATGCCCGCACCTGTTATGATCATTTGGCAGGTGAACTGGCGGTTGAGATATACAGTTTTATGCAAGAAAACGAGTGGGTTGTTGCCGACGGTAGTGCACTTACCCCCTTAGGCCGGCGGCAGTTAGAGAGCATCGGCATGCAGCGAAATCTTCGTAGTAAACGTAAACCTTGTTGTGCCTGCCTCGACTGGAGTGAACGCCGCATGCATCTCGGTGGCGCAGCGGGAGCCGCGCTTCTTAGTCTGCTAATTGATAAACAGTGGCTAAGCCGCACGGCAGGCTATCGAGAGATAAATGTCACACCAGCCGGGAAAAAGGCGCTTCAACGCCTATTTTGCGTGCAGTTGTAAACATCAAAATAACACGCTCGTCACAAATATAACCTTTATCAAATCAGCAAAATTTAATCATCGATCATTTTATGTATTGGTCACTTATCGTTGCTAATATAGTGACGCAACACACAGCAATGCGTTGCCTACGAGAATTTTTCCTTGGTTTAATTACCCCGCCCGCTTAGCGGGCTTTTTTTTGTCCATGTATGCCCCATCCCAATAGCAGAGGCAGATGTTGAGTCAATAAAATGAGCGTTTCCTCTCATTAAGAAACGCTTGCTCTGCCGGCGTTGATGGGCGATTTAGGCGCTGATTACGATGTGGATAGCGACCAAACACTTCAATAATCTGCCGATGCTCTAACTCACTCTGATAGTAAGACGATCCTTTCAGCGCATCGAACAACACTTCGGCTTGTTGATGGATAACACGAGACTCGGCATGCATCCAGGGCATCAAGAGAAAGCCTTTTTCATCCAGGTTCAGTGACGCATAGCCCGGAGTTTTCACCGCTTCCTGCGCGAGCAATAGCGCCATGCCATCCTGCTGCCAGGCGAGAGCACTGTCCCGGTGAAGATTGCGGGAGAATTGATCCAACACGATGATTTCTGCCAATCGTCCCCGAATGTCTTTCCGCCAGGCCGATAGCTCACCGCGACGAGCCGCTTCCCAGTTATCATAAAAACCATCTCGTATCGCTTCATCAAACCCGTCATTCTGTTTGAACCAATAGCTTTCATGGTGCGCGTTAAACCAGAATGCCAATACGGTTTCATACTCCATTCTCTTCCCCACAGATAATTCCCCTAATCACCATCAAGGTTAGGCTAAAATCGTGGTGGTTATCTGTTAGACTCGCGCGGGCGCAGTATGGATAAGGAAACCACTGAGGTGAATGCATGATTAATCAACTGGATGAGCGACTACAAACCGAGCTGGATAGAATCAACGTAGAAGAGCAGCGTAATGACCGCCCCTACTTTGATATCTCCTTTATCAAAAATTATCCCGGTTTATTCAGCCTGATGTGGATACTGTTTGTTCTTACCATGGCGCTGCTGTTGTACTCCGACTCTTTCGGCACCATCGAATATGTGGTTTGCATTCTGATTTTTGCGGTGTGTAATTTCTTCTTCTTCTTCCATGTCAATCCGTCGTACAAAGCGAAGGATATCGATAAAGGTGCCTGGAAGAATTGCTACACCGGTGACTGGTATATGGAAGTCCATGTCCGGGACGCTTTTGTCGATGAACTGCTGGGCAGCGCCATTCTGACCGAGAGTGAAAAAACACGGCTAAACGAGATGCGCGCCAGAAAAGGCTATCTGTACTTTGCTGATATCTATCGTTTAAGGCATTAAACCCTTATTGCGCGCCGCTCCCGCGACGCGCTTTCCATGCTATTTCACCACCGGATGCTTAGCAAACTGCAGCGCCTGCATAAATTTATCATCCAGATGCAGATGCTGCCGCACCAAATCTGCTGGCGTACTGGCTAACCATTGGTTCAATGAAATATCCGCGTAGTAATCGCTTTTAAATAATTCTAAAAACCGCAGCGGCTTATCACCGATATTTTCAATGTAATGCCCCATGGCGAAAGGAACATAGCCAACATCACCCGCGCGGAAATCGAAGGTCCGAGCCTGCCCCGATGAGGCAAACACGCCCATGCGCCCTTCACCTTCCAGATAGTATTGCCACTCATCGTTGTTTGGATGCCAATGCAATTCCCGCATAGCGCCGGGCTCAAGTTCCACCAATGCAGCGGCGACGGTTTTTGATATGGGGAAATTACTGGTGTCGGTAATGCGTACAGTGCCACCCGGCAGGGTAATCGGTTTTTGCGCCAGCATTTTATGCGAGAAATTCAGCACAGATTTCACGCCACCTTTCACAGCTGCAAAATCCCCGCCCTCCGGCGCTTTCCCGGCAAAAATATACTCGTCGGCCGGTGATGGCAGCGTGTTGAAAACGTCCGCTGATACGCCAAAATTTTTGGCGAGCACTTCAGGCGGAATGTGTTTAAACCAGTCGCTAAGCAGGAAAGTGCTGTCCTCATCAAAGTTACCGTTATCAAAGGCCAGTAGAAACTCGCAGCCGTCGGGACCGAGCCCCTGGATAGAGTGCGGCACACCGGGCGGGAAATACCACAAGTCACCGACGCCAACATCATCCACAAACCATCCACCTTGGGTGTCCAGTGCAGTGATACGTGCATTGCCATAGAGCATGTACGCCCACTCGCCCTCTTTATGCCAGTGCAGTTCACGAATGCCGCCATTATCAAGCCGCATATCTACACCAGCGATGGTAGTGGAAATCCCTAATTCGCGTTGTGTCACCTGCCGCGTCCAACCTCCGCTGCCTTTGCGTACATGCGCATCGCTAAAAGAGAAGCGCAGATTCGGTAATGTACCGCTGTCTGTTGCGGGTGGATCGACAATATCGGGATTGAGCCCCTCACGGATAGGATCGTGTGGACCGGGGTCGCGGGGATGGCGGAGATCGTTTGCTGGGTAAGTGGCCACTGTTTCCTCGTGGGCATGAACTTTACCCGCTGCCAGCGCCACGGTGCCACCCGCTGCAAATGCCATGAAGGTTCGACGAGATAAGTTTTCTAATTTCATACCTGCTGTTTCCTCAGTTTCTTATGGTCTTAAAAGAGCTCATTAACCATAGTGAAACTGTGGTATTGCGATGTAACAGCGTGCGAGTCATTTCAAATCAAGGATTTAATCGAGGACAGAAACTAATCTCATCAACAGGTTAAAATAAACAAATTGTTGATTAAACATTGAGGTTCTGGCGCGCATCCAAATGAATAAAAGGCACGAAGAGGTTAACTCAGCCAAGAAACCATTAGAAAAAATTATCAAAACCCCATCATAAAGTTAATGAAATGTTACAAATGACAAGCAGATCGCTTATACCCACCTGCAATTTGATGAGGGTTAGCAGACAACCCACTGTTGTCTGCTCTGTGAATCTATTGTTGCCGCTGGAGGCATCGGGATAAATGGAAGCAAGTTTCAGGATTGGAAAGCCAAACTTACTCATTGAGATGTTCTGGTTTTTCAGTTCGAAAGCCTAAACCAATTAAACGACCGAACAGATGGCGCAAGAACGGAAAACGGCTGATCATCTGCGGCACTTTACTCGGCGTAGTGCGCTTACGTTTATTACTGCTCATTTTAATTTGCAGGAATTGCGTGGCAACGGTGGGAAACTGTCGGCGCTGTTGCACTTTCTGCAGGTCACGTAGTGTGACATGGCCTTTTTTCAGTGGAAGAGTCAGGCAATTGGCCGCTGCCACCGCATCCTGAATCGCCAGATTGACGCCAACGCCACCAATCGGCGACATCGCATGGGCTGCATCACCAATGCACAGCACGCCGGGCTTCATCCACTGATCCAGCCGGTCAATGCGAATCGACAACAGCTTCAATTTGTCCCAACCGTCGAGGTCCGCCATGCGCTCAGCGCTGAAGGGCGCCACTTCAGCCATAGCCTGCTTTAGCGTCTCCAGACCGGCAAGCTTTAATGCGTCAAACTCTCCTTTTTGGATGGTGTAGCCGCACTGCCAGTAGTCACCGCGATCAATCACAATGAAATTCTGCTTTGGCCCTTTGTGGCCCATACCCCATTCAGGATCGCTTCCCTGTTTGCCCAACCGGAACCACAGCACATCACGGGATGAGCCAAAGCTTTTACTTTGCAATCCGGCTTTGGCACGTACCTCCGAGTTACGCCCATCCGCGCCTATCACCAACGAGGTATGAATGATGCGCGTATCGTTACCCTGTAACGTTTTAACACCCGATACCATACCCTCTGCATAGATCAAATCATCAAAAGCGGTGGATTGTAAGAGCGTGAAGCCGGGAAAAGCGGCCGCTTTGCTCGCGAGAAAATTGAGGAAATCCCATTGCGGCATAAAGGCAATAAAGCGGCACTGCACCGGCAAGCGCGAGAAATCAGCCATCGTGATCTCCTGACCAGCCACTTCTGCCTGTAATTTTTCGGCTCTCTGATGCGGTAAGGTCAGTAGCTCATCCAGCAGCCCGAGATGGCGCATGATCTCCAGCGTCGAGGGATGGATGGTATCGCCACGAAAATCGCGCAGGAAGTCGGGATGTTTTTCAATCACCACGACGCTTAATCCTGATCTCGCCAGTAAATAACCCAGCATTAATCCTGCTGGTCCGCCGCCGACAATACAACAGTCGGCGGTGAGTTCTGTTGGTTGCATCCTGACCTCAGCATAAAGCAATTGATGATAATCGTTATCATTTATATAGCATCGTGTTGAGGTTTAGGTGGGAATAAATGCCACAGTATCTGTCAGTACATAACTGCATGCTGCCCGCAGACGCTAGTTGTGTGAGACCAAACCCAGCTCAATCAAGCTCTGGGCCGTCGCGATAATTGCCTGTTGGGGTGTGCGCGGCTGCCAGCCCAACACAGACATCGCTTTCTCTGCCGTGACGTTCATATCTACCCCCAACAATTTCACCATCCCTATCATCACTGGATTCTTATCTGCAGCAGCCCGCACACTCTCATCCGTGAGTTCGATCGTTGATACGCAGCGGGCGGCGTCACCCAGTGACGTTTTCAAGGTATGGGCTACCTCCACCAGACGCAAACTATGGCCCGAACTGGCAAGGAATCGCTCCCCCCTGGCTGCTGGGTGCTTCATAGCGATGACGTGTAAATCGGCGACATCCCGCACATCCACAAAACAGCTGTTGATATCAGGGCAACCCGGCTGCCCTTCTAACATCTCTTTGATAATCCGGGTTGAGTGTGAGTAGTCTGCGCCCAGCACAGGTCCGAGTACAGCCACGGGATTGATAGCTGACAGCTCTAAACCCCGCCCCTCCTTCTCAATAAAGGCCCAGGCTGCCCGTTCCGATAAGGTTTTGGAACGTTGATACGGCCATAAATCGCTGTCCAGGTTCGTCCAGTCCGTCTCCTTAAATGGGCGCGGGTAGTCCGCCGCGTGACCGACTCCGACCGCACCAAATGCCGACGTTAACACCACGCGTTTCACGCCTGCATCCCTCGCGGCCCGCAGAACGCGCAAATTTCCCTCAATCGCGGGGTTGATCCAATCGGCCTCGGTGACCTGCTCACCGGATGGTGTAGGTGATGCGCCGTGCAGCACATAAGTACAGCCTTGAGTGGCCGCATCCCAACCCTGATCGGCCATTAAATCAGCCACGACAAATGTCAGGTTTTCGCCTGGCTCTACACCTCCTTGCTGGAGATGTTGTCGCACTTCGTTCTCCCGCTGGGCTGAACGCACCGTCGTGCGCACTCTGTATCCCTGTTTAAGCAGGGAAATAATGGAATGTTGCGCGATAAAACCGGTACCACCCGTCACCAAAACGGTTTCTTTAGTCATGAAAAATGCCTCGCTGTTGTGATACTGAGCAGAGTAAACAGCCATGACCGGATTTTGAATGCTTGATAGTGCGTGTAAGTTGCGTGATAGTACGGAAATGCAAAACGACCCTTTTTCCGACATCCTGAAATTCGTCCACGCGGAATCCCTGGTGACGGGAGGCTTTAGCGCGGGCGGGCGCTGGGCGTTACGTTTCCCTGCGCCCGAGAAGATTAAGTTTTTCGCCGTCCTGAAAGGACAATGCTGGGTTCAGTTTGACGACGGCGCCAGGCCAATTCTGTTCTCAACCGGCGATGTTGGTTTACTGAGTGCAAAACGCGCCTTTGTGCTGTCCAGCGAGCCCGGCGTAGAGCCGGTTGATGCCATGAGTGTGTTTTTCGGTGCCGGAAAACCTCATGCACCCATTGGTGAAGGGGATGATTTTGCGCATATCGGTGGGCATGTCCTGCTGAATCCCACCAGTGGCCGTTTATTGACGCACGTTTTGCCGCCATGGATTCATGTCCCTGCCGCCTCTCCGCAAGCGGCCTCGTTCCGTTGGTTACTGGACCAGTTAGTACAAGAGCGTCGTACCACACAGCCGGGTTCGCAACTGGCCTCCTCACAGTTGGCGCAACTTCTGTTTATTCAGATTTTGCGTGCTCATCTGCAAACCTGTGATGCACTCCCCGCCAGTTGGCTGCGAGCCCTTGGCGATGCACGTCTTGCGCCTGCGCTGCAACTGATGCATGGCGATCCGGCAAGAAATTGGCATCTGGAAGAGTTGGCAAAAGCCTGCGCCATGTCACGCACCACCTTTGCTCAGCAGTTTCGAACTGTGGCGGGTGTGACACCGGTTGCCTATCTGACACAATGGCGCATGCGATTAGCCGAACGCGCCTTACGTGAGGAGTCCGATCAGGTGGCCGTGGTGGCGCAGTCGCTGGGTTACACTTCAGAAAGCGCCTTCAGCCATGCGTTTAAACGCGAGACGGGAATGTCGCCAAAAGCGTGGCGACTGGCTGAACGTTCGATGGGATAAAAGGCGCCGCCTTAGCACGTAATCGCATGCGCAAGCATGTATCGCGGATCATGCAGGATATCGACAGCTTACCCAGTGAATACGTTTTGCAGAAACACTAAGTTAAGGCTGCGGCCTTGCATCAAGCTGAAGCTGCAAAAAGGTCAGATCGAGCCATCGGCGAAATTTGCAGCCTACCTGATTTAATCTCCCCCCATCATTGAAGCCCAGCTTCTTGTGCAGCGCGATTGAAGCGCTGTTCTCTGACTCAATCCCGGCAATCATCATATGTTTGCCCTGCTCGCGCGCCCGCTCAATCAAGGCGGTCATCAGCATGCCGCCCACACCTTGGCCGCGCCCGTTTTTATGGACATAGACTGAATGTTCAACGGTATGTCGGTAGCCGTCCCAGGGACGCCAGTCGCCATAGGAGGCGTAGCCAATGACGGCTTGCTCCTGAATCGCCACCAATACCGGAAACCCTGCGGCCTGGCGTGCAGCCATCCACTGGATGCGGTTAGCAATATCCACGGTATTCTCATTCCAAATCGCGGTGGTGTTGAGTACTGCGTCGTTGTAGATGTCCGCGATCGCCCCGGCATCGCCCTCTTCTGCTGCTCGTATTTGCATGATTTCCGCCTCGTCACTATAGTGGATGTTTCGTTTACTATTGTAGTTATCCATTATGTTAGATGAATTGTCCAGTAAAGAAGATGACATCAATGCGCGCATTGGTCAGAACATTAAAATCGAACGTGAGAAGCGCGGCTGGTCTTTAACCGACCTGGCAGAACAGTCCGGTGTTTCACGGGCGATGATCCATAAAATAGAACGGGGTGAGAGCAGCCCAACTGCGACGTCTCTCGCTCGCCTCGCCGGCTCGTTTGCTATGAGCATGTCGCAGCTCATCGCCCTCACGGAAGTTCAACCCGGGACGTTGCTGCGCCATGCACAACAACCCGTGTGGCAGGATCCGGAAACGGGCTACATTCGCCGCCATATTTCACCTGGCGATATCCCGTTGGATGTCGTGAGTGTAGAGCTCCCTCCGCACACTGACGTGCCAATGCCAGCGATTTCCTACCTTTCACGTCGTCAGTTGATCTGGGTGCTGGAAGGCACTTTGCGCTTTCAGGAGGGCGACAATCTGTTTGAAATGAACGTCGGTGATTGCCTGGAATTGGGCGATCCAACGGATTGCGTGTTTACCAATGCGACTGATGACATTTGTTGTTATGCGGTAATGGTGCTTAAAACCACTGTGTGAGCCCTAATGCGAAGAGACATATGCAGAAGCCTGCTGTGCAGGCGGCACCGCGAAATTGCGCTGCATGCGCTTGATCTCCTCCGCCGGTGGCAGCCCGAACAGACGTTTGAATTCCCGGTTAAATTGGGATGCGCTTTCATAACCCACCGCAAGGCTCGCCGAGGCCGCCGTCATCTCCTGACGCACCATCAGCATTCGCGCCTGATGTAAGCGTACCGATTTCACGTATTGCATCGGTGACTGCTGGGTGATGGTTTTAAAATGCGCGCTGAAGGTCGGCACGCTCATGCCTGCTTCACCCGCCAACTGCGCCAGATTGAGCGTCTGGGCATAGCAGGCATGAATATGACGCAGCGCTTTACCCACCTTGCCGAATTGCCCCTGCAACGTTAGCGCGGCACGCAGTGCCTGACCTTGTGCACCCGTCAACACACGATAATAGAGTTCACGCACCAGTGCGGGGCCGAGGATCTGTGCATCCAAAGGATGACTCAGAGCCGTCAGGAAACGTAGCACTGAATCACGTAGCGGCTGATCCATGGGACTCGACATCATGCTCTGCGCCGCTTTCGCCGTGAAAGGCACTTGCTGTTGCTCTAGTTCCAGCAACAATGCTGTCGCCAGACTGAAATCAAGATGCATGTAGATCGCCAGCAACGGGTGTTCTGCGCTCGCTGCGGTTTCCATGGTAAAGGGAACCGGCACAGAAACCGCCAGATAATGTTGCTCATCGTAGAGGTAGATTTGATCGCCAAAGAAACCACGCTTAGTGCCCTGGCAGACAATCACAATACCGGGATCGTAAAGCACTGGTGTGCGTGCTAGTGGGCGATCTGAACGCAAAATACGCACATCAGAAAGTGCCGTCAGGTTGTAGCCCTCATGCGGCGCGAGCGATTTAAGCAATTCCACCGTACGTTGTTGTACCTCTGAATCTACCACCACTCCTCCTCACTCATAAGATTAGGCAATAAAAGCAGAAGATACGGCCTTATAGCGCTGACCTCCAGAGAATATTATGCATGCATCATTCATGTAGGGAGAAAAACGATGTCTACCTCTAAAACACTTTTGATTACTGGTGTAAGCAGCGGTTTCGGTCGTGCGCTGGCGCTGGAGGCCTTAGCCAAAGGTTATCGCGTGATCGGGACGGTGCGAAATGTAGAAGCTAAATTGGCATTTGAACAACTCCATCCGCAAAATGCGCTGGCGTTTGAACTCGATGTCACTCATTTCGCTGTTATTGATGACCTTATAGCCGACATTGAAGCTGATCAGGGTCCAATTGATGTTTTGGTCAATAACGCGGGTTATGGACACGAAGGGATTATGGAGGAGTCCTCGCTGGAGGAGATGCGCCACCAATTTGAAGTTAATGTATTTGGTGCCGTGGCGATGATCAAAGCCGTATTGCCCTTCATGCGCCAACGGCGTCGCGGGCATATCCTTAACATCACGTCGATGGGCGGATTTATCACCATGCCGGGCATTAGTTATTACTGTGGGAGTAAGTTTGCGCTGGAAGGAATCTCAGAAACTCTTAGCAAAGAACTCGCCGCATTTAATATTCATGTAACGGCCGTTGCCCCCGGTTCATTCCGTACTGACTGGGCAGGCCGCTCAATGGTGCGAAGCGCGCGCAGCATCAGTGATTATAACGCTCTCTTTGATCCTATCCGCCAGGCAAGAGAAGCGAAAAGCGGCAAACAGCTTGGGGATCCAGAGAAAGCAGCGCGCGCGATGCTGGCTATCATTGAGAGCGATAACCCGCCTGCACATTTGCTGCTCGGCAGCGATGCATTAAAGCTGGTGAAAGATAAACTTGTGGCGTTGAATGCAGAGATCGAGGCGTGGAAAACGCTGACACGTTCAACAGATGGTGATTACTGACCTTTACAGGAATGTAATAGTAATTAGCACATTGGGGGTTCAAATAATTAATAAGGAACTTAAAGCCCCGATTCAGGGGCTTTGGTATTACTGAAGAACACTCAAACCTTTACGATCAATAATATTGAGCAAACGCAGCGCCGCGCCGTTTGGTTTTTTTTCTTCTCGTTCCCATTTAATAATCGTGGCGACTGACATTCCAACGCAAGCCGCCAGCATTGCTTGACTCAAGCCCAAACGCTCACGCAATTCTTTAATAGCCTGGCCCGACATCATAGGCTGAACAGGCAGTGCCGCTCGCAACTCGCGCAATCTTACCCTTGAATCGATTTTTTCTTTAAGATCATCAGAGACAACGCCAATTTCATTGAAATCATGTGCGATTTCCTGAAGATCTTTAAGGTGATTAACCATCACACTGCACCTCTCGCATTTTCCCCGCCCTAATCGCTCGTCTTGCTTGTTCAGTGGTGAGGTTGAATAACTCTTTGGCAACTTGCTTATAAAGTAACAGTTCAGTTTCGGTCATTTCTCGTATTGTGCTTTTGACTGCTGACTTAGCATACCCATTTACAAAGAAGAGGTGCTTATCAATTTTGAAAGCAATGACAGCTCTGGCACCACTACTTTTACCTTTGGTTAAGGGAATGCGTTTCTTATATACCCCACCGCCTAATATACGCCACCGCCTAAATTAGCTTCATATCGACCCGCGATAACTTCTAACGCTGCAATGCATAGCTTGCCGTCGTCAATCCCATCAGCTTTGGTATTTCTGTCGAATGGTTATAAAACATAAATTGCCATGGTGTCTCCTGACTGTGATTCGATAAGGACGCTCCTTGTCCACACATGCAATATCTATAGTACTAAGTACCATAGGTTAACTCAATCTCTATCTTATTAGCCCAGACATCAAGTTTAATGCCCTGAAAAGAGTGCTTTTACATAAGCATCTGTAATTAATAGACTAGCACTTTTTGCAAAAACAGCTCCCCTGATGGTTAACCTTATTCCTGTACAACAGGCTGTTCTTTGTATAACTTTAGTGGGCCTGGTGCTCATTAGTTAACCTGGAGGATGGAACCATGCGTCAGGGTCGAAACCTGCTATCAACGTCGGATGCGATTACGCGTTATTTTAATGAGGCTTCCCTGCCTTCTCAGCAGGAAATCCTGGGTAAAATCGTTGGAGAAATACTGCGTTCAGGCCGTTCACTGAGTCGCAAAACGATCTGCACCAAGCTGATTTGCCGACTGGAACAGGCCAACAGCCCGGAAGAAGAGTTGCACTACCAACAGTTAATTGGCCTGATGTTTACCTCCGAGCGATGATCCTGAGAACTTACGCACCGACCTGACATCGGACAAAGTGGCTTCCGCCTCATAGGTTATTTCACGTTAGACTGAATCCACTTTGTTACCTGTCGCAGGTCTTTGCGGTAACCAGAGAACGTGTATGAACAGAAGTAAAGATGAACGATTAACTGATATCGTCATGGGCGATGCCGTACTGCAGCTGCTGAAAAAAAAGGGGCCGGTGACGAACAGCGCCCTGCTCGATAAGCTTCGTTTGATGGCGTCCGTTGAACCCGATGCTGGCCGCCAAAAAGCACTAAGCCGCGCCATGGCAGAAGTGAAGAACAACATGCAATCCTCCACTCAGGACAGCATGGCACTCAAAGATACCAACAACGTCACACACATTTTTCGCAACCGCGATAATACGGGCAAAGACACACAGCATTAAAATCGGGGCCTCGAGGCACCCTCTTGTTAATGAAATTTTCATAACTTAAGGCTGCAATTTTAACCCATTGCAGCCTTTTTTTGTCGGGCGCTTCACTACGCTTTCAATTCACCATGCTGTTGCAGCTCATAATCGATAAAGGCCGTAATCATCGCACGGTAAACCTGCTCAATAATTTCCTCAGATAACCCCTGCGCTTTTGCCTGACATCTCACTTTATCAATCACCTGTTGGACACGATCGGGAGCGCGTACCGCTGCGCGGTCTTGTTTAAACTGTGCAGCGGCCTTAACACACTCTCCACGCCGGGCAATCAGTGCCACAACTTGTTGATCCACTTTATCAATTTCTTCCCTGACTGCATCAATAGAGTCAAATTCCATCAAGATTTCTCCTTTATAAATGGGTTATCGCGAACTGATGAGCAATTTGATGCCCAGGCAAACAAAGCTCAACGCAAAGATTCGGTTCATAAAGCGCATCACGCGCGGTTTTTCGAGCACCCGACGCCTCATCAGCGCGGCAAAAGCGCCATACAACATAAAGATGAAAAGCGTCAGCAACATAAAAATGGCACTCAGCACTAACATATCTTGTGTCGGCGTCGAACTCTCTGAAGCGATAAATTGCGGTAAAAAAGCCAGAAAAAACAGCGATAATTTAGGGTTAAAGAGATTGAGTAACAGAGCATGGTTAATAATACGCAATGCGGATTTTTACTCTCCACCTCCGTGGTCAGTGACGTCCGCTCACGTAGCGCCATCCACGCCATGTAGAGCAAGTAGCCAACGCCGATTAGCTTCAACATGTTGAATGCGTAGTCACTGGTATGAAAAATAACGGCTAATCCCAGCAATGTAGCGAGAAGATGCGGCACAATACCGAGCGTGCACCCTAAAGCCGTAATAAAACTGACACGCATTCCTCGATTCAGACCGCTGGCAATAGTTAACATAGCCCCAGGGCCCGGTGACATCACCACCACCAAAGTAGTGACATAAAACTCTATTCCAGCGTGCATTTTTAATCCCTCAGTCGAATGTATCGCCTGAGTATCAATTCACGAAATGCCTGCGTCTTGAACAAAATTGCTGAGGATTGCAGCAGAATGGCTTTTTGATAGCGTGCCGGCGTGATACCCATTTGGCGCGAGAATGCACGCGTGAGGTGGCTTTGATCGGCAAAACCACTCATAACAGCGGCATCAGCCACACTATTCCCTTTTGCCAGCCATTGTCTTGCATTACGGACGCGCAACTGCATGAGATAGGCATGGGGCGTCATTCCAACTTCACGAGCAAAACTGCGCAAAAGTTGGAATCGACTTAGCCCACACAACGTTGCCAATTCACTCAGGCTCGTCTGACGTGATGGAGCATCATCTAAATATTGCTTTGCCCTTTGTATCGTGGGTGTCATGTTGGGCGGGAAAGCCAGGGTCAGAAGGTGGTGATGACAGAGGTGCATTAAGCATTGTAATAACGTCTCTTCCAGAAAACCCGGTTCAACCTTGGTCTGATTTAGGGCAAAAAAAAGCTGAAGCAGACGATGGCTCAGAGAGTTGTCTCTGACTAACGGCTTGAGCACTGCATCGGCATCAATCCTCTCCATCCGTAACTCCTGCCACAACAGTTCAGGTTCCAGATAGACCATCTGCCAGCTACGCGCGCCCTGAAGCGGCATACCATCGTGCACTTCTCCCGAATTGACAATAATCACATCTCCAGGGCCGGCCTCTATCTGCCCCAGCAGGCTCCATGAGCGCTGTGCACCTTGCGAGATGACACCCATCCCGAAGTGATCATGGGAATGGCGCGGGAAGGTATGTTCGCTCTGCAGCGCCATGGCCTCTGTACCCGCCATAGGGCTATGCAGAACGCGTGACAAGTGGACGGGCTTTACCAACGTCGTTTCTCCGCAGATACACACTGACTGCTACTTTAGCGCCTTTTCCTCTCAGCAGAAAAAAAACCGCAGGGATTTTGTACGATGTTGTGCTAACGTCAGATTTATTCCCCAATCTGCCGCGAGCCGATGATGTCTTGGTTCATTACGTTGACCACAGTGACAACCACCACCGCATTCATCGGCGGCGTGAGTGTATCTGTAGCAAAAACGTAAGCGTACAGAATCCTCACCCCGTCAGCCAATGGACGGGGATTGTCTCCGTTCATCACCCAGTGAAAGGAGACACACCATGCCATCCTCAAGTAAAAAAGCGCTATTGATTATCGATATGCAACACGGTTTGTTTTTTGCGCCGCAGCAGCCATTTGCCGCAGAAACTTTGCTGAACAATATCAACACGTTGATTGCCCGTGCACGCGACGCAAAAGCTCCGATCTTTGCTGCTCGCCATACCGGGCCTGAGGGAACACCTCTTGCCGAGAGCAGTCCTCTCACGCAGCTTATTCCACAGTTGGCGATAGATGCCGAGTTGGATGGTGTGTTTGTGAAACGCTACCCCAACTGTTTCCGTGGCACGACGCTCCTGGCTTCGCTACAACTCGCCGGAATTGAAGAGTTGGTGATTTGTGGTATGAAAACAGAATATTGCGTGGATACGACTTGCCGGGCAGCGGCAAACTTAGGCTTTCGCGTGGTATTAATCAGCGATGCACATAGCACGACAGACAACGGGCAGATGAGTGCATCCCAGATCATTGCCCATCATAACCAAACGCTATCGGGTCCGTTTGCCCAACTGGCGGCTACGGCTGACGCGCTCATTTGAATGTTTGGGCGCGGTCAATATCGCGCCCTGACCTCAGTACCGCGCGCGCCCGCTGAATCCCGCACCCAGTAAAATACTTTGATAAACCTGTGTGCTGGATTCTCCCTCCTCATTCATCAAGCGCGAGATAAAAAAGGGGTAAAGAAAAAGGGTGCAGGCATAAAATATCAGACTACATCAATTGTATGCCAAAGCGCTTTAGCAACGTTGCCCACAGGACAAAAATCACGATAGTTAACAGGCAACTCGCCACCAGCGTGGGCCAAAATCCCCAGCGCTGATAGAGAAATGGAAAGGCGACAAACATCGGCAGGGTTGGCACCACGTACCAGAAGGTATACCAGGCGTGGCTGGCGATCTTTGCCTGGCTCTGACCTTCCAGCTTCATCCAGATCAACACCAATATCGTCACTAATGGCAGCGCCGCAATCAACCCTCCGAGACGGTCACTGCGTTTCGCCACTTCAGAAATCAGCACCACCATGCCCGCCGTGATGGCGTATTTTACGATGAGCCACAGCATGGTTTGCTCCTACTTCAGATATGAACGAATAACGCTGACAATCTCTTCCAAATCCTGAGTGCGCTCCGCTTCGGTGGCAGATTCATTCATCAGGTGCTCTTTGATATGCCCCTCCAGCAGTTCTGCCATTAGACCATTAACTGCCCCGCGTACCGCTGCTACCTGCTGCAACACTTTTAGGCACTCCTCACCCGATTCCAATGCGGTCTCGAGCGAAGCTGCCTGCCCTTTAATACGACGTACGCGGGTTAACAGGCTTTTCTGATGCTTGAGTATATGGCCCATTCTCGGCTCCTGTTGATCTTAATGTATACTGGGGTATAGTATATTTTCTTTGAATTTTTTGATTTTACGGCACTGCAATGCCGCTTTCAACTTATCACGACACGAGATGCACACCATGAATGATTTCGCTGCCCTGCTGAGCCAGGGCACGTCTAGCGCGTTGCTGTTTATCCCAAGCGCCATCTTGCTTGGGGCGTTGCACGGCCTGGAGCCGGGTCACTCTAAGACGATGATGGCGGCATTTATCGTCGCCATACGTGGCAGTGTTCGCCAGGCGGTGATGCTGGGTCTGGCAGCCACTTTTTCCCACACTACGGTGGTATGGCTGATTGCGATGGGCGGGATGTATATCAGTCGGCAGTTTACTGCCGAAGCTGCCGAACCCTGGCTGCAGCTGATTTCGGGCCTCATTATCATTGCAACAGCTGCCTGGATGTTTTGGCGTACCTGGTCTGAAGCACAAGCGTGGCATCAGCACCACGATCATGAACATACGCAGGATCATCATCATGAACATGGGCATCATCATGAGCATGGGCATCATCATGAACATGAGCATCATCATGAGCACGGGCATCATCATAAGCATGAGCATCATCATGGGCACGGGCATCATCATGAGCACGGGCATCATCATGAACATGAGCATCATCATGAGCACGGGCATCATCATAAGCATGAACATCATCATGGGCACGGGCATCATCATGAACACGGACATCATGGCGAATTGGCCAGGTTCGCGAAAGGTTCTCAGGAATATCAGGATGCTCACGAGCGCGCGCACGCGGAAGACATACGCCGACGCTTTGATGGCCGTGAAATCAGCAATCTGCAAATTCTTCTCTTCGGCCTGACGGGGGGATTAATTCCCTGCCCCGCAGCGATCACGGTCCTCCTTCTCTGCCTGCAGGTGAAGCAGTTTAGTCTTGGTGCGGCGCTGGTGGTCTGCTTCAGCATCGGCCTGGCGCTTACGCTGGTGACCGTCGGCGTAGGTGCGGCGCTAAGTGTTCGGCATGTATCCCGTCGATGGAAAGGTTTCGCCGATATTGCACGCCGCGCACCTTACTTCTCTAGTGCCCTGATTGCCATCGTGGGCGTCTATATGATGTTCCATGGCTACAGTGGCCTCACCCAATAAGGAATTATTTCCATGTCTGTAAAATCGCCTTGTACTGATGTCTGTATTTTTGAGGGAAAAAATGGCTGGTGTCGTGCCTGCGGCCGTACGCGTAAAGAGGCACAGGAGTGGCGCAAAATGTCACCCTATCACCGCAAGGCGATTGAACGCGCATTGAAAGATCGCGTTGCGACGTTGCAAATAAAATAGTCAGGTGCTTCGTTCAATCATGCGCACCAGCTTATTCACTGCGGGAGTACGTTCACGTTTACGATATAAGAACCAAATGGATGAAGGAATAACGGCTCCGGGTATTTCGCGATAAGTGATGCCGGTTAATTTTAATTGAGTCACCAGAATAGCCGGTATTACCGCGACACCATTACCTAATGCGACATTGGCCAGCACTTCATTTAAACTGCCCGCCGACCAGCTACGACTAAGAATAAACCCACCACGCTGTGCAAAGGTCACGGTGCCAGACACTTGTTCGGGCAAAATAAAGGTTTCCCCTTTAAGTTGCGCAGGTTCGATGGGTTGTTCCTGCGCAACCAGCGGGTGGTTATCCGGCAGTGCCAATGCGAAGTGATCTTGCTCGACTTCAATGTATCCGACATCGGCAGGCAACGGCACAGGACCGCGCACAAAGGCAACATCAATAGTACGTTCACTGACCTGAGTGGCCAGTGTATCCATGACTGATTCACGTGCATTGATTGAGATATCAGGTGCGCTGGCACTAAAGCTCGTCAATAACCGGGTTAAAATGCCAGATAATAGTGCGGATGCCACATAGCCCACGCGGATATAACCGCGTTCGCCGCGAGCGGCACTACGTACTCGGGATTTGGCCTGCTCCGCATGTTGTAGAGTCTCACGCGCCTCCTGTTGGAAAATTTCTCCAATCTGCGTCAACTCGACTTTACGTTGAGTGCGATAAAATAATGGCGCACCTAATTCTTCTTCCAATTGATTAATCTGCACCGACAGCGTCGGCGTGGATATATTAAGATTCTCAGCCGCCACGCCATAATGCAGCGTTTTTGCCAGTTCCAGAAAATAGCGTAGATGGCGTAATTCCACGTTTTACCTCCTACTTATCTTGTGTGATGAACATGTCGATCATTACCTGAAACGGAAACGCCAGCAATATAAATGTTGTTAGGTTTTGCCTAACAATAACTCCAGTACTGTTTATTGAATGACTTCCGTGATGGATTCAAGCTGTAAAGCATTCACTACCATGCTCGCGGGAGAAAAGATGTCCACTGCTACCATCGCGCTCGACCATCGCCATCTGAATCGTGTTTTACTCGTCGCCTCAACCGGTTGCGCATTGACGGTAATCGACACCAATATCGTCGGCGTTATGTTGCCAACCATCGCTAAAGGTCTGCATGCTTCTTTTGCAGACATGGAATGGGTCATTGGCGCTTACGTGCTGAGCTTTTCCTCACTCCTTTTGCCGGCAGGGTCGCTGGCAGACAAATTTGGCCGACGCCGACTCTTTCTCGGCGGCATTTTACTGTTTGCACTGGCCTCACTCGCCTGTGGCATGGCGACCAGCGTTTTGGCACTCAATATTGCCCGTGCGGTTCAGGGTATTGGCTCCGCATTTCTGCTGGCGCCAGCACTGGCAATTATCGCGCACAGCTTTCGCGATAGTCAGGCACGTAACCGGGCATGGGCGATTTGGGGCGGTGTGATGGGATTGACCATGGTGCTGGCACCGTTAGCCGGCGGCATGATCAGTACGTTGCTTGGCTGGCGCTGGACATTTTTTGTCAATATTCCTATTTGTGCCCTGCTGATGCTGGCCGTCACCCGCCACATTGAGGAATCCAGGCATGAACACGCGGGTAAACTCGATTTACCTGGCATCGCGCTGTTTATCGCAGGCATGTTCTGTTTGACCTGGGCATTAATATTAGCGCCGCAACATGGCTGGTTGAGCCGTGAAGTGGTGGGCAGATTGTGTCTCGGCGCGTTGTGGTTTGGCCTATTTATCCGTGTGGAAAGTGGCAAAAGCAGGCCGATGTTGAATCTGCAACTTTTCCGCTCGTTCCCCTTTATTGGCGCAGTATTAGCGATGTTTGCTTACGCTGCCACCGCGCAAGTTATGACCTCATTACTGCCGCTGTTATTGCAGAATGTTGAGGGAATGACGCCTTTAATGGCCGGAGCGGGTATGCTGCCTTTCGCTTTGGCAATGCTGCTGTTTCCTGTTGTGGCGCGCTGGCTCGGCAAACGCCTGCATGCCGCCACTTTACTGGCTCTTGGCCTGGTCACCGTCTCCTTTGGCAACATGATGATTGCGACTGCCGTGTACCACCACCATTTGCTGCTGACCCTGGCGGGTATGGCCCTACTCGGCAGTGGCGGTGGGCTGCTCAATGGCGAAACCCAAAAGGCGATTATGGCAACCGTACCGCCGCAGCAGGCAGGAATGGCATCGGGTATCAGCACAACAGCCCGTTTTTCCGGCATTTTGTTAGGATTTGCCACGCTGGGCGCGATTCTGGCGGCCAGCACACAGTGGCAATTACAATCAGCGATGCTACACGCGCAGTTGCCCCTTCAACCCGGTTTTAGCGCGCAGGTTATCGCCGGCGATTTCCGCCATGCACTGGCGATGTATGACGCCGTTCATCAGGTCTCTTTACAACCACTCATCATTACCAGCTACGCCGATGGATTTGCCAGCATGTTGTTGTGTGCTGCAGCATTTGCCCTGTTTTCCGCCATCGTTGTGCTCTATTCGGCGCGTCAGCCAACGGCGCTAGCCCAGCGCTAATTTTCAAGCGTGGGATCGACTGTCGCACGCACAACCCGTCCTTGTTGAGGAGCAATAATGAAGAAGTTAATGACCCTACTCTGCTTAAGCAGCTTGCCACTGTTTGCCCATGCGGCGGCGTTTTCGCTTAGGTCAGCAGACTTCGCCGATAACGGCGTGATGAAGAAAGCATTGGGTGGCAATGATAAGAACAATCTCTCCTGCAGCGGCAAAAACCTGTCGCCCGCGCTTAGCTGGGCCAATCCGCCCGTGGGCACCCAGAGTTATGTGCTACTGCTGACCGATCCGGCTGGCGCCAAAGGCTTGGGGGTGACGCATATGCTGGCGTACAACATTGATGCTACGCGTAACAAATTCCAACAGGGTGAGTTAAGCAAAGGAGGAAATTTTAGCTATGGCACCAATACGCCCGGCACGCAAAACTATTATGGCCCTTGTCCACCCGCAGGCGCGGGCTATCACCACTACAATTTTGTGCTGGTGGCGACCGACCTTGCGAACGGCACTTTACCCGCAGGACTCAGTCACACTGAGTTAGTCGAAAAATTGAAAGGTCACGCGCTGGGTTCTGCTAGCCTGGTCGGGCGTTTAGAGAATTGATTGCAGCGGGTCGCCGGCCTGGCGACCCAATAAAATTAGTGTCGAATCGCACAACCACACTGCGACATTTCACCCGGGACATATTTTCCGTGATGGGAGTGACGCACCTGCAACTCACCTTGCTGCCAGGCGTTGCCTGTATCAGCACGGTTTTCCAGTAAACGATTCAGTGCTTCGTTGACCAGCAAGTCACGACGCTGTGCCCAACTGGTCAGATGCCAGGTTGAGGCGCGGGCTTCATCCACATCATCAAAACCTACGACTGCCACGTGTGCGCCCTGGCCAAAATCGCGCACTGCCTGCAATGCACCAAAGGCCAGCACATCGCTTTCGCAGAACAGTGCATTAATGCGCTCGGCTGCACGGGTTTTCTTCAGGTAGGCCATCATGGTCTGATAAGCCAGTTCTCGATCGTTAGCCCCGGCCACCAGCTGAATGTTCAACGTTTTATGTTCTGCCTCAAGGCTGGACACCATGCCTGCCATTTGACGCGCGGGATCGGCCTGCTGCTGACTGTGCATAAAGCCAAAGCGTTGATGTCCTTGAGACAGTAACAATAACCCCATCTCAGCACCCGCATCGAAACCATCGGCAATCACGACCTCAGCACCTGCTTCACGGCTCTGGCTTAAATGCACCGTCGCCACGTCAGGCAGTAGTTTTGCTGCGGTATGCAATTCATCCTCAAACAGGGATGTCAGAAATACCAACCCCGCCAGCGGCAAAGATGCGGCATTCTGCAACATACGTTGATAGCTTTCTGCTGAATCGACATTCAGCAACAGCGTCACTAAACCACGCGCGTTTAACTGGCGCGTCATTTCATTCAGCATCGTGACGGTATTTGGGTTGGTGAATTCATCGCTGACGATGCCGATGATATTGGGATTAACGGCCATGAACGAGCTCTCCTGCAACTTAGCGTGCGGTCATTATTTTGTAGGTAACGTAAGACACTTCACGTTACCCGATTAAGTCGCTATCGCCAATCATCAGACTTGCTGTCTCTTCTGCATTTTTAACGTCGGGTCAGGGCCAGGCGAATTCCCAGGCCAATGAATGTCATACCGACGATACGATCCAGCAGCTTTTGCAGCGTAATGTTGCGCGATACTGCACTCGCAGCACCGCCCGCCAGCAGGGCAAACGTCACATCAGTGATCAACCCAATCACCGCGTATGTTAGTCCCAACAGCAGGAAGGAACTCGCATGATAGTTACCCTCTACCACGACGAATTGTGGGAAGAACGAAATGAAAAACAATAACACTTTGGGATTAGTGATAGATGTAATAAAACCGCGGACTAAAAGATTACGTGTATTGGAGCGTGGCACCTGAGTCTGTGAGCGACATCCCTGTGGTTTGACAATAAATGTTTCCCACACCATCTTGCCACCTAAATAAATAAGATAAGCAGCCCCGATATATTTAATCGCTGTAAATAACATCGGCGAGGCGGTAATTAACGCCGTTAAGCCTATTGCACTGGCCAACGCATGCGTACAGCTGCCGAGCGCCACACCGCTCGCAGATATCACGCCGCTGCGTCGCCCATTGGCCACGCTTTGCCCGACCACATAAGCGAGGTCCGGACCCGGCGTGATACACAGCAGAAATACCGAAACGAGGAACAGGGGAAAATGGATGATATCCAGCATGTTAACTCCTTGTTGAAGTGGCGTTTGTTGTACTGAGTATGGCCACGTAATCCAATCTGATGACGATTTATTTTGAGACAAAGTAACGAAGGTAGAGCTGATACTCTTCGCTCATATTATCGGGCATATCATCAGTGGTGAAGAATGCCAATGACAACCCCTCACTTTTATCATTTATTAAACTACCATGCCATTTTTTTGACCAGTAAAGGGCGGTGACAACATTGATTTCATCGTTATTATTAAGCGTAAAAGTAAATTCTTTGCCAGAAAAGACTTTCAAAAAATGAAGTTCATCGATATCAATATTCGTCTCTTCTTTCACTTCACGCATAGCGGTTTGTTCGAGGCTTTCACCCGGTTCCATCAACCCACCGGGTAGTCCCCAGCTTCCGTCTAATCGCTGTTGTAGTAAAATACGTTGCTTATCGTCAAGGATGATGACGTTCGCTCCCACAAGCAGCAACATACGATGTCCAACTAAGGTTCTCATCTCGCTGACATAGCTCATCATGTTCTCCATCCCGTTTAGAATTAAGAAAAAATAGCGTTAATTCATGACGATTTAGCAACGCCAATACACAATGCGCACGCATTGCGCCATCACTCTTTTGTCGCCGCTACAGTATGAGTGACAGGACTAAACCTCATCGTCATGGAGTTAAACTTGTGGCAACACTTACCCTACGCGTAGCGCGACCGGTTTCACAACTGGAGCTCAGTCGTGAACTTTATCAATCAGGATTGGGACTGGATGTGATTGGCGCCTTTGAAGACCACCAAGGCTTCAATGGCGTGATGCTGGGAAAAGCAGATGTGCCCTGGCATCTGGAATTCACACAATGCACTTCGCATCCGGTCATCCCTTCACCCTCATCAGAAGATCTGTTGGTGCTGTATTTACCCGAGCGTGATAGGTGGCAGCAAACATGCCAGCAAATGGTATTGGCTGGATTTGTACAGATTGATTCGTTCAACCCATATTGGGATCAAAACGGAAAAACGTATCAAGATCACGATGGTTATCGAACCGTCATACAGTGTCAGCAGTGGCCGTAGCCTCTCGCATGCCTGACCGCGACAGAAATGTGCAGGGCGCCGACGCGCCCTGCACATTACTCTTCGAGTAGAATCGAGAAACCGCCGTAAATCATTCTTTTGCCATCAAACGGCATGTTTTCGCCCATCTCTTTCATCCGCGGATCGGACATCATTTTCTGATTGGCCGCATCACGCACTTCACGTGAGGGATATTCAATCCAGCTGAACACCACTGTTTCTCCCTCTTCCGCTTTCACCGACCGATAAAAATCCGTGAGCTTGCCTTCAGGTACATCATCTGCCCAGCACTCCACGATGCGGGTGGCACCAAACTCCTTAAACAGCGGCGCTGCTTTGGCCGCCATGGCACGGTAATCCTCTTTATTAACTTCAGGCACCGCAACGACAAAACCATCTACGTACGACATAGGCTATTCCTCCGTCGTGCTGTACACGGCCGACAGTGACCGCAGAGTAAAGTGTACAAATGATGTGCAAATCATGAGCAACTGCAGCACTGAAACTGCGTGTTGTCTCGCAGATTCCTGCTTGCGGCCGAAATTGCGTTACACTGTGCACCTCGATAGTTACGCCATCAGGATAGTTATGCGCATCACCATTGATTCGGCCGATCAGCCGTTTATTCACCGTTTGCTCGGAGAAGAGATAGGGCAAGTGGATACCCAATCCAGCGACACGCGTTTACAACACGCCCTCGACATCGCTCGGCAGCAGAAAAATCACGAAGCGGAACTCGACTGGAAACGCAATGCGGTGTTTTTAGCGTTGTTTATTTTCCTCTATGCCGTCCTGGGCGCCTCGCTGACGCTGGATCTCACCGCACAAGCACCCAGCCACAAAAGTTTGGTGTATGCATTAGAAGCTGTCCCCGTGCTGATCGCCTTTTCCGGTCTGTTTGTCTCGTTGTTATTCCTGTTCTTCACCCGCAGCAGCGCGCGACGCCTGCGCAGTTGGGATCAAGGCATTTTTGTGCTGGAGAAATACGTTGGCACCAACCTCTATAAGCAAATCAATGAGATGGGCGCTCGCACTACCAACTATTCACAGTCAGCCATTAACGTTGCGCTTGCCCTGTTTATTTGTGTGACCTGGGTGGTGATGTACAACTACTTCACCTTTACCACCAGCGGCGTAATTGGCAGCGTGATTTCTTTGTTTATCACCACCATGACCTACGTGATACTCGATATTCAGTTGTTAAAGTCAGGCACCTCTATTGCGATTGATGAGCCACTGATTCCGGCTGACGAAGATAAAGAGAAGAAATAATCCCCTGCATCAGGTGGCCTAAGGGCCGCCTCGATATTTCTGGCCTATAATCATGCTGACATACCCTTTAATACGGATCAGGATCGATAAAGGAGCAGTAATGAAAATATGGCCCATCGCCGCACTTGCCGCGTTATCGTTAACGCTGGTTGCCTGTAAATCCCCGACGCCACCAAAAGGTGTCACGCCTATCAGCCCTTTTGATGCCAACCGCTATTTGGGCAAATGGTACGAAATCGCCCGCCTGGATCACCGCTTTGAGCGCGGCAAAGATCATGTCACAGCCACTTATACTCAACGCAACGATGGCGGCATAAACGTGCTGAATCGTGGATATGATTCGGTGAAAAAAGAGTGGAGTGAGAGTGAGGGCAAGGCCTATTTCACCGGCAAATCGGATACCGCAGCGCTTAAAGTCTCCTTTTTTGGCCCGTTCTATGGCGGCTATAACGTGATCGCATTGGATGATGATTATCAATACGCGCTAGTGAGCGGTCCAAATCGGGGTTATTTATGGATCTTGTCGCGAGAGCCGAAGCTTCCGAATCAAGTGAAAAAACAGTACCTGGCTATCGCGCAAAGGCTGGGGTTTGATGTGGATAGGCTCATCTGGGTGGATCAAGGTTAAAACTGCACTCAGGAATGAAGTCATTCTACTTTCCATCCCTGTGTAGTTCAGCATAACCGGGCGTGAGATTCTGGTTATGCTGCAGCGTTGGGGTGGAGAATCTTCAATCGGCTTATGACCAATAACTTGCAGGCTTGCAACCTATCACGGGTTACCCCTTATTGGATGAGGAACACATCATTCAGTGAAAAGTGTACATGAATGATTTATTTGAACGAATCCCTTATTTATTAATCATATAACCAGGCATGTTTATAATGCGCTTCTCTTCGCAATATTGCCCTTTCAAAAAAGCTGCTAAAATACGTCATCGTCTATGATTTCATCAGTATAAAATATCTTTATCTGAAATTTCAAAGCTCTGATCATTCTGACTTGTCAATCAACATGTTGAGTCAACCCATCAGGTTGCTGTTCGCTTTTTTCATTATCGCATTGCCAGTGGTGAGGAAAAAATGAATGAAATAACAGAAGATTCCCCCAGAACAAATCTCAGATTATTATGGGGCTTACTGATTGTATTAACACTCATTTCGCTGCAGTGCCCAGCGAGCGAAATTAACCTATATTCCATCAACACGGGTTCCTACGTTTATCATCTGACCGGGAATCATGGGCAATACACTGAAAATTTTGAGAATAACTTCTTTTCGGTAGAAAGAAAATTGTCCGAAGATTCCACCTATAGCGTCCTGATCGGCACCATGAAAAACAGCTTTGACGATCGCTGTCTTGCGTTAGGGGTGAGAAAAGACTGGAAAACCTGGGATGATGGCTGGACCTTTAAAGGTATCTACGGCTACACCGGTGAGTTTTTTTTCGATGCCTTTAAGGATTGTGGCGATCACGGTTCCTATCACGACTTTAAAAAGGCCACCGGAATAGGATTCTCACCCTATATTTATCATGGCTTTCAATATAATTTCACACCCTATTTCGGCATTGAATCGGGGATTATTATCCCCTCGGTATTTGTTATCACCATTCAATGGAGCTTTAGATAAAATCTGAAATTTGACGTACTGATTTTTCCAGCTAATCGAGAATAATTGTCACTAGCTCGAGGAACCTGTTCAGGGGGAGATACCGTTGCACTACGCAAGTTGGAAAATCATATCTTTTGACCGGGCATGGCCTGTGGCTTCACAACATCGCGAATATTCTGTGGATAATGCCAGCCCAGGTGACTATCATCAACCCACCCTACTCACTACTGATAAATAAGGAGGATTACTATGCCATCGTGTGAATTGTTTATTTACTCACACTTTTATAGTAATTGGCCGCGCTCAGCTATCTCTGCATTCGTGCTGCGATAATCCGCCTGAGCGAAGTCTACTGAAATTCTCAACCCTTCCTCCGGCTTACCGGGTTGTCGTCAGCAGTTTTTGACGTCAGGCGTTCGCATGCCTGCAACTTATGAGTAAGCACATGAGCACATTACTATCCGCACACGCTGTCGGCTTTGATAACGCCTTCGGTACCCTTTTTCACGACATCAATTTCAGCCTCAAAAAAGGTGATCGCATTGGGCTGCTCGGTGATAACGGCACGGGAAAAAGTACCCTGCTAAAAATCCTCAGCGGTGAACTTGCAAGCAGTCAGGGCAGCGTTACGTTAGCCAACCACTGTTTGCTGGCGCGAATTGAGCAACATCTTCCCACTCTGCTCCAGCAAGCCACGCTGCTGACAAGCGTGATTGCGCGTCTGCCAGAACAGCAACAGGTCAGTGAAGCCTGGCGAGCGGAAGCGCTACTCTCTTCGCTGGGGTTCGATGCTGAACAGCATACCCAAACGGCAGCCACGTTGAGTGGCGGTCAACATATGCGGTTACTGCTGGCGCGTGCACTTATTCTCCAGCCTGATCTGCTGTTACTGGATGAACCCAGCAACCATCTGGATCTTCCAACGCTGCTTTGGCTGGAACAGTTCCTGATAAATTGGAAAGGCAGCTTTGTGCTGGTGTCACATGACAGCACCTTGCTGGATCAGGTCACCAATTGCAGCTGGATCCTGCGCGATCAAACCCTGCAATTCTTCCGCCTGCCCTGCTCCGCTGCCCGACTAGCGCTGGCCCAGCAGGATGAAACCGATGCGCAACGTTATCAGGCAGAACAGAATGAGATTGAGCGCGTCGAAAAAAGTGCCAAACGGCTGGCAATTTGGGGACGTACCTACGACAACGAAGGTCTGTCGCGTAAAGCGCAGCAAATGGAGAAACGCGCCAGTTGGTTGAAAGAGGCACAAACCACGTTGACCGAAGGCAGTCTATGGCGTCTTCAACTGCTGGGAGAAGCGCTGGATGCCGATCGGGTGCTGGCGCTGACTGAAATGCACATTCGCCCAGCGGAGAACGCGCCTGCGTTGTTTTCGTTACCCAGCCTGCAGGTTAAAAGCGGCGACCGCATCGCCATAGTGGGCCGCAACGGCAGCGGGAAATCTTCGCTGCTGCGCCAACTCTGGCTGGAATACCAGCGTGAGACCACCACACTGTTTCATCCGCGTGCAAAGCTAGGTTATTACGACCAAAGCCTCACGCAATTGCATGATGAGGAGAGCCTCAACGAGGCACTGGCGCATTTTGCCCCTCTGAGTGACGACCAGCGAAAGATGGCTCTGATAGGTGCGGGGTTCCCTTATCTCCGTCATCAGCAATTAGTGGGCTCGCTGAGTGGCGGTGAACGCTCACGCCTGCTGTTTGTCGGGCTGACACTCGCGCGCTATTCCTTATTGCTGCTGGATGAGCCCACCAACCATTTGGATATGCTGGGTAAAGAGGAGTTGGCAGCCGCCCTCAATCAGTTCGAGGGCGCGGTGTTGCTGGTGTCGCACGATCGCAATCTGATCGCCAGCAGCTGTAACCGTTTCTGGCTGATTCAGGATCAGCAACTGAGCGAGTGGCATGACTTTGAACCGGTGATTGAGCAACTGAGTGCCAAACAACCGTCAGACAGCGAGACCGTAAATGTTCTGTCCGTGACGTCTGAATCGTACAACGATGAAGATGCGCTGCTGCTGGCGTTGTGTGATCTGGAAAGCAAGCTGGATGAAGATAGAGAGCGTAAGCCCAAACATCAAAAACCGGCGTTGCAGGCACAATGGCGCGATGAGATTGCGCAACTGAAACAGCAGTTGGGCATCCTTTAAGCGAACTTCCCATCAATACGCCCCTGCGATATTTGTATCCTGCATCCCAGGGGCATAATGCGCGATCACTGATAAATTACACCAGAGCGGCGCTCAACACTTGCGCCGCTCGTTTTAACTGATCAGCAGGATTGCGCCCAATCAGCACGTACTGATATCCGCTGCGATGCCACCACACCAGATTCATACCGTGCCGTTTTTCCTGCGCCAATGCACTCTGTTTACTCGCATCTTCCCGCGAAATACACAGGGCCATCGGACCGTAATTGCTGTGATTCCAGGCGATTTGAGTGATCAGTGAATCGTCGTAGCGCAGCATACGCACACTTTTCAGGCTCGCTTCAGGAAGCGTCAATTGCTCAGTCGTCAGACGCAGATCGAGGTCGCGCGCCGTGCGTTGTAATGAACGCGCTAACACCTGTGGCGAACTGTCGACATCCGCCAACGTTTCCGGGCTATAGAGCGACATATATTGTGCTTCCAGTTCACGTATTCGCGCGCTCTCATCCTGTTCAGCTTTCGCGACGGGTCTGGCCCAAAAACCGACGGCACTGCCCACCAGCAGAAAACTGACTGATGCTGCGATCAACGCACGGCGGCTAACCTGAACAGCCTCTTTTATCGGTGCGGATGGCGTGTTTTCGAGCAGGTACGCCAGTCGTGACTCCATACGCTCCAGCGGCGCCTCATCCAGCATTGGCGCGAACGCATCCGCAAAAGGTTGATTGCTTTTCATTAGCTCAGCCGTCCGTGCTGACAACGTTTCACTGCGCTTTAGTTCGTTTTCAAACGCCTGAGCATCCTCCGCGCGCATTTCACCATCCAGCCAGGCAACGATAGCTTCGTCGGCATAGGGCGAGGTAAATCGTGGTGCATTCACAAGCGTTTCTCCTGTACCGCAGGCCGCGCTGTCACTGCGCTGGCTAAAGTAGTGCGTGCCGCAGCGAGGCGGCTCATGATGGTTCCAATCGGTACGGCCAGCGTGTCGGCGGCTTCCTGATAGGTAAAACCCTCGACATAAACTAAAAATACCGCGTTGCGCTGTGCCTCTGGCAACTGCCCAACCCGTTGCATCACTTTGGCATATTGCATGCGCTGTTCATTGTGTTGCTGATGGTCGGGAGCGAGCAATTCATCACTCTCGACGAATCCCTGCCCCATGCGTACCCGCTGCGCGCGCAGTTCGTTGATCCACACGGAGTGCAGCACGGTGAACAGCCAGCGATCGATGCGTGTGCCCGGTGTGTACTGGGCGCTGCGTTCCAGCGCCCGGACACAAGTGGACTGCACTAACTCTTCGGCCACATCTTTATTACGCGATAACACCATCGCGTAACGCCACATACGCGTCAGATGCGCCGCCAGATGTTGACGGACTTCAGTGCTGGTAATGTTTCTATCCTCCGTCAACAGCGGTCATCAGGACTCAGGATGACCATTAATGGCCGCGTGCAAATCCTGATACTCTTCACACTTCACCCCGCACAGCGATTTGATGATAGTGAGCTGCTCTTTAGCCAGATCCGGACGGCCTTTGATCATCCAGGCTTCACCTAAATATTCACGCACTTTGGCATATTTGGGGTCTAGTGCGATCGATTTCTGATAGTAACGCATCCCTTCGTCGGTGCGGCCCAGTTTACGTGTGGCGTAGCCGCGATAGTTCCATGCCTCTTTGGTGTTCTGATTGTGCAACGTATCCAGTAACGTCAGCGCAGCTTGATACTCGCCTTTTTTCGCCAGATGGTAGGCGTAATTCGTCTTATCCTCATCACTCAGCATGCTGGTTTTTTCCGGCACGCAGGATTTGGTTTTGCTGTCATAAACCTGCCCTTTCGGACAGTCCGGGGTTTTCTTGTCACTGTCGTCATCGCCCATGGCGAATGCAGTCGGTGCATGTAACACCATCAGCAATACTGGCACGGCAAACCAGCGAACCTGATTCATCATCTTCATCATTCATTTATCCTCGCGGAGGGGCATCGAATCGCGCAACGGCAGCATACGGCGCAGCACGTTGTCACGCAGAACGTAGTGATGGAGTAACGCCGCCAGCGCATGCGCGCCTGCCAGGCTAATCAGCGCCCAGGCAACGTTATTGTGTAATCCCGCCAGCGTGTGACGCAGTGCGGTATCGACATGAATAAAGGTTGGAATATCGAACAGGCCAAAGAAATCAAACGGTTCCTGTTGCGCCCAACGAAACAGAAAACCCAATACAACCTGAGTGAATAATAACAGGTACAACAAGCCATGAACGGCATGCGCGATGATGCGCATCGGCGTGTTGCTTTCAGCTGGTGCCACGGCCAAATGCGTCTGACGTTGGCAATAGAAACGCCACAGTGGGCGCACAATCATCACCAAAGCCAGCAAAATGCCAAAAGAGATATGCCACGCCTGTAAACCCTTGCGCAGCGGTGTGCCCTTTTCCAGTTGTTCCCAAATGTGCGCCGAGGCAAACAGAAAAATGACGCTAAACGCAGTGATCCAGTGCAGCGTCATGCTGAAAGCGTCATAGCGTTGACGTGAGTTTTGGCGCGCCGGAGCGGACATAGCATTTCCCAAATAGTGAGTGGTTTAGGGGTAAACAACTCAACGACGATTTCTATTCGAAAAATTTTCATTTTTTTCTCAACGCACCCAACTTAATGCAGAAATCCTGACGAATTTTCTCCTGTTTGTTGCATTTAGTGATTACTATTCTCGCTTCATTAAAGGGATGCTTATGTTGAATACCTCTAAAAAGCGGCTTTTGGTCGCGATCGCTATTTTGGCGATCATTATTCTGGTCTGGGCCTACAGCAGTTCAAGACCAAAACCGAATCCACTGGTCACTGCCGTGGTGCGTCAAGGCGACATCGAAAACGTCATCGCTGCGACCGGCAAGATGGACGCTATTGAGCGCGTCAATGTCGGTGCGCAGGTTTCAGGTCAGGTGAAAAAGCTCTATATCAAAGCCGGAGATAACGTCAGTAAGGGCGAGCTGATCGCTGAAATTGACGACCAGCCACAGCGCAGTGATTTACGCAACGCGCAGGCTGCACTGAGCGTCGCGCAAGCCGATCTGGAGACACGCGAAGCGACGTTGGTCAGGCAGGATGCGCAGTTCAAACGCCTGCAGCAAATGATTAAAGCCAACCTGGTGTCACGTCAGGATTTTGACGAAGCGGCAGAAGCGTGGAGCACCGCACGTGCTGAGTTGACGGCGCAAAAAGCGCGCGTCATTCAAGCACAAATTGAGGTGGACAAGAAGCAGCTCGATCTCAGCTATACCCGCATCATGGCACCGATGGATGGCACGGTGATCGCCATCGTGACCAAACAGGGCCAGACGGTTAACGCCGCGCAGAGCGCGCCGACCATCGCCAAGCTGGCGCAACTGGGCACCATGACCATTAAAGTGCAGGTTTCCGAAGCGGACATCACCAACATCCACCCCGGCCAGCAAGCCTGGTTTACCACCTTCGCCAATCCCGATAAACGCTACAACGCGACGCTGCGTAGCATTGAACTGGCACCCGAATCAGTGATGAAAGATGATGCCTTGATGGGCAACAGTGAAAGTACGCCGGCCAGCAGTACCAATGCCGCCATTTATTACAATGCGTTACTCGATGTTCCCAATCCCGATAACACCCTGCGCATCTCAATGACCGCGCAAGTTAATCTGCTGCGCGACACTGCGAAAGACGCGCTGTTGATTCCGGTACAGGCAACGAAAAAAGACGCGGAAGGCAAGACCTTTGTCGAGGTGGCGAACAAGGAGAATCAGCCTGAGAAACGTATTATCACCACCGGTATTTCAGACAGCGTTGATATTCAGGTTCTCAGCGGCTTGAAAGCCGGTGAGAAAGTCATCCTTGCTACCCAAGCCGCCGGTGCGGACAAGGTGGTGATGTGAGCTTGATCGAACTGAAAAACATTCAGCGCAGCTATGTTAACGGTTCAGAATCTTTGCATGTGCTGAAAGATATCAATTTGCAGATCGCCAGTGGCGAAATGGTCGCGATCATTGGCCCTTCCGGCTCGGGCAAATCCACATTGCTGAATATTCTCGGCTGCCTGGATGCCGCCGACAGCGGTCACTATTTTATCTCAGGCCAGAATACCGCTTCACTCTCTCCGGACGCGCTGGCGAAAGTCCGCCGTGAACATATTGGCTTCATTTTTCAGCGCTACCACTTAATGCCGGACCTGACCGCATTAAGCAACGTCGAAATCCCGGCGATTTATGCCAATTTGCCGGGGCATGCGCGGCGGGCGCGTGCTGCTCAATTACTGGAGCGACTCGGTCTCAAAGGCCGTGAACACCATAAACCGGGTGAACTCTCTGGTGGCCAGCAACAGCGCGTCAGTATTGCGCGAGCGTTGATTAATGGAGCCGAGATTATTCTCGCCGATGAACCGACCGGCGCGCTGGATTCTCATTCTGGCGAGGAAGTGTTACGCATTCTTCATGACCTGAATCGTGACGGTCATACGGTAATTATCGTCACACACGATATGAAAGTGGCGCAACACGCAGACCGCATCATCGAAATCCAGGACGGCGAAATTTTTGCTGACAGCGGGCCAAAAACAGAGGCGACGCGATCGCGCTATCAGCCAATGGTGAGCAGAAGTCAGAGCAAGCTGCGCGGATTTGTTGATCGCCTGCGCGAGTCAATGCGCATGGCGCTAAATGCCATGAATACGCATCGCTTACGCACCGCACTCACCATGACCGGTATTATCTTTGGTATTGCCGCTGTCGTCACTGTCGTCGCGCTTGGACAAGGTGCGCGTGAAAAAACGCTGGAGAGTATTTCCGGTCTCGGGACGAATGTGGTGTCCGTGTATGCCGGCGGCGATTTCGCCGAAGATGATGCGCATCCGGTGTTGACGCTGGTGATGGCGGATGCCGATGTGATTGCTCGCCAGCAGTTTGTCGACAAAGTCAGCCCTGAGCTGCTCTCGACGCAGCCGATCCGTTATCTCTCCAACTCGTCAAAAGCATCCGTATCGGGCGTCGGCAAAGATTACTTTGAGATTCAGGGCATCAAACTCACCGAAGGCAGCAACTTCAGTGATGAACGCCATGCCCGGCAAGAGATCATCATTGATACCAATACGCGCAATAAGCTGTTTGCAGCCAATGAAAACCCCATCGGAAAAATGATCGTGTTAGGGTCTGTGCCGGTGCGAGTCATTGGTGTGGCGCATGAAGATAACGGCATTTCGCCCAATCGTCTCAGCGTGTGGCTGCCCTGGAGCACCATGATGTACCGCATCAGTGGGCAAACAGCGCTCACAAGTATCAGCGTTAAGCTTAAAGATGATGTGGTCAGCGGTCCGGCGGTGGAATCTCTCACGCAACTATTGACTGCGCGCCATGGCACCAAAGACTTCCTGATGTTTAACCGCGATAAGTACCGCAAAGCGATTGAAGGGGCAGCAGCCACCTTGACCTTGCTGATTTTGATGGTGGCATCGATTGCGCTGATGATCGGCAGCATCGGCGTGATGAATATTATGCTGGTGTCCGTCACCGAACGAACGCATGAGATTGGCGTGCGTATGGCCGTGGGTGCGCGGCGTGGCGATATCATGCAGCAGTTTATGATTGAGGCGGTGCTGGTATGTTTGGTTGGCGGTTCACTCGGCGTGGCACTCTCACTGGTGATCGGTCCGCTGATTAGCCTGATGGCAGGCGGTGTACTGACAGCCATCTACTCATGGGAATCCGCGGGGGCAGCTTTCGCCTGCTCCACTATTATCGGCATGATTTTTGGTTATTTGCCTGCGCGCAAAGCTGCCCGTATGGATCCGGTCGCCGCGCTGGCGAGTGAGTAAATGTATCTTCTCGGGTGCGCATCGCTGCGCACCGATTTTTCCGTCATGTTGGGATTGAGAGCGACTTACATTACGGTTAGATCAGCATCGGCAATGTGGCACTGGCCGTTTGCTGACTAGCAGTGGCGTAATGCGCATCATGTGCCATCAGCTCCCCCATTAACGCCTCAACCAGCAACATCGCCCCTACCTTCCCACTCAACGTTCCGGCATTAAGTGGGCCTTCCGGTCGCGCCGCCACCAGCAACATATCCGCCAGATTGCCCATCGGGCTGCGCAGCGTATTACTTAGCATCAGCACCTGAGCTTTGCGCTTCTTCGCCACATTGACCACATGCATCAGATCTTTGGTGGAACCGGAAGCAGAGATCGCGATAACCAAATCACCTTCACCCAGGGTCGAAGCATTCATTGCCGCACGATGCATATCACCAAACAGCTGCGCGGATTTGCCCAGCCGTAGTAGACGATGATGCAAATATTCGCCGGTTATCGCGCTGGCAGCCACACCATAGATTTGGATAGAACGCGCCTGATGCACCGCCGCACCAGCCTGCTGTAAGACCTCGCGATCAATAAATTTTCCGGTATCGCGCAGCGCCTGCACCGACTCTTCCACCAGCGCATCAACCGGATCGCCCGTTGCTGCCAGCGTGGGCTGACTCTGCTGCACATCCAGCGCCAGCGCCATCTTAAATTCGGTGTAGCCTTTGCAACTCAGGTTGCGGCACAAGCGCGTCACGCTGGCTTCGCTGGTGTCCGTCTCTTTCGCCAATTCGGTAATGGTGAGATACAGCACTCTCTGCGGTTCGGTCAGGATGAAGTCGCCCAGCTTTTGTAGCGCAGGACTGTAGCCCGGCAAGCCCTGCTTCAGATGCAGCAAAATATTTCCATTGTCCGTCATGACACCTCTCCATTAGCCAATATTGATGGCGCTTAGTGTGCGTAAAGGCCCTGCTTTGTGCCAGCAGAATTGATTATAAGTGAAAGCTATCACACTAATGGTAGTAATTTTCATCCGATGAAGTAGATTATGATAATAATTTTTACCACAACAACACTTCGGGGATAAAAATTTATGTCAATGTTCAGTGGAGCCTCTTCAGGAGGCTGGTTTGAAAAAGCGCAACGTTTTGGAAAATCCTTTATGTTGCCGATCGCGGTATTACCTGCCGCCGGCTTGCTATTGGGCATTGGCGGCGCGTTATCAGTTGGCCGATCCCAATACGCAGCAGTTTTATCTGGGGACGGCGCGCTTTATGTCGGGCCGCTTTATCACCATGATGTTTGGCCTGATCGGGGCTTGTCTGGCGATGTATCACACTGCCAAACCCGAGAACCGCAAACGTGTGGCCGGTTTGTTATTATCCGCCGCCCTCACCTCATTTCTGACTGGGATCACCGAACCGATTGAGTTCTCGTTCCTGTTTGTGGCGCCAGTGTTATATGTGATTCACGCGCTGTTCGATGGCCTGGCCTTTATGATCGCCCACATCCTGCACATCACCATTGGACAGACCTTCTCCGGCGGTTTAATCGATTTCATTCTGTTCGGTGTATTGCAGGGTGAAGCGAAAACCCACTGGATGTATGTGCCCCTGGTCGGCGTGCCATGGTTCCTGCTGTATTACTTTACCTTCCGCCTGCTGATCACTCGATTCAATTTCAAAACGCCAGGCCGTGAAGATGTCAGCATCGATACCTTGCCAGTTGCCGCTGGCGAACGCCCTTTGCAGGTGATTGAAGCGCTGGGCGGTAAAGACAATATTGCCGAACTTGACTGCTGCGCCACACGTTTGCGTATCACACTAAACGACAGTTCTAAACTTAATGAAGCCGCATTGAAGGCCACGGGCGCTCGCGCGGTTATCCAGCGTGGCAACGGCGTACAGGTGATCTATGGCCCGCACGTCACCATTATCAAAAATGAAGTTGAGGAGTTACTCGCGCTATGAAAGTAAACATGCTGGAGCAAATTAAAGGGAAACTGGTGGTGTCTTGTCAGGCACTGGAAAATGAACCCCTGCACAGCGCCTATATCATGTCGCGTATGGCATTAGCCGCGAAGCAAGGTGGCGCGTCGGCAATCCGCGCCAACAGTCTGATCGATGTAGAGCAGATTATGCAAACCGTGGATTTGCCCATTATCGCCATTATCAAACGAGATTATTCAGGCAGTGATGTATATATCACTGCCACGCTCAAAGAGGTCGATGAATTGATGGCGGCGAATCCAGCGATGATCGCGCTGGACGCCACGCAACATCAGAGGCCTGGCGAACTGCAGTTGCCGCAGTTGGTGGCGGCGATTCGTCAACGCTATCCGCAGTTATTGCTGATGGCAGATATCGCGACAGTTGATGAGGCGTTGCTGGCGGATGAACTCGGCTTCGACTGCGTAGGTACTACGCTGCATGGCTACACGGCGGAAACGCGCGGAAAGTATCTGGCGGCAAATGATTTTCACTTTCTGCGTGAAGTATTAACAGCAGTGAAGGCGCCAGTGATTGCAGAAGGCAATGTGGAAACACCTGAGATGGCGGCGCAGTGTTTAAAACTGGGCGCGCATTCTGTGGTGGTCGGTGGCGCGATAACCCGTCCTCAGCAAATAACGCAGCGTTTTGTCAACGCAATCAGCTAATACGTTTTATTAGGCCTTAAATAGCAAAGCCGCCCGAAGGCGGCCTTAACGCTGAAGCGGAAACTGAACTTATTTGTACAGTTCTGCCGTCATGTGCACACGGTTGTTGGTGTTCGCTTCAGTGATTTTATACTGAGCGCCCTGCTGTTGTGCGACTGCGGCAACTTTCGCTTCGGCACCGTCAAGAGTTGAAGACTCAACGGAGATGCTCTGGGCAAAGCTGGCAGCAGACATCAGTGAAAGAGCGGCGGCAGCGGCGATGGTCAGTGTTTTGATAGTTTTCATGGTTTTATTCCTTTGGGTTGTTTGTGAAGGCTGTGTGCCTTCGATGGAAATAATAATACCCCAGGTTACCATTACCATATTAACTATTAGTGCGATCATGATGATCCAACTAATCATGCGCAGCGTTACTGTCACATTGACTGTCATAATGATCAGGATGTTATCCACATTTCAGGTGAAAAGACTGCGCGCTAACCTGTGGATAAATCACCTCCCACCGCCAACCACGCCAGCTGCACTGCCGTGGTTACTTTTCGTACGAGCTTGTACCTGATTGCTCACTCATCTCCTGTTACGCCTAACGGATCAAATCGTTACCGATTACGGTTAGTGTGGTTTCATACCGAATCCTCTTTCTCAACCACCAGTACCCGCGCGGCGCCCTGCGGATGGGCAACATGCTCGGTTCCCACACTGGCAAAGAAAATATCACCGACATTCAACATCACTTTCTGTACTTCGCCCTGCTCGCGGTAATGCATTTCTACTGCACCATCCAACACCACAAAGACCTCTTCGCCGTCGTTGATGTGCCAGCGATAAGGTTTATCAGTCCAATGCAATCTGACGCTGGTACCGTCGAAATTGGCAATATCGACGGCATCCCAGGCTTTGGCTGGAGTAAAGTTTTTACTGATGATGGTTTTCATGCGGATCCTAAATGATTGAGATTGCGCACTATCTTAACGGTAAGGCATAGATGGATGAGGACATGCATCGACCCTTTTCGGACAGATTAATTCCTCACCACGGCGAACTTACGCAAAGCAACAATATTCATCACGGCCAGTATTGCTGCGGCAATAAAGATCATCGCCACCTGGCCGGGAATATAAGCCATAAAGGCCGCGAGAAATTGCCCGGCAAAGATTGCCATCGATAAACGCGCCAGTTGTCGTCCACGCTCATGCGGTTGGCTGGTTTCAACCGTCATATGGTTGACCAGAGGCACTGACAGGCCAAATCCTATGCCTAACAGGATGCCGCCCGGCAGGCACAGCAGCATGTCCGGTGCAGCAGCAAACTCCAGGTGCGCCAACATATAACAAACGAACGCCATGATCAGGGTTGGATAAGGACCAAATTGCAGTGCCACATGCGGCATCAACGCTGCAGCCAACACGGCCACCAGCGAAACGAATGACAGAAAATACCCGATATGAGCGGCATTAACGCCCAACGCGGCAAAGCGTTGTGGCAGCATGATGATGGCGGTAAAGAAACACATCATGGAGCAGATGGCCGCCAGCAATACCGGACGCAATGCCCGATCGCTGTTGGTTGCGCCTTCATCCCTGGTTTCAGTGACGATTTGCTGTTGCGGACGTGGAAACAAAATGACCACCAATGCGAGCAGCAACCAGGACAAAAGATAGAGTGCATAGGGATAGCGCCAACTCAAGGAAGCCAGAATCCCGCCAATAAATAAAAACACCACTCCACCAAGTTCGATAGCCATGCCCTGACGCGCCATCATTTTAAGTCGTGCTTCAGCCTGATAAAAACTGGCAATTAAACTGGTTCCAGCCGACATCACTACGGCGGTAAAACAGCCTAATAGGACACGATCAATGATCTGCAGGGGTGCGCCGGGTAACCAGGCACCCGCCACGCCCAATCCGCCGTAACAGAAAAGACCCACAAGAAGCATGGGGTAAGCGCCATAACGGTCTATCGCTCGTCCGGCAAAAGGCCCTGCCAGTACTACGCCCAATGCTGGCAGCGTTACCAACCAATTAGCCAGATGTGAGACTCCTAATTGCGCAGCAATCTCACTCAATCCCGGTACGATAACGCAGCCCACCATGATGGTCAGGCAACTCACCGCCAATAACGTCATTGCCGCTGCAGGTTTTAATACAGTCATGAATACACCTATCCGCATAATGGGTTTATCATCCACATATCGGACATGAGTGTTAGGGTAATCGCGTGTGATGTCAATCGCTAGCGGGTAACGTGATAGAGTGGCGCGTGGGTAAATCGATGAAACGGATGAATAATGGTCGCAGATACTGAAGCTAACGGATCACAGGTGATTGCACGTGCCGCCACCCTTTTGCGCGCACTGGAAAATCGCCCCGCTGGATTATCAATGTCCGAACTGGCGAAATCGACTGCGTTACCGCGAACCACGGTTCATCGATTGGTGACCTCTCTGATTGCGCAGCAGTTGCTGATCCAGGACAGCGCGGGAATTAAATTGGGGCCAGCACTGACCAGACTTGCCGCCTCAGCGCACACCGATATTATTGCGCTGGCGCAACCGGCGATGGAGACGCTGGGGCGTCGCACCCGCGAAACGGTGGACTTGTGTGTCTGGCGTGGCAGCCACACGGTACTGGTCAGCCAATATGCTTCGGATCAGGAGCTGCGCGTGGTTTCGCCCATCAGCACAGCCTTTCCTTCCCACTGCGCCGCACATGGCAAAGCCCTATTGGCGGAACAGCCTGAAGAGCTTTTTACGACGTTAATGCCGCAGTTGAATGAGGTGCGCACCCTGCAAACGTTGAAAGATCGTCAGCCTTTGCTGAAAGCGATTGAGTCAATTCGCCAGCAAGGTTATGCGATTGATCGGGAGGAGCATGCGCGCGGCGTTTGTGGCGTCAGTGTTGCTCTGCACACCGGGCCGGGTGAACGCTATGCCCTGGCCTTAGCCGTGCCGGCTATGCGCTTCGATGAGCAGTTTCCCCAACTACTGGCCGCGCTGATGCAGGCGAAGGCAGAAATTGAAACGCTGGTGGCGCGCTAAAAAGATAAAACCCGCCAGGGCGGGTTAGATTTGAGAGTGGTTTACACACCCCAAAACAGAATGTTAATAGCGTCTTTAATTTCAGTTTCGTAGATTGCAAGACTTCCGACTTTATCGCCAAACACGCTTTTTGAAACGCTAACGACATCGTCAGTTTTCAGCCGATAAGCAGTGCCATTGAGTTGAACGATTGGAAGGAGCTCTTTACTCACTTTTTCAGAGAGTAAAGAGGCATCAACAAGCGGGATGGCCATTCTAAATCCCGGTGTATCAAGGATGTTACTCTGAACATCGACAAAAAGTTGGTAATGACTGGTCCGCTTATATTCATAAACATCAAATTGCATGAGTTACCACTTCCTGTTCTCATCAGCGAACGAGCCAAACTTTTGGTTAAAAGCGGCAAGTTCTTCCATGCCCTCACGATTTTCTTCCTTCCAACGTTCCCCTTTAATGCGCTTAGCCTCTTTGGCGTAAGCCGCATCCGCTAATGCAGAAACGTTAACGCCGGAGTCAACCAAATATTTATAGTTGTCTTTCTCAACGGTGATACTGACTTTGCCTCTCATTTAGCCCCCTAAATCGATGTCGTTTAGAGGTATACTATATGGGTATACAATGAGGGTAAATAGTCACCATTGCCAAATCTGTGTCAGGGAAATCTTAATATTACAGATTTAAGGTATATGAGGGGGGCCTGGATGACCTTAGAGATCATCTAAGTAGAACGTATGAGAGGCGGTTACTTAGTTCAGAAACAGCAAAGCCGCCCGAAGGCGGCCTTAACGCTGAAGCGGAAACTGAACTTATTTATACAGCTCTGCAGTCATGTGCACACGGTTGTTGGTGTTTGCTTCAGTGATTTTATACTGTGCGCCCTGCTCTTGTGCCACTGCGGCAACTTTTGCTTCTGCACCGTCAAGAGTTGAGGACTCAACGGAAATGCTCTGTGCAAAGCTGGCAAATGAAACCAGAGTAAGGGCTGAAACTGCAACGAAAGTTTTGATAGATTTCATGGTCATTTCCTCAAATTCATTTTCAGATTATGAGGCATTCTGCCTCGATGTGAAAAAGAATAGACCTGTATTGTGATGGTTGAAATCTAATCATTTTGCTTTTATCGTTCTAATTATTTGAATGAGAGTTTTGGGCTGAGTATTTGCCTTAGCGCATCAGAAATAACAAAGCCGCCCGAAGGCGACTTGAATTAAGGCCTTGCCGCAGAGCCATCCGGCAAGCGAGCATTAGTCCACTCGGGTTGATCACCTTTAACTGGATACTTAGCTGCACGGGCTTCATCAATATCTACACCTAAACCTGGGCGAGCACTGAGGTATGCATAACCACGATCAATCTCCGGGCAGCCCGGGAAGACTTCCTGCAAAGCCTCATTGACCGGCGTATATTCCTGAATACCGAGGTTAGTAATGCTCATATCAATATGCAGATTTGCAGCGACACCAACGGGTGAAATATCACCTGGTCCATGCCAGGCGGTTCTTACGCCGTAGAGCTCAGCAAAAGTCGCCAGCTTTTTGGCAGGCGTAATACCGCCGATGGTACTGACATGGCAACGAATATAATCGATAAGCTGGTTTTGGATCAGGGGTTTCCATTCGTTAATCTGGGTAAATAACTCTCCCATCGCAATCGGTGTACTGCTCTGTGTCCGTAATGTTTTAAGCCAATCGATGTTCTCAGGGGCGACAGGATCTTCGAGGAAAAACAACTGGAACTCTTCCAGCGATTTCGCCATTTGAATCGAGGCAATCGGTGTGATTCGCTCGTGTACGTCATGAATAAACTCCACACCAAAACCAATTTTATTACGCAGATGATCAAACAAACGGGGCACCGCACGCGCGTAAGCTTCGGGGTCGAAATAAACGCCCGGCGTCTGACTACGCGGTGACACCTTCGGCTGAATATTACGTGCCTTAGCCAACTTACCGGCGATCAGACGTAAATCATCGGTGCCAGCACCGCCGTACATGCCCACCTGGCAGCGTACATATTGATAACCCTCTTCCATACGGGCCCGAATATTATCTTCAACTTCAACTTCATCTGCGCCGTCACAGTGGCGATAAAGAGCAATGCCATCACGGCACTTACCACCCAACAGTTCAAACACTGGCAACCCAGCCACTTTACCTTTTAAATCCCACAAGGCCATATCGACGCCAGACAGTGCGTTGTTCATGACCGGGCCATTTCGCCAATAGCCACTCACCGCAGCCGATTGCCAAATATCCTCAATACGCGCGGGATCCTTACCTATTAAGAACGGTTTCATGTAGTTGTCGATAGCAGAGGCGACGGCATGAATACGTTGTGTAAACGTCGCACAGCCTAAACCGTATAACCCAGGTTCACTGGTTTCAATTTTGACCACCACCAGGTCAATACCGCCCGGTGCAGTGAGAATGGTTTTTACGTTGGTAATCTTAAGTTGGCTCATGCTAATCCTCATTAATCCTGTATGATGTCCTACATGTTTGAAGTATAAAAAAAGCCGCAATGGGCTTTTGCTATGTTCAGTTATGGCGTACATCTTCGATAGCGTGCACGTTATGGGTCATCGCACTGTTCAGCGTCTCTGTTGCCAAATCTGCATCACGATTTTTCAGCGCCATAAATACCTTAATGTGGGCTTCAACGCTCTCAAGCGTAATGCCCAGCACACGGTTTAACTCTTCGAGATAATGCACATAGATGCCTTTGAGTGACTCCATAACATGAATAAAAATTTTGTTATGCGAAGCTTTCACGATGGCCAGATGGAAGTCGTAGTCTGCCAGGGAATACTTCTTGTAATCATCCCGATTAACCAGCATTCGATTGAGCGCACTCTCTAACGCCTGAATGTCTTCATCAGTCGCATTCTCTACAGCCAACTTCATGCAACGAAACTCAACGGTTTGGCGAAACACGCGCATATCGTCAAACTCTTCCTGAGACAGATGCAAAATCGGCTGATTGTCGCTGAAGGCCCCATAGCGCGCGACATCCCGGGTAACATAAGTCCCCTTGCCCTGATGCGTGATGACGATACCTAAATCGCGTAACTTTTGCACAGCACTGCGCACGCTGACTCGGCTGACCTGGAAGGTGGCCGTGAGTTCTGCTTCAGAAGGCAACTTACAGCCCGGCTCCCAGATGCCATCCTGAATGTTCTGCTTCATCTGTTCGTAGATCACGTCCACGATATTGTGTTTTTGAATACTTGCCAGCGCCACGTTGCTCACTCACTTGTCCTACATGTTGGTCTTTTTAACTTTTTCACTCTCCTGGCACAAGGCGTTTTTTCTTTTATCACGCTTAACCCTTTTGACTAGAATTATAAAAACACATCAATTTCATACAGTTGATGTGTTATTTACTATTTCCAGCTCCTGCTAACTGATCCCATTTTTGTGAAACAGTCTGCAATTTATTGATCAGGTTATTGCTGCTACTTACAACCTCACGTACAACTTTCACACCAACTTGTTAGTCATGTTACATGAGGAATTATCATGCACTCCCTTTTCGATTTAACGGGAAAAACGGCCTTGATTACCGGTTCAACGCGTGGGCTCGGTTTTTCCTATGCCACGGGATTAGCGCAAGCTGGCGCTTCTGTCATCCTCAACGGCACTCGCGAACAGCACATGTATCACGCGTTAGCACAGTTAAAAGCCCAGGAATTTAATGCGCGAGGCTTTCTCTTTAACGTCGCAAACGAGGATGAGATAGAGCGCGTTTTCGCACAGCTTGATGAAGAAAATATCCACGTCGATATCGTCATCAATAATGCGGGCATTCAGTTCCGTAAACCTATGCTGGAGCTGGCGTTAAGTGACTGGCAGCGTGTAATAGATGTGAATCTCACCAGTGCCTTCCTGGTGGCTCGTGCCGCAGCGCGGCGTATGGTGGCGCGCAACAGCGGTGGCAAAATTATCAACATCGGCTCACTCACGAGTGAAGCCGCTCGCGCCACCGTTGCCCCTTATACCGCAGCAAAAGGCGGTATCAAATTACTGACGAAATCGATGGCAGCTGAATGGGCAGTCCATAACATCCAATCGAATGGCATTGGGCCAGGTTATATCCTCACCGACATGAACAGTGCGCTGGTAGAAAACCTGGAATTTAATCAATGGGTTTGCAATAGCACACCCTCAGGGCGCTGGGGTAAACCTGATGAGTTGATTGGCACAGCGGTGTACCTGGCCTCCTCTGCCTCTAACTACGTCAATGGACAAATGATTTATGTCGACGGCGGTTGGCTCGCCACGCTTTAGACCAACGTCATTTAAAAATGCATTTCCAGACTCATTGTACCCTCCCCTTAAAACGATAAGAGGTCAGAACATGAATCAGACCATTTCAGGGACACTATCTAATAAACGTTGGGGGCGGCTCATTCCCATCGCCTTCATCACCTACAGCCTGGCTTATTTGGATCGAGCAAACTACGGTTTCGGCGCTGCAGCTGGACTCGCAGAAGACCTCAACATCACACCGGCAATATCGTCGCTGCTGGGCGCTCTATTCTTCCTGGGTTATTTCTGTTTTCAAGTGCCAGGCGGTATCTATGCAGAGAAACACTCAGCCAAGCGATTGATTTTCTGGAGTCTCATCCTTTGGGGGGCGCTGGCTGCTGCAACAGGAATGGTGCATAACGTTGCACTTTTAGCGGCCGTACGTTTTCTTCTGGGTGTCGCCGAAAGCGTTGTCATGCCCTCAATGCTGATATTTCTCAGTCATTGGTTCACACGGGAAGAGCGTTCCAGAGCAAATACCTTCTTGTTTCTAGGTAATCCCATCACAGTTTTGTGGATGTCGATCCTTTCAGGATACTTAATCAATTCCTTTGGGTGGCGTGGGATGTTCATTATCGAAGGTGCGCCAGCCATCATTTGGGCGGTCATCTGGTGGGTGATATACGCCGATCGACCAAAAGACGCCAAATGGTTAAGCGATACGGAAAAACGTGCCATCGAGAATGCGCTGGCTGAAGAACAACAAGCCATAAAACCCGTTAAAAACTATCGCGAAGCATTTCGTTCACCCAAAGTGCTTGCCCTTGCTTTCATCCATTTCTTTTGGAACATAGGCATGTACGGCTTCATTATGTGGCTGCCCTCGATGCTCAAAACGGCATCTGGATTAGGCATCGTGGCAACCGGTTGGCTATCTGCAGCCCCCTATCTGCTGGCCGTTCCACTGATGTTAACCGCGTCCTGGTACTCTGATAAATTTCAGCAGCGCAAAGCTATCGTTTTGGCTTTCCTCGGGCTGGGGGCCGTTTGTTTTATTGCATCCTTCACCCTCGGCGCATCTCATTTCTGGATTTCCTGGTCACTTCTGGTCATTGCGGGAGGAGCAATGTATACGCCGTATGGTCCATTCTTCGCCGCCATACCTGAAATGATCCCGCGCAACGTTGTAGCCGGTGCAATGTCATTTGTCGTTTGTTTTGGCGCATTAGGGTCATTCGTCGGCGCCTGGATTGTGGGTTACTTAAATGGTTTGACCGGGAGTCCTGCGGCTTCATATGTCTTTATGGGCGCGTCTCTAGTGGTTGCTGTGCTTTTAACCGCACTGACCCGGTTTAGTAACGCATCGAACACGTTAACCCACGCCACCACTGCGCACTGAGAAAGGTCAATCCATGACAGCTAAACCCACCCGTACCCGTTTCTCCGTGCTGGCGATGTTGTTTGTTGTAACGGCCATTAACTATATGGACCGTGCCAACCTCTCCGTGGCGGGTTCTCATATTCAGGGAGACCTGGCGCTCTCACCGACTCAACTCGGATTGCTGTTTTCAATGTTTACCTGGTTCTACGCCATGAGCCAGATTCCCGTGGGATATCTGCTGGATCGCATCGGATCCCGCTGGCTGTATGGTAGCGCGATTGTGCTGTGGAGCGTGTTCACCTTATTAATGGGGTTTGCTTCGCACCATCTTTTCGCCACCGCCACTGCTTCTTTTATGATGTTGCTGGCTTGCCGTGCTTTGGTGGGGATCGCTGAAGCCCCCTCCTTTCCTTCGAATACCAAAATCATTGCGACATGGTTCCCTGATCACGAGCGTGCTCGCGCAACGGCAACCTATTCCAGTGCGCAATACATTGGGCTCGCACTCCTTACCCCTCTACTTTCCCTGATCGTAAGTAAATGGGGCTGGGAGATGTCGTTTTACATTTCTGGCGCGGTCGGCATTGTATTTGGTTTTTACTGGCTGATTCGCTATCGCGATCCGCAACACAGCACGCAGGTAAATAAAGGTGAACTGGATATTATTCGCCAGGGTGGCGGCTATGGTTCTGAAGTAAAAGGGGCAAATACCCGGGTGAACTGGCCTGAAGTGCGCTTCATCTTGCGTCAACGCACCACCTGGGGGCTGTTTATTGCCCAGTTCGCAGCGTCGTCCACGCTCTACTTTTTCCTGACCTGGTTTATTGTCTATCTGGAGAAAGGATTGCACCTGTCGATCGACAAAGCAGGGATTGGCGCCATGTTCCCTTACCTCATGGCCATGGCTGGTGTGTTGTGCGGCGGTACATTAAGTGATCTGCTGCTGAAGCGCGGCCGCAGCCGTACCTTTGCGCGTAAACTTCCTGTGATGACAGGAATGTTGCTGACCTGTTCTATTGCGCTGGTGAATTTCTTCCAGGACCAACCCGTGATAGCGATTGGTATCCTGTCTATCGCCTTTTTCGCCAATGCTTTCTCCAATCTCGGTTGGGTGGTATGCAGTGATGTGATTCCTCGTCACCTGATTGGCACCATTGGTGGATTTCTCAATATCTTCGGTAACTTGTCCGGTATCGCCAGCCCCATCATCATCGGCATTATTTTGCAACGCACGCAAAACTTTCAATACGCGATGTGGTACATCGCGGCTGTCGCTCTGGCAGGTTTCCTCGCCTATCTGTTCCTGGTGGGAAAAATCGAAGTCATGGTTCCTCCAGAAGAACAACCGACCCCGCGTGACAAAGAGAAATATAAGACACCTTCAAATGCTTAGGAGTAATCATGCAGCATAAAACGGTTAAAGCCGTCATGGTGGCGGGAGCCCATGATGTACGGTGTGAGAATCAAGATATTGCCTTGAACAGCGATCAAGTGCTGGTGAAAGTGGAGCGCGGGGGAATCTGTGGTTCCGATATCCATTATTTCTTGCATGGTCGGGCAGGTATGTCGGTATTGAAGTCGCCGATGGTGTTAGGGCATGAATTTGTTGGCATCGTTGAGCAAGCACCACAGGCAAGCAGCCTGCATGCAGGGCAACGAGTGGCCATCAACCCATCGCAACCCTGCCAGCAGTGCGATATCTGCCGCTCAGGTAAACAAAATCTCTGCCGCTCCATGCGATTCATGGGAAGCGCACAGTTTTACCCTCATGTTAACGGTGGATTCGCCCAGCATGTGGTGGTCGCGCCAGAGCAGTGTATCCCTTATGAAGATAATGTAGAGGCAAAGGTGATTGCCTTCGCCGAACCGCTAGCTGTGTGTATTCACGCCATCAAACAGGCTGGGGATTTAACGGGCAAACGCGTTTTGGTGACTGGCGCAGGACCGATTGGATGTCTGGTGATTGCAGCGGCTTTAGCTTCAGGCGCGGCAGAAGTGGTGGCGACCGATCTCAGCGAACGTTGCCGCACGTTGGCATTAGAAATGGGAGCGGCCTCGGTCTGGGACCCGCGAGATGAAGAAGTCGTTGCCGGATGGCGTGAACAAGGTGGCCGCTTCGATGTGTGTTTTGAGGCCTCCGGCGCTGCCGCTGCCGTCGCCTCAGTCGTTGCCTATACCCGACCCGGCGGGATTATCGTGCAACTTGGTATGGGTCAGGCTGAAATCACCTATCCCATCGGTCCTCTCTTGGTTAAAGAGGTTCAATTACGCGGCTCGTTTAGGTTCGTCGATGAGTTTTCCACTGCCGTACGTTGGCTGGAGACGGGGAAAATTAATCCTCTGCCGTTACTGTCCGCTGAAATGCCGATGGACCAGGCGGTTGCCGCACTCGAGTTGGCGGCTGACAAAGAAAGGGCCGCAAAAGTGCAGTTAGTTTTCTAGGTTTCAGATACAGCAAAGCCGCCCGAAGGCGGCCTTAACGCTGAAGCGGAAACTAAACTTATTTGTACAGCTCTGCAGTCATGTGCACACGGTTGTTGGTGTTTGCTTCAGTGATTTTATACTGAGCGCCCTGCTCTTGTGCCACTGCGGCAACTTTTGCTTCTGCACCGTCAAGAGTTGAAGACTCTACGGAAATGCTCTGTGCAAAGCTGGCGGCAGACATCAGTGAAAGAGCGGCAGCAGCGGCGATGGTCAGTGTTTTAATGGTTTTCATGGTCATATTCCTTTGGGTTATTGATGAAGGCTGTGTGCCCTCGATGAAATAATGATAACCTTGGTTATCGTTTCTATATTAACTATTAGTGCGATAATGATGATCAGACTAATTATTATTCGCAAGCAAGGTGCGCACGGTCGAGATAAACTGCGGCCACTGATGGAAACGCATCACCGGCATATGTGCATGACGCTGCGTGCGCAGCGCTTCAACAAATGCACTGGCTTGCTGATCAATCTGGTCATGATTCTGTTTCATGATGCGGTCTCCACTGCATTACGCCTCTCAACGAAAAAGGCCGCCCCGTAAGGCGGCCTGCTCCGGCACTTCCCTGTGCAACCATCCGAAAATTATTTGTACAACTCAGCGGTCATGTGCACGATATTGCCGTCGCTGGCTTCAATGATTTTGTATTGTGCGTTCTGCTGATGTGCCTGAGCAGCGATTTTCGCTTCCGCACCGTCCAGAGTCAGTGAAGTGGCAGATACTGTTTGAGCAAAGCTGGCAGCAGACATCAGTGAAAGAGCGGCAACAGCGGCGATTGACATTGCTTTGATAGTTTTCATGGTCATATTCCTTGGTTTGTTTGATGAGAAGGCTGTGTGCCTTCGATGGAAGTGATAATAACCAAGTAAACTATATCCATCTTAACTATTAGTGCGATCATTATGATCGCACTAATAGTTAATTCTCTTAAGACAGATTCAAAGATTCAATCACTTGTCGCACTTCCCGCTGATCTTCGCTGGATAATGCCCGGAGTGGGCGTGGCAAATTGTTCTCGTCCGCCAGGCCCAAAAGAGTCGCCGCAGCCGCCATCACTCGGATGCTGCCACCATGTTGACGAAACAGCGCCCAAAGCGGGGCTAACCGTTGGGACTGCTGGGCGACTGCAGTGAAATCCCCTGCCTGAGCGGCTCGGGTAAGCGCTAATGCCGTGTTGGGGAACAAGCCACCACACACGGAATACCAAACCTCACATCCGGCCATCAGACCGTTACCCGCTGAGGCATCGCCGCTGACGCCGATACTAATGTGTTCAGGCAGTTGCGCACGCAGTGCGCTCACCCGCTGGGTAGCCGCTGACATTTGGTCAGGAACACCGGGGATTTTGATCGAAGCTATGTTGGAAAGCGCGGCTATCCGTGCGTAGAGCGCATCGGAAAACTGCGTGTGCGTCGTGCCGGGGTTGTCATAAACGCAAATGGGCACCGAGACGTGCTGAACCACCTCGGCATAAAAATTAAACACTTCTTCTTCGGTGAGCTTTTGGTACGAAACTACCGGCAATAGCAGAGCCCTTACGCCTGCCTGCTGCGCATCATCAGCCAGTCGCAACACTTCATCAGTGCTAATCGCGCCAATGCTGACCATTACCGGAATACCGTCTGCATGCTGGACCGCAAGTGTCGCCACGCGCTTGCGTTGCTCTCGGGAGAAGTAAGCATAGCTGCCGGTTGAACCCAGCACGCCCAGCGAGTCGACCTTAGCGGCAGTCAATCGCGCCAGAATCTTTAGAAAGGATTGTTCGTCGATGCCTGCAGCATTGACGGGGGTCAGTGGGAACGCACTAAGACCTGAAAACATAGCCAGCTCCTGTTAGATAACGCAAAAGCGCATCTTAACAACAGCTGGCCATTTGTCATAGGACAAAGCCGTTAGCGTTTGGCCCTTCTTTTAAAACCAAACCAAATCAGCCCGAACACCACAATGATACCCGCAGCAGCCATGCCAAGCCGCGATACCAGCATCAAAGGTGACGCGTCACCGCCCGCGCGCAATGATTTCACTCGATCCTCAGTGATTTGCACCTTGCTGTGACCGATATCCTGCATCACATAGTTAGTGACGGCAGCCACCTGATGGTCATTCAACTCACCGGCAAAGCCAATCATCCCCTGATCGTGTTCTGGCCATACGCCATCCAATACCGCCATCGCCACATTATCGGCGTTAGGCTTGTTGAGCACCGGATGATTCTGCAACGCTGGAAGACCGTTCAGCCCTTCACCTGTCAGGTTATGGCAGGAGGCGCAGTTGTTGCGATAGATCTGCTCACCTTCGCTGACCGCAGCCTGTGGCGTGTCGTCGCCTCGCACTGGCATCCAGTGATTCGTCGGTGCTGGCTCAGCCGCAGCACTATCCTGCGGCAGCAGATACGTTGCAATAGCCTGACGATCTGCTGGCGTCATGCGCGAGAAGCTTTTATCAATGGCTTCGAGCATCGGTCCACCCGCCGTGGCGCCGTTGCTGGCATGGCCTGTCGCCAGATACTGCGCCAGCATGTCACGCGTCCAGTGCGGTTTGCCCTGCAACGTAGCCGCCGTGATATCGGGCGCAAACCAGGTACCCAGTGAAGCCCCCTGCAGGTTCTTATCCTGCTGCTCCGCCATCAGGAAATTACGCGGCGTGTGGCAGGTGCTGCAGTGGGTTAACCCCTGCACCAGATAGGCGCCGCGATTCCACTCATCCGACTGTTTGGCATCTGGCTGGAACGGTTTGCTGTCGAGGAACAACAGGTTCCACGCCGCCATGCTGAAACGCAGATTGAACGGAAATGGCAGCGCAGTTTTCTCTGGCTGCACATCCACCGGCTGCACGCCCTGCATAAAGTAGGCGTACAAAGCAGCGACATCTTCATCAGTCAGCTTCGCATAAGCCGTGTAAGGCATTGCCGGATAGAGCTGACTGCCATCACCACGCTCGCCCTTACGCAACGCATCCGCAAACTGATGTTCGGTGTAATTACCGATTCCCGCAGTTTTCGATGGCGTGATATTGGTACTGAAGATCGTGCCCAACGGGCTGGCAATCGCGTGGCCGCCACTGAAAGGGGCTTTACCCTCTTCGGTGTGACACGCGCCGCAGTCACCGGCAATCGCCAGATACTCCCCGCGCTTAATCAGTTGCTCATCCGCTGCATGCGCTTGTGAAACAGCCAACGCCAACGTGCCTGCTGCAAGCAGGGCTTTCCAGTGCTTAGCCATGTTGCGTCTCCTGCAGGATTTTGTCGGCGGTACGAAGAGCCAGCGCCATTGCCGTGAGCGTGACGTTGCAGGTGCCCACCGTTGGCATCACACCCGTGCCAACCATAAACAGATTATGATGATCATGTGCACGCCCCCACGCATCGGTCACACTGGTCGCCGGGTCGAGGCCCATAGAGAGCGTGCCGGTGATGTGCTGACGATTAGAGAACTTACCGGTTTTGCTGTGCTTAATGTTGGTTGCGCCGAGTTTGGCCGCAATCGCGTCATAGCATTCACGCGTTTTCGCGGTGCCTTTGATGACATAATCGTTCACGTCCCAATACAGCGATGGCGTGGGTAAACCCAGCTCGTCCTTGTTGCTGCTCAAGGTCACGCGGTTGTTCGGATCGGGTAACTGCTCAAGCGCATTTTTGATGCTAAGGCGACGCGCGGCGCGGAAGCGAATCGCTTCCTGCAACTTCTTGCCAAACAGTCCTTCCGCCAGCGCTTCTTTAGTCACTGAGGCAACCTGTGAAGCGTTAGAGATATCGATACGGAACGGTGAATGTTCGCTGCGGAAATCGCCGTCACGGAACTGACCAATCGAACAAGGACTCACCGGGCCACGTCCTGGCCAAATCTCTTCATCGACGTCAAACGTCACGCCTATCGCCGGGTGATCGCTCAGGTTGCGACCCACATTATCGTGCGCGTTGGCGATACCGTTCGGGAATTTATCGCTGACAGACATCAGCAGCAGTTTTGGGGTTTCAATCGCGTTGGCGGCCAGTACAAAGGTTTCAGCCGTGACACGATGGCTGACTTTGTTCCAGTCATAGTAATTGGCTGCCACGATATTGCCCTTGGCATCGTGCTCCAGCTGATACACCACCGCTTCGGTGATCACTTTCACGCCGCTGTTTTCAGCCTGCTGTGCGGCAATCCCGCCGTGATACTGGGCGTCGATTGGGCAAAGCGGCATGCAGTTGTTATTGCCGCAGCAGGCCGGACGGCCATCGTAACTGTGGCTGTTGCGACCCGTGCTGTCATCGAGCACGGTGAAGTCGGGTGCCAGGCGTGCGGTCACGCGTTGTTGCAACCAGGACGCCGGCACGCGCTCCATCGGATAAGGTTTGCTGCGCGGCGAACCATTGTCCGGCGATCCGCCGACCCCCGCGATCACTTCCGCCTGATAGTAGTACTCTTCCAGGTCGTCATAGCAAATTGGCCAATCTTTGCCGACGCCATACTGGCTGTGCTGACGGAAGTCGTTGGGAACAAAGCGCCACAACTGCGCCGCCCAGTGCCAGCTGGTGCCACCAAACATGCGAATGTACTGCGCAGCAAACGGATGCGGCCCGGCCTGATGCAGGTAATCATTCGGTTCCGGTGTATAGCGCGGATGCGGTGCCTTGGGCGAGAATGGATACGGCGACATAAAGTCAGATTTGAACGCCGATGCACGGAAACGCTCAACTAGCTGATCGCGTGCTACTTTCGGGCCGGACTCCAGTAACAGTACTGATTTACCTGCTTTTGCCAGACGGGTCGCCAGCAGCGAGCCGTTAACGCCCGCGCCGATAACAACCACATCGGCAGAATTATTGTTTTTCATAACGACATTACTCTTCTGAATCAGGGCTGTTGCGCCCAGCTACCACATTTGCCGTAGGAGAAACTCGGCGGCACTAATTTGTCATCCACCAGCAGATTGGCGAGCGTGTTCACGTAGGTGACATACAGCGCGTGATTGCCTTTGCCGACCACACCGTTGTACCAGCCGCCAAGTATCGCTTTTGCCAGCTTTTCGCTGTCCGCATCCGAGGCAAACGCCAGGTGATCTTGCTGCAGCAGTTCTGGCTGGTTTTGCAGTAGCGCCTTCAACTGTGCCAGCGCAGGGAGAAAACCTTTCTGCGTCTGACTCAGGGCCAAAAGCAGCGCACGCCCAACGGTGGCGTTCAGGGATTCTTGTTGCGTCAGCAGTTGTGAAACCTGCATAAAATCATCCAGCCCAGCCACGTTGGCCGGTGACTGGGCGGCGTTAAGGCGCGGCAACGGCAAAAGCTGGCCTGCGGCGCTGGCAATCGTCACCAGCCCGACCATCTTCAACACGCGGCGGCGTGAGTAGTGCTTCATAATGTCTTCCAGTAAAAACGTCGCCTGCCATCACAGGCGACAGAATAAAATCGAATCTATTTTTTATGTCTGCGGCGCATCAGCCACCACATCAGCAGTGCAACTACCACCAACGCACCGACGCCTACCCCGACCTGCGCCAGCATCACCAGTGGTGATGACGGTCCACCACGACGGATCTCCGCCACCTGATCTGGTGAGACGGTTGCGTCAACATTGCCGTAGTGATGCAAGATCCAGTTCGACAGCGTGGCAACTTGCTGATCATCAAGCTGATTCAATGCGTTCGGCTGCGAACCAAACGGCGGCATAAACACATCACCTTCGGCGGTATGACGCTGAACACCGTAAAGAATGGTAGCAATCAGGTTCGACGGATTACGCTCTGCAGTAGCACTATTATGGAATAGGCTCGGATAAAACGCGTCTTTGGTTCCCTGGCCGCTGCTGCCGTGACACGACGCGCAATTGCCGGAGAACAGGCGAGCACCTTCATCGCTGGTGGGCGCGTTGAATGCATCACCACGGAACGCCACCAGATTTTGAGCCGCTTTACCCTGTTCGAAGCGCGAAGCGCCGCTCGCAGGTGCATCTTTATCCGTCACGCTGCCCATGTATTCGGCAATGGCGGCCAAATCGGCATCCGATAAGTGCTGGAAGCTGTGGGTAATCGCCTCCGCCATGCTACCAGCAGCCTGCGCTTTCCCCGCGAGACGACCGGTTTTCAGGTAAGTGATAAGATCCTGCTGTGACCACTGGCCAATCCCACTCACCGCGTTGGCGGTGATATTGGGCGCGAACCACGGGCCGACCTGCGCACCAGTAAAGGCATCACCCTCTTTCTCCTGCATCAGAAAACCGCGAGGGGTGTGGCAAGTGCTACAGTGCGCTGCGCCATCCACCAGATAGCGTCCGCGATTCCAGCTGTCAGAGTGTGACGCATCCGCTGTGTAACCCGGAGCTTTCAGGAACAGCGCGTTCCAGAACATCATCGAAAAACGCAGATTCAACGGGAACGGCAGATGGGTCTCCTCCGTCGTGTTATCCACCGGCTGCACGCCTGACATGAAGTAGGCGTACAGCGCATGCACATCTTCATCCGTTAAGGTGGCGTACGCGGTGTAAGGCATCGCCGGATAAAGATTGGCGCCATCGGCACGCACACCTTTACGCAGCGCATCAGCAAATTGCTGCTCACTGTAGTTGCCAATCCCTGCGACCTTCGACGGCGTGATGTTGGTGGCGATGATTTCACCCACCGGTGATTCAATCGCTTTGCCACCGGCGAAGGGTTTACGGTGTTCAGCGGTATGACAGGCAGTACAATCTGAGGCTACCGCTAAATATTCACCTTTTTTGACCAAGGCATCATCAGCGGCATGAGCGGCACCGCTCGCCAGTGCCAGAACCAGCGCGATCTGTTTTATTTTCAACATGATTACGCCTCCAGAGCCTGTTTAACGATGGCATCAGCGGCTTTAAAGGCGAGCGCCACCATCGTCAAGGTGCTGTTACCGCAGGCGGTACTTGCCATCGCCCCGCCGCCCGGCAGGAACAGATTGCGGTGATCGTGAGCGCGACATTCGTTATCCACCACCGAATTAGCCGGGTCGTTACCCATGATGGTGCCACCCATGATGTGCTTGCTCTGGTTGAATTGTTTCGAGAACTTCTTATCGATCGCGCCCATTGCTTCGGCAATCTTGTCAGCGATCGGTTTGGAGTAGTTCTGGTACGAACGGCGAACATAGTCGCCCACATTGTAGTGAATGGCCGGTTTCGGCAGACCAAGCCAATCCTTTTTATCGCTCAGCGTCAGGCGGTTATTGGCATCCGGCAGGATCTCATGCGCCAGCACGATATCGGCGGTACAGGCGGTCATGCGGCGGATCTCTTCATCCAATGCTTTACCCACCAGCCCTTTCTCCAGTGCGCCAAAAGTGACGAAGCGGTTGCGCGCAAAGTTGTTGAAGCGGAAGTAAGCACCCGCATGCTCAGAACGGAAATCGCCTTGCGAGGTTTCCATAATGCCGCTATTCACCACCGGTCCTACGCCCGCCCAATAAGGTTCATCCAGCGTTAAGGTCATGGTGATTTGTGGATGGTCCATCATGTTGCGGCCGACTTGATCGGAGCTGTTAGCAATGCCGTTTGGATTACGCGAGTCAGCTGACATCAGCAGCAGTTTCGGCGTCTCCAGTCCGTTACAGGCGATGATGAACAACTTGCCGCTGACGCGATGGGTTTGCTTGTGCTGATCGTAGTAGTGCACCGCTTCGATTTTGTTGCCGGCATTGGTTTCAATACGCCACACCACCGCGTTATCAAGGATGGTGGCACCTTTGGCTTCGAGGCGGGAAAGTGCCGTCGCACCATCATACTTCGCGCCCACCGGACAAACCGGCACACAGTTGTTATTGGCGCAGCATGCCGGGCGATCGTCATAGGACATGCCGCTGTTACGGGCCTGCGCGGTAGGGATGTTATGCAACCCCAGCCTCTCGCGCACCACTTCGGTAAAGCGTGCTTCCCCCGGTCCAAACGGCAGCGCGGGCATCGGATAAGGTTTCGAACGCAGTGGCGGCCATTGCAGTGCCGGATCGTCCGGTCCACAAATGCCGAGTTTATATTCAGCACGGGCGTAATAAGGTTCCAGCGTCTCATAATCAAACGCCCAGTCACGGCCAACGCCGTAGCGAGAATGCAATTGCATATCCGCAGGCGTTAAGCGCCAACATGTTCCTGCCCAGTGCCAGGTCGATCCGCCCGCATAGCGCACATAGCTTTGCGCATAAGAGTCTTCGCCGCTTAATTGCAGATACCCTTTGCCCGCCCCTGCCGGTTCCGGATGCGGAGCCCAATCGCGGGACGGGTAGCACTCAATCGGGTTGCCTTTGGCCGCCAGGGGTAGATTGCGATAATTTTCAACGATTTCGGCACGCGAAACGCGCGGGCCGGCTTCCAGCATCAATACCGGAATGCCGGCATCAAGCAGTTGCTCAGCGATCACCACACCGACCACGCCGGTGCCAACGATCACCACGGGTGACTGAGAAGGAGCTGCCATATTTTATCTTCTTTTATTGGTCAGAATTTCGGTACGGGAAGAACCGGTGTGTTGGTGCGCTGCCAGTTATTTGGCCCACTGATGCCGTAAGACGGAATCGTGATGGTGTCCATCGTGGTGTTCCAGGTCAGCGCCTTTTCATAAGCGAACGCTTTTGCCGAACGTTTCGGTTCGAGGCAGCCGGTGTACCAGCCAAAGATGATTTTGTGCGCCAGTTGCTGCAAAGCACCTTCCGGAATCGCCGGGAAGAAATCCTCAACGATCTGCGCCTTATTAGCTTTGGCAATTGCCAGCAGATGATTGAGATTTGTCATGAGTTCCGGCTGTTCGAGTTCCAACAGCGCCAACATGCGCTGCCCGACCGTATCATCCAGTTTGTGATTGACCAGAAGACGAGATATCTGCATGAAAGGAATGAAATTTTTTGACGAGTCTGCAAACGCCAAACGCGGAAGCGTGGTGGTGATCAGGCCGCCAGCCACGATCACAGCGCCGGACAGTAACACTCTCCGACGTGACAACTGGACCTCGCCTGGCGGCAGGTCTTGCAACTTACTCATGGTGTATCCCTGGTTAGTGACACGGCTCAAAACCCATCGCAAAGCGAAGGTAAAAAATCTAGTTATTTGAATAACGTAACAGCACCGCGAGTTAACAATCACATAACGCAATGTTAATCAGATGCCTTATAACGACACGGACTTTTAATATAATAAATGGTTCTTAAACAAAAGCCATACGTAATGATGTTTTCAAATCAAAATTGAGCGAGTTTGGGCATTAAAAGCTAACGCATAATCACTTTGAGTGATGTATGTCCCAATAGAGGTAAGGGCTGTGAGATGCGAGATGCGAGATGCGAGATGCGAGATGCGAGATGCGAGATGCGAGGATTATCATGACCATAAAAAAAGCCGCCATCCCAAAGAGATAGCGGCTTGTAAAACAGCAGAAACTTACTTGCTCAACGTTGCATTCAGCGCATCAATGGAAGTCTGCAGACCAGCCTCCACGCTCATGGTGAGATCTTCCATCTCCAGCGAGACGTCGCCGTTGTAACCGGTCATGCGCAATACAGAGAAGAACTCTTTCCACCACTTCAGATCCTGACCGCAACCGACAGCAACGTAGTTCCAGGTCCGGGTTTTCGTGTTCGTCACCGGTTGATACTCCATCAAGCCGTCAACGTCGGCCAAACCACGCTCAATACGCGCGTCCTTGCCGTGGACGTGGAACACTGCCCCTTCCAGCTTACGTGCAGCAGCGATCGGATCCGCGCCCATCGCAATCAGGTGCGAAGGATCGAGGTTCATGCCGATCATGTCATCCACCTCGTGACGCAGGCGCAGCAATGTCGAGGGGTTGTACACCAATTGGCATGGGAACTCTTCAATCGCGATTTGTTCGACGCCATGCTGTTTAGCGTGCTGGACAAATTTCTTCCACCACGGAATGGCCACCTCATTCCACTGATAATCGATCACACCCGGCATATAATCTGGCCATGAGATGGTAGAGGTAATCCAGTTCGGCACGCGATCTTCTGGCCCCCCACCTGGCAGGCCACTCATCATCACGATCTTTTTCACGCCCAACTTGCCTGCCAACTCAACCGCGCGATAGCTACTTTTCGTGTGTGTCTCACCCAATTCACCCGGTGCCAACGGGTTCCCTGAGCAGTTTAACGCCACGATGCGCATTTCTCGTTCAGCCAGCTCTTGCTTGAACTTCTCCAGTTTTTCTGGCGAGGCCAGAAGTTCCTCTGTTTTCACGTGCGGACAGGGTGACCATCCACCTGCCGTCATTTCTACGCCCTCAATACCGTAGCTTTTAACTTTATCCAGCATCGCCGCGAAAGGTAAATCCGCCAGAACGTCAGTACATAATGCAAGCTTCATTGTTTAATCCTTCATCTGGTGCGTAAATCACGCTTTCTCAAATTGTTCGATAAATTCTTGTTTGGTTTTTGCATTGGCTAATAACGTGGTTTTCACTTCATCGCCGAGCAAATTGGCAATATCAGCTAACAGTGGAATATGTTCATTTTCAGTTGCCGCAACAGCAACGACGACAAACACCACCTTTCCAGCGCCCCAACTCACACCATTTGGAAATTGAAAAACCTGATACCCGGTTTTAATCACCTGGTCGAGGTTCTCTTTCACACAATGAGGGAAAGCAATACCCGCCCCAATATAGGTAGAAACGCTTTTTTCACGCGCTAACATGCCATTGATAAAGCCAGGTTTTACATAACCGGACTGCTCTAACGCCTTTGCCGCTATCTCAATGGCTTGGTTTTTATTCGCTGCCCAACATTGCAAATGCAGCGCACCTTCCGTCAGTTTCAACATCGTCATTCCTCACTTTTCGCGAGAAGTTAGGTTATTAGCGATAAAGCGCGGGCTGCTCTGGAATCACCACGTCATGTTTCTCGCCATCTTTCAGCGAAGCCAGACCGGCATCACAGACCAGCGCGACGACGTAGCCATCCCAGGAGGAAGGGCCGCTCATTTCGCGACCATCACGCACGCTGTCAACAAAATGCTGAACTTCGCGATCGTAAGCCGTTGCAAAACGTTCCATGCAAGATTGCGCAATGTGTTGTGCATTGCCGTTCAGTGAGCGGGTACTGATGAACTGTTGCTCCGTCAAGGCGGCAATGGCATTTTCACCAATCACTTCACAGCGGATGTCGTAGCCGTAGTGGCAGTTCACAAACAGTTCATCGTCAATACGAACACCGGATTCGGTTTCGAAGATCACAATCAGCGGATCCTGCAAGTGCGGCAATGCGCGGCGGGTTTTCTTACGCGGCTTGTCTACACGCACAGACGTGATATTTTCGTTCAGCAAATAGCGAATGATGTCGATTTCGTGAGTGGCGGAGTCGTTAACCGCCATCTCGAGCGTGTAGCTCTCTGGCACTGACGGGTTGCGGTGAGCACAGTGAATCAACATGATGTCGCCCAACGCGCCCCCCTCAATCGACTGCTTCAGCGCCTGATAACCCGGGTCAAAACGGCGCATAAAGCCCAATTGTAAAAGGCGCTTACCCGCTTTGACCTCTGCAACAATAATTTCTTTCGATTCATCAGCCCTTGGTGTCAGCGGTTTTTCGCAGAATACGGGCTTGCCCGCATTAAAGGCCGCCAAAATTTGCGCTTTGTGTACCGGACCAATAGAGCAGATAAAGACTGCATCGACCAATTCGGAATTGATCATCTCTTCTGCATCATAAAACGCGGTGGCACCAAATTCGTTCGCCACGGCATCGGCTGTTGTGTGGTTAATTCGCAAACAGCAGTGACTTGCGCGCCGGAAATAACATGGTGGAAACGTTTCAGATGGTCCCGGCCGATCATGCCCAGACCAATTAAGCCGATTTTGACTGTCATTTATTCATCCTCAGGTTAAAAACGAAATTTCTTTTCAATCTGTTCCAGAGTCAGGCCACGCGTTTCTGGTAAATATTTCACTAGCAGAATAAGCATGATGACGTTGGTCGCGCCGAAGAAACCGAAAGTCATGCCGCCACCGTAATGACTAAGCAAATAAGGGAAGATAGATTGGATCATAAAGTCGAAGATCCACAGGCCAAATACCGCAAAGCCCATGCCGACACCACGCATTCTTAATGGATAGATTTCCGCTAACATCAGCCAGAATACTGGCGCAATCCAACCCTGCATAAACACCAGGAATACCAACATCAAGCCAAGAATGACATAAGGTGCGTTGGCGAAATTGGCATGCAGCGTATCCACTCCGTTGACGGTTTCAGTGTGGAAGAAGAATTTAAACGCCAGGCCAATCAACACCAGGCTAACGGTTACCCCAGCCTGACCGGTGAAAAACATTTTTCGGCGTGAATGCTTGCCAATCAACGCCATGCCCAGCAGCGTCGCCAATACGGAGATAATGCCGTTTGCCACCGCGCCGGTAACCGCTGCCGCATCACCGAGCCCAGTTGCTTTCAGGACGGTTGGCGCGTAGTACATGATGGTGTTGACTCCAGTCACTCGAGTGGCCAGCACAATCATTAAACCAATCAAAACCAGTTGAATCACCCAGCGATTTTTTAGCTCAGCGAACAGATTAAACTTCACCTGATCAGCCTTAACGATCTGCTGAATCTCTTTCACTTCTCGGTCTACTTCCTCCGGAAGGCGCAATGTTTTCAGCACCTTCACGGCCTTATCCGTTTCGCCACGGCGAATAAAGAAGCGTGGCGATTCAGGCATCATTAACATCCCGAACCACAAAAGCGCACCCGGCAGTGCGGGAATCGCCAGCATAATGCGCCAGTTGTGCTGCATCTCTGGATACAGGTTTACAATCGCAGCGTTAACGGAATACGCCAGGAATTGCCCGGTCACGATCATTAATTCGTTGACCGTCACCAATCGTTCACGCTGATCTGCCCGCGCTAATTCGGAAATATAAATAGGTACTGTCACGGAGGCACAGCCCACCGCTAAGCCCAGAATAAAGCGGGCCACAATCATTGAGGGCACATCCCAGGCGAATGCAGTGCCTAAAGCGCCAAACATAAAGATAGCTGCAACCCATAGCAGGTTTTTACGCCTCCCCTGTTTATCCGATAAATATCCGCCAAATAACGATCCAAGTGCCGCACCGAATAACAGGAATGAGGTAATAAAACCTTCCTGCGCAGGTGTCAGATTCAGGTCATACTTCATGAATATCAGCGCACCGGAAATAACACCGGTATCGTAACCAAAGCATAAACCACCAATCGTCGAAACAATGGTGATTAACCGCATGCGCTGAGGATTTTGCAGGTTCGTTTTATTATACTTAGCTGTTCCATCTGGTTGTAAGGTAAAACCGTTGCAAGCCGTATTTTTGGTCAGTCGTCGCTGAGGAATTTTACGCAGCCTGAATCAGAACATTTATTTAATGCACAACATCATTATTGTTATTTTTCTGGCAACGCTGAACACGCTGTCAGTCCCCTTTTCGTTACAACAACGTTATATCAAAGTGAATTCCAAACACCAGTTGCTCTCGCCCACACGATTTAACAGCGTGCGAAAGATCATATATTCCTCACAAAAATCACAAAAACCAGTGATTAAAGTCACATTGCAAATATTATGCATTGACATAGCAAGAATGAAGACAAATAAAAAAAGCCATTTTTTCACATGTTTGTTAAAATATTTCTTCGCGACTATGGCACGCATTCAATGGCACTTATCGCCTGTGGTTTCGACAATTTTGTATTTCCACCTGTTCGAATACAGCAATATTGATGATATTTTCATTTTAGCCCTCAACTTATCCCTATTGATTGCAAGTTCATGCCGCTCAACACAACATCATGCTTTCCTGGTATTTAATGCGTGGGTGTATTTTGATCAAAATAAAAGTGTGACGACGATCAATTTTATATTTTAGCCAATGTTTAAAAAACAAAAATCAACACCTGGCACTCTCCTAAAATCATCAACGCCTTACCTGTCAATGGATTAAATATCAGTAAAAAGCAAAAATGATGATTACGAGGCTGAAAACTAATGCAAGAATAGCGCTATACCAACAGGAGCTACCATGATTACCTTTTGCATCAATGAACATCCCTCCGCCCGTGGCTTCGACAACAGTTTGCGTCCGCGCCTGGCGTTTATGTGCAAAGCAGAAGGTAAAGAAGAGGCCATTCCTCGCGTCATGCACAAGCATGATGACCGCTTTGAAGTGATGTTCATACGCTCAGGCAGTGGCATCTACAACATCGATGGCCGAGGCTATGACGTCAAGCAAGGCGATATCATGTTGTTTAACGCGAATGTACTTCATGACGAAAGCCCTGATGCGTCAGACGATTTATTGATCTTCAGTTGCGGCGTTGAGCAACTTAAGGTTGATGGCTTGCCTCTCAATGTTCTCACCACGCGCGCCCAACCTGCCGTGATGCCCAGCGGTGAGTTTTATGATGAAATTTGCCAGTTGTTTGATCAGATGTGGGCACACGTTAACAGCAAACGGCTCTTTAGTGCCGAAATCGGCGATAACTTACTGAGCGTGCTGCTATTACTGTGCCGCAATATCTGGATTGAAAACAAACAAGAGCAGGAGAGCAATAACACCCTACTGGGACAACGCATCAAAGATTACATTGATAATCACTATAAAGAAGATATCGCACTGAGTTCGATCACCGCTGCATTGAATATGAATCAATTTTATCTGGCGCACGTATTCAAAGATTATTCAGGGTATTCACCCAAACAATATCAGACGCGTCGCCGAATTGGCGAGGCGCAAAATTTGCTATTGAGCACCAATCTGGGTGTCACTGAGGTGGCTAACGCCGTGGGTTACGATAACGTCAATAACTTCCATCGCATCTTTCATAATCTTGTCGGCATACCACCTGCACGCTATAAAAAATTCTGGCTGACCGGGCAACTCAATCGTTAATTTTTCGTTCTTCCAAAAGCAAAATGCCCTCTTTCGAGGGCATCTTTTCATAGCGCAATCTTATTTCAGTGTAATACGCGCAATACCATCGGTGCCTTTAGTTGAAGAGTCTTTATTGAACTCGGCCTTCAAGGTTACATACAGGGTATTGTTATCCGGTCCAATCAGCAGGCTGTTGGGATTCTGTTCGAATGACCAACTGTTCTTTACTGCGTAAGTGGTGGCATCCAACTGCAGTACTTTCTTCGATTCGCGCTGGCTGATGAAGATCTCATTGCGCTTCGCATCGAATTTAATACCCAGAGAATCACCCTCGATACGCTTGATCACTTTACCGGTGCGCTCGTCAAACACCAATGTGGCTTTGCCTTTAGAATCGTCAGTCACAAACAGGCGGCCAGTGGATGGATCTTCTGCCATGTTCAGGAACAGATACTCTTTACCGTCACCGGCTGTCCAGCGCTTCTCGATTTTGTGGGTGCGCGGATTAATCACCAGGATCTCGCCAGAGCCGTTGGCCGCATAAATACGTTCAGTAACCGGAGAGTAAATAATGCCCGTTACCCATTTGCCCGCATTTTTAATCTCGGTTTTCAGTTTGAAGGTCTTAGTATCGACCACGGAGATATAACCTGGATCGGCCACTCGACCGACATACAACTCATTGCCATGCCACAGCACTTCACGCGCACCCGCTGGGTAGCCTTCTTTGCTGATTTTGCCCGGGAACACTAAACGCTGCAGCACTTTACCGCTTTGCGCGTCCACTTTGGAAATAGCGCCATCCAGTGAGTTGGTGGTGTAGAACACGCTGCCCTGCTCATCGATCGCCGTACCAAAGTTTTTCAGATCGGTGTGTGTCTCACCCTTGGTCTCAAGCGTCGCAGGATCAAGACGATAGATCATACCGCCGTTAACATCTTTGAATGCCTGTGCGCTGGCGACAAACAGTGCTTTCGATGCTGGAGAGTAGGCCATTTCGTACAGACCATCGCCCAGGTCGCGTTTCAACACTGCGGTATCAACCGGTTTTACAGTCTCAGCGGCTGGTGCCTCGGCTTTTTTGGCAGGTGCCTGGCAAGCCGTCAGGCTAAATGCTGCGGCGATCGCCATAGCAACAGTGGCTTTACGCGGGCTAAACAACGATTTCATGCTGAACTCCATCAATGGATGAACGGCTCCGACCACATCGTAGCGGGCGGAAAATATAAGAAGAATGAGAATCATACGCATTATCGTAAAGTAATCAAATATTCGCGTAGATTTATGTGCTCATTCCACCCGGCTAACTCAATTCGCCGCCTGATTTGACGCTACCTGATATTAAAAAAGTGCCAAATCTTGCCAAATAAAAGTGAAAACACCAGCAACTAACGGGTTATAAATCCCTCCAGATGACTGAATTACTTCGTGTTTACACATTATTACACTTCAAATTGAATCCTTGCGAGATCCTATAAAGCAAATGATTATCATTGGCGTTCGTAATTAGATAGTGCATTCGTTTGTTCTGCCCTTTTGGGTAGCACGACGCAACCACCAGCATAACAACCGAAGCGTAATGGCTTCTTATAACCATCATTTACCACGGAAACGATTATGTCTTTGATCGGCAGGGAATCAGGTATCCGCAAAACGTTCAGCGTTTCATTGTTGGCTATGGCAGTACACGCCCTTCTCAACCCCACATTGGCGCAGGCTGCTGATACCACTCAGCAGGATCTGGTGGTCAATGCGACCACCAGTGACAGCAGTGATGATAATGACAAGCAGGACTATGCGGTGAAAACCACGCGAGCGGGCACAAAGCTGCTACTCACGCCGCGTGACGTGCCGCAATCTGTCAGTGTAGTGACGCAGCAGCGTATGCAGGACCAGCAGTTGCAAACTGTCACCGACGTGCTGAACAACACCACTGGTATCACCAGCAACTTGGTGGATTCTGAACGTTCAGAATACTATTCGCGCGGTTTCAAGATCACCAACTTCACCTTTGACGGCATCCCCACCTCGGTCGGTGATAGCTGGAACTATGGTGATGCAGCCTCGGACACGGCCATTTACGATCGTATTGAAGTGGTGCGCGGTGCCACCGGTTTGATGACTGGTGCTGGCAGTCCCTCTGCTTCGGTGAATATGGTGCGCAAGCACGCCGACAGCAAAGAGTTTACGGGTTCGGTGGACGCTAGCTATGGCAGTTGGGATAAACAGCGTTATGTTGCAGACATCTCAGGGCCACTCAACAGCGAGGGTTCGTTGCGCGGGCGCGTGGTGACGGGTTATCAGGATCAGGACAGCTGGCTGGACCGCTATCATAAAAACAAGAAATTCCTATATGGCGTGGTCGATGCGGATTTAACCGACAAAACGACCTTTTCTCTCGGCTACGACTATGAAAAAGCGGATACTCGCGACCCAACCTGGGGTGGATTACCCGTCTTCTACAGCAACGGGTCACTTACCCATTACAACCGCAGCCTGAACTCAGGCGCAGACTGGACGTACTACCACACTGAAGTGCAGAAAGTGTATGCCGATCTGGTGCACAACTTCGATAACGGTTGGAGCTTCCATGTGAATGGCACCCATGCCAAGAATACGTTCAGTGACAAGCTTTTATATGTCATGGGTAATCCAGATGAAAGCACAGGTGAGGGTTCAACAGGATATGGCAGTCTGGACCGCGGTAAACGTGAGCAAACTTCGGTTGATGCCTTTGCCAGTGGACCGTTTGAGCTGTTAGGCCGCCAGCACCAATTAATGGCAGGCTTAAGTTACAGCCGCCAACACAACCAGACTTATAGTCAGGATGGTGTTACTGATCTTGATGAGTATGACATTACCTCAGCGGATATGGGGCCCTTCAACAATAACTGGAATGGCAATATTGCCGAACCTCAGTGGCAGGGTTGGTATCTGAACGCCAATGACGTTATCCGTCAGAAGTCAGCCTATACCGCAGCGCGTTTCTCATTGGCCGATCCGTTGTCATTGATTATTGGAGCGCGCTACACCGAGTGGAGCACCAACGGTAGCAGCGGTAACATGACCAAAAACAATACCACCCCGTATGCGGGTCTGGTGTATGACATCAATGATACCTGGTCAGCCTATGCCAGCTATACGTCGATTTTCCAGCCACAGACTTATCGCGACAGTTCAGGCCATTATCTCTCCCCAGTGACCGGGAAGAGCTACGAAACGGGTGTGAAATCAGCCTGGTATGATGGCCGTTTAACCGCCACCTTCGCAGTGTTCCGGATCCAGCAAGAGAATGTTGGCACCGAAGAGAATGGCGTGTACGTCAACAACAGCAGCGAACAGGCCTACACCGCCACTAAGGGCGCACGCAGCAAAGGCGCCGAGTTTGAACTGAACGGTGCGCTTACCGACAACCTGCAATTAACCTTCGGCGCAACGCGCTATGTAGCGCGTGATTCGGATGGTCGTTATAACCCTGATCAACCGCAAACCCAGTTCAAGCTGTTTACCCGATACAACGTACCGATGTTGCCTGACCTGACCATCGGTGGCGGTATTAACTGGCAGAACCGCGTATTTGAAGATGTGAGCGCGCCAGATGGCAGCACCCAGCGCGTGTATCAGGGAAGCTATCCACTGGCAAACCTGTTTGCCCGTTATCAGGTCACCAAACAGGTTGCGGTGCAAGCTAACGTCGATAACTTATTCGACCGTGAGTACTACACCTATATGAACAACTATGTTTACGGTGAGCCGCGCAACTTCTCGGTTAGCGTGTCATATCAATTCTGATAAAAAAATCCCCGGCGCCAGGCCGGGGATACTTTCTGCATCACACTTTATTTTTATAATTAAAGCTGATCTGCGAATTCTGTTCTCGTGGCAGACGCCGCGCCTCCAGATATACCGATTTCCAATACGGATTATTCAGTGAGGAGCGCATCACGCCCTGGCTAACCGAAGCGTGGAGGAATTGGTGGTCGGTGTCATAAAAGCCAACGTGTAACTCGTGTTTGATACGAAAGAACACTAAATCACCGGGTTGCAGGTGCGCCTTATCAACCGGCTGCCCCATGGCAATTAATTCGCGCGTTGTGACACGATCCATTGGAATATTGAAACGATCTTTTAAGGTTCGCCAAACAAAACCGGAGCAATCCACACCGTTTAATTGCGTGCCGCCCCACTGATATTTGGTGCCTTCCCATGAGTGCATCTGGTCGTGTAATGCCGCGATCACGGGAATCAAATCGGGTTGCTTACCACCATCGGTTGAAGCATCGACACTCTCTTCCGCAGGTGCATGAGAAGTTTTGGAAGAGCAACCTGCCAGGGTAATAACAAACAGACAGGCGATAAATTTTCTGGCCGCAGAGTTGATCATGGGATGACGTTTTCGCTGAGGGAGACAGTGGTTAGAGATTTATACCGCAAAAAAGTTGCAAAAATAAATAGCTCGCCGCTGAATTCTTTTAATCCTCTTCTTTTTTACTTAAGTTTACGCAAAGGTAACATCATGTATTTGGGATAAAAATTAACTATTCCTTCGCCAATTTTCGCTTTGGAGGTTATTAATTCGCCCAACTCTGCTGCTATTTCATCCCACCATTAGCATCTGTCTGCCGATGGTGGCAAGCCGGCATCATTTTATTGTTTGGATTGGCTGCGTAACGGCGACTCTGGCAGGAATAATGACAAAATAAAGGCCAGCGCCATCACCACCGCCGCCATCTGGAATGCCGCATGTACCGCTGTGCTAAATACCTGCAAATACGCTTGTTGCACATCATACGGCAAATGGTGCACTGCATTCGGGTCCAGCGTGGCGGGCAATACATCGCCCTTTTCCACCAATTCAGTCAAACCCGATTTCAAGACGTGACTAAACATCGCGCCAAACAGCGCCACCCCGATTGAACCGCCCACCGAACGGAACAACGTGACAGAGGATGTGGCGACGCCAATACGGTCGGGTGTCACACTGTTCTGCACCGCCAGCACCAGCACCTGCATCACCATCCCCATGCCCATTCCGAGCACGCAGGCGTAGAGATAAATCTGCCACAGCGCAGATTGCAGGGTGAGCGTCGTCATAAGAGCCATCCCGACGGTTGCCAGCAAGGTTCCGCCAATCGGGAACAGACGATAGCGACCAGTACGACTGATAATGCGTCCGCTGATAATCGATGTCACCAGCAGCCCACCCATCAGCGGCAGCAACTGCAACCCAGCTTCGGTCGGGGTTGAGCCTTTCACCACCTGCAAATAGAGCGGCAGGAAAGTGACGCTGCCGAACAGCGACATCCCGACAATAAAAGCCATCAAACTGGAGAGCGAAAAACTGCGATTACGGAACAGCCCAAGCGGAATAATCGGTTCCCATGCACGACGTTCTTCGTAGATAAAGCCAATCACTCCGACCAGACCAAACGCCAGGATGCACCACAACTGCGGATCGCTCCATGCCCGCAACGTACCGCCTTCACTGGTAAACAGGGTGATACCCACTAGCGCAAGACTCAGGCAAACAGCACCGGGATAATCAATCTCATGAGGTTTACGTTTGTTATCGGCTTTAAACACCGCATTAATAATCAGCAGCGCAAACAACCCTAACGGTAAATTGATATAGAAAATCCAGCGCCACGAGGCGTGCTGGACGATAAAGCCCCCCAGTAATGGCCCCACCACGGTCGCCAGACCGAAAACGCCGCCAAAGAGTCCCTGGTATTTACCGCGTTCTGCTGGTGGAATAATATCCGCGACGGCCGCCATACTGACCACCATCAGTCCGCCACCGCCGAGACCTTGCAGTGCGCGGGTAAAGATTAATTGCTCCATATTTTGCGCCAGGCCACACAGTGCCGAGCCGATGAGAAACAAGATGACCGAGATTTGTAGCACCGTTTTACGGCCAAACAGATCGCCGAACTTGCCGTAAAGCGGGACAACAATTGTCGAGGCCAACATGTAGGCCGTGACGATCCACGACAGCCGATCAAGCCCGCCCAATTCACCCACAATGGTTGGCAGTGCTGTCGAGACGATGGTCTGGTCAAGGGCGGAAAGCAGCATGACCAGCATCAATGCGCCCATCAGCAAGCGGACGGAAGGAAGACGCTCTTCTCCACTGCCTGAGTGCGGCACAAGTGTTTTAGGTTTCATATCAGACACCAATTGAAATTAATTAAATACACAATTAATATTGATCGAAGTCTGACATGAAACAAGTGAGCGCGTAAAGATGACCGCACGAAAAGTCCCAGCTGATGATAAGACAACTCCTGCCAAACCCCGCCGTCCTGGACGTCCTCGGGGCGGAGCCATCACTGCACAACAGCGCGAGCACCTGTTGGACATTACGCTTGCGATTTATGCCGAAAGCGGCATCGCTGAAACCTCGCTGAATGCGATTGCACGTAAAGCTGGCGTGAGTCCGGCGATGCTCAACTACTATTTTCAGTCGCGCGAATCGTTGTTAGATGTGGTGGTTGAGGAGCGCTTTTTACCGCTACGCCAGCGTCTTGAAGCTCACTTCAACAATGACGAAAGTGACCCTGTCACTACTTTTAGTGGATTTATTCGTGAAATCGCTGACATAGTACTGAACAATGACTGGTTTGCCCCACTGTGGATGCAAGAAGTCACCAGCGGCTCTCACGGCTTAGGTCAGCACATTAAAGAACGATATGGTCATGCGGGACGCGACAAAGTCAGGGCTTTGATTGTGCGCTGGCAACAGCAGGGACTATTAAATGCGGCGCTAAATCCCGATTTGTTGATGACCTCCATCCTGAGCCTGATTCTCGTGCCGTTCACACGCTTCGCCAATGAGCCGGAGTTTGATACGGAGCTGATTGTACAGCACACACTTAGCCTGTTCTGCCAGGGTATCCGCCCGCTCAGCTAACCCGTTTTCTGCCTCGCATCTACACTGTTGAAATGATATTCAGCGAGCAGGAAAAAATGATGATTTTAGATGCCGATACCAATTTACAGCTTGAGCGTACCCTGCAAGTACCCGCCGATGTGATTTGGCGCTGCTGGACCAGACCAGAACATCTCCAACACTTTTTTGTGCCTAAGCCTCATAAGTTAGTCAGTTGCGATATCGATCTGCATCCTGGTGGTCGGTTCAACACGATTTTTGAGGTGGAGGGGAATGAAATGCGCAACGAAGGGGTGTTTCTGAAGCTGATACCGGGTCGTAAACTGGTCTTTACCGATACCTATACAGAAGGATGGAAACCTGCTGAGCATCCTTTCATGACCGCAATATTGCTACTGGAACCGCTCAATCCGCACGCGACTCGTTACGTTGCCATTGCCAGGCATCGCAACGCTGAAGCACGCGCCGAACATGAAAAAATGGGCTTTCATAGCGGCTGGGGCATGGTTGCCGACCAGCTTGAAGCTTATGCCCAGATGCTTTAAGGGCACCTGCGGTTTTCTTGATAATGAGCCTACTTAAAGGCTCATGGGCAATGAAGCTTTACTTAAATTCCTTGAGCCAGGATTAACCTACTACTTCAATAAAAACATGTAGACCTTTGTGGCCTACAAGATCAACCTGCTCGACGATAACAACAAACTCGGTCTGCCGAATGATGACCAGGTAGCATTGGGTCTGGTGTATCAGTTCTAATATATAGAAAGGCCAGCAATGCTGGCCTTTTTCGACTACTCGCAGTCAAGTTTGCAGCGGGTGAATTACTCGATCACTAACTGGACCTTTTTGCCCATCGCCGCAACCATACCCACTAACGAATCAATGGTAAATTTTTCTGTTTTTAGATTAACCACATCTGAAACTCGGGGTCTGGAAACGTGCAGGATCTTTGCCGCTTCAATCTGCTTATGGCCACTTGCCGTCATCCATTCAGAAATTTCAGTCATTAGCTGCTTCTTTAATTCGTCGGCTCGGTTAATTTCTTCACGAGATTGTGTCAGAAGGGAGTCCGCTTCAGCCGGTTCGAATCCGAGATCAGCAAAAATATTGCTGCCCGCTTTGGTGATATGCCGCGACTGGGTATCGATTTTATCGGTCATGTTAGTTTTCTCCGTTCTTCGATAACTGCTTTATAACGCTCGATGATTATATTCACATCTTTGGGGCTGGTTTGTTGTGTTTTCTTTTGGAAGGCGTGTATGACATAAATGGCTTCAACAAATTTTGCCACATAAACGACGCGATATTCGCCATCATTGCCTTTTATTTTGACCTCAATAACACCTGCTCCCCAGCGATTCACAGCCTTGTAGTGAGTGGGATTATGCCCATTTTGAATTTTGTGAAGTTCAAATCCAACGTCCTTTTTCACCTCATTGGGGAACATTTTGATGTCCTCCAGCGTTGTACCACGCCAGTCTAAATCCTTTTCATCCATTTCTGTGCGCTCCACACCACTCCATTTGTGTATAAAATATTATACACACCTAAGTGTACGGAACAAACTTCACACAATAAAAAACCCCGCATTTGCGAGGCTTCTCTCAAACTAATGTGTTTACGGATACAACCCGCGATCCTTCCTTGCCAGCAGAATTCGCTCGCAGGCAACGGCGTAAGCTGCCGTACGCAGCGTCACGTTCAGCGCATCCGCTTTATGCCACACCGTTTCAATCGCGTGCTGCATAATGCTGTCCAGCCGTTGATTGATCTCCTCTTCGCTCCAGAAGAAGCTGGAGAAATCCTGCACCCATTCGAAGTAACTCACCGTCACGCCGCCCGCATTCGCAATCACATCTGGCACCACAGCAATGCCGCGTTGCTGCAAGATATCATCCGCTTCCGGTAGCGTTGGGCCATTTGCCCCCTCAATAATCAGGCTGCACTTCAGTTGGTTGGCACGTTCAGCAGTAATCTGCCCTTCCAGCGCAGCAGGAACCAGAATGTCGTAAGGCTGCGTCCAAAAATGTTCATCCGCTATGGTGTCAGCACCCGGGAAGCCCGCGATACTACCGTGAGCCTGCTGCCACGTCTGTAACGCCGGGATATCCACTCCGCTGGACAAATACAATGTGGCTTTGTGATCCTGCACCGCCACCACTTTTGCCCCAATCGCATGGAACAGTTCGGCGCTGACGCTGCCAACGTTACCAAAACCCTGCACCGCCACGCGGCTATCTGGCACATCAATGCCCAGCTTAGTCGCAGCGCTGCAACCGGTGACGAAAACCCCGCGCCCGGTGGCTTTGACGCGCCCCAGTGACCCGCCCAGATGCACCGGTTTGCCGGTCACTACGCCGGTGGTAGTGGCGCCAACGTTCATCGACCAGGTATCCATCATCCACGCCATTACCTGCGCGTTGGTTCCAACATCAGGGGCGGGAATATCCTGTTGGGGACCAATCATATTGCCGATTTCGCTGGTATAGCGCCGCGTTAAACGCTCCAGCTCTTTCTGGGATAAGGTTGCCGGATCGACACGCACGCCGCCTTTCGCTCCGCCAAACGGCAGGTTGAGCGCAGCGCACTTCACCGTCATCCATGCAGAGAGCGCCATCACCTCCTGCAACGTCACATCAGGATGGAAACGCACCCCACCCTTACCCGGCCCACGCGACAAATTGTGCTGCACGCGATAACCCTCAAAATGACGCACTGAGCCATCATCCATTTCCAGAGGGATATCAACGATTAATGCCCGCTTCGGATGCGTCAACGTATCGGCCCAGCGGCTAAGATCGCCCAGCAGTGGCAACACGCGTTCAACCTGCGTCAAATACGTTGACCAGGCTGAGTGACAGTCGCCTGTCACATAGGAAAGTTCAGACAAACTGACCTCCAGATTTTACTGTCAGGATAGAAAATGCCGCCAACGGCAGAATGGCGGCGAGAGGATTGGTTTAGTCGTGCAGGCCGAGTTTTTTCTCCAGATAGTGGATGTTGGTGCCACCCTGCTGGAAATGTTCGTCGGACATGATTTTCACCTGCAGCTCGACGTTGGTCTTGATGCCGTCGATGATCAGTTCCGCCAGCGCATTTTTCATGCGCGCGATGGCCACTTCACGGGTGTCACCGTAGGTGATCAGCTTGCCGATCATGGAATCGTAGTACGGCGGCACGCTGTAGCCGGCATAGATGTGCGATTCCCAGCGCGCGCCAAAACCGCCTGGCGCGTGGAAACGGGTGATCTTGCCCGGGCTTGGCAGGAAGGTGTTCGGGTCTTCGGCGTTGATACGGCACTCTACCGCATGACCGCGCACCATCACGTCTTCCTGTTTGATTGACAGCGGCTGACCGGCAGCAATACGCAGCTGCTCTTTGATCAGATCCACGCCGGTGATCATCTCGGTCACCGGATGCTCCACCTGAATACGGGTGTTCATCTCGATGAAGTAGAACTCACCGTTTTCGTACAGGAACTCGAAGGTACCCGCACCGCGGTAGCCGATATCGATACAGGCTTTGGCACAGCGCTCGCCGATAAAGCGACGCAGTTCCGGCGTGATGCCCGGCGCTGGTGCTTCTTCGACCACTTTCTGGTGACGACGCTGCATCGAGCAGTCACGTTCCGCCAGATAGATGGCGTTGCCCTGGCCGTCGGCCATCACCTGAATCTCGATGTGACGCGGGTTCTCGAGGAATTTCTCCATGTAGACCATGTCGTTGTTGAAAGCCGCTTTGGCTTCCGCTTTCGTCATGCCGATGGATTGTTCCAGATCTTTTTCACTGCGCACCACGCGCATACCACGACCGCCGCCGCCGCCAGAGGCTTTGATGATGACCGGGTAGCCGATGCGTTTAGCAATGGCACGGTTTTTATCC
>NZ_OBEC01000006.1:0-270383 GCF_900215395.1 Pantoea sp. GL120224-02 | reverse complement strand
AAACTCTTCAATTTAAAGTTTGATTTGCTGAAACAAGTTCAGCGATGCTCATCTGTAAAACGTCATAATGAATTTCATTATGTGTTCACTCGTGAGACTTGATATTTTTTACGTCCGGAGACGCTGATATCAATCCTGCGAGTGCCCACACAGATTGTCTGATAAATTGTTAAAGAGCGGTGCAATCAGCGCCTTAAGCTGCTGTTGCGAGGTGGCGTATATTACGCTTTCCTCCTTCAGAGTCAAACACTTTTTTCAGCGTTTTTCTCCGGCGGGATGAATTTCTTCACTCCCTGCTGAGCCGTCTGCGTTGCCGCTTTGCCGTCTCAGTGGTGGCGCATTATAGGGAGTTATTCGGAGCTGACAAGGGTTTATTGCAAAAAAATGATCGTTCGACCTAAATTTAGCCACAACGCTTTATTTCACAACGATTTGCCTGGTAACTGCACAAAATCCTGGGCAAAAACCGCCACTTTATTCCAATCGGTGTATTCCACTTCTTTAGAGGTATCGGTCTCACCGCCCGTCATACGCATAATCAGTTGAATCATGACACGGTCAAACCAGCGATAGTGGGGATAACGCAACGCGCCGGCAAACACCGCACAGCAATCTGGCTGCCAGGGTGACTGCTCCAGGAACTTATGCGTATAGGCGTTGGTTACTGGCGTGCACTTATCCGCTTTACGCGCCGTAAGATTGACGCTGAAGAAGCCACTGACGCGCTGATGCAGCTCAGCCTTATGCTGAGTAACAAACTTCATTAATGCCGGATGGAAATGTCCGTAACGAATTGAAGCGCCAATCAGCACGCGATCATACTGCGACCACTCAACCTGCTGTACTTCCAGTAAATCAATCACGTCACACAGCTGCTGCGGCGCTAGCGTCTGTGCAATACGCGCTGCGATCTCACGGGTTTGCCCATCACGGCTGGAATATAGAATCAATGCTTTCATTAGATAATCCTGTTTCTCTTATTCACGCCAGAAGGTCGGGGTGAACAGGACCAGCAGTGTGAACACCTCAAGGCGTCCAAACAGCATGGTTAAAATCAAAATCCACTTAGCGACGTCATTCATAGACGTGAAGTTATCCGCTACAACACCTAAGCCTGGGCCGAGGTTATTCAGCGTTGCGGCAACCGCAGCGAAAGCGGAGAAGTCATCGACGCCCGTCGCGATAATCGCCAGCATGCTGAGTAAGAACACCAGCGCATAAGCAGAGAAGAATCCCCATACCGCTTCAAGGATACGCTCCGGCAGTGCGCGATTACCCAACTTGATGGTGTAGACCGCGTTCGGATGCACCAAACGCTTAAGCTCACGCGACCCCTGCTTAAACAGCAGCAGAATACGAATCACCTTCAAGCCACCGCCAGTCGATCCCGCCATACCGCCGATAAAAGCCGAACAGAGCAACAGTACAGGCAGGAATAATGGCCAGCGCGCAATACTATCGGTGGTAAAGCCAGCAGTCGTTGCCATCGACACCACCTGGAAAAAGGCCTGGTTCAATGTTTGCCAACCGCTGGCATAGACGTTGTGGAACCACAGCACTACCGTACAGATCAGCACTAACGTCAGCTGTACGCCAATAAACATGCGAAATTCGGGATCGCGCCAGTAAACTTTGAGGCTGCGGCCGCTCAATAAAGAGAAGTGCAAGCCATAGTTACAGCCCGAGATCAGCAGGAACACCGCCACGATGGTATTGATGGTAGGACTGTTGAAGTAGCCGATACTCGCATCATGTGTAGAAAAGCCACCAATCGCGATGGTCGAGAAGCTGTGACCGATGGCATCAAACACCGGCATGCCCGCCAGCCACAGCGCCACCGCACAGGCCACGGTAAGTAAGACATAGATTAGCCACAGCGTTTTAGCCGTTTCCGCAATACGCGGGCGCATCTTGTTATCTTTTAACGGCCCCGGCATCTCAGCACGATAAAGCTGCATGCCACCCACGCCCAGAATCGGCAAGATGGCCACCGCCAGTACAATGATCCCCATACCGCCCAGCCATTGCAGCATCTGACGATAGAACAAAATCGCTTTCGGTAAGGTATCAAGGCCCACCAACGTAGTGGCGCCCGTGGTGGTCAGCCCAGAGAAGGATTCGAAGAAAGCATCGGTAACCGAAAGGTGCGGCTGTTCGGCAAAAATGAAAGGCATCGCACCCACACTACCCAGCACCGTCCAGAACAGCACGACGATCAGAAACCCTTCGCGCGGTTTAAGTTCGGTTTTCTTTTTGCGATTAGGCCACCACAGCAGCGAACCAATCACAATCGCCATCATAAAGGTCTGGCTAAACGCGCGTCCGGCGCCATCGCGATAAATTAAGGCCACCAGCCCCGGTAGGATCATCGTCACCGAGAATAAAATTACCAACAGTCCCACGATGCGGGTAATGGCGCGAAAATGCATTCAGCCGTTCCTTTAAACAGATGCTTTTAGTTGTCCAGCGGGATGAGCGTCAGCGCGCCCCGGCTGTAATCAGAAAGGTTTTGCCGAAAGCCATCAATTTGCGGATGCGGCAACGCCAGACGTAGCGCGATACGATCCTGATAATGGCTCTCTTCAATGATGCCGTCAAAGCGTTGCAACAGACGCTCGATATCACTCAACTGGGCATAATCACATTGCAAGGTAAAAGATTGCATCGGCACTTTACGCGCACGCATCAGTTGCTTCAGCCCCTGCTGCACGCCGCCGCCATACGCTTTCACTAATCCACCGGTACCCAGCATGATGCCGCCATAATAGCGCACTACCACTGCGGTAATTTCACCGACGCCGCTACCCATTAGCTGTGCCAGCATCGGTTTGCCCGCCGTGCCAGAAGGCTCACCATCATCGGAGAAACCCAGCTGCTGCGAATCATCCGGCGCACCGGCAACCCACGCCCAGCAGTGATGGCGCGCCGCAGGATGTTCCAACTTCACCTGCTGGACAAAAGCACGCGCCGCCTCAACGCCAACGGTATGCGCCAGATAAGTCATAAAGCGGCTTTTCTTAATGGTTTCCTCACTGAGGCTCACAGCCTCAGCGGGAATATCGTACGCATCCATCAGGCCAGATGCAGATCGCGCGTCATGTTTTCAACGCGATTGGCATGGATCACCACATTGTCTTCGATACGAATACCCCCGTACGGTTTCAATGCGTCGATCGCCTGCCAGTCAAAGTACTGGCTGTATTTACCGCCACGCAGTTTTGCCAGTAGTGAATCGATAATGTAGAAGCCTGGCTCGATGGTCAGCACCATGCCCGGCTCGAGCACGCGGGTACAACGCAGATAAGGATACTGTGATGGTGCCGCCAGGTGCGTGCCATTGTCATCCTGCATAAAGCCTGCGACGTCATGCACCTGTAAGCCCAGCGGATGGCCCAAACCGTGCGGCATAAACGGACCGGTCAGGTCTTCCGCCACCAGCGTCTCTTCGGTCAGACCTTTCACCAAATCGAATTTTAACAATAGACGGGCAATACGCTGATGCATTTGCAAATGGTAATCGGTGTAACGCACGCCCGCTTTCAACGTCGCAATCAGCGCCAGCTCTTCTTTATTCATCGCCTCTACCATTTCGGCATAACGCGATTTGCTTTGGGCTGCATAGCTGCGCGTCAGGTCGGCGGCGTAACCAAGGTATTCCGCACCCGCATCAATCAGGAAACTGTGGCGCTTCGCCGGTGGCTGATGGTCGAGCCTGGTGTAGTGCAGCACCGCAGCATGTTCGTTAAGCGCGATAATATTGCCGTAGGGCACATCCGTATCACGATGGCCAGTCGCCGTCAGATACGCCTGGTTGATATCGAACTCACTCATACCTGAGAAGAAGGCTTCTTTCGCCGCGCGATGTCCTGCAACCGCCAGCTTCTGCGCTTCGCGCATACAGGCCAGTTCGTAATCCGTTTTGATGCTGCGATGGTAATGAAGGAAGTCGATCACGCCTTTGGGATTCACGCGATCGCTATTGATGCCGAGTTGCGTGGCGCGGGAGGGCACAGGTCCGATATAAGCCACATTGTCGCGCTGAGCCGGCAGCAGTTGCCCAATCTCATCGGCATCTTTCAGGCCCACCACCTCAACATCCTGAGTCCAGAAGCTGTTGGGCAATGGCTCGACGTTATGCCAGTAATCCACAGGTGAGTAGAACCACAACTTTGGCTTGTTAACGCCATCGATCCATAACCAGCAGTTAGGCACTTGTGTGACAGGAACCCAAGCCTTGAATTGCGAATTCACCTTAAACGGGTAGTCGTGATCGTCGAGAAAAACGGTTAACAGCTCGCCAGAGTGAATCAACATCGCATCAAGTTTAAAGCGTGCCAGCACCTGTTGCGCTCGCTGTTGCAGCGTATTGATATGCGCGTGATACAGGGTTTTCAGTGAATCCATGGACTTGTCTCCGATATCGCGAAATTGGCCGCAGTGTAGCACAGCCTCAAGTCTGTTGCCGTGCTGCACTCGCTGTGATCGGCGTATCAAATAAGCAAAGACTCGTTTGCAAAAAATTAACATGCCGCCCACACTCCAACTCATCTGGTATGACCAGATCACCTTTCGCGGTTTCAGGAGACGGACATGCTCTACCAAGGCGATACCCTTTCAGTTCACTGGCTTGATGACGGCATTGCCGAGCTGATTTTCGATGCCCCCGGTTCAGTGAACAAACTCGACACCAAAACAGTTGCCTCATTGGGCGATGCACTCAGCGTGCTGGAGCAACAGCCCGAGTTGCGTGGCCTGCTGCTCACCTCGGCCAAACCGGCATTCATTGTCGGTGCCGATATCACCGAATTCCTGTCGCTATTTGATGCGCCAGAAGAGAAGCTGAGCCAATGGCTGGCGTTTGCCAACAGCATCTTCAATCGCCTGGAAGATTTGCCGGTGCCGACTGTCGCTGCGATTGACGGCTACGCGCTGGGCGGCGGCTGCGAGTGTGTGCTGGCGACAGATTTCCGCGTCGCGACGCCTGCTGCACGCATCGGCTTACCGGAAACCAAACTGGGCATCATGCCGGGGTTTGGCGGCAGCGTGCGCTTGCCACGTTTGCTCGGCGCTGATAGCGCACTGGAGATCATCGCCGCTGGAAAAGATGTTGATGGCACCAGCGCCCTGCAACTCGGTTTGGTCGATGCGGTCGTGAGCAGCGATAAACTGCGCACCGCAGCGCTCACCATGCTGCAAGATGCGATGGCACAAGGCAGCTGGCAGGCCCGCCGGGCACCTAAACTAGCGCCTCTGAAGCTCAGCCCGATTGAAGCGGCGATGAGCTTCACCATTGCCAAAAGCATGGTGATGCAAACCGCAGGCAAGCATTATCCCGCGCCTATCACCGCGGTGAAAACCATTGAAGCGGCATCCGGTTTACGTCGTGACGATGCATTGAAACTGGAAACCGCTGCATTCGTGCCGCTGGCACAAAGCGATGTGGCGCGCGCGCTGGTCGGTATCTTCCTGAACGATCAATATGTCAAAGGCCTGGCGAAAAAGCACAGCAACACAGCCGGTGCACCGCAGCAGGCCGCCGTGTTAGGCGCAGGCATTATGGGGGGTGGGATTGCTTATCAGTCGGCATGGAAAGGCGTGCCGGTGAAAATGAAAGATATTAATCCGCAGGCGCTGACGCTGGGGATGACGGAAGCCAGCAACCTTCTTAACAAGCAACTGGAACGCGGCAAGATTAACGGTGCCAAACTGGCGAGCGTCCTCACGACGATTCAACCTACGCTGGATTACGCCGGTTTCGAACGTGCCGATGTGGTGGTCGAGGCCGTGGTCGAGAACCCGCAAATCAAGGCCAAAGTGTTGGCAGAAACCGAGCAACATCTGCGCGATGATGCCGTACTCGCCTCCAACACATCGACCATTCCGATTAGCCAGCTGGCGCAATCGCTGCAGCGTCCAGAAAACTTCTGCGGCATGCACTTCTTTAATCCCGTACCACGCATGCCACTGGTTGAGGTCATCCGTGGCGAGCAGACCTCAGAAGCCACCATCAGTAAAGTGGTGGCCTGGGCCAGCAAGATGGGCAAAACACCGATCGTGGTGAATGACTGCCCGGGTTTCTTTGTGAACCGAGTGCTGTTCCCCTACTTTGCTGCTTTCAGCCTGCTGCTACGCGATGGCGCTGATTTCCGTCAGATCGATAAGGTGATGGAGAAACAGTTCGGCTGGCCTATGGGCCCGGCCTGGTTGCTGGATGTGGTGGGCATTGATACCGCCCATCACGCACAACAGGTGATGGCGCAAGGCTTCCCTTCCCGCATGCAGAAAGATTACCGCGACGCGATTGATGTGCTGTTTGAAGCCAAACGCTACGGCCAGAAAAACGGCCTGGGCTTTTACAGCTGGGAGCAAGATAAAAAAGGCAAAGCCCAGAAGAAAACCGATCCGGCTGTTGATGCGCTGCTGGAACCGATTTGCGAGCCGAAACGCGTGTTCAGTGATGAGGACATTGCTAACCGTATGATGCTGCCAATGCTCAATGAAGTGGTGCGCTGCCTCGAAGAGAAGATTATCGCCTCACCGGCTGAAGCCGATATGGCGCTGGTGTACGGCCTCGGTTTCCCTCCGTTCCGTGGCGGTGCCTGCCGTTATATGGACACGCTCGGCAACAGCAATCTGGTCGACCAGGCCAAACGATATCTCTCCCTTGGCCCGCTGTATGCTTTACCCGAACTGTTAGTGCATAAAGCGCATCAACAGCAAAGCTGGTATCCCGCAGCCCAACCGATTGACGAAGCGACACTGCAAAGTGCCTGAGGTAATGAATATGGAAAAGGTAGTCATAGTTGATGCAGTGCGCACACCAATGGGACGCTCAAAAGGCGGCGCGTTTCGTCAGGTACGCGCGGAAGATCTCTCGGCGCATCTGATGCGCGAACTGCTGAGCCGCAACCCCGGCGTTGATCCGGGCTCTCTGGATGACATCATTTGGGGATGCGTGCAGCAGACGCTGGAACAGGGCTTCAACATTGCGCGTAACGCAGCACTGCTGGCCGAAATTCCGCACCGCGTGCCCGCCAGCACGGTGAATCGCTTATGCGGTTCGTCAATGCAGGCGCTGCACGATGCGGCACGCGCCATTATGGTGGGCGATGCGCACAGCTGTTTGATTGGCGGCGTCGAACATATGGGCCATGTGCCCATGAGCCACGGCGTTGATTTCCATCCGGGTTTGGGCCGCACCGTGGCAAAAGCCGCTGGCATGATGGGATTAACCGCTGAAATGCTGGCGCGCATGCATCACATCACCCGTGAGCAACAGGATGCCTTTGCGCTGCGTTCACATCAGCGCGCCTGGGCTGCGACTCAACGCGGCGATTTCAAACGCGAAATCGTGCCGACCTATGGCCACGATGCCGACGGCGTATTGAAACGCTATGAAACGGATGAAGTGATCCGCGAAGATACCACGCTGGAAGGGTTGGCTGCGCTGCGTCCCGCGTTTGATCCGGTCAACGGCACCGTTACGGCGGGTACATCATCGGCACTCTCCGATGGCGCGGCTGCCATGTTGATCATGAGTGAAAGCCGCGCGCGCGAACTCGGCCTGACCCCGCGTGCACGTATTCGCAGCATGGCGGTGGTCGGCTGTGATCCTTCCATCATGGGTTACGGTCCGGTGCCGGCCAGCAAACTGGCACTGAAGCGTGCCGGATTAAACGTGCAGGATATTGATCTGTTTGAGCTTAACGAAGCCTTTGCCGCGCAGACACTGCCGTGCATTAAGGATTTGGGATTGCTGGATCAGCTTGATGAGAAAGTGAATTTGAATGGCGGCGCGATTGCGCTGGGGCATCCGCTGGGATGTTCGGGGGCGCGTATCAGCACGACGCTGCTCAATCTGATGGAACGTCGTGATGCGCAATTTGGTCTGGCGACCATGTGCATTGGCTTAGGCCAGGGGATCGCGACGGTGTTCGAACGCGTTTAATACGTTGAAGCACGTGTTCCCGCCCTTTCGGGCGGGCTTTTTTACTCAGATAAAGGCAAACGCATCGCCAAACATCTGCGCTTCAACTGCACCACGTTCCGCACAAAAACGCTCACGTGCAATCTTTGCCATCTCAAAGCGACCCGCAATATAGATATCGTGCTCGCTGAGAGTTTCATAGTCCTGCATCACGGCGGTCAACACCGTGCCACTACGTCCATCCCAACCCTCTGCGGGTTGTTCTACCACCGGAATCACCTTGAGATGAGGATGCTTGACCGCCAACGCGTTCAACTCATCCAGATCGTACAAATGCATCAATTCCCGGCCGCCCCAGTAGATGGCGATATCGCGGTCTGGCTGCTGCGCCAGTGCCGTCAGCAGAATCGAACGTGCATAGGAGAAACCGGTGCCGCCCGCGATAAGAATAATGGGGCGATCGCTGTCTTCACGCAGCCAGGCATCGCCATGAGGCATATCCACCGTGATTTGACGATCGTTTTTGATGCGATCCATCACCGCCATCGCGTAGAGATTGAGGTCAGATGCGCCAATGTGCAGCTCAATGATGTCTTTTTCCATCGGGGTTGAAGCCAGTGAGAAGGGGCGCTTATCACGCTCATCCATCACCACCATCAGATATTGCCCCGCGCGGAAAGTAAAATCCGCCGCCGGAATCAAACGAACGCGGTAAACGGTATCCGTAATCGCTTCGACCGAAGTCACCTTGCAGTTTAACGTCGTCATACGTGCCCTTTTTTATGGTTTTCTGCTGCCTTTAGCGCTGCGGCGGCTCGGCAAAGATAGCTAATTCATCCCAAATGGCGTCAATACGCGCGGTCACCGCCGGATCTTTCACAATCGGTGTGCCCCATTCGCGAGTGGTTTCGCCCGGCCACTTATTGGTGGCATCAAGTCCCATCTTCGAGCCCAGGCCGGAAACCGGAGAGGCGAAGTCGAGATAGTCAATTGGCGTATTCTCCACCATCACGGTATCGCGCGCCGGATCCATACGCGTGGTGATCGCCCAAATCACATCGTTCCAGTCACGTGCGTTGACGTCGTCATCGCATACGATCACAAACTTGGTATACATAAACTGGCGCAGGAAAGACCAGACGCCAAACATTACGCGCTTGGCATGCCCGGCATATTGCTTCTTGATCGTCACCACCGCGAGGCGATAAGAACAGCCTTCCGGCGGCAAGTAAAAATCGACAATTTCCGGGAACTGCTTGATCAGAATCGGCACCAGCACTTCATTCAGCGCCACACCCAATACCGCAGGTTCATCAGGCGGACGACCGGTATACGTTGAATGATAAATCGGGTTGCGACGTTGCGTTACGTGCGTCACGGTAAATACCGGGAAGCTGTCTACTTCATTGTAGTAGCCTGTGTGGTCGCCGTAAGGGCCTTCTGGCGCCATGTCACCCGGTTCGATGTAACCTTCTAAAACGATCTCTGCGCTGGCTGGCACTTCAAGATCGTTAGACAGGCACTTCACCACCTCAGTTTTATTACCGCGCAGCAAGCCAGCAAAAGCATATTCCGACAACGTATCGGGTACCGGCGTCACTGCGCCCAGAATCGTGGCCGGATCGGCACCCAGCGCCACGGACACCGGGAAGCGTTCGCCCGGATGGGCTTTGCACCACTCCTGGAAATCCAGCGCGCCGCCGCGATGCGACAGCCAGCGCATGATCACGCGGTTTTTGCCGATCACCTGCTGGCGATAAATACCCAGATTCTGACGTTCCTTATGCGGACCACGCGTGACGGTTAAGCCCCAGGTAATCAACGGCGCGGCATCGCCCGGCCAGCACTTCATCACCGGAATGCGCGACAGATCGACATCATCACCACTGAAGACCTCTTCCTGACACGGTGCATTGCGCAGGCGCTTGGTCGGCATGTTCAGCACTTGTTTGAACTGCGGCATTTTATCGAACAGATCGCGGAAACCTTTTGGCGGCTCGGGTTCTTTCAGAAACGCCAGCAGCTTGCCCACTTCACGCAGCGCGCTGACCTCTTCCTGTCCCATGCCCATCGCCACACGCTTAGGTGTGCCAAACAGGTTACACAATACGGGCATGTCGTACCCTTTCGGGTTCTCAAACAGCAGCGCCGGACCGCCGGCACGCAGGGTGCGATCGGCAATTTCAGTCATCTCCAGCTCAGGATCGATCTCCTGAGTGATGCGCTTTAACTCGCCGCGCTGCTCCAGCAACGCGAGGAAGTCTCGTAAATCCTGATATTTCATGCGGCGTTAGCTTCCAGCCAGGGTGAATTGGCCATTATAGGTCTGATTCACGCCGGTGTGTTGTGGTTTGTGGTTCAAGCTGGCTGACAGGAGAAAGGCACCAGCGATTGAATGGCCAGCACATCGTGATGTGCGGCGATTGGCTCACCATGACGGAACACTTTAAAGTCTTCGCCGCGCGCGCTGTAGTAACGCAGGCGGTTTTCACTGACGTGCAGGAAACTGGCTTCTCGCAGGGCGATCACCGACTCATGTGGATTGACGGCGCAGAACTCCGCCAGACGCTCATCACGCGTTTCCCCCATATGCCCGCTGACGTGAGCATCCAGATAGTGCGGATTGATCTGCACCGGGAACAGGCCTAATGCAGGCAAGACCACGCTGCTGCGCACCGGCATATCGTTGGTGGTACGGATTGATGGCGTAGCCACATTGCAACCGGCGCTCCAACCGATGTAAGGCACATCTCGCTCACGCACGGCACGCTGAATCGCCACGATCAGTCCGTGCTCATGCAGCATCTGATTGAGGAACCAGGTGTTGCCGCCGCTCACCAGGATCAACTCTGCCTGTTCAATCGCTGCTACCGGGGAGTCAAACTCATGCACGGTGCGCACCTGAATACCCAATGAGTCAGACAGGTCTTGTGCACGCTGCGCATGGTCGCCACGAATAATGGCATAAGGCACCAGCACCGCCGACGTAATGCCGCGCTGCGCAATCATCGCGTGCAGTTGTGGGTGAGCGTAGCTCAACAGTGGCGCGTCTTCGGCCACTTTGCCATTACTTAATAAGAACAGTTCCAATAGCCAGTCCTTTTTCAAATGAGAGCGAAAGATGGGGAAGGAGTCTGATACAGATGGTCATCAGCCGTCAATTTTCTTGCAAGAAAGCGTTAATAAGCCGCACCAATCGGAAAATTCGCAGTGATTTTTATTTCACAGCCGCGTTTCCACTGGCCGATGCGCTATAACTCTGACAGCAGGTTTGTTATTCTTAGCGTCCAATATTTGGGAGCAGTTATGGAATCCTGGTACTTACTCTATTGCAAACGTGGACAGCTGTTGCGCGCGAAAGAGCATCTTGAGCGGCAGGAGGTGAATTGCCTCAGCCCGATGATCGCTCTGGAAAAGATTGTGCGCGGTAAACGCACCACGGTGAGTGAGCCGCTGTTTCCCAACTATCTGTTTATCGAATTCGATCCGGAAGCGATTCACACCACCACCATCAGTAGTACGCGCGGCGTCAGCCACTTTGTGCGCTTTGGCGCGCAACCGGCAACGGTCTCCAGCGAAGTGATTGAAGCGCTGCAAACCGATGTGCCGCAAATTATGCTGGATCCAGAAACGCCACAAAGCGGTGATGAAGTGATCATCACCGAAGGGACTTTTGAGGGGCTGCGCGCTATTTTTGCCGAGCCTGATGGCGAAACCCGCTCGGTGTTACTGCTAAACCTGCTCAACAAACAAGTGATGCGCAGCGTCGACAACAAACAGTTCCGTAAGCTTTAAACCAGTTTAAACAGCTGACGTGCGTTGTGATTGACCTGCGCACCCAGCGCTTCAGCCTCTTCCCCACGCCAGTTCGCCACCTGCTGCACAATATGCGGCAGGAAACAGGGCTCGTTTCGACGCGAAGGCGGCCGTGGATGCATATCACGCGGGAGCAGATAAGGCGCATCGGTTTCCAGCAGCAGACGCTCGGCTGGAATCAATGGCAGCATCTCACGCAATTCCAGGCCACGACGTTCATCGCACACCCAGCCGGTAATGCCCACCGATAAGCCCAAGGCCAGGCACGATTCCAGTTCATCACGCGTGCCGGTAAAACAGTGTGCCACCGCGCCCGTCAATTTCGGCAGCCACGGCTCCAGCACTGCAACAAAACGATCGTGTGCTTCGCGGCAGTGGAGGAACACCGGCAGTTGTAACTCTGCTGCCAGCGCCAGCTGTGCATCAAAGGCATACTCCTGCTGGTCGTGCGCCGAGAGATTGCGGTTAAAATCGAGGCCGCATTCACCGATGGCCACCACTTGCTCACTCTCTGCCAGACGGCGCAGCGTGTTCGCCGTCTCTGCCGACCATTCACTGGCGTGATGCGGATGCACGCCGGCTGTAGACCAGCAGTAGCCAGGATGCTGTGCCGCGAGCTGACGCGCCTGCTGGCTCTCCAGCGCATTGGTGCCGGTAATCAGCAGGCCGGTGACGCCTGCTTCGCGCGCGCGTTTAACCACCTGATCGCGATCTTTTGCGAATTGCGTGCTGGTCAGGTTTACACCGATATCAAACATGTCTTCTCCCAAATAAAAACCGCCCAATGTGTGGGCGGTTTAGATTCTTAACGCTCATCCCGCTCGCGTGCGGGAATGCCTTGTCAGGATTCGGTATTCTGTTCCTCATCCTCTGAATCTGACGCCTTGCGCCCTTTACCCACATAGTAACGGGAGAAGAATACGCCGACTTCAAACAGGCAGTACATCGGAATAGCGAGCAAAGTTTGCGAGAAAACATCCGGCGGTGTGAGCAGCATCCCAACAACGAACGCGCCAACCAGAATGTAGGGGCGTTTCTTTTTCAAATCCTCTGGCGAGGTAATGCCGGTCCAGCACAGCAAAACAATCGCAATCGGTACCTCAAACGCTACGCCAAATGCCATGAAGAGAGTCATGACGAAGTCGAGATAATTGGTGATATCAGTAGCAATGGTGACGCCCTGTGGCGCGGTTTTGGCAAAGAAGCCAAACGCCAGCGGGAACACGATGAAGTAAGCGAAAGCCACGCCAACGTAGAACAGCAGCGTACTGGAGAACAGTAGCGGCATCACTAGCTTACGCTCATGGCGATACAGCGCAGGCGCCACAAAAGCCCACACCTGATACAAGATCACCGGCACCGCAAGGAACACCGAAACAATGATGGTGAGCTTTATGGGGGTGAAGAACGGTGAAGCCACGTCAGTGGCGATCATGCTGGCACCGGCCGGCATCTGGCTAATCAGCGGCGAAGCCACTAAGTGATAGATGTCGTTGGCGAAATAAACCAGGCACAAAAAGATAGCAAACACCGCAATAATGCAATTCAGCAAACGCTTACGCAGCTCAATCAGGTGGCTGATGAGCGGTTGGGTATCTTCAACGGCCATGTTTATCTTTCATCTTTTACGGTGGGGGTGGGCGTCGCATTCTGCGCGGTATTAACAGGTGCCGCAGCCTCTGCTGTTACCGGTTGAGGTTTCTGAGCCGGTGCGCTGGCCGGGTGCTCTGCCGCCGCTGGCTGAGGTGCCTGAGCCGGTGCGCTGGCCTGATGCTCTGCCGCCACCGCCTGAGGTGCCTGAGCCGGTGCGCTGGCCTTGTGCTCTGCCGTCACCGCCTGAGGTGCCTGAGCCGGTGCGCTAGCCTGATGCTCTGCCGCCGCGGGAGTGACCGGAGGCTGGCTTACCGATTCAGAAGATGTGCCTGCAGACGACGGTTGATGAATGGTGTTCGCTTCATCTTCCGCTTTTTCGATATCGATGCTCTGCTGCACAGAACGCTTCATCGAATCGGCGGTTTTACGCAACTCTTCCATCGACTCTTTCAGTTCCGGTGACAGTGAGCCACGGCCCGCTTCCTCAACCTTTTTCAGGCTGTCCTGCAATTCCTGCAGTTTCAGCTCCTGCGCCAGTTCGTTTTGCACGTTAGCAGCCAGGGAGCGAATCGCCCGAATCCAGCCCACGACGGTTTTCACCGCAACCGGTAATCGTTGCGGGCCAAGAACGATCAGCCCGATAACGAACACCAATACCAGTTCACTAAAACCAATATCGAACACAGTTAACCCTTACTTGTCCCGGGCGTCGTCTTTACTCGCCGAGGTTTGCTGTTTGTCTGCCAGAGTCTTGGCGTTGAAGTCAGCGTCCTGCTCTTTCGGTTGATCCTTTTTATCGTCCTCATCGCCCATGGCTTTTTTGAAACCACGAATGGAAGAACCTAAATCCGAACCCAGGTTACGAAGTTTATTGGTACCGAACAGAAGAACAACAATGACGGCAATGATTAACAATTGCCAAATACTGATACCGCCCATGAGATATGCCTCTAATATTCTGTGAAAAACTCTGAATTGAAACGCACAGAAAGCCCGTATGAATTCGGGCTTTAGCCTGCGACATTACGCGATTTGCACCAGGCAAACAATCAGTTTGTCTTGCGCCAGCCTATCAGCCAGGTGACGATGCCAGCGGCCATTAATAAGGCGGGGAAGAAATCCCAGTCGGGTCGACTTAACAGCACCGCGGTGCCACTTAATAACAGTGTAGCCCCTACGCCAAACAGATAACGTGCCTTGTGATGGCGCGTACGTTGCGCATTCATATCGCTGACCAGTTTATCGACGCTGTGCTGCAATAATTTATGCTGACGCATGCTGTCGTAGAACAGTTCAGGCAACTCCGGCAGTTTTTCAGCCCAGAATGGCGCCTTCTCTTTCACTGCGCGCAGAATCGCAGGAATGCCGATCTGATCTTTGATCCAGTCTTCGAGGAACGGCTTCGCGGTTTTCCACAGATCGAGCTGCGGATAAAGCTGACGGCCAATGCCCTCAATGTAGAGCAGCGTTTTCTGTAACAGCACCAGTTGCGGCTGCACTTCCATATTGAAGCGACGCGCGGTGTTAAACAGGTTCAGCAGCACGTGGCCAAAAGAGATCTCAGCCAGCGGCTTCTCGAAAATCGGCTCACAGACGGTACGAATGGCGAACTCAAAATCTTCCACATTGGTATCCGGCGGTACCCAGCCTGAATCCACATGCAGTTCTGCCACTTTACGGTAATCACGGTTAAAGAAGGCGATGAAGTTTTCCGCCAGATAGCGCTTATCTTCTTTATTCAACGAGCCGACAATGCCGCAGTCAATCGCGATGTACTGCGGATCTTCTGGATGGTCATAGCTAACGAAGATGTTGCCGGGGTGCATGTCAGCATGGAAGAAGCTATCGCGGAACACCTGGGTGAAGAACACCTGCACGCCGCGTTCTGCCAGCAGCTTCATGTTGACACCATGCTTCTCCAGCGTCGCCACATCAGAAATGGGAATGCCGTAAATACGTTCCATCACCATCATCGATTCGCTGCAGTAATCCGAGAACACTTCCGGGACATACAGCATCGGGCTCTGCTCAAAGTTACGACGCAGCTGAATGGCGTTCGCCGATTCACGCAGCAGATTGAGTTCATCAATCAGGGTCTTTTCGTAATCGCGCACCACTTCAACCGGGCGCAGACGACGACCATCCGGCAACAGACGAGGAACCCAATGCGCCATGCGGTAAATCAGCTTCATATCCGCTTTGATCACCGGCAGGATGTCCGGGCGAATCACTTTGATCACGACGTCACGGCCGTTAGACTTAAGCGTAGCAGTGTGAACCTGCGCAATCGAAGCAGAAGCCAGCGGCTTAATATCAAAATCGTCAAACCAGGTGTCGACAGGACCGCCAATGGATTGTTCAATCTGCTGCTGGGCTTTCAGCCCATCAAAAGGCGCCACGCGATCCTGCAACACCGCCAGTTCATCGGCGATGGCCGGCGGGAAGAGATCACGGCGCGTCGAAAGCATCTGGCCAAATTTGATCCATACCGGCCCAAGTTGCTCCATTGCCAGACGAATGCGCACGCCCGTCGATTCATTCTTGTGCTTGTTGGGGATCCAGAAAATACAACGTCGCCAGATACGAAGCGGCAACGTGATGCGCATGTGAGGGATCAGTTCATCAAGCCCGTAAGTCAGAAAGACCTTGATGATGAAGTATAAGCGCCGAATTTCTCCCAGCGTCATTTCGCCTCCAGCTGTGCTAAACGCGCTTCGAGCGCATTAAGCGAACGTTCCATCGCTTCAACCTCTTCACAGAACCACGCCAGCTCCAGTGCACCGGGCGCAACCCGCCACTCTTCCGTCAGCACCTGACCGAGATAATCCTGCCGACGTGTCACCTGTCGCTGCACAAATTTCAGCGCCTGCTGAGCAGCCTGACTGACACCCTGCGCGGCAATGTCGCCGATCCACGGCGCCAGATACTCGGCTGGATCGAGCTCAGCGAGATCCATTAGCGCAGAGAATTGCTGAACCACTTGCAGATCGCCTTCCACGTCCAGCTCACCGCTACGGATCAAACTGGTCAGCTGCTGGCGATCGCGCAGTTTCGGCAAGGTGCTGAGGCGCAGGCTCACGCTACAGTCGCTGCTGTCCTGCCAGTCACTCAGCACATCCAGCTGCGATTCGCTAAACACCAGCACCAGCGGGAAATCCAGCTCCTGCAGGCGCAGCATCAGCACTTTACCTGCCAGACGTTGACGCGCGGCTTTCAGGCTACGATCACGATACAGAACACGATTGAGGGCGGTTTCAAGGCCGCCCGTGATTAGCGGGGTAAAAGTCATGATCAATCAGAACTTAAAGCCGCGATGCAACGCCACAATACCGCCGGTCATGTTGAAGTAAGTGGTATTTTCAAAACCCACATCGTTCATCATCGCCTTCAGGGTTTCCTGATCGGGATGCATACGAATCGATTCTGCCAGATAGCGATAGCTATCGGCATCCTGCGCCACCAGCTGCCCAATACGCGGCAGGATGTGGAAGGAATAGGTATCGTAGGCTTTGCTCAGCGGTTCCAGCAGCGGTTTGGAAAACTCCAGCACCAGCAAGCGTCCGCCTGGTTTCAGCACCCGGAACATCGAGGCCAGCGCCTTCTCTTTTTCGGTGACGTTACGCAAACCGAAAGAGATGGTGATGCAATCGAAATAGTTATCCGGGAACGGCAGCGCTTCGGCGTTGGCCTGCACATAGCTGACGTTGCCTGACACGCCCATATTGCGCAGCTTCTCGCGGCCCATCTTCAGCATCGAGCTGTTGATATCCGCCAAAACAACCTGACCCGTCTCGCCCACCAGGCGAGAGAATTTTGCAGTCAAATCACCGGTGCCGCCGGCCAGATCCAGCACACGCTGACCACGACGCACGCCGCTGCTGTCGATGGTAAAACGCTTCCAGACACGATGGATGCCAAACGACATCAAATCGTTCATCAGGTCATATTTTGCCGCTACGGAATGAAACACGTCCGCGACTTTATCGGCCTTTTCGCTTTTCGCGACGGTCTGAAAGCCAAAATGAGTAGTTTCCTGCTGTGATTCATCTGCCATCGGGTTTACCTGTTCCACAAACAATTCTTGCCGAAGTGTATCAGAGTCGCGCTACGCGAGCACGCGACCACCGTGCTATTCGTTGATGCGGCGCAGTGAAGCGGTGGAAGAATCTGCCACATTTTCATTGGGCTCGGGATCGTCCGCCCAATCTTCGCCCGCTTCTTCCGGCTGCGCTTGTTCGACCAATTGGGGATTGATCGGCCGTTTAATCTCTACGCCTAACGCGCGGAAGGATTCGCTTTGCGCAATCAAATTGCCGCGCCCTTCTGACAGCTTTTTCATCGCCTGATGATAACTCTGCTGCGCTTTATCGAGGCTGTGACCGATACCGCTCATATCATCCACAAACAGCCGCATTTTATCGTACAACCGCGTAGCTCGGTCGGCGATGCGTTGCGCATTGCGACTCTGATGCTCATAACGCCAGAGGTTGTTGATGGTGCGCAACGCCACCAATAATGTCGTAGGGCTTACCAGCATGATGTTCTGCTGCAGCGCTTCGCTGATCAGCTCTGGCTGCCGATCAATCGCCAACAAGAACGCGGGCTCGACCGGAATAAACATCAACACATAATCCAGAGAGCGTAAACCGGGCAATTGTTGATAATCTTTTCGCCCCAGCAGCCGAATATGGCCGCGCATGGCGTTAACGTGCTCCTGGATCGCCTGCTCGCGCGTGGCTTCATCTTCCGCGTTGAAATAGCGTTCGTAAGCCACCAGCGTCATTTTGGCGTCAATCACCACATCCTTGCCCTGCGGTAACCGCACGATCACATCCGGTTGCATCCTGCCCTGCTGCTCCAGCTGCACGCTGACCTGCGTCTGATATTCATAACCTTCGCGCAGACCGGAGGCTTCCAGCACCCGCGCCAGCACCACTTCGCCCCAATTGCCCTGGATTTTATTGTCGCCTTTTAGCGCTTTGGTGAGGTTGACCGCTTCCTGCGCCATTTGCGCGTTCAGCTGCTGCAGCTGACGAATTTCATGGGCCAGCGTGTGGCGTTCGCGGGCTTCCTGGCCAAAGCTATCCGTCACCTGGCGACGGAAACCATCCAGCTGTTCACGCAGCGGACCAATCAGCCCGTTAAGGCTTTGCCGATTCTGCTCATCCACCCGACGTCCGCTGTTTTCAAAGATGCGGTTGGCCAGATTTTCAAACTGTGCGCTGAGACGCTGTTCGCTGTTAGTGAGCAGGCGCTGCTTCTCTTCTGCGCCAAAACGCGTCTCTTCTAAACGGATGGTGACTTCACGCAGTTCAGCTTCTTGCGCACTGTTCACTTCCAGCTGATTACGCAATTCCCGGCTAAGTTGTTCGCTCTCGCCACGCCAGTAATCGAGCTGTTGCAGCCGTTCCTGTGCACCGCTGAGCGTGCCATGAAGCTGCCGCAGTTCTTGCTCGCGCTGCTGAATTTGTTGTTGTAACCGTTCGAGCTGCTGCTGCTGACGCTGTTGCGCCTCTTCCAGCAGGCGGCGTTCGGTAGTGAAGCTGGCGTGCTGGTGCCCGGCCCGCAACTGGGCCAAAATCCAGCCGAGACCCAGTCCGGCCAGCGCCAGTGCGCCGTTAATGATAAGTTGCTGATCCATAATCCCCCCGCGGATCGTTTCGCTGAGGGAAAAGGTAAGTCGCTACTGTATGAATGTCCAGACTGTTGTGTAGCTGGCAGATGATTTACAGCGCTTTCACCGTCAAATCACCCGCCTTCCACGCATCAATCAGGAAAAACGGCATCGGCAACAGCCATTCACTGCCTTTCACTTTGGCGGGATAGCACCAGCTTTGTCCGTTGTGAGTGAGTTCAACCTGCTGCCAGCCGTTATCAACATTCTCCACCTTGCCCGCCATGCTGGAATACCCTGCGTTGCTGCCGACGTGAAAACGCTCGGTTTGCCAGCGAATTGGCGGATGTGCGGGCCACGCCTGGGCATGATGGAATCGGAAGATGCCGTCATGATTCAGCAGGCTTTCGCGCACCGTCGGCCACAACGCCACTTTGAGGAAGTATTGATCGGTGAAGCGTTCACTGCCGCTGTACTGGGCGATAAAGTCGCGTATCTGCTGTTCAACGTTGTGGAATACGCCATGACAGCCGCCCCACATGCCTGCCAGCAGCAGTTCGGTATGCGTAAAGTAGTCACGCATGTGATGGAACCAGCAGGGCGATTGCAGCCAGGCTTCTACCGCCGCCACTTCACGCTCCGACAGCAGGGAGTCCGCATCTCGCACGATATAACGCTTTACGCATGGATCATCCATCACCAGAAAGCGCCACAGCGTCGGGAGTATGGTCTTCTCATGTGACATATCCACTAACTGGACATTTGACTGCTTCAGACGCTGCCAGACGTGTTGCGGCACGCTGTCGTCAAGATAGATGCGACACATCCAACCGGGATAGAACTCGCGCGCAACGTCGATATTTTTGATCAGCGTTTCACAGTAGCGTGGTTGGCCACCATACAGACTGAAAGAGATGATATTTTCAGTTGGATTGGTGGGATTGAAAGACGGCGGTGCTTCTGCGGGATACGCCACTGTGTGGCCCTGACGAAAGATCGCGTCAGACTTCTCCAGCGACTCACGGCCGTAACGTGCCACTTCATCGTGCTTTTCCAGCCAGCCACACACTTCGGTTAAGCCATCGAGCCAGGTGTCGGAGGCCTGCGCACGCTGCGCTGCCGATGCCTGATAGATCTTTTGATAAGTTTTGTAGGATTTTTTGTACTCCCCCACGCGCATTAGCGTCAGCGCATAGTCACTCAGTACCTGCATGTTTTGCGGCATGACGCGCAAAACCTCTTCACAGCACTGACGTGCCACGGGGAAATCAGAGGCCGCCATCGCCTGGCGGAAACGCGCTGCCACGCTCTCAATGCGAGACTGAGCAGCCGTGGAAGGATGATTAAAGGCAGGACGCGGAGCAGAAACCGTTTTGCGCATAGTTGTTTTCTCAGTATCAGCTGAAAAACGTGCGCAATGTGATGGCAGCAGGGAATTCCTTATCCGTAATACCTGCTGCCTTGCGCACTAAATTAAGCGACGCGCGGCTTCTACAACAATTTTTACCGCATCGCTTTCGGTCTGTTTCATGGTCGCTGCATCCGGGATCTCTTTTTGCGTACGGTTAACGATAACACCCGCCACCATGCCCGCTCGCAGCCCCTGACTGGCGCACATGGTTAACAGTGTAGCGGATTCCATCTCATAGTTAAGAACCCCCATTTGCTGCCACTCTTGCATTGAGCCCTGGAAGCGATTCACCACACGTCCTGAGAACGTGTCGTAACGTTCCTGCCCCGGATAGAAGGTGTCAGATGAAGCGGTGATACCAATGTGCGTTTTGGCACCGCAGGCTTCTGCTGCGGCCACCAGCGCGGTGGTGCAGGTGAAATCGGCCACTGCCGGGAACTCCATCGGCGCAAAGTGCAGGCTGGCACCGTCAAGACGCACCGAAGCAGTAGTCACCAGCACGTCGCCTACATTGATATTCGGCTGGATCGCCCCGGTCGTGCCCACACGCAGGAAAGTGCGCACGCCGAGCTGCGCCAGTTCTTCAACGGCAATAGAGGTCGATGGACCGCCGATCCCGGTAGAACAGACCACCACCGGCTTGCCATCCACTTCCGCCAGGTAAGTGGTGAATTCACGGTGCGAAGCCAGATGCTGCGGATTATCCATCAGCGCAGCGATTTTTTTCACACGCTCCGGATCGCCGGGAACGATAGCCAGTGTGGCTCCTTTCAGATCGGCTTTAGTGATACCAAGGTGGAAAACGTCAGACTGGGCCATAACAGACTCCTGATAGATAAGGGATATGCGTGTCACTCTACGCCAGAGCGCCATATAAATATGTGATTTATTTCACCATCGACAATGAAACTTACATTATCAGAAAAATATTATGTGATTCACATCACACATTGCAGCTCGGCAATTCTGAATTGCTACAAGCGGTGCTGTGTAAGTTCGGGTGGCAGTGTTAATAGAGAAGAAGAACATAAATACACATCCCTCTGAACCCTACGTCAGCCTTGCTCCTGAAGCAGGCTATAGTTACGTGATTGCGCATTTGCTAGCACGGAGAGAACCATGAAAACCGAAGACAATATGGCACAAGAATCAGTAGCCGGTGGCTTTGCCCCTGCCGTTCAGCCCATCGCCAGCAGCACCATTACCACCGTCAGTGACGCTATTCACACCGGTGAAACTTCTGTTCCCAGCCAGGGAGAAAACCTTCCGGCTTATTATGCTCGCCCCAAATCCTATGAAGGCAAACTACCGGTGATTCTGGTGGTGCAGGAGATTTTTGGCGTTCATGAACATATTAAAGATATCTGCCGTCGTCTGGCGCTGGAAGGCTATCTGGCGGTCGCACCTGAACTCTACTTCCGTGAAGGCGATCCCGGTGACTACAGTGATATCCCGACACTGTTCAAAGAACTGGTCAGCAAGGTGCCCGATTCTCAGGTGCTGTCCGATCTCGATCACGTTGCCAACTGGGCCGCACGCCACGATGGCGATATTCGTCGCATGGCCATCACGGGCTTCTGCTGGGGCGGACGCATCAGTTGGCTGTTCGCCGCGCACAATCCGCAGGTGCGGGCGGCAGCGGCCTGGTATGGTCGGTTAGAGGGTGAGAAAACCCTCAAACAACAAAAACATCCTATCGATGTAGCCGTCGATCTTAACGCACCGGTGCTCGGATTGTACGGCGGTCAGGATGAGAGCATCCCGTTAGAGACCATTGATAAGATGCGTCAGGCACTGCATGCCGCCAATGCCAAAGCGGAAATCGTGGTGTATCCGGAAGCGGGACACGCGTTTAATGCCGATTATCGCCCAAGCTACCATGCTGACTCAGCCGCTGATGGCTGGGCACGAATGCTGGCCTGGTTTAAACAGTATGGCGTTGCACCCAACGCGTAATAACAAGGGGCGCTGCAAGGCGCCCCTGTTTCTCACGATTAAGCCGATTCTGCGCGCAGCTTTTTCGCGGCGGTCACCATGTTCGCCAGCGCCTGCCGGGTTTCACTCCAGCCACGGGTTTTCAGACCGCAGTCCGGGTTGACCCACAAACGTGCGGGCGGAATGCTTTGCGCCGCTTTGTGCAGCAGATCTTCAATCCATTCGACGCTGGGTACGTTCGGGGAATGAATGTCATACACACCTGGCCCAATTTCGTTCGGGTATTCGAACGCCTTAAACGCATCCAGCAATTCCATATCCGAGCGTGAGGTTTCGATGGTAATCACGTCCGCGTCCAGTGCCGCTATCGATTCCATGATGTCATTGAACTCGCAATAACACATGTGCGTGTGGATCTGCGTTTCATCCTGCGCCACAGCCGCGTTGAGGCGAAAGGCATCCACTGCCCAGGACAGGTACGCCGCCCACTCCGACTGGTGCAAGGGTAAGCCTTCGCGCAGCGCGGGTTCATCAATCTGGATGATCCCGATCCCGGCTTTTTCCAGGTCTTCCACTTCATCACGCAGCGCCAGTGCAATCTGTTTAGCAAGGGTTTCCCGCGTCACATCTTCACGCGGGAACGACCAGCACAAAATCGTGACCGGGCCGGTGAGCATGCCTTTCACTGGCTTTTCAGTCAGCGATTGCGCGTACTTCGCCCACTCAACGGTAATCGGCTGCGGACGACTGACATCACCGATGATCACCGGCGGCTTCACACAGCGAGAGCCATAGCTTTGCACCCAGCCATTTTGCGTAAACACGAAGCCATCGAGGTTTTCGCCGAAGTATTCCACCATGTCATTACGCTCTGCTTCGCCGTGCACCAGCACATCCAGCCCGAGCCGTTCCTGTTCGGCAATCGCCTGCTTGATGTGCTCCGCGATGCCGGTGCGATAGTGGCCTCCATCGATATTGCCTTTTTTGAAGTCGAGTCGCAGGCCGCGAATTTCGGTGGTTTGCGGGAAGGATCCAATCGTGGTGGTCGGCCAGGCAGGCAGATTAAAGCGATGGCGCTGCGCTTTGGCGCGTTCGTCATAGTGGCTGACGCGCTCAACGTCTTTGGCCTGAATATTCGCCAGACGTGCGCCCACTGCGGCATTGTGCACGCGCGAAGAATGAGAACGGGCACGAATCGGCGCGCTCCACTCCGTCAGCGAGGCCGCATCATTATTATTGAGCGCCTGGCTCAACAACCTCAGCTCAGCACACTTCTGTAAAGCAAAGGCAAACCAGCTTTTCACTTCCGCATCGAGCCGGGTTTCGACACTGAGATCGATCGGGCTGTGCAGCAGCGAGCAGGAGGAACCAATCCACAGATTTTCACGCTGCCCGACCAGCGGTTGCAGGCGATCGAACCAGCAGCTGAGCTCGGCACGCCAGACATTGCGGCCGTTGATCACCCCGACTGAGAGCAGCCAGTCGGCGGGGAGCTGTTGGTGGATATGCTGGATGTCATCTTTGCCATGCACCAGGTCAACGTGTAAACCTTGAACCGGTAGCGTCTTAATCACGTCGAGATTTTGACCGATGCTGTCAAAGTAGGTCGTCAGTAGCAGTTTTACATGACCTTGCAGCGCATCGTAGGCAGGCTTGAACGCATCACGCCATTCCTGTGGCAGCTCCAGCACCAGCGCGGGTTCATCGATCTGCACCCATTCAATACCGCGCTGATGCAGTTCAGCCAGCACTTGCTGATAGACCGGCAGTATCGCTTTCAGCAACGACAGGCGGTCAAACGGCTCACCTTTGACTTTGCCCAACCACAGGTAAGTGACCGGTCCCAGCAGCACCGGTTTGATCGGGTGACCCAGCGCCAATGCTTCGTCCACTTCTTCAAGGAGCTGTGTCCAGCTTAGTGAGAACTGCTGGCCCTGAGTGAATTCCGGCACCATATAGTGATAGTTGGTGTTGAACCATTTGGTCATTTCAGCGGCGGCGGCAGGATTGCCGCTGGGGGCGCGGCCACGTCCCAGACGGAACAGCGTATCGAGATCGACCGATCCATCCTGGTTCTGATGGCGCGCCGGCACATTGCCCAGCATCAGGCTGGTGGTCAGCACATGATCATACCAGGCGAAATCACCCACGGGCAGCAGATCCACCCCCGCGTCTTTCTGCTGTTGCCAGTGACGAGCGCGCAGCTCGCGCCCCACGGCCAGCAGCGTTTCCTGTGAGCTGTTACCTGCCCAGTAGCTTTCCTGTGCTTTTTTCAGTTCACGACGCAGACCGACACGAGGGAAACCGAGCGTATGGTTCAGAATGGTCATTTAGTGATCTCCAGATATGCTTAACGGGTCGAGCCCGTTTACGTTCATCCAGCGAGTGACATTGCCGTCCGCTGAACGCCTGAACTGGACGAAAGTCATGTGGCGGTGGCGCTTGCTTGAGATGTTTAGCCGTCCAGATGTTTACACCGCCATAATCTGCGGGTACTGTATGTTCCTCAAGCGCAATTTGTTCAATCTCGATGTGAAGGACTCTCATGATCGAACTCAAACATCTGAGAACGCTGCAGGCGTTGCAAAATACCGGCTCGTTGGCCGCTGCCGCCGCTCAGCTTCATCAGACACAATCGGCGTTATCGCATCAGTTCAGCGATCTGGAACAGCGGCTGGGCTTTCGCCTGTTTGTGCGCAAGAGCCAGCCGTTGCGGTTTACGCCGCAGGGGGAAATCATGCTGCAGTTGGCCGAGCAGATTTTGCCGCAGATTCAGCAAGCGTTGCAGGCATGCCACGAGCCGCATCAGACCACGTTACGCATTGCCATTGAGTGCCACAGCTGCATTCAGTGGCTGACGCCAGCCCTCAATAATTTCCGCCAGAGCTGGCCGCAAGTGGTGGTCGATTTTAAATCGGGCGTGACTTTTGATCCCCAGCCCGCCCTGCAACAGGGCGAACTGGATGTGGTGTTGACCTCCGATATCCTGCCGCGCAGCGGTTTGTTCTATACGCCGATGTTTGATTTTGAGGTACGTCTGGTGCTGGCCCCGGACCATCCGCTGGCGAAGCTGGAACATATCTCACCGGAAGATTTGGCCGATGAGGTACTGATGATCTATCCGGTGCAGCGTCAGCGTCTCGATATCTGGCGTCATTTCCTGCAGCCTGCAGGCATCAGCCCGGCGCTGAAGAGTGTGGATAATACGCTGTTGCTGATTCAGATGGTGTCAGCACAGATGGGTATTGCGGCCCTTCCGCATTGGGTGGTGGAGAGTTTTGAAAAGCAGGGTTTGGTGGTGACCAAGACATTGGGTGAGGGTTTGTGGAGCCGTTTATATGCCGCTGTGCGCGATGGTGAGCAGCGTCAGCCGGTGTTAGAAGCCTTTGTGCGCTTCGCCCGTCAACACGCCTGTGACCATCTGCCGTTTGTGCGCGATGCCGCCCGCCCGGGTTCACTGCAGTCGATTTCTTGATGTTCTCACGGGTGGCTGGTGTCGCCCGTGCTGTTATCCCTGCCCAGCCTGCTCTATAATGCGCCGCCTCAATCCGCGACAAAGAGAGTTTCACCATGACGAGTAACGATGTTCTGCGCAGCGTGCGCTATATGCTTGATTTGAGCGATAGCAAAGTGGTGGAGATTTTTGCCTTAGCGGGCAGTGAAGTGCCGCTGGAGGATGTGCAGGCGTGGATGAAGAAGGATGAGGATGCGGCGTTCCGTAAGTTGCCGGACGTGCTGATGGGCTATTTCCTCAACGGTTTGATTTTCTTCCGTCGCGGTAAGAGTGAAGATGCGCCCGCACCTTCAGTTGAACGCCGTATGAATAATAATATTTTCATCAAGAAGCTGCGTATCGCGTTTGCGCTGAAGACCACGGATATTCCGGTGGTGCTGGAGAAGGCAAACTTTAAGATTTCCCAGGCGGAAGTCGGTGCGATTTTCCGCAATCCGGATCATAAAAACTACCGCGAGTGCGGTGACCAGATTCTGCGTAACTTTTTGAAGGGATTGACGATGATGAATCGTCCTGCGGCGCCAGCCAAGAAGGTGTAATCGCTTTTTGATCGGAGTTAGGTCAGATACAGGCCGCTCCGATCACGAAGGAATCTCACATCCCTGTGGATCGGCCTCGCCATCCATGGCTCAGACGCTTCGCTCTTCGTAGCGGCCTGTATCTTCCCTTTGGCTTAGGTGCTGCTTTTTCCCAGCACATAGCGCTTCTGCAAGTTCAACGAAACCATATCAAGGATCGTCTCACTCAGGCATCGCTTTTGGACCCATGTCCCACTACCCAGCGCTTATGCACGTATAGCGAAGCGAAAATGACAATCGCCCCGGCAATAAAGCTCGGCCAGTGCGGTTTCTCTTGCCAGATCGCCAGATTGACCAGCAAGCCCGCTGGCACGTGCATGTTGTTCATAATGCCCAGCGTACCGGCATCGACCTGCGTCGCACCGTAGTTCCACATAAAGTAGCCCAGCCCGGAAGCCGCCACGCCCAGCCAGACCAGAATGCCCCACTGCAGTGAGGTGGTTGGCAGTTTGTTCGGGTTACCCCACAGGCTCCACGCAATGATGGCGATGATCACCGCGCCAAGATAGAACCACGAGAAGGCCGTGTGTTGCGGCATTGGGCGGGTTTCCTGCAAGCGCTTGTAACCAACCATACCAATGGCGAAGCAGATGTTAGCCGCCTGAACCAGCAGCAAACCGAACCAGAAATGATCGCTGACTTTGTCATAGCGAATGATGGCCGCACCGGCTACCGCCAACAGCGCGCTGAAGGCATAGCCGATTCGCAGCCGACGTCTGCTGAGCAAATCGTAAATCAGCGTGACATAGAGCGGCGTCATCACGGTAAACAACAGGAATTCTGTCACGCTGAGGTAGGTATAAGCCTCAAAACTCAGCAGATACATGACGCCAAGTTGCAGCATCCCCACCAGCATATACAGCAGGATGGTTGAGGCGCGATAGCCCTTCCAGCGCAGGAAGGGCAAAAAAACGAGCGCAGCTAACCCAAGGCGCATCAGTACAGAGAACCAGGAGTCAACCTGGCCCGCAAGGTATTCCCCTATCAAACTAAAGGAAAAAGCCCACAAAATGGTGGTAACGATCAGTAACAGCACGGTATTGATCCCAAAATGAACAGTGGCGCTAGTGTAAACAAACTGTCGTGGACGGGCTGAAATATCTGGTTGACGAGTGGTCAAATTAAAATCAAACAAATCGCCGTATCCCCGTCACTCATTAAGATAAGGTCCATTGCTGAAATCAGGTCGCTGGTTGCAGATGCAGTGAATCTGATTCGACACGGCAACGGATTCCCCTTACAAACCCAAAAGCCCCGACGCCTCATGCGCGAATACCAACATTTCCTGGTTTATATCGCTCTTTAATGTCATCAAACTGTAACAATTGTGTCACACATCACAGTAACGTGGCGCAACCATCACTATCCTTTGCGCGAAATGGAACTTTGGTTTTGTTGTTACGCCAGAGGGCTTTTGACCCAACCTGCTGGGAATTTATAAAAATATTGCGCCCTGGAGGGCCACCTTCATGTTAAGTATCTTCAAACCGGCACCGCATCAGCCGCAAGTCGCTGACGATCGTGTCGATCCGCTCTATCGTCGGCTACGCTGGCAAATCTTCATCGGCATTTTCTTTGGCTATGCCGCCTATTACCTGGTCCGTAAAAACTTTGCGCTGGCGATGCCCTATTTGGTTGAGCAGGGCTTTTCGCGTGGCGATCTTGGCTTTGCGCTGTCCGGAATCTCCATCGCCTACGGTTTTTCCAAGTTCATCATGGGTTCCGTCTCTGACCGTTCAAACCCGCGTGTCTTTTTACCTGCCGGACTGATTCTGGCCGCTGCGGTGATGCTGTTTATGGGCTTTGTACCCTGGGCCACCTCCAGCATCATGGTGATGTTTGTGCTGCTGTTCCTGTGCGGTTGGTTCCAGGGCATGGGCTGGCCACCGTGCGGTCGCACTATGGTGCACTGGTGGTCGCAGAAGGAACGCGGCGGGATTGTCTCAGTATGGAACTGCGCCCATAACGTGGGTGGTGGTATTCCGCCCTTACTGTTTCTGCTGGGTATGGCATGGTTTAACGACTGGAAAGCCGCGCTCTACATGCCGGCGTTTGGTGCCATCCTCATCGCGATTATTGCCTTTGCCCTGATGCGCGATACGCCGCAGTCTTGTGGTTTGCCGCCGATTGAGGCGTACAAGAATGATTATCCGCCAGACTACAGCGAGGATCATGAGGAGGAGTTGACGGCGAAGCAGATTTTTATGCAGTACATCCTGCCTAATAAGCTGCTGTGGTATATCGCGCTGGCCAACGTGTTCGTTTACCTGCTGCGCTACGGCATTCTCGACTGGTCACCGACCTACCTGAAAGAGGTGAAGCATTTCACGCTGGATAAATCTTCGTGGGCTTACTTCTTCTATGAATATGCGGGCATTCCCGGCACCTTGCTGTGCGGCTGGATGTCGGACAAGGTGTTCAGAGGCAATCGTGGCGCCACCGGCGTGTTCTTTATGACGCTGGTAACCATCGCCACCGTGGTGTACTGGCTTAACCCGCCAGGCAATCCAGGTATCGATATGCTGTGCATGATCGTCATCGGCTTCCTGATCTACGGTCCGGTAATGTTAATTGGTCTGCATGCGCTGGAGTTAGCGCCGAAGAAAGCGGCTGGCACGGCAGCAGGCTTTACCGGTTTGTTTGGTTATCTCGGAGGATCGGTGGCAGCCAGTGCGATTGTCGGTTACACCGTGGATTACTTCGGCTGGGATGGCGGTTTCATGGTGATGATTGCGGGATCGGTGTTGGCGGTGATTTTGTTGCTGCTCACCATGGTCAGCGAGCATAAACATAAGAAACAGATGGCATAACAAAAGTGGGCCGGTATCACCGGCCCATTTTTTTAAGCAAGGAACAACTTGCGCAACGTATGCGGCACCGCATCTTCAGCGTTGCTGCCAATCACTTCCAGCGTCGGCAAGGTATCTTTCAACCGCTGCTGCGCATTGCGCATAATGCAGCCTTTACCCGCCATGCTCAGCATTTCCACGTCATTCATGCCATCACCAAAAGCGATGCACTCTTTCAATGAGAAGCCAAGCTGCTTTGATACCGCCTCCAGCGCGTGACCTTTCGATACGCCACCCGCCATCACTTCCAGACAGGTCGGCAGTGAGAAGCTGACGTTAACGCGATCGCCCCAGCGCGCTTCGATCGCCAGCTCCAGCGGCACCAGACGTTCGGGATCGTCGCAAGTAAAGAAAACCTTGCTGATGCCGTCGGTTTCAAGCATGCCCGGCTGATAAACCTGATAGTTAAACACCGACTCACGGAAGTAGTCCTGCTCCTCCGGGCGATGACGGCTCATGTACCACTCATCGTCACGATACACGTGCGTCAGGATATGCTCATCGTGGTACTGCAGACCGTAAAGCTCGCTGGCGATATCGGCGTCGAGGTTATGGCTAAACACCAGTTCACCGTCTGCGTTGTGCACGCGAGCCCCGTTGGAAGTAATCATGTACGCCGGAATGCCAAGGTTATCGCGCATCTGGCCTACGTCGATATAGTGGCGGCCGGTGGCGAAAACGAAGTGGACATCTTGCGCCACCAGTTCCTGCAGCGTGGTACGGGCAAAAGGCGTCAGGCGGTGTTCCGGTGAGAGCAGCGTGCCATCCAGGTCGGATGCGACGATGTGGTACATGTAAACCTCTGGTATTGATGTCGGAAAATGAGTTAAACGTGGCGCTCGAAAAAATCGACCACCAGGTTGAGCGCTTCAGCGCGCATAGCGTCTGTTTCAAACAAAATCTCGTGACGCGCGCCTTGAATCACATACGGCACGGTGCCTTCGCAGGGATGTCCTGCGTCGGCCATCGCTGTACAAAAAATATCTTGCGAGCGGTTATCCACCACATCGTCTTCACTGGCCTGCAATACCAGGGAAGGCGTGGTGATTTTCGCTGCCTGGCTGATGATACTGCGTCCGGCATAGACGCCTTCGCGCACCCAATGATAGGTCGGGCCACCGACGCGCAGTCCTGGATCGTCCGCGTAAAAACGCAGGTTGCGCCGATAGCGCTCCCGACTGTGCGTCAGGCGATTAATGCCAAACGGGCTGGCGCGCCAGCGGCCGGTGCCAAGCGCATAGCGTTCGCGAATCGCCGGCAGTTTTTCCGCCCAGTCCAAAATCGGGTGCGCCATCCAGTCAGGCAACGGCAGCACAATGCCAAACATCGGTGCCGAGAATACCGCCGCATGAAAAGCCTGCGGTTGACGCGCCAGAAACAGCGCTAAAATCGCACCGCCCATCGAATGCGCCAGCACGTAGCGTTGCTGATAATGGTTGCTGACCATCTCTTTTAGATACAGCGTTTCTAAGTCGTCAACATAGTGGCTGAACTCAACCACATGGCCGCGATGCGAATCCGCCAGCAAGCGATCGGAGCGGCCCTGCCCGCGATGGTCAATGATCACCACGTCATAGCCGCAGTGGAACAGATCGTAAGCCAGTTCCGGGTATTTGATATAGCTTTCGATGCGGCCGGGAACAATCAGGATGACACGGCGATGTTGCGGTGAGGTGAAACGAACATAGCGAATCTTCAGGTTACCGACGCCGGTGAATTCGCACTCTTCACGACGACGCCAGAAGTCGAGCAGCGGACCGGTAGCAAAGGCGGAAAAGCCTTTCTCTCGCCCGAGCCAACGCTGTTTGTGATGCTGCATCCGTCCCCCTGAAAAAAAGCCTCATCGCGCGTCTGTACGCCATAGCGCACCGCGATATTCTGGCGTATTGTGTCACACTTCGTTCACTTCAGGGAATGTCACGCATGACCATTGAATGGTGGTTAACCTACCTGTTGACCACAACTATCCTCAGTCTTTCACCCGGTTCTGGTGCCATCAACACCATGAGCACCGGCATTAGCCATGGCTATCGCGGCGCGGCGGCTTCCATCACTGGCTTACAGCTTGGGCTGGCGATTCACATTGTGCTGGTGGGTGCCGGTTTGGGTGCGCTATTTTCACAATCGATCATGGCGTTTGAAGTGCTGAAGTGGGCAGGCGCCGCCTATTTGGTGTGGCTGGGCATTCAGCAGTGGCGTTCCGCAGGCGGTATTGATTTGGATGCCGTGGCAAAAGCGATGCCGCGTCGTCGCCTGTTCAAACGCGCCATTCTGGTGAATCTCACCAACCCGAAAAGCATCGTGTTTCTCGCCGCACTGTTCCCGCAGTTTATTCAGCCACACCAGCCGCAGTTGATGCAGTATCTGGTGCTCGGTGTCACCACCATCGTGGTCGATATTATCGTGATGATTGGTTACGCCACGCTGGCAACCCGTATTGCGGGGTGGATTAAAGGGCCTAAGCAGATGAAGCTGATGAACCGCACCTTTGGTGGGCTGTTTATGGCCGTCGGTGCGTTGCTGGCAAGTGCGCGCAGAATTGCTTAAGACGTTTTAAAAAACCGCGGCACCGAGGTGATAACCGTCAGTGCCGCAGCTATTTCAAGGTAGTCAGTGCGCAAGTTCTGAAGCACAGATGCTGAACGTAAAGCGCGCGAGCACTGCCCGGTGGCGAAATGGCAAGTAAACCCGATTTAACGCGAGATAATCAGGTGGATGCCGAATCCGGCAAACAGCACACCCGCCATCCCATCGACCCACTTCGCCATACGCTGATACTTATCACGCATCCACGGTAGTGCAAAAATCGCCGCGACCAGCGTGAACCAGGCAAAGGTCTCGCCGATAATCAGCAGAAACAGGCCCCAGCGTTCCATCGCGCCCACATCGTTGCCGACAAACAGTGAGAACACGCTGCCGAAATAGATAATCGCTTTCGGGTTCGACAGATTAGTCAGAAAACCTTTCAGGAAGCTCATGCCTTTTTTTGGCAGCTCCACCACCGGCGCATCAACCTGCGGGGCTTTATGCTGCTGACGTGCCGAGCGCAGGAGTTGCCAACCCATCCACAGCAGGTACAAACCACCGCCCACCATGATGATTTCATGCAGCCAGGCCATTTTTTGCAGGATCAGATGCAAGCCCATCAGCGCCACACCGGCCCAGATCACGATTCCCAGCGTAATGCCCAACACGCCCATCATCGCCTCTTTACGTGAACGGCTGGCCGCCGTTTGCGACACAAAGAAGAAGTCCGGGCCGGGACTCATCAGCGCAACCAAATGCACCAGCGCGACGGTGGCGAATAACATCAACATGGTTTCTTTCCTTTACTCTTCATCGACATGTTCTTTGATCATCACCAGGAACGGTTTACCAAAACGTTCCAGCTTGCGATGACCGACACCGTTCACGCTCAACATTTCTGACGCGGTAATCGGCATTTGCTCCGCCATCTCAATCAATGTGGCATCGTTAAACACCACATACGGCGGAATGTTGGATTCGTCGGCAATCGCCTTACGCAATTTACGCAGTTTGCCAAATAGCGTGCGATCGTAATTGCCGCTGTGCACTTTCGGCGAGCTGCTGCGGCTCTTCACCGTGACGATACGCGGCACCGCCAGCATCAATGGCACTTCGGCACGCAATACCGGACGCGCCGCTTCCGTTAGCTGTAAAGCGGAGTGCATGGCGATATTTTGCGTCACCATACCAAGATGGATCAGCTGACGCAGCACGCTGACCCAATGCTCCTGGCTCTGCTCACGACCAATGCCGTACACCGGCAATTTGTCGTGCCCGTTATCGCGAACGCGGTGGTTAGTGGAACCGCGCAGCACGTCGACAATATAGCCCATACCGAAGCGCTGGCCGGTACGATAGATGCTGGAAAGCGCCTTCTGCGCCTCCACCAAACCATCATAGCGACGCGGAGGATCAAGGCAGATATCGCAGTTGCCGCACTGCTGCTGACGCCCTTCACCAAAGTAGTTGAGCAGCACTAAACGACGGCAGGTTTGCGCTTCGGCAAACGCGCCCATCGCATTGAGCTTGTGACGCTCAATATCCTGTAACGGGCCGGGCGCCTTCTCCTCCAGACATTTACGGAGCCACGCCATATCCGCCGGATCGTAAAGCATCATCGCTTCTGCGGGCAGGCCATCACGCCCGGCGCGGCCGGTTTCCTGATAGTAGGATTCGATATTGCGCGGAATATCGAAGTGCACCACGAAACGCACGTTAGGCTTGTTGATGCCCATACCAAATGCCACAGTGGCGACCACAATTTGCAAGTCATCACGCTGGAAGGCTTCCTGCACGTGCGCGCGCTGGGCGCTGTCGATACCGGCGTGATACGCGCCGACACTCAGCCCACGGCTTTGCAGACGCGCAGCCGTGTCTTCCACCTTGGCACGGCTGTTACAGTAAATAATGCCGCTCTTACCGCGCTGCTCTTGCACGTAGCGCAACAGCTGATCGGTGGGTTTGAATTTCTCCACCAGCGTGTAGCGAATATTCGGGCGGTCAAAGCTGCTGATTTGAATCAGCGGATCGTCCATCTGCAACAGATGAGCGATGTCATTACGCGTGGTTTCGTCAGCGGTTGCCGTCAGCGCCATCACCGGCAGATCCGGGAAACGCTGACGCAGTTGACCAATCGAGCCATATTCCGGGCGGAAATCATGGCCCCATTGCGAGATACAGTGTGCTTCATCCACCGCCAGCATCACCGGATTCCACTGGTGCAGGCTGTCGAGGAAGTTATCCATCATCAGACGTTCAGGCGCAATATACAGCAGCTTCAGCTTGCCGGTGCGACAATCCGCAAACACTTGCTGCTGCTGCTCACGCGTTTGCGTCGAGTTAAGACACGCCGCTGCCACGCCGTTGGCCAGCAATTGATCGACCTGATCTTTCATCAGTGAGATCAGCGGTGAAACCACCAGCGTCAACCCTTCGCGCACCAGCGCCGGGATTTGATAGCACAGCGATTTCCCGCCGCCGGTCGGCATCACCACCAGACAATCACGCCCGGCAAGAGCGGTTTCGATGATGGTTTGCTGACCGGGACGAAATTGCTGGTAGCCGAAGGTATCTTGTAATACCTGCTGCGCCAGCATTTCCTGATTAAGCACTGCCGATGTTGCCACGGTAATCCTGTTTTTCTGACTGGTTAGAACAGATCGTTGAGTGTTACGCCCACGCCAAAACGGGTCTGGCGGTGGTTATAGTCGATAAGCGATTCACCATACCCGCTGAACAGCTGGGTGTAAAAGCGCACATGTTCAGAGATAGGATAGCTCCAGGCGAAAGTCGCGCCGCCATAGCCGCTGTTCCAGTTGTAATTACCTTCCACGCTGAAAATACTTTCACCCATTTCATAACCGAGCTTGGCGCGATAGTAGCCCATGTACTTGGTGATGTCGGGGTTATCATCATTATTTTCATTTTCTGGAATGCGATACCAGGGTTTGATTTCCGCGAGGAAGTTACCGTTCTGGGCCATCAGACGCGCATAGACGCGGTTCCAGCTGCGTGAAGTCGGATCGCTGCGGCCGTTCGACTCGTGATTCAGACCGGTTTCAATATCACGCAGTGTCCAGCCCGCAAAGGTATAATCCGTTGCCCAGCCGAGGAAAATCTGCGGTTCATAGTTGGTTTCACGGAACGGCGATGAGGCTCCACGGTTAGAGAGCTGCCACCACGAACGTTGCGTATAGGATGCGGCCAATACCGAATTATCACCCAGAATGCCACGCCACAGCGGGAACGCCAGGCTGAGCTGGAATTTTACTTCATCGTTTTTTGCTTTGTCTGCCCAGTTGTACGAAGAGATCGCCTCTTTGTTCATGTCGCTGGTGTAGGTGTAGAGCAAATAGTTGTTTTCGTACGGATAAAGCACGAACGGGTTATCGTGTTTCTCCAACAGGTTCGCAATAATACTGCCCTTCACTGCCGGGGCGTCATGCACCTCTTTTATAGTGGCTTCATCAGCCTGTGCCAGCGCAGGTATCATCAAAGCTGCGGTCAGCAACGCGTATAGCTTACGCATAACATTCTCCAGGGAACTGCGTGTTGTCATTATTAGGCCCATGTTCAAAAAGCACGCCATTCTACACGCAAAGAGACAGGTTGATCAGTGCCGATTTCTGAAACTGGAAAGCCGCGCGAACGCGGCATAATATACACAACTCTTTAACATCTTAAGGCAGAAAACATGTCATCCCCGTTGCTGTCACAGCAGGAAGCTCGCCGTCTGATTGGCGAAATCTTTGTCTATCACATGCCCTTCAATCAGGCGCTCGGTTTGGAGCTGGACCGCCTCGAAGCCGATTACGCCGAATTGGGCTTTGCCAACAAAACCATGCTGGTTGGCAATGCGGCCCAAAATATTTTGCACGGTGGCGTGATTGCCTCAGTGCTGGATGTCGCTGCCGGGCTGGTGTGCGTCAGCCATGCGCTGTCGCGTCAGGAGAGCATCAGCGAAGAGGAGTTGCGTCAGCGTCTGTCGCGCATGGGCACTATCGATATGCGCGTTGACTATCTGCGCCCCGGACGCGGCGAACGCTTTGTCGCTACCAGCAGCCTGCTGCGCGCCGGCAATAAAGTGGCGGTAGCGCGAGTGGAACTGCACAACCAGCAGGGCGATTATATCGCCACAGCAACCGCCACCTATTTGATTGGCTAGTTAGCTTTTTGGAAAGCATGATGGATACGCAACAAACGCGTCAGGGCATTGGCTATGCGCTCGGCGCTTATTTTATCTGGGGCATTGCGCCAGCCTACTTCAAGCTGGTGAAAGAAGTCCCGCCAACAGAAATCATGACGCATCGCGTGATTTGGTCGGCACTGTTTATGCTGGTACTGATTACCCTGAGCCGGAGCTGGCAGCAGGTGCGCACGGTGCTCGCTCAGCCAAAGAAAGTGCTGTTGCTGGCCGTCACTGCCGTCACCATTGGCGGCAACTGGCTGCTGTTTATCTGGGCAGTGAATAATCAGCACATGCTGGAAGCCAGCCTCGGCTACTTTATCAACCCGCTGATCAACGTAGTGTTTGGCATGCTGTTCCTGCGCGAGCGCTTCCGCCGCTTGCAGTGGCTGGCGGTGTTGCTGGCAACGATTGGCGTGCTGGTGCAGCTGTGGCAATTTGGCTCGCTGCCGATTATTGGCCTGGGGCTGGCGCTAAGTTTTGCTGTCTACGGTCTGCTGAGGAAAAAAATCCAGGTGGATGCGCAGAGCGGCATGCTGATCGAGACCGCATGGTTATTCCCGCTGGCGGCCATCTATTTGTTTGGCTTTGCTGACAGCGCCACCAGCCACCTCAGCGCCAATCCAATGAGCCTCAATTTCAAGCTGATCGCGGCGGGCATCGTCACCACGATTCCGCTGATGCTGTTTGCCGCCGCCTGTGCGCGTCTGCGTTTGTCGACCGTGGGCTTTTTCCAATACCTCGGTCCCACGTTGATGTTCCTTTTGGCCGTGCTGTTCTACGGCGAGAGCCTGACGCCGGACAAGATGGTCACCTTCGGCTTTATCTGGCTGGCACTCGCCGTATTTATCGTTGATGCCATCGCGTTCTCAGCTCGCACCCGCGTGCGCGTAGCGTGAGATAAAACGCGCGATAGCCGGGCCGGTCAGCAGGATGGTGAACAGGCGTAAGGTCTGCAACGCCATCACAAACGCGATATCGACCCGGCTGCCCGCCGCAATAATCGCCACGGTATCCAGCCCGCCCGGGCTGGTTGCCAGATACGCCGTCATCAGATCGACGTGCAGCACCTGCGTCAGCATCCACGCCAATCCACCACACAGCAGCATCAAGCCGAAAATCGACACCAGCATTTGCGGAAGGGTGCGCAGCGCCAGCAGGAAGATCGGGCGCGTAAAGCGCAAACCCACGCTCCAGCCAATCAACGCATAGGCCAGCGCCAGCAACCACTCCGGCACCTGCAAAGTGGCGACATCGGTGCCGTGGAGCGTCGCACCAATCAGCGCGGGCAGCAGCAGCGCACCCGAAGGGATACGCAGTTTTTGTCCCAGCCAGGCGCCCGCGAACATCACCACCAATGTCAGGATGAAGCTGCTTTGTAAAGCAGGGAACCATACCAGCTCCACTGCACCACCGTTGGTGCCCAGCCCAATGCGCGCCACCACTGCCGCCGCAGTCGCCACAAACAGAACGCGCAGATACTGCATAAACGCCACTAAGCGCACGTCCGCACCGAAATCACCGGCCATCGCCACCATCGCAGAAGCGCCGCCGGGAGACGATCCCCACGCACCGGTTGGCCCTGGAAGGTTGCTAAAGCGCACCAGTAGAAAACCTGACAAACCGCTGGCCGCCAGCGTAAGCACCAACACCGCCAGCACCACCGGCCAATCCGCTAACAGCGGTGAGAGAATAGCCGGTGACAGTGTTTGCCCGATCATGCAACCCAACACCGCTTGTGCGAGCACAAACAAACGTTTGTCGATGCGTACGGTGGCGCCAGAAAGGCCCATGACGGTTCCGACGATCATCGGACCTAAAAGCAGTGCAGCAGGAAGGTGAAACAGCTGGAGAATGATCCCCAGTACTAACGAAGCAATCAGCAGAATGGTCCACTGCTGTCGCAAAGAAAAACGCGCCATAGGGTGGAAATCAGAAAGTGGGAAGTGACAACAGCCTACGCAGAATTGTGATGCAGCGCCAGTTTAAAGGGCCGCAAATGCGGCCCCGAAAGCGTTACAACCAGTTTTTCCGTTTGAAATAGAGGTACGGTGCCAGACCGGCAAGGATCATCAGCGTAATCGCGCCAGGATAACCAAAACTCCATTTCAGCTCAGGCATAAACTCGAAGTTCATCCCGTAGCTGGATGCCACTAACGTGGGTGGCAGGAATACCACCGACACCACTGAGAAGATCTTAATGATGCGGTTCTGCTCTATGTTGATAAAGCCCATCGCCGCCTGCATCAGGAAGTTGACCTTCTGGAACAGCGATTCGTTATGCGGCAGCAGGGATTCGATATCGCGCAGGATTTCACGCGCCTGCTCCAGCTGATTGCCCGGCAGGCGAGCTTTACGCACCAGGAAGTTCAATGCACGTTGGGTATCCATAAGACACAAACGCACTTTCCAGCCGATATCCTCCAGCTCCGCCAGACGCGACAGCGCCTGATCGTACTCTTCGCCCTGTTGCCCTTCCATGATCACGCGGCTGAGTTTTTCCAGCGCGCTGTAGATGTTCTCGATCTCATCCGCCAGCTGTTCGATTTTCGTCTCAAACAGATCCAGCAACAGCTCGTAGGCGTTGCCATCGGTCAGCGTCTGGTTGCGCGCACGCATACGATACAGACGAAAAGCCGGCAGTTCGCGCTCGCGTAATGTATAGAGGCGATCTTCACGGATGGTGAACGCCACGGTGGAGTTGCCAGCGTGGTCTTCCGCATCTTCAAAGAAGAAGAAGGAGTGAATGTGCAGTCCATCTTCATCTTCGAAGAAACGTGCGGAGGCCTCGATGTCTTCCAGCTCCGGACGCGTCGCCAGGCTTTGACCCAGCTCAGATTGCACACGATCACGCTCAGTGTCGTCGGGCTCGATGAGATCGACCCACACCGAGGTGTTGAGTGTGTCGTTGTTGTCTTCCAGTTCGATGCGCGTCAGGCGATCGCGTTCGAGTTTAAAAGCGCTCAGCATAGCAATACTCCCCATTGCAGACGTAATGGGACAAGGCGGCACACCGTGATGCCGAAGGCAAAACGGGCACGGCAAAGCCTGAACGCGGAAACTTTCGCTTCAAGGGTAAATCAGTGCTGACTCGTGCGACGAGAGTGTAAAGGGAGGTCGCTGATAACCGCTAAGGCTACCCGCGTATAGAGGTAGCCTTAGATGTCATTCCTGTTAAACAGGCGGTTGAGCCAGCATCGACTGGGCGCGTCCAAGGCATTGTCCTCTCATGATAATAGTGCGCGCATGTTACGCTGAGACGAAAAAGTCGTCAAGGTAACGCAACGGCGCTACACCGTTTCCAGACGCGCGTACGCCGCCACCAGCCACTTGATGCCCTGGCCCTGAAATGCCACCTGCAAGCGGCTGTGTTCACCGCTGCCTTCGAGGTTGATGATGGTGCCTTCACCGAATTTGGCATGGCGTACACGCTGGCCCAGCGCGAATCCACTGTCGTTTTCCGTGATTAGCGTGCCCATGCGTTGATGGCTCACCGGACGGCTCACACTGGCGCGCAGACGCACTTCCTCGACGCACTCTTCCGGCAATTCGCCGATAAAACGCGATGGACGGTGATACACTTCTTTACCATAAAGGCGGCGAGTTTCGGCGTAGGTCAGCGTGAGCTTCTCCATCGCGCGCGTGACGCCAACGTAGGCAAGACGACGTTCTTCTTCGAGGCGGCCACCTTCATCCAGCGACATCTGGCTGGGGAACATGCCCTCTTCCATACCCACAATAAAGACCTGAGTGAACTCAAGACCTTTCGCCGAGTGCATGGTCATCAGTTGTACCGCATCCTGCCATTTGTCGGCCTGACCTTCACCGGCCTCCAGCGCCGCATGCGACAGAAACGCCTGCAGCGGCATCAGATCTTCGTCCTCGTCCTGATAGCTGAACTGACGCGTTGCCGTCACCAGCTCCTCTAAGTTTTCGATACGTGCCTGGCCTTTTTCGCCCTTTTCCTGCTCGTACATGATCCACAGGCCGGAATCCTTGATCACGCGATCGGTCTGCACGTGCAGTGGCATATCGGCGGTTTCCGTGGCCAGCGAATCCACCAGCTCGCAGAAGCGCTGCAGCGCGGAAGCCGCACGTCCCGCCAGGGCTTTGTTTTGCAGCAGTTCACGCGTCGCTTGCCACAGCGTTAATTGCTGTTCGCGCGCGGTCTGGCGCACCACATCCAATGTGCGATCGCCCACGCCGCGCACTGGCGTGTTCACCACGCGCTCAAACGCGGCATCGTCATTGCGGTTCACCATCAGACGCAGATACGCCAGCGCATCTTTGATCTCCTGGCGTTCGAAGAAGCGCATGCCGCCGTAAATACGGTACGGCATGCTGCCTTGCAACAGCGCCTCCTCCAGCACGCGCGACTGGGCGTTGCTGCGGTAGAGAATGGCGCAATCCTGCAGCGCATTGCCGTTCTCATGCCAGGTTTTGATGCGGTTGACCACGAAGCGCGCTTCGTCTAATTCGTTAAACGCGCAGTAGAGGGATATCTTTTCGCCGTCACTGCCATCGGTCCACAACTCTTTACCGAGGCGACCATTGTTATTGGCGATCAGCGTGTTAGCCGCTTTCAGGATGTTATTGGTCGAGCGGTAGTTTTGCTCCAGGCGAATGGTTTCCGCGCCAGGGAAATCCTGCAGGAAGCGCTGGATGTTCTCGACCTGCGCGCCACGCCAGCCGTAAATCGACTGATCGTCATCCCCGACGATAATCACACGACCGGTATCGCCCGCCAGCATACGGATCCACGCGTACTGGATGTTGTTCGTATCCTGGAATTCGTCCACCAGCACGTTGCTAAAACGCTCGCGGTAATGATTCAGGATATGCGGCTTGTTCAGCCACAGCTCATGCGCACGCAGCAGCAGTTCGGCAAAATCCACTAAGCCCGCGCGATCGCAAGCCTCCTGATAAGCCTGATAGATGCGCAGCCAGGTTTGTTCAATCGGATTACCGTAGCTTTCGATGTGTTTTGGACGCAGCCCTTCATCTTTTTTGCCGTTGATGTACCACATGCCCTGGCGTGCAGGCCACTGTTTCTCATCAAGGTTCATGGCTTTGATCAGACGCTTGAGCAGGCGCAGCTGATCGTCGCTATCGAGAATCTGGAAATCCTGCGGCAGATTGGCATCAAGATGATGGGCACGCAGTAAACGGTGCGCCAGGCCGTGGAAGGTACCAATCCACATACCGCCCTGACTGGTGCCGATCAGTTGATCGATACGATGGCGCATTTCAGCCGCCGCTTTGTTGGTAAAGGTCACCGCCATGATCGAGTAAGGCGAGCAGTTCTCTACCGACAGCAGCCAGGCAATGCGATGCACCAGCACGCGCGTTTTGCCACTGCCTGCCCCGGCCAGCACCAGCAGATTGCTGCGCGGCGCGGCGACCGCCTCGCGCTGTTTGTCATTCAAGCCGTTAAGCAGATCAGAAACGTCCATAAGCACCGTTTTGCCAAAATAATAAAAGGAGAATTGAGAAATGCGGTTTCTCAGCATTCAGTCAACGCACCATTTGTAGCGGCGCTATTCATCTCAAAATGAAGGGTGCCGCTACGATTTGTGCGTCAGGAAATGCCTGCCATCATCCAGCCATTAGCTGGATGAACATACAGCATTATAGCAGCGAGGTCAGCGATGCCAACTGATGAATTTCGACGTGCGGCAGCAAACGCGCATCATCAATCTTCATCAGATTGCCATCGCGCAGGTTGATCCAGCAGGCTTGCATGCCCGCGTTTATTGAACCGACCACATCGGTGGTGAGATCGTCGCCCACATGAAGAATATGCTCAGGTGCGATGTTCAAACGCTCAGCCGCCAGCTGATACATATCCTGCCACGGCTTAGCACGGCCGTGCGGGCCGGCGCGCAGGGCGAACTGGAAGTAGTGGTTGATCCCCAGCTTTTCCGGACAGGCATTGCCGTTAGTGATCGCCACCAGCGGGACGCGCTCGCCCAGCCACGTTAGCGTTTGATGCGTCTCATTCGGCATCTCGACTTCGCTGCGCCACTGATGGAATACACCCATCACTTCGCTGGCACCGGCGCGGGCTTCAGCAGCGGATAAGCCGATATTGATCATTGCCAGCTCAACCGAGCGGCGGCGCCACTCAGACACGTCGTGGTAAATTTCCGGCTCACGCGCCAGCAGTTCGTCACGCAGCGCCTGATAATCAGCGGGGGTGAATTCACGCAATGCCGGATGGAAGGCCTGCAACGCGGCGTGGGATTCGGCAGTGGTTTTACGGATCACCGGATGGTTGTCATACAGCGTATCGTCGAGATCGAAAGTGATCGCTTTGATCGGGCCCAGCGGGCGGTAGAACTTCATTCAGACTTTCCTCGTTTAGCACGTGGATGCGCCGCGTCGTACACGGTCGCCAGATGCTGGAAATCGAGATGGGTATAGATTTGCGTGGTCGACAGATTAGCGTGCCCGAGCAGTTCCTGCACCGCACGCAGATCGCCACTCGATTCGAGCAAATGGGTCGCAAACGAGTGACGCAGTTTATGCGGATGAATATGGTTGGCCACGCCCTGCTTAATGCCCCACTCGGCAAAGCGCTTTTGCACGTTACGCGCTGAAATACGCGTGCCGCGACTGGAAACAAACATTGCATCATCCTGCGGCGCGAAGCTTGCACGCAGTGGCAGCCAGTGTTGCAGCCAGGTCACCGCCGTGCCACCAATCGGCACACGTCGCTCTTTACTGCCTTTCCCCAACACCCACACTTCACCGGCGTCGAGATCGACATGACGACAATCCATGCCCACCAGCTCCGACAAACGTAAACCGCCGCCGTACATGGTCTCCAGCATCGCGCGGTCGCGCACCGCCAGCGGATCGTTCAGGTCGATTTCCAGCAGCTGGTTAACCTCGTCGACATCCATATTTTTTGGCAGATGACGAGCATTGCGCGGCGTGGAGATGCCTTTGGCCGGATTGGCGCTTAGCATCCCCTGGCTGACCTGCCAGTCAAGAAAACTGCGCAGTGCTGACATACGTAATGCCAGACTGCTGGGCCCGAGTCCGGCACGACGGCTGCGAGCCGCCAACTGACGAACCTGTGCGGGCTCCAGTTGTGCCCATGAGGCGATCTTCATCTCATCGGCCATCGCGGTCATCGTCTGCAACTGGCGGGTGTAATTCTTTTGCGTCAACGGGCTGAGCTGGCGTTCGACTTTCAGATAACGCAGAAAGCCCTCAACGGCTGGCTGCAACGGGCTGACGTCACTCATGCGCGTTCAATCCAGCGAGACAGCAGATCCGGCAGCATTTGCGCCAGATGCTGTAACAGCAAAGTGCCCATGCCCGCTTGATAATGCTGGTTGTCGCGGCTGCTGAAAATTAGCACGCCAAGCTCGCCGCGTTCGCCCATCAGCGACATCGCCACCGACCCGATGGCTTTCGCCTGAGGCAACAACAGCAGTAACTCCGGGCCATTCAGGCTGCCAAGGTAATGATGTTCAGCACCAAAGCGTTGAATACGCAGCGGCTCAAAAGCCTGACGAGAAAGACCCAACTGGGTGAAATCAGAAGGTGCGCCGATGTGCCAATGGTCGTTGAACACCCGCACATTGGCGCCGGCCAGACCCAACTCACGCGCCCAACGGTGCAGACGCGTTAACATTTCCTGCAGGCTGTCCGCCGCGGCAAGATGGCCTTGTAACCCCAGCAGACGATCGAACAGTTGATGGTTGGCCGTGGCCTGCTCCATCAACAGCGTGATTTCCTCTTCCAGCTGCTGGATGTGGTTGCGCTGACGCGCCATGTGCCACTCTACTAGCGACACGCTGCCGCGCACCGGGTGCGGCACCATCATCTGTTCAACCTGGCGCGCATTGCGAATAAAGAAATCGGGGTTCTGGCGCAGGAAGGCGCTTACCGACTGATCGTCCAGCAAAACCGCGCTGTCGGTTTGCTCTTCGACATTTTTCATAGATGAATAAACCCATCGTAGACGTGTGTGGCTGGCCCGGTCATAAACAGCGGCTGACCCACTCCTTTCCAGGCGATATGCAGCGTTCCGCCAGGCAAATCAACGCGAACTTTTTCCGCCAGAATGCCTTGCTGAATGCCGCAGGCAACGGCTGCGCAAGCGCCGCTGCCACAGGCCTGGGTTTCACCCGCGCCGCGTTCATACACGCGCAGACGAATGTGTTCAGGATTAACCACTTCCATAAAGCCCACGTTGACGCGCTCGGGGAAGCGTTCGTGGCTTTCCAGCAGCGGACCGAGGGTTTCCACGGCGGCCGTTTTCACACTCTCAACCTGAATCACACAGTGCGGGTTGCCCATCGACACCGCACCAAACATCACGGTCTGCTCCGCAACACGTTGCAGATACAGGCTTTCCGCTTTATTGGCGCGCAGCGGCACCTGTTGCGGATCGAAGTTGGGTTCACCCATGTTGACACGTACCAGCTCATCGCTGGTCACGCTCAGCACCATACGCCCGGTTTGCGTACTCACGCGGATGTCGCTTTTGTTGGTCAGCCCTTTCAGGCGCACAAAGCGAGCGAAACAGCGTGCACCGTTACCGCACTGAGCCACTTCGCTGCCATCGGCGTTGAAAATTCGGTAATGAAAATCGAGATCCGGATCGTAAGGCGGTTCGACGATCAGCAGCTGATCGAAACCGATCCCCAGATGCCGATCCGCCAGACGGCGAATCAGTTCCGGCGAAAAAAAGACGTTTTGCGTCACAGCATCCACAACCATGAAATCGTTGCCGAGACCGTGCATTTTCGAGAACTGCATTTTCTGCTCCGCCGGATTACTCATAGAGATTAGTTCGCCTGTGAACCCGATTTGCTGGTGACCAAACCGTTAACGTCAGCATCCTGCGCCGCTTTTTGCTGCTGTTGGGTGACCTGCTGGTTTTGTTTGGTCGGCTGATCTTTGGGCGGGAAATACAGCGGTCCTTTCAGGCCACAGCCTGCGAGGCTGACCAGTGCCAGCGCGATACCCAGCTGACTTATCATGTGTCTCATTCTGTCTGCTCTTCCTGTCCTTAAGCCTTGGCTGCTTATCATCGCAGTTGACGTTGTAAAAGCAACAGGAAATACCCGCAAATCCGGGCGCATGTCAGAGGAAAAGCCTATCCCACCGCGCGAACGCAGGCGGGATCAGTGCATTTGGTAGCGCGGCTGGAAATCGCCGTTGTCGTTATCGGGCTGCGTCGCACAGAGCTGTGTCAGCGTCTGGCTGCGGAATGGAATCACCTGGAAGCGATCGCCCGCGTGCACAATCTGGTAGAACTGCGGCAGGTTGAAGTTGATAAAGCTGGAGCCATAGGTGAATCGATCATGCGACGAGGAGTAAAAACGGCTCACGTCACGCACCAGCTCTTCTTTACTGCCTTCGCAATGGTGATAAACCTCAACGCGATTGGTTTCGTCGAGGATATAAATATTGAAGCCGCGATCGTCATTGGTGTCTTCAAAGAAGAACTGAATGATGCCTTCGCTGGCATAGCCGTTCACCACCGGCGGTAATGGCGTCTGATTCGATTCCACTTTGATCGATAAACCGTGCAGCTTGTTGTTGGAAATCGCGCCGTAGAACTCCACCGCATTTTCCAGTTTCTGCACCGAGACGCTCATGCGTTCGAAGAACAAGCCCCACGTCTGGCCCGCCATGCGCAGCGCTTTAAAGCGGCCTGGCTCCTGACGGGTACTCGACAGACGCAGCTCAATACACTCAGACACCAGCTGCTGTACGCGGGTACGAATCAAACCGCGCAGATGCTGGCTGTAGCAGAACACTTCCACCGTATCCGGCGGTGCGGCGTCCTGATGCATTTTGCCGAGAATGGTTTTCAGCGCTTCGATCATCGCCTGCTCACCGCTGAAGTGCAGCGTACGCACTTCATTCCATGAGTTGCGGTACAGCAGATCAATGCTACCAATCAGGCACTGTTGCTGCTGGCCGAAGCTGAACACATCCAGCTTGCGGAAATCAAAGTGCACCACCTGATTGCGGAAGGCGGAGGTCGGATCGTGTTCGAGGTTAACGATAATCGCCAGATGACGGATTTCGCACGGGCTGTACAACGCTTTTGGCGTCGGCGCAGGTACACGCAGCGGGAAGTGGCTCGACACATCGTTCACCAACTCCTGCAAACGCGGCAGATCGCAGAATTCGTTGCCCTTCATATGTAAACGCGTTTTGCTGGTCAGCAAACCGTTGAACCACGCCCACGCCACTAACTTGTTCAGGTAGCGGTTATATTCCAGCGGCTGATGGCTGATGATCGAACTCATGTCCGGCGACTGGTTGTAAAGATACCAACCGGCGCGATTGGCGCGACCTTCCGGCACATGAATAAAGGTCAGATTATCTTCCGACAGGTCAGGCGAAATCTGTGGATTCACCAGCGTCACTTTGCCCGGCAACGCTTCAAACGCGGCATACAGTTTACGCGTCAGCACGCCGATATCCTGCGGGCTGGCACTGACGCTTAAATTGTTACGACGGGCAAAACGGATCAGGTTGCGATAGCTCTGCATCATCGCATCCAGCAACTCGTTGTGCGCTTCACGCACACGCTCAATTTTCCACTGGGCGCGGTTATCCAATACCGCAATTTTCTCTTCATCCCAACCCCACTCTTTCACCAGCTGCGAAAGAATCTCGCGACGCCAGCCTGAGCGGTGATGGTGGTGATCGTCACTCGAGAGCTTCTCACACACTTTTAAATAGAAACATCGACGCACCAAATCGAGGCGCGCCATGTCATCGACGCTGGTCAGATAGCGCGTCACGCGTTCCAGCATCATGCAATAAGGGTCGAGACCGAAGCAGACAATTTCGCCATCGTGCAGGCGCTGTTTGATATCCATCGCCAGCAATTGCGTGTTTGGGTATTCCCAGCTGTACGCTTCTAACAACAGGGTTTTCAGCACCGCTTTGTACGGTGAATCGATGCTTTTATACAGCTGCCACAAGCTGGCCCCGAAGTACTCTTCGGCTGACAGCGTGCCGAGGCCGCCGAGATCCAGCCACTCATTCGGCGTCAACACGCCTTGTGAATAGAGTGACATCACGTAATCGTCGTAATGGTGCTCTTCTTCGCCGGGCACCATGTTCCACAGGATGCGTTTACCGGCCATACGCACAGCGGTACGGTAGAACTCATCCAGCAGCAAAATATGTTGGGTAGAACCGCAGTCTTCACCACCGAGGCTGCCGCTCTCATTGTGGCGGAAACGATTCTCGTCGATCAGGAAGAAACTGACTTCCACACCCATCGACACACACCATTTCTGCAACAGGGTACACTTGCGCTGCAGATTGAGGCGCTCTTCATTATCTAACCAGGATTGGTGACACACCCAGATGTCGAGATCGGACACGCTGTTCTGACCGACGGACGAGGTACTGCCCATCGAGTAAATGCCGGTAATCGGACGTTCACCTTTGACCGCAGTGCTGAGATCCAGAGACTGATCGCCTGCCAACTGTTGCAACAAATGCTGTTGGTTTTCATCAGGCGTGAAGAAGCTGACGCCGTGGGGAACGCTACCGTCAAGGTAGCCCGGCATCAGCGGGTGATGATAGTGCAGTAATGTTGGCAGCAGACTGTAGACTTGCTGGAAGGCAGGTCCCATAGCAGCCAGTGCGCGATCAACGCGCAGCTGGTTAATTGCATCCAGTCTCTGTTTCAGTGTCTCAATGTAGAGGTACAAGACGTTTCGCCTGATTGTCCCAGTGTTAAGCACCCTGTTTCCAAAACCTGCCGCTTAATAATAAAGATGTTGGGCAAATTATTGCTGGAAACGTGATCAATCTAACACCTGGAGGATTGACCGTAAAGAAAGTTGCGCTACATGACAGTTTAGCACGTTCCCCATGTAGCCCTGCTTTTTCGGACTTAGACGTCAGAAAATGACGCAATAATGCGTAACAACTGACATCGAGGCCTTTTCAATCCGTTGAAACTGACAGCATTCCCCTATCAATGATAGGATAATCGATGAACGATCAAAATGGTTAACAGCATGTTAAACAAAATTTTCAGAATTGCTACCAGACAAAGTCCCCTTGCTTTATGGCAGGCACAATATGTCCAACAACGCCTGATGGCAGCACATCCGGGCGTGCAGGTTGAGCTGGTGCCTATGGTCACCAAAGGCGACATCATCCTCGACACACCGCTGGCTAAAGTCGGTGGAAAAGGCCTCTTTGTCAAAGAGCTTGAACTGGCAATGCTGGAAAACCGTGCCGATCTTGCGGTGCACTCCATGAAGGATGTGCCGGTGGATTTCCCGGAAGGCCTGGGCCTCGTCACCATCTGCGAGCGTGAAGACCCGCGTGATGCCTTCGTTTCCAACCTGTATAACAGCATTGATGAACTGCCACAGGGCGCGATTGTGGGGACGTCCAGTCTGCGTCGTCAGTGTCAGCTCAGCGCGCGTCGTCCCGATCTGATCATACGTTCGTTACGCGGGAACGTGGGCACCCGTTTAGGTAAGCTGGATGCCGGAGAATATGACGCCATTATTCTGGCCGCGGCAGGCCTAAAGCGCTTGAACCTCGACGACCGCATTCGTCAGGCGATGCCCGCTGAAATCTCGCTGCCCGCCGTGGGCCAGGGCGCCGTCGGCATCGAATGTCGCCTTGATGATCACGAACTGATTACCTTATTGCAGGCGCTGAATCACGACGACACCGATGTTTGTGTGCGCGCTGAACGCGCGATGAACACACGCCTCGAAGGGGGTTGTCAGGTACCGATCGGCAGCTTTGCCGTGCTGGAAGATAATCAGCTATGGTTACGTGGCTTAGTCGGCTCACCGGATGGCCAGCAAATGGTGGTAGGTGAACGCCGTGGTCCGCGCGAAAACGCCGTGCAAATGGGGATTTCCCTTGCAGAAGAGCTGCTGGATGGCGGCGCCCGCGACATTCTGCGCGACGTTTATCAGGGGCAAACACCCGCATGACCATTCTCGTGACCCGCCCGGAACCCGCTGCCAGTGAACTGGTTTCGCGTCTGCGAACCCAGGGAAAACTGGCGTGGACTTTACCGCTGATTGAATTCACGCCGGGTCGCGATCTGCAACAATTGCCGCAAAAACTGGCGGCTTTACGGCCGGGCGATCTGGTGTTTCTGCTGTCACAGCAGGTGGTGCTGTTTGCCCATCCAGCGCTACAGCAGAGTGCCCTCACCTGGCCCGAAACACTCGACTACTATGCTATAGGGCGCAGCACCGCGCTGGCACTGCATACCGTCAGTCATCTGAAAGTAGACTATCCTCATGCGCGGGAGACCAGCGAAGAGTTAGTGCGCCTCAACCGTCTGCAACAGGTAAAAGGCAAGCGTGCGCTGATTTTGCGCGGCAGCCCAGGCCGTGAGTTACTGGCTGAAACCCTGCTGGAACGCGGCGCCGAGGTGGAATACTGCGAGTGCTATCAACGGTGTGAAAAGTATTATGAGGGCGCGATTGAGGGCCGTCGCTGGCGCGATCGTGGAATTACCACGCTGGTGGTCACCAGCGGTGAGATGTTACAACAACTCTTTGCACTGTTTCCGCCAATCGATCGTCGGGAATGGTTATTGCACTGTCGACTGGTGGTCGTCAGTGAACGTTTGGCTACTCAGGCCGCCGAATTAGGCTGGCAGGATATTGAGGTAGCCGATGGTGCTGATAACGATGCGCTGCTGCGCGCGTTACGCTGAACTTAACAATGGGATGAGCCATAATGACGGAACAAAAAGCCTCCTCCGCCATGGTTGAAGAAACCACCCCTGCGGACACTTCCCCCACGCCAGACGGTAAAAAGCCTCGCGATAAAAAAAGCGATGGCAAAGTACTGAGTGCGGTGGCGATTGTGATTGCGCTGGCGATTGGCGCGGGACTTTACCTCAATGGGAAACATCAGGCCGATTTACAGGCTCAGACAAACCAGAACCTGAGTGAACAGCTGAGCGCCCTGCAGCAGCAACTGGGCAGCGACAAACAGCAGCTGACGCAACAACTGGACACCGCGAACACAGCGTTGCAGGAAGCGCGTACCCAGCAGGACAACAGCGCCAAAGAGCTGGAAACCCTGCGCGATAAAGTCGCGACGATCTCCGGCAATGACACCCGCACCTGGCTGCTGGCGCAAGCGGATTATCTCGTAAAACTGGCGGGCCGCAAGCTGTGGAGCGATCAGGATGTCACCACCGCCGCCGCGCTGTTGAAAAGCGCCGATACCAGCCTGGCCGATATGAATGACCCGAGCGTGATGAACGTGCGTCGTGCCTTAACGCAGGACATCAGTTCTCTCTCAACGGTGAGCCAGGTCGATTACGATGGCATCATCCTCAAACTCAATCAGTTGTCGAACGGCGTCGATAATCTGCGTCTGGCTGACAATGACAGTGATGATTCACCGATGGATGCCGATGGCGGAGAGCTTTCCAGCTCGCTGCACGAATGGCGTCAAAACCTGGTGAAGAGCTGGCATAACTTTATGGATGATTTCATTACCATCCGCCGCCGTGATAACACCGCACAGCCGCTACTGGCACCGAATCAGGACGTTTACCTGCGTGAAAACATTCGTTCACGTCTGCTGATTGCCGCCCAGGCTGTGCCACGTCATCAGGATGAAATCTACAAACAGTCGATTGATGCGGTCTCAACCTGGGTGCGCGCCTGGTATGACACCAACGACGCTGCCACCAAAGCCTTCCTCGCACAGCTGGATGAGCTGAGTCAGCAAAACATCTCAATGGATGTGCCGGATACGCTGGAAAGTCAGGCGCTGCTGGAAAAATTGATGCAGACGCGCGTGCGCAACCTGCTGGCGCAGCCATCGGTTCCGGCTGATCAACAGGGAGGCTAAGCATGCTGAAAGTATTGGTGCTTTTCCTGCTGCTGATCGCAGGCGTGGTATTGGGGCCGATGATTGCCGGCCACCAGGGCTACGTGCTGATTCAGACTGATAACTGGAACGTGGAAACCAGCGTTACGGGACTGGCAATCATCCTGATTCTCAGTCTGCTGGTGATTCTGTTCATTGAATGGATTTTACGCCGCGTATTCCGCACCGGTGCACGCACGCGTGGTTGGTTCACTGGACGTAAACGCCGCAGCGCACAGCGTCACACGCAGAGCGCTCTGATGAAGCTGGCGGAAGGTGATTACAAGCAAGTTGAAAAACTGCTGTCGAAGAATGCCGATCACGCCGATCAGCCGGTGGCTAACTATCTGCTGGCAGCCGAAGCGGCGCAGCAGCGTGGTGACGAAGTGCGTGCCAATCAACATCTGGAACGTGCGTCTGAGCTGTCCGAGAACGACACCATTCCGGTTGAAATCACCCGCGTACGCCTGCAACTGGCACGTAATGAAGATCACGCCGCCCGTCATGGCATTGACCGATTGCTGGAAGTCGCACCGCGTCATCCGGAAGTGCTGCGTCTGGCTGAACAGGCTTATATTCGCACCGGCGCATGGGGCGCGTTGCTGGATATTCTGCCCTCCATGCAGAAATCACAGGTTAACGATGAAGCCCATCGTGAGGCGCTACAACAGCAAGCCTGGCTAGGCATGATGAATCAGGCCATGGCCGATCAAGGCAGCGAAGGCCTGAAGAAGTGGTGGCAAAACCAGAGCCGTAAAACGCGTCAGGAAACGGCGCTGCAGGTGGCGATGGCGGAACATCTGATTGAGTGTGATGCCCCTGATACTGCACAAAGCATCGTGCTGGAAGGATTGAAGCGCCAGTATGACGATCGCCTGGTGCTGTTAATGCCACGCATTAAAAGTGGCGATCCGCAATCGCTGGAGAAAGCGCTGCGCCAGCAAATCAAACAACATGGCGCAACGCCGCTGTTGCACAGCACCTTGGGCCAGATGCTGATGCGCCACGGTGAGTGGCAACAGGCCGCTGAAGCTTTCCAGCAGGCACTGGCACAACGCCCTGATGCTTTTGATTATGCCTGGTTGGCCGATGTCTATGATCGCCTGCATCGCCCCGAGGACGCTGCTCAAATGCGCCGTGAAGGTCTGCTTCTCACCTTGAAGACGAATCCAAACGCTTAATTTAACGATTGTTACTTTTGTGCACGCCGGGCTTGTCCCGGCTTTTTTTTGCCTGAAGAGTAGCGGCGTGAGGGTAAATCGCAGATAAAAAAACACCTGCCATAAGCAGGTGTAAGATCAGGTCGTTCAGACAACTGATGGTATCCGACTCAACGTAATGTCCTTCTTACTGCAGTAAAGCGTGCGCAATAACTGCCAGGCTGGACAACGGATACCGTAAGGGGCTCTGCATCATTCCCAGGTTTATGTAGCATCAGCAAACATAAGAGGTGGAATGAGCATCTACAGGATTATTATTGCATAAGCCGTGCCAGAATTGCAGATTCAGAGATAAGTTATTTTAAATCAGAAAGATAACCGTGCGGCCTCACTTCAGGCTGAGAAGTGCGTCGTTATTTCGCAACACTCCCCTCAATAACTGTCTCCTCTCAACGACAACCAATGCAAGGAACTGTCAGTCCATTTAATATCAATGGGTTATGAGTCTCATTATGACGACAACAGCCGGTGGTGTGATTTAAGAAGCCGCATGGTGTTGAGAAGCCGGGAGATTCGGAGTTGCTGAGTTGCTGAGTTGCTGAGTTGCTGAGTTGCTGAGTTGCTGAGTTGCTGAGTTGCTGAGTTGCTGAGTTGCTGAGTTGCTGAGTTGCTGAGTTGCTGAAAAGGATAAGATCAGTTTAGGGAAAGATAAAACGAAAAAAGCCTGCTTTTTCAAGCAGGCTTTTCGAATATGGTCGGCGAGAGAGGATTCGAACCTCCGACCCACTGGTCCCAAACCAGTTGCGCTACCAAGCTGCGCTACTCGCCGATTTTTTCTGTATCTTATTTCTTCACGCTACCGCGTAATTTTGCCTGGTGCGAAGGGAGGGACTTGAACCCTCACGTCCGTAAGAACACTAACACCTGAAGCTAGCGCGTCTACCAATTCCGCCACCATCGCGTGCCCAGCAAAATTTGGGGTGGCTAATGGGACTCGAACCCACGACAACTGGAATCACAATCCAGGGCTCTACCAACTGAGCTATAGCCACCATAATTCTGGTGCGTAAGCATCTCTGCTTACTATTTTCACTGCATAACGCGGTTAAAACCAACCACCGAAGCTCTTGCGCACAAACTAAATGGCGCGCCCGACAGGATTCGAACCTGAGACCTCTGCCTCCGGAGGGCAGCGCTCTATCCAGCTGAGCTACGGGCGCGTAGCGCCGTTGCGGATGGGCATACTACGGGCTTGACCTCATACTGTCCAGCGCTTTTTTATAAAAAAAACGCGTTTGATTACGCTTTGTGCATTCCGTCGATTATTAATGCAGTTTTGCTGCCTGCACTGATGATATTGCTGAATAAATCGGCGATATCAAAGATCGCCACGCCAATGATAGCGCAAATATTTCAGCAGTTTTAACTGGCGGCGCCAACGCGATGGCTGCCGAATCAAACGATAGAGCCATTCCAGACCTAATTTCTGCCAGATTCGCGGTGCACGCGCAACGTGGCCGGTGAAAACATCGTAGGTGCCGCCCACGCCCATGTAGAGCGCATGCGGCCAGTGCGCGCGGCAATCACGCATCAGCAACTCCTGACGCGGCGAGCCCTGCGCCACCGTGACAATCTGTGCACCGCTGGCCGCAATGCGCGCAAACAACGCTTCACGCTCTGCCGGGGCAAAATAGCCATCCTGACTGCCGACGATGTTCACATTCCACTGACGACGCAGTTTGTCACAGGTTTCACCCAGCACAGCCTGACGACCGCCAATCAGAAACACCGGAATGCCGCTGCGGCCTGCGCGCTCCATCAGGGCTTCCCACAGATCGGCACCGGCGATGCGGTTCACCTGCAACTGCGGATACTTCTTACGTAAGGAGCGCACGATGCTAATGCCATCCGGATATTTAAATTCCGCTTCAGCAATCAGTGCACGCAGTTGCGCATCTTCTTCCAGCGTCAGCATCTTTTCTGCATTCATCGCCACCAGCGTACCACAGCGCGGTTTGCCATCCGGCAGCAAGAAGTGCAGGAAGCTGTCCATGTCGTTAAAGGCGTGAAGATCGACACCGCGCAGGTTATAGCGCGGCTTATCGGTTTTCATGAATCATTTTCCCAAAGGTTAAGACAGGCTGTGAACCACCGGCTCGCTGCGCGGGCGAATTAAACCCGCGCGCGCTAACAGCCAGTACAGCAATTTAGCCACCGCCATGCAGGCGGCAAAAATAATGCAAAAGAACACCACGCGCGAACCGAAAGCATCCAGCCCTTCACGCGCCAGCACGATCATATTGAAGACCGCGCCGAAGCAGAAGCTCTGCAGAATCGCCCCGCTATAGCGGTTTGAAGCATCACGGCCTTGCAGATAGAGGTTATCGAACCCTTTCATCAGCCAGCCGACGGCAATCGCGCCCAGCGGAATAAACCACACGCCGCCCATCACCAGCAGCGAGCCCAGCAGCGTCGGCGAAATCGCCAGTCCTGAATGGTTGTTCAGCACTTCCCAGGTAAAGTAATTGGCGCTGTTGAGCACAATCGATGGACGGCCAGGCCAGAGCCAGCTCGGGATAAAGACATAAAAGTCACGCCAGATCGGTGCTAAGCCCTGGAAATCAATTTTGTCGTAGTTCTGCAACAACAGCGCGAGGTTTTCCCAGGGTGAGAAAGTATCACGTGTTAGATACAGGAAGGTGTAAAACGCCTCGTCGCCCACCACATCGAGGTTATAGCGGCGCAGCGCCAGCCAGAACATACCCGCAATCGCCATCACGCCTGCGCCCACCAGCATCCACAAGGTGATCCAGCCGCGCGTAATGCCGATGAACAGGAACAGGGCGAAGGCGATGATGATATTGGCGCGCGTCCCGCCCACCAGCGCATAGGTCAGTAAACCAAATGCCACCGACACCAGCAAAAACCCCAGCCACTGGCGCTGCGTCGGGTTGAGGAAATAACGAATCAGCATCGCCGGAATAAAGAAGTAGAAGAAGCGTTTGAGCGCTACGCCGGACACTTCGCTGGAGAAAATCTGGTTATACGCAGAGAGTCGGAACAACAGTAACCCGTTGTGCATGAAGAACACCGTGACCGTGCCAATCGCCACCAGCGCCAGTAACAGGCAGGTAAGATGGGTTTCGACTCGGTTCATCTGCAACCAGGGTTTGCGCGGTGCAGCGTTGATCGGCCTCAACCGGACTTTATAACTGACGTAATAAATCGCATAAAAACTGGTCGCGGCCAGCAACGCCTGTAACAGGTACTCCGGCGGCACCACTTCAACATTAAAGCGGAATACCAGCACACTGGTGAGGGGGAACCCGAAATAAAAGGTCAGTAAAAAAAGGATGGTGAAGAACAGGTGGAAGTTAAAACGCACCCGTTTAAATTCCCGCCAGGTCAGCGTCAAAATGAAACCTAGCGAGAACAGATAAACCACCAGCAGACCACTAAACTGCATCAGGCTCATGTTCTCTCCCTTTCACTCAGGCTCAACGCGTTGCGCCAGCCAGCCAGATAACCAGGGGCGAAAAAGGCAATCGCGGATTTATCACACTGTGCCAGCTGACGCTGAGCTTCAGCCACACTCGACGCATCCAGTGCATCTTCACTAAAAAGAACCGGCAACCCTTGTTCGCTGAGGTCGCGCCAGAACGGATTTTTTCGGTTCAGCACAAAGGGAATATTGGCCTGAATCAGCAGACATAACGTGCCAATGCCTTGCTGGCGCTCGAACATAAAATAGCCGAGCTGACAGTCGCTGAGCAATTGCAGATAGGTGTCAAAATCTATCTTGTCGCGCAATAAGGTTACCTGACCTTGGGGGAACAGGCGCTGCGCGGCCGTATTGATCTCTTCGATGTACTCATGATTATTTTCCGGGTAGCCCAGCGGGATCAGTATTTTCACCCTATCGCCAAACTGCGCTCGAATCGCCTGCAGGCCTTCAATATGGTTGTTGCTGCGATCGCCTGAGTTACCCAACAGCACGGTGAAATCACCGCTCGTGCTACCGCCCGGCACTGCGGCATCGGGCATGCGTGTTGGGAAATAGAGCAGTGAAGTGGGCACACACGGATGGCGTTGTTGAAAAAAGTGCAAATCCCCACGCGTTGCGAACACGTGAGCAATGCGACGCTGTGCCAGGCGGCGCAGCAGATAAAACAACTGATACTTCAGGCCACGCCCTTCTTCATACAAATCAGCGCCCCAGATATGCCAGAACGCCTGCTCACGCCGTAATTTACCACTGAGCAAAGCCAGCCAGATTTGCGGATTAAACTGTCCATGAAAGAAGAAGCGTTGCGCACGATCAGCCGCACGGGACATTACCGCCTGTGCAAGTGCGCGCTTGCTGGGATAGCTTTCGATTTGCAGCGCGGTATAGGCTTGCATCGCTTCAGGCGTTGAAGTCACCACCATAAACTGGCGCGGTCCAGCACCCGGCAATTCGGTGCTCATCACCTCATCAAAGAAGCGCAACACCGTATGGTTATGATGTGGGATATCCGATCCCAGCACGTGAAATAAAGTCATTTTTTTCGGCAATAAATCATAAAGGCGCCACAGCAAAGGGCGAAGTAGAGCACGTAAGTCGCCATATAGGCTTGTGCGGCTCCGGCGGTTCCATGTAATGGAATCAGCCAATGTGAGAACGCGGTTAACAGCACAAACTGGCTGATTTCCGTCAAAATATAAAAGCGCAGTGAAGCTTTAGCGATCACCAGATATCCGAAAACATAGGCGCCAACTTTAAAGACGTCACCGCATAACTGCCAGATAAACAGGTCCCTCATCGCGGTAAACTGCGGTGAAAACAGCAGCCAGATGGCAATGTCACGCAGTAACCACACGCAGAAACTCGCAGCCGCCACTGCAGGTAACACAAAACGCAGCGCACGCCCAATTTCACGCGCAATCTGCGGCTTACTTTCCAGTCGCGCCAGCGTCGGCAGTAACCAGACACTAAAAGTCGCCGTGATAAATTGCAGATAGGCATCGGAAATACTGGTCACACCCTGCCACAGGCCTACCTGCGCCCACCCCTGCTGTTCGGCCAGCAGATTACGCATCATCACCCACGCCACTGGCAGGGTCACGGAGGTGATAAGCGCCATCAGGGTGAATTTTGTCAGATTTCGCGCCAAATCCGGCTGCCAGCTCGGTGTTAACCAGCGCAGTGGCAGTACCTGACGATGACGGCGCAGCATCAGCAGTGCCGGGAACACCAACAGTGCAGGCACTAGCGCTAAGCCGACTAACGCTCCGGCATATCCACCCAGCCACCAGCACAACACATAACCCAGCACGCCCACCAGACTACCGATAATCAGCGCCTGCGCATTGCCGCGCGCATCGCGAAAACCCTTGAGCAAGGCCAGTGTCAAATTGGCCCAGGCAATGCCAAACTGCAGAAAAGCCACGATGCGCACCACGTTGGCATAGTCGTCGTGACCAAATAGCGCATGACTGATCGGCCCCGCTGCCAGCAAGAACACCAGCGCCACCAGCGTGGAGAAGCCAATCACCATGGTGGATGCCGTACCCGTCACGGCACGCAGTTGCTCAGGTTGCTGCTGAAATTGCGCGATGTAGGTGGTCACGCCGTTGAAAATGCCCGCCCCGGCCAATACACCTAATACGGTAATCATCTGGCGAAAGTTACCGGCCTGGCCAACCCCTTCTGGCCCAAAGCTGACCGCCAGCAGTTTCACCACCAGCAGTCCGGCAATGATTTTTACCAACGTCGATGAGGCCGTCCAGACTGAAGCTTTGGCTAACGACATCAGGCAAAGAAACTCAACAGTGAGCTAATAACGGTGCGCTGATTGTTATCCGACAGGTTATAAAACAGCGGCAGGCGCAGCAGGCGCTCACTCTCTTTGGTGGTGAAGCGGTCATCACCGTGCAAGCGACCAAAACGTTCACCGGCTGGCGAAGAGTGCAAGGGGATGTAATGGAACACCGTGAGGATTTCCGCCTCTTTCATCCAGTTAATCAGTGCCTGACGGTCGTCGCTGTCGCGCAGTTTGATGTAAAACATGTGCGCATTGTGGCGGCAGTTTTCCGGCACCACTGGTAGCTCGATGCGTCCCGCCGCCGCCAGCGGTTGCAGGGCATCATAATAGCGCTGCCACAGTCGCAAACGCTGCTGGTTAATACGCTCAGCCGCTTCGAGTTGCGCCCACAGGTAGGCAGCTTGCAGATCTGCCATCAAATAGCTCGAACCGATATCGCGCCAGGTGTACTTATCCACCTGACCACGGAAGAACTGGCTACGGTTGGTGCCTTTTTCACGGATGATCTCAGCGCGCTCCACCAGCTTCGCGTCATTAATCAGCGTCGCACCACCTTCGCCACCGGCGGTGTAATTTTTGGTTTCGTGGAAGCTAAAGCAGCCAATATGACCAATAGTGCCCAGCGCACGTCCTTTGTACTGCGACATCACCCCCTGCGCCGCATCTTCAATCACAAACAATTGATGCTTCGCCGCCAGCGCCATGATGCTATCCATCTCGCAGGCCACGCCCGCGTAGTGAACCGGCACGATCGCACGGGTTCTCTCGGTGATCGCCGCTTCAATCAAGGTTTCATCGATATTTAGCGTATCGGGGCGCACATCGACGAACACGATCACGGCACCGCGCAGCACAAAAGCATTGGCAGTAGAGACAAAGGTATAACTCGGCATGATCACTTCATCGCCGGGCTGGATATCGATTAATAGCGCGGCCATTTCCAGTGAGGCGGTGCAGGATGGCGTCAGTAGCACCTTTTTGCTGCCAAAATGCTGCTCCATCCACTGCTGACAGCGGCGGGTAAATCCACCGTCACCGCAGAGTTTGCCGCTGGCCATCGCCGACTGCATATATTCAAGTTCACTGCCCACGACTGGCGGCGCATTAAATGGGATCATGTAGCTGTCCTGTAAAACCAGTAGGCGGTGCTTTCAAGGCGTGCACCGCTGCGTAAATAGAGGCGCATCGCCGTAAGATTGCTAAGCTGGGTCGCGACGCGCAGTCGTTCAAGTTGCCGCACGCGGCCCCAATCCGCTGCCGCCAACAGCAAGCGTTGACCAATGCCCTGCCCTTGCGCTGCGGGCAGCACGGCGAGCAGGCCGATACGCGCATCACCGTTCACTTCACGCATCGAGACATAGCCTTGTAATTGGCCGGATTCGTCGCTGGCCACCAGGCATTGGTGATCAAAGGTGCCGCGTACCGCGTTTTCAATCCACTGTGCATAGAAACGACCGCTGTCATCGGCGTTAAACCAGGGCGCACGAAAACGGCTTTGGCGAAAGGCATGCGATGCCGCCTCACGCAATGCCGGGATCTGTGCTTCACGCGCGATGCGCACGCCAACCTGGCGCTCGGTGCGTTTGATATTGATAGCCAGATCGGCCTCACCTTCCACCAACTGAAAACCGTGCTGGCTTAAGGCATCAATGGCGTCGGTGCGCTCGGCGGGCACTTTGGCCTGCCACAACGTATCTGGCTGTTGCAGCGCGTCGGCAAGGGTGAAGTCGCCATCCAGGTCGATACGCGCGCTGTTCACGCCAAAGAAATCGCTTTCCCACTCAAGGGGGTTAATACTGACGCGGACGGGCATGGAGAACATCCATCAGGTATTGGCCGTAGCCGGTTTTGGTCAACGCTTGCGCCGCCGCCAGCAACTGTTCGTCACTTAGCCAACCGTTGCGCCACGCAATCTCTTCCAGGCAGGCAATTTTAAAGCCCTGACGTTTCTCCACGGTCTGAACAAACATACTCGCTTCAATCAGACTGTCGTGTGTACCGGTATCCAGCCAGGCAAAACCTCGTCCCAGCAACTCGACGGAGAGTTCACCCTGCTCAAGATACATCTGGTTAATCGCGGTGATTTCCAGCTCGCCCCGTGCAGAAGGCTGCACCTGTTTGGCAAACTCCACCACGCGATTGTCGTAGAAGTAGAGGCCGGTTACCGCCCAACGTGATTTAGGTTGCTGCGGCTTCTCCTCAATGGAAAGCGCATTGAAGTCGTCATCAAACTCCACCACACCAAACCGCTCGGGATCCATCACCTGATAGGCAAACACCGTCGCACCGCTACTGCGCGCAGCCACTTTTTTCAGTTTCGGACTGAAGCCCTGGCCAAAATAGAGGTTGTCGCCCAGCACCAGACAGCAGCTGTCATTGCCAATGAAGGACTCACCAATGATAAACGCCTGCGCCAAACCATCAGGGCTGGGTTGCTCAGCATACTCTAGCTGCAGGCCGAACTCGCTGCCATCACCGAGCAAACGCTCGAAGTGCGCGCGATCTTCCGGCGTGGTGATAATCAGGACCTCGCGGATCCCCGCCAGCATCAGCACCGACAGCGGATAGTAAATCATCGGCTTGTCGTAAACTGGCAGTAGCTGCTTTGAGATAGCGCGAGTAATAGGGTGCAAACGCGTGCCCGAACCGCCCGCCAGGATGATACCTTTCATCGTTGCTGCTCCTGTATTGCGCCTCAGCGCGGCGTGGTTAAACCCAACCGCTCACCACGATAGCTACCGTTGAGAATCGCCTGCCACCATTGTGGGTTTGCCAAATACCACTGCACGGTTTTGCGAATTCCACTTTCGAAGGTTTCCTGCGGCATCCAGCCTAATTCACGCGCAATTTTGCTGGCATCAATGGCGTAACGCAGATCGTGACCGGGACGATCGGTGACAAAAGTGATCAGATCTCGATAGCGCGTCAGATGCGTGGCGCGCTGCTGCGGTGCCAGTTCGTCCAGCAGATCGCACAGGGTTTCCACCACCTCAATATTACGGCGTTCGTTGTGACCACCAATATTATAGGTTTCACCCACTTTGCCGCTGCTCACCACACTGTAGAGTGCTCGCGCATGATCCTCTACATACAGCCAATCGCGAATCTGGCTGCCGTTGCCATACACCGGCAAAGGCTTACCCGCCAACGCATTGATGATAGTCAGTGGAATCAATTTTTCAGGAAAGTGATAAGGGCCATAATTGTTCGAACAGTTGGTGACGATGATCGGCAAGCCGTAAGTGCGTAACCAGGCGCGAACCAAATGATCGCTGCTGGCTTTCGTCGCTGAATAAGGGCTGCTGGGCGCATACGGCGTGGTTTCGGTAAAGAAATCATCGCTGCCATGCAAATCGCCAAACACTTCGTCAGTGGAAATGTGATGGAAGATAAAGCCTTTTTTACGCTCATCCGCCATACCATTCCAGTAATGGCGTGCGGCTTCCAGTAACTGATAGGTGCCCACGATATTGGTTTCGATGAAGGCAATCGGGCCATCAATCGAGCGATCCACATGGCTTTCTGCGGCCAGATGCATAATGCAATCCGGTTGATATTGGGCCATGACACGATCCAGTTCGGCTCGGTCGCAAATATCCACCTGCTCAAAGGCATAGCGCGCATCATTCTGTATTGAAGCCAGAGAGGCTAAATTGCCTGCGTAGCTGAGTTTATCCACCACCACCACCTGATGGTCGGTTTGCTCAATCAGAAATCGCACCAGTGCGGACCCAATAAAGCCTGCGCCACCTGTCACCAGGAACTGTTTCATCGCCAGACACCTTTGGTATCGATAATCCACTGCTGCGTGATCTCGCTGGCATCGATAGCGCGGAACTGCGCGTGATCAACCAGCATCACGATGATATCTGCTTGCTGCAATGCATCCTGGGTGGAAACCAGAGCCGCTTCATGGGCCAGTCGCGCAGGAATGTCTGCCACATGCGGTTCTACCACCAGCGTGCTGCCGCTGTGCCACTCGGCAATCAGGTGCGCCACTGTCATTGCCGGGCTCTCGCGCAAATCATCAATGTTCGGTTTAAACGCCAGGCCGAAGCAGGCAATCGTCACCTCAGAAGCACGTTTGCCGCTGGCAGTCAGGCAATCCGCCAACTGCTGTTTGACCTGATCTAACACCCACGTCGGTTTCGCATCATTCACTTCACGCGCGGTACGAATCAGACGCGCCAGTTCCGGATTTTGCGCCACGATAAACCAGGGATCGACAGCGATACAGTGGCCACCAACACCTGGTCCGGGCTGCAGAATGTTGACGCGTGGATGGCGGTTCGCCAGCGCAATCAACTCCCACACGTTGATCTTCTGTTCCGCACAAATCAGCGATAGCTCATTGGCAAACGCAATATTCACATCGCGGAAGCTGTTCTCCGTGAGTTTGCACATCTCGGCAGTACGCGCGTTGGTTTCCACACATTCGCCGCGCAGGAAGATGCGATACAGTTCGCTGGCCCGTGCTGAGCACGCAGGCGTCATGCCGCCAATCACACGGTCATTTTCCAGCAGCTCTACCATCACTTTGCCGGGCAGCACGCGCTCCGGGCAGTAAGCGATAAACACGTCACAGTTATCACCGTGCTGCGGGAAACGCAGGTCAGGACGTGCCTCCGCCAGCCAGGCGGCCATCTGTTCGGTCGCGCCAACCGGTGAGGTCGATTCGAGGATCACCAAATCACCCGTTTTCAGCACCGGTGCAATCGACAACGCGGCTGCCTGTACATAGCTCAGGTCCGGCTGATGATCGCCGATAAACGGCGTAGGTACGGCGATTAAGAAGGCATCCGCAGCTTCGGCTTGCGTGGTAGCTCGCAGAAAACCTGCCTGCACGGCTTCACGCACCACGTCACCTAACTCCGGCTCGACAATGTGAATGTCGCCGCGATTAATGGTCTCGACCGCGCGGACATTGATATCCACGCCGATCACTTTTTTTCCCTTTGAGGCAAAAACGGCCGCCGTTGGCAGCCCAATGTAGCCCAGTCCGATAACGGAAATGGTTTCAAAACGCATAATTATACTCTGTGTTGTTTCAGTGCCTGCAGGATGCGCGAGCAGGCTTGTCCATCGCCATACGGATTGTGCGCGCGACTCATCCTCTGCCAGGCTTCCTCGTCCTGCAGCAGCAGGCTGACTTCTTCGACAATCCGGTTGATATCGGTACCGACCAGTTTTACTGTGCCCGCATCCACCGCTTCCGGACGCTCAGTCGTATCACGCATGACCAGAACAGGTTTGCCCAACGATGGCGCTTCTTCCTGAATACCACCGGAATCGGTGAGGATCAGCCAGGAACGGTTCATCAGCCAGACAAAAGGTAGATACTCCTGTGGCTCAATCAAAATGATATTGTCGATACCACTCAGGATACGATTTACCGGCTCGCTGACGTTGGGATTGAGGTGCACCGGATAGACGATTTGCGCCTGCGGATGCTGACGTGCAATCTGCGCCAGCGCGCTGCAAATGCGTTCAAAACCGCCGCCAAAGCTTTCACGACGATGGCCGGTGACCAGAATCAGTTTTTTATCCGCATCAAGGAACGGATAACGTGCTGCAAGACGTGCATTCAGATCGCCATCATCCAGCACCCGATCGCGCACCCATAGCAGCGCATCAATCACCGTATTGCCGGTAACAACGATACAGTCATCCGGCAAATTTTCACGCAGCAGATTCTGCCGCGAACTCTCGGTTGGGGTGAAATGGTAGCTCGCCAGATGACCGGTTAAGGTGCGGTTAGCCTCTTCCGGCCAGGGCGACATCAGGTTGCCGGTGCGCAATCCTGCTTCGACGTGCCCCACCGGAATCTGATGATAAAAAGCGGCTAAGCTAGCAGCAAAAGTGGTGGTGGTATCACCGTGCACCAGCACCACATCGGGCTGAAAATCGGCGAGCACCGTTTTCATCCCCTGCAAAATGCGGCTGGTGATCTCCGTCAGCCCCTGTTCCGGGCGCATGATATTGAGATCGTAATCGGGCTGCAGCTTGAACAGCCGCAGCACCTGATCGAGCATTTCACGATGCTGCGCGGTCACGCACAAGCGCGATTCAAACGCCGGGTCCTGCGCCAGTGCCTGCACCAGCGGGGCCATTTTTATCGCCTCAGGACGCGTGCCAAATACGGTCAGAACTTTCACGTGGCTTCTCTTAATGGCTCGTTGGTGACGTCGGACGAGGACGGCGCACCAGCGCCACACCTGCACCCACCAGCGCGCCAATGACGCCCCACATGATCATCATAAACATTCGGCGCGGACTGTCGCGCGACACCGGCTCTTCAGGCGTGCGCAGATAGCGGTAAGTCTGGAAGGGCTTATCCAACTGCGCGCCTGCCTGCAACGTGCCCAGCATCGCTCTGTTCTGATCATAGCTCAAATCGTAAGCGGGCCCGCTGGCTTGCAATGTATCGAGCTGAGCCTGCAGCATTTGCTGCCCGAGCAGGAAGCGATCGCTGTCAGGCAGCGCTTCGCCAATAGCCGGTGCACGGTTTTCTTTGATGCCCTGCTGACTAGCGACCTTTAAGGCCTGTTCAATACGTTGACGCTGGCGATCAAACACCGCCTGTGCCACTTCCTGCTGGCGATGAACCTGTGCCTGCAGCTGCGCGCTGCGCGCCTGCCATGCACCCTTCAACTCCGCATTCAAATGGCGCGCCGCGCGTTCGCTGGCATAGGCGATATATTGACGCAGCAGGTTATTTGCATCGCCGGCGGTTTCAGCAATCAGCTTAATGTTATCCAGCGTGTTATGCGCCGTTTCCGCAGGCGTGAACTGAATATTAGTAATCAAATCATCCAGCAGCGCGGCATCGTTGTGCGCGTTGCCACTTTTGCGACTTTTGAAGTAATCGGTCTGCTGCCAGAAATCACGGCGCGTGTCCCAGGAGGCCAACTGCATAGTGAACTCCTGATAGACCTCATCCATCACCGTTGGGGCGGGCGTGTTGAGATTGAGCGTGTTGTTACGCACATCGAGATTATTGAGGAATTGCTGCTGCACGAAGAAGTCACCCAGCATGTTAACCGTTGGACGATCGGTAACGGCGGTAGTGCTCCAGGCTTGTTTCATCAGCATCGAGGCGAGCCATGCCAATAAGGCAAACAGCAGCGCAAAGCCGATGATCCAGCGCTTGCCGCGCCACAGCGTGCAGCCAAGGCCGCGCACATCCAGTTCGTTCTCCACAACGACAGAGGTCATAACAAAAGTCCTTATCGGGGTACTAATCGGGGTAATTTATTTTTTATCTTCGCCACTGCTTTGCCAGCGGCGTTTAATACGACGGATTTTGCGCGCCACACGCCAGGCATGTTTAAGGCAATAGCCGTAAAGGAAAAAGGCCATCAGGAACAGCACCAGCATCACCCACTCGGGGATGAAGGCAAGGTATTCGCCCAGCACACCAATACCGGCCAACAGCGCTGCAGCCACGGTAATCAGCACAAAGGCCTGACGCGAAGTGAAACCGGCACGCATGATCAAATGGTGAATGTGCTGGCGGTCAGCTGAAAACGGACTCATCCCCTTACGCAGGCGGCGATACATAATTGCCACCATGTCCATCAGCGGAATGGCGATCAGCCACAGTGCCGTGACCGGCGTAATCGGATGGCTCAAACCCTGGGTGGTTTCCAGCAGGATCCAGATAATGGTGAAGCCAATCATGGTGCTGCCTGCATCGCCCATAAACACTTTATAGCGGCGGCCAATCAGACCCAGATTGAGCAAAATATAGGGGATGGTGGCGGCGATCATGGCGAAACACCACATCGCAAGACTGGTTTGCCCGTCGAAAAAGAGGATGATGCCCATGGCGGCAAAGGTCACACTGGCCAGCCCACCCAGTAAGCCATCAATGCCATCCACCATGTTAAAGGCGTTAATGGCCGCCCAAACGGCGAACAGTGTAAGTACATAGCCAAATGGTCCAACAACCAATTCCACCGGACCAATGATAAATCCGAGGCTCAGCAGATACAGTTTTGAGCCGACCATCATCACGATGGCCACCGCCGCTTGTACTAATGCGCGGATTTTAACGCTGATATCGAACCGATCGTCCAGTGCACCCACCAGCACCAGCACCCCTGCGCAACTTAAATAGAGTGCCGCATGGGGTAAATAATAATCTGAAATAGAGAAAGCAAAGCAAATCCCCGCATAAACGGAGATCCCACCCACTAACGGAATGGCGCCATGGTGTCGTTTTCTTGAATTAGGTGTGTCTACCAGCCCAATTTTTTTAGCGGCTTTACGGGCAAAAAATAGGAACACTAAAGTAAACAGAAAAACAAAACCAAGCTCAGTACTCATAGTGAGTAAATTCACGTTAACGCTCTCAGCTAAAATCATCGACAACAATAAGCAAGATTCTTGCCATTGCCGTATATCCTTTGTCCGAATTCTGCCTGAGAAAAGTCTGATTGCTGAAAAAACCAGCACCTTTCTGGCACAATCATTATATTTCTTCCTGACTGGGCTAATCCTAATGCCCATAAATGAAAAACGCCACGTTAAGACGTGGCGTTAGCAATAAATCCTGGCAAATTGTGCGACCGAATCGCTTCGCTTAGCGATCCAATATCGCCAACTTACGAACGCTTCATCATATCGAAGAATTCGTCGTTGGTTTTGGTCATCGCCAGCTTATTGATGAGGAACTCCATCGCGTCAATTTCACCCATTGGATGGATGATTTTGCGCAGGATCCACATTTTCTGCAGCTCTTCCTGCGTGGTGAGGAGTTCTTCTTTACGGGTACCGGAGCGGTTGTAATCAATCGCCGGGAAGACACGTTTTTCAGCAATTTTACGCGACAGGTGCAGTTCCATGTTACCTGTACCTTTAAATTCTTCGTAAATCACTTCGTCCATCTTCGAACCGGTATCAACCAGCGCAGTCGCGATGATGGTCAGGCTGCCGCCCTCTTCCACGTTACGTGCTGCACCGAAGAAACGCTTCGGACGATGCAGGGCGTTGGCGTCCACACCACCGGTCAATACTTTACCGGAAGCCGGTACCACGGTGTTGTAAGCACGCGCCAGACGGGTGATGGAGTCAAGCAGGATAATAACGTCTTTCTTGTGCTCGACCAGGCGCTTAGCCTTCTCGATCACCATCTCAGCGACCTGAACGTGGCGTGAAGCCGGTTCGTCGAAGGTGGATGCGATGACTTCGCCTTTCACCAGACGCTGCATCTCGGTCACTTCTTCCGGACGCTCGTCAATCAGCAGCACCATCAGCACGCAATCCGGATAGTTGTACGCAATGCTCTGTGCGATGTTCTGCAGCAGCATAGTTTTACCGGCTTTCGGTGGCGCCACGATCAGACCACGCTGACCGCGACCGATCGGCGATGCCAGATCCAGTACGCGAGCGGTCAAATCTTCGGTTGAGCCATTACCGCGCTCCATACGCAGACGATTGTTTGCGTGCAGTGGCGTGAGGTTTTCGAACAGAATCTTATTACGCGCGTTTTCCGGCTTGTCGTAGTTAACTTCGTTAACTTTCAACAGCGCAAAGTAACGTTCACCCTCTTTTGGCGGGCGAATTTTACCAGAAATGGTGTCACCAGTGCGGAGGTTGAAGCGGCGGATTTGGCTGGGAGAAACGTAGATATCATCGGGACCGGCGAGGTAGGAGCTGTCTCCAGAGCGGAGGAAACCAAATCCGTCCTGCAATATCTCCAGCACACCATCACCAAAGATGTCTTCGCCACTTTTCGCATGCTGTTTAAGGATAGAGAAAATAATATCCTGTTTACGCATACGTGCCTGGTTTTCCAGACCCATATTTTCGCCGAGGGTAATCAGCTCAGAAACCGGCGTGTTCTTTAATTCGGTAAGATTCATAGTGAGGGTTCTTAAACTCGGGGTAATTCTCGAAATGATTGTCGTGGGTGGTATGGCAAAAATTCCATGCCGTTAATGGCTCTTTTTCAACTCTGCTCGACGATTATCGTCTGATGTGGCGATAGGAAACGAAGAGATGGTCGAAAGGTGATGCCGAATGTGCTAGTCATCAGATTGCCAAACCACGATAACGTTCAATGCGAGCAGGGTCTGACAAGGGAAAACTTTAGATGCAAACTACAAGGTAAGTGCGTAATGCAGTGAGGTCAACTTAACACGCCTGAAGGGAGACGTCCAGCAGTGGCGAAAAAATTCACCACTGCGGAACAACACCGCGCCGGGCTTAGGCCAGGTTAGCGTTCAGGAACTCTTTCAGCTGGCCTTTAGACAAGGCGCCTACTTTGGTCGCAGCCACTTCACCGTTCTTGAACAGCAGCAGTGTCGGGATACCACGAATGCCATATTTAGGCGCAGTGCCCGGGTTGTCATCAATGTTCAACTTGGCGATGGTAAGCTTACCGTCGTACTCTTCTGCGACTTCGTCGAGAATTGGGGCGATCATTTTGCAAGGACCACACCATTCAGCCCAGAAATCTACCAGAGTGACACCGTCGGCTTTCAGCACGTCAGTGTCGAAACTGTCATCGGTCAAGTGAACGATTTTATCGCTGCTCATGTTTAACTCCAAAGATTGTGCCTGGCGAATTGGCGTAAAATATACCAACGTAGGTTGACTTTATTTCATCGGATACGCTTTCGTAAAGCGCTAGTAAGCTGATATTCTACCACACTATGAGCAAAACACACTTAACTGAACAGAAGTTTTCCGACTTCGCCCTGCACCCACAGGTGGTTGAAGCCCTTGATACCAAAGGCTTTTCTAACTGCACGCCTATTCAGGCGTTGGCACTGCCTTTTGCGCTTTCAGGGCGTGATGTTGCGGGTCAGGCGCAAACCGGTACCGGCAAAACGATGGCGTTCCTGACGTCAACGTTTCATCATCTTCTTTCTCATCCAGCCGCTGAAGGCCGCCAGATTAATCAGCCACGTGCGCTGATCATGGCCCCGACGCGTGAACTTGCTGTGCAGATCCATGCCGATGCAGAGCCACTGTCGAAAGTCACGGGTCTGAAACTGGGTCTGGCTTATGGCGGTGACGGCTACGACAAACAGCTGAAAGTGTTGGCCGATGGCGTCGATATCCTGGTGGGCACCACCGGTCGCCTCATCGACTATGCGAAACAAAATCACATCAACCTCGGCGCCATTCAGGTCGTGGTTCTGGATGAAGCCGATCGCATGTTCGATCTTGGCTTTATTAAAGATATCCGTTGGTTGTTCCGCCGCATGCCGCCGGCCACCCAGCGTCTGAGCATGTTGTTCTCGGCGACCCTCTCTTACCGCGTACGTGAACTGGCGTTCGAACATATGAACAACGCTGAATACGTGGAAGTGGAACCGGAGCAGAAAACCGGCCACCGCATCAAAGAAGAACTTTTCTACCCTTCGAATGAAGAGAAGATGCGTCTGCTGCAAACCTTGATCGAAGAAGAGTGGCCCGACCGCGCCATCATCTTCGCCAACACCAAACACCGCTGTGAAGATATCTGGGGCCATCTGGCCGCGGACGGTCACCGTGTAGGTCTGCTGACGGGCGATGTGGCACAGAAAAAACGTCTGCGTATTCTGGATGACTTCACCAAAGGTGATGTGGATATTCTGGTCGCGACTGACGTTGCGGCGCGAGGTCTGCACATTCCTGCAGTGACCCACGTGTTCAACTACGATCTGCCTGACGACCGTGAAGACTACGTGCATCGCATCGGTCGTACCGGCCGCGCGGGTGCCAGCGGACACTCCATCAGCCTGGCGTGCGAAGAGTACGCACTGAACCTGCCAGCGATTGAAGAGTACATTGGTCACGGTATTCCGGTGAGTAAGTACAGCAGTGAAGCACTGATGAGTGAGCTGCCTCCGCCGAAACGTCTGCAGCGCAGCCGTTCTGGAAACGGCCCACGCCGTGGCGGGAACAACAGCAACCGTCGTAGCGGCGCGCCGCGCAATAACAACCGTAAACGTTCGAGTTAAGCACACCATGCTGAGCGCATCGTCACTTTATGCTGCGATTGATTTAGGCTCTAACAGCTTTCATATGTTGGTGGTGCGCGAAGTGTCCGGCAGTATTCAGACCATTGCGCGTATAAAGCGTAAGGTACGTCTGGCAGCCGGTCTGGACAAAGCCAATCACCTCTCCGCCGAGGCGATGCAGCGTGGCTGGCAATGTCTGAAACTCTTCTCTGAACAGCTGCAAGATATTCCCCCCGAGCAAATCCGCGTAGTCGCCACGGCTACGCTGCGTATTGCTGAAAATGCCCAGGACTTCCTGACTCACGCCGAAGAAATTCTTGGCTGCCCGGTGAATGTCATCAGCGGCGAGGAAGAAGCACGCCTTATTTATCAAGGTGTTGCCCACACTACCGGAGGCTCTGATCAGCGCCTGGTGGTGGATATCGGCGGCGGCAGCACCGAGCTGGTCACCGGCGAGGGTTCGCACGCAACCACGTTGTTTAGTTTGTCGATGGGCTGCGTCACCTGGCTGGAACGCTACTTTGGCGATCGTCACCTGGCGAAAGAGAATTTCGAGCAGGCTGAATTAGCGGCCCGTGACATGATTCGTCCGGTCGCGGCGGCACTGCGCGAAAAAGGCTGGCAGATCTGCGTCGGTGCTTCTGGCACCGTGCAGGCACTGCAGGAAATTATGGTTGCGCAGGGCATGGATGAACGCATCACCCTGAGCAAGCTGCAGCAGCTAAAACAGCGTGCGATTCAGTGCGGCAAGCTGGAAGAGCTGGAAATCGAAGGATTGACACTCGAGCGCGCGCTGGTATTCCCCAGCGGCCTGTCGATTCTGATCGCTATCTTCCATGAACTAAGCATCGACAGCATGACGCTGGCCGGTGGCGCACTGCGTGAGGGGTTGGTGTACGGCATGCTGCATCTGCCGATTGACCGCGACATTCGTAGCCGCACGTTGCAAAACGTCCAGCGCCGCTTCTCTATCGATGTGGAGCAGGCAAGCCGCGTGCGTCAGCTGGCTGAAAGCTTTTTCCGCCAGGTGAGCACTGTCTGGAAGCTGGATAACCGATGTCGCGATCTGCTGCTGAGCGCCTGTTCAATTCACGAAATAGGCCTGAGCGTCGATTTCCGCCAGGCACCCCAGCACGCCGCTTACCTGATTCGCCATCTCGATCTTCCTGGTTTTACGCCCGCACAGAAAAAAATGCTCGCCTGCCTGCTGCAGAATCAGAGTGGCAGTATCGATCTCGCTTTACTGACGCAGCAGAACGCTGTGCCACCACGTATGGCGGAACGCTTAAGCCGTTTACTGCGTCTGGCGATTATTTTCTCCAGCCGTCGTCGCGATGACACGCTGCCTGCGGTTCGTTTACAGGCGGATGATGATGCGCTGCACCTGACACTCCCTGCTGGCTGGCTGGATGCACATCCGCTGCGTGCCGAGTTGCTGGAACAAGAGAGTCATTACCAGTCTTATGTGCACTGGTTGCTGACTATCTCTTAATCAAACCTGCTGCGCTTGCTGATGCTGCGTTGAAAAGCTCCCGTCAAATGCTCATTGACGGCATGTGAACTCCGCTTTGCCGGGAGCTTTTCGTCTTGCCTCCGCTACGCTCGCAACGGTTATCGCTACAGGCCTGGCCTGAACGAACGGCGGGGGATTTACCCCTTCTTCGCATTCTCCAGCATCGCACGTAAGCCCGCGACGCGCGTCTGCCCGGTTTTCACCCGCTCCTCGGCGCTGATCACCTTTTTCTCGCGCTCCCACACCACATCATCCTGCGGCAACTCCATCAGGAAGCGGCTCGGTTCCGGACGCACCAGTTCGCCATACTGACGACGTTTACGGCACAGGGTAAAGGTCAGCTCTTTTTGCGCGCGGGTAATGCCCACATAGGCCAGACGGCGTTCCTCTTCGATGTTGTTCTCATCAATGCTGCTCTGATGCGGTAACAACCCCTCTTCCATACCGACCAGATAAACATACGGGAACTCCAACCCTTTGGAGGCGTGCAAGGTCATCAATTGCACCTGATCGCTCTCCTCATCGCTCTCGCCGCGTTCCATCATGTCGCGCAGCGTAAAGCGCGTCACCACCTGCGCCAACGTCATCGGCTCATTGAGTTCGTCACCTTCCAGCATCTCGGTCATCCACTGGAACAGCGTGTTGACGTTTTTCATGCGCATTTCGGCGGCTTTGGGGCTTGGCGAGGTCTCAAACAACCAGCTTTCATAATCGACACCGCGAATCAGATCGCGTACCGCATTCACCGGTTCGCGTTCCGTCAGCTGGATAATCTCATTCAGCCATTGAGTAAAACGCTGCAGATGCTCCAGTCCGCGCCCGCTCAGCGTCTGTTCCAGCCCCATATCGAAGCTGGCATTGAACAGACTTTTATTGCGTAAGTTGGCCCATTCACCCAGCTTCTGCAGCGTGGCAGGCCCAATCTCACGGCGCGGCGTGTTAACGATACGCAGGAAAGCACTGTCGTCTTCCTGATTGGTCAGTACGCGCAGATAGGCCAGCAAATCTTTGATTTCCGGGCGCGAGAAAAACGAGGTGCCACCAGAGATGCGATAAGGAATACGGTTCTGCATCAGCTGCTTTTCAAAGACACGTGACTGATGGTTGCCGCGATAGAGAATTGCATAATCTTTATAGGCGGTTTTATTAACGAAGTGATGAGCAATCAACTCACCGGCGACCCTTTCGGCCTCATGATCTTCATTGTTGGCACTCAGCACCTTCAGCTCGCTGCCCTCACCCAGCTCGGAGAACAGGCGCTTCTCAAACACATGCGGATTATTGGCAATCAGGATGTTAGCTGACTTCAAAATGCGCTGGGTTGAGCGATAGTTCTGCTCCAGTTTCACCACTTCCAGCGTCGGAAAGTCCTCTTTCAGCAACACCAGGTTTTGCGGTCGTGCGCCACGCCAGGAGTAAATTGACTGGTCATCATCACCGACCACGGTGAAACGCGCCCGCGCGCCCACCAGCAGTTTCACCAGCTCATACTGGCTGGTGTTGGTATCCTGATACTCATCAACTAATAAATAGCGAATACGCTGCTGCCAGCGCTCGCGCACTTCCTGATTGCGTTGCAGCAACAGCGTCGGCAGCGCAATCAAATCGTCGAAATCCAGTACGTTGCAGGATTTCAGATGCTGGTCGTACAGCTGATAGCAGTGGGCAAAAATCTGGTCGCGCTGGGATTTGGCCAGGCCAGCCGCACCCTGCGGATCGACCAGATCATTCTTCCAGTTGGAAATGGTGGAGATCAGCTGCTGCAACAGCGTTTTGTCTTCCTCCAGCCACTGTTTAGTAAGGTCTTTCAACAGCGCCAGCTGATCTTGATCGTCGAACAGCGAGAAGCTCGCTTTCATTCCTAACGCTTTGTATTCACGTTTGATGATCTCCAGTCCCAACGTATGGAAGGTGGAGATCATCAGGCCGCGCGCCTCTTTGCGCCCGAGGGTTTGCGCGACACGCTCCTTCATCTCACGCGAGGCTTTATTGGTGAAGGTGACGGCCGCGATATGGCGCGCCTGATAGCCACACTCGCGGATCAGATGGGCGATTTTATTGGTGATGACGCGGGTCTTACCCGAGCCTGCACCGGCCAGCACCAGGCAGGGACCGGTGACAAATTCGACAGCACGTTGTTGGCCGGGGTTTAAACGCATAACGGAATATCACTCAACTAATGAAAAGGAGATCCCCTGACGATTTCGCATGGCAGGAATATGGACAGGTGAGCGACTCCCGGAAACTGACTCAATCAGTCACCGTATCAAGCATACGCAGCCAACGCACCTGCAATTTGAAGTAGGACGGGGATATAATGCGCCGAACATTATACATACATACAGAGACACCAACATGGCGAAAACCGCGGCAGCTTTGCACATCCTCGTCAAGGATGAAGCGCAGGCCAAATCCCTGCTGGCCCAACTGGAAAAGGGCGCAAACTTCCAGCAGCTGGCAAAAAAACACTCCACCTGTCCATCGGGACGTAACGGCGGCGATCTGGGTGAATTCCGTAAAGGCCAGATGGTGCCCACCTTTGATAAGGCGGTGTTCTCCTGCCCGCTATTGCAACCTTACGGGCCGGTGAAAACCGCCTTTGGTTATCACATCATCAAAGTTCTGTGGCGCAACTGATCACTTTTTACTTTTCATCTGCTGCAACACGTTGCTGCACTGGTTGGCATCTGTATCACTGGGTGAAATCAGTGCCAGCAGTGCGGCGGCCGGCGCCACCACTGCGCCCAGCGCCACCGCAGCAGCGCCACGTGCGATCAGCGGCCCGGCTTTCACTCCCGCATCCGGATTTTTGAAGGTGCCACGCACATACAGTGGCGATCGCAAGGTGATGATACGAATGCCTTTGCTCTCTGGATTAATGGATAAGTCCAGCCTTTCATTGGCAAAGTTAACGTTGCCGGTGACATTAATCACCGCATTCTCCGTATCCAGCACAAACACTTTCGGCGTGGCGAGACCCTGACGGATATTGAGATCGGTGGCGGCACAGTTGATGCGCACCTCATCATCGCCAAACAGTTTGCCGACCACATAGTTACCGACATTCAGGCCGGCAATTTCCATCAGACTACGGCTGATCAATCCGTCATTCATCAGCAGTTTCAGCTCGCCGTTGCTGGTCCCCAGAATATCCGCCACCGAGTTGCCGGTACCGCTCAGGCTGGCATCGCCGTTTAACTGACCCAGGCTACGCTGCATCGCCGTGACATTCGGGAACAGCTGACGCAGTTGCAGCTTACGCGCATGCAAATCCGCGCGACCGCGCATCGGGCTTTTATCCCCTTCCAGATGAATGGTGGAGTTGATACTACCGCCCGCCATGCCGAAGCGCAGCGGATCGAGCAGCAGGTCACCGTTTTTCAACTGCAGATGGGTATAAAGGTCGCTAAGCGGCAGCTTGCTGCTGTGTTCGATGCGTTTTCCGCTGAATTTCACATCCGCATCCATCACGTCCCAGCTTTTGGTATCAAACTTGTCATGTGGCAGCACGCGATCGGCCGGTTGAGTCGAAGCGTCACCACGCTGGGCTTTAGCCTGCTGGGTTTTCTCACTGCCCTTGCCCGAATTTACGCCAATCAGCGGGCCTAAATCCGCCATGCGCAACTGGTTCGAGGTTAATTCTCCGGTCAACGTTGGGCGCGGTTTCACCTGGTGATAAGCCAGCGAGCCGTGAATATCGCTATCGCCAATATGCCCATTGAAGTTTTCGTAACGGAACAGCGGCCCTTTCTCTTCATTGAAGCGCGCGATCAAATGGCCGTCAGTTTCGTACGGCGGCGTATCAGGCAGCAGCACGCCGGTTAAACCGTACAGATTCGCCAGCGTATCGCCAGCAAAGCGCAGACGCACATCCAGCCCGCCGAGATTTAAAGGATCCTGCAACGTCCCGTCAACGCGCACGCGCGTCGTGCCGTTGCGCAAATCAACTTGCAGTGGGAACGGTGTGGTTTTGCTGCGCAACGAGAGCATGCCGCCGATCTTGCCGTCGCCAGTCAGTTTCTGATCGTTGTATGTCCCCTCCGCCTGCCAGCCAAAGACAAAATCGCCCGCGCCTTTCTGCTGGTCGTTACCGCCCGCTACCTGCGCGTAAGGCACCGGTTTGCCCAGTGGATTAAGGGTGACGGTCACATCGGCTTTATTGATGGCATCGCGATAACGAATCTGGCCTTTATCGAACAGGATATTATCGAGGCGGAAAGACCAGGCAGAAGGCGGCGCATTGGCATCGCTGTTCTCGCTGCTGGCTAAGTTGAAGGTCCAGTTATTCTTTTTATCCGCCGTCTGCACCAGCCGCGCATCGGGCTGCTGCATTTTAATCCACGGCAAAAAAACCTGTTTATGCAGGAGCGCCAGCGGCGCAAGCGTAGCTTCAACGCGCTGCAAATGCACCATGGTGACATCGGGAATATTCGGCGGATTGCCCAGCATAATGTCATCAGCATGCACCTGCGGCCACGGCACCCAACTGCGCCAACCGGGTTCTTCGCGATTGCGCACCCAGGCAACACCCAGATCGCCCCGAATGGCGAAAGGCCGGTTTAACTCAGTGGAGACTTTTTGGTTGATGGTTGGCTTCAGGCGGTTCCAGTCAAACGTGGCGATAATCACCACCACCACCACAACCAACAACAATAAAATCCCGAAAACCCAACTCAGGACTTTTCCCGTACGTGACATTCTGCTTCCTCCTTGCCCTCAACGTCTCACATAACTGTAGTCGAGACGTTGCGGATCGGGATCAGGGAAGCTCGAGCGCCAGGGATTCCAGCGTGCTGAAGGGAACAGGCCGCGAGAAGAAATAGCCTTGTGCCGCCATTGCAGGTGAATTGCGTACCTGCTGCCACTCCTCTTCGGTCTCCACGCCTTCAACAATAACGCCGTTGCAATAGCGATTGATCAACGCCAGTAGCATGGAGAACAGCGAGCGGCCTTCATCGGTAGAGCGCAGCAGCATGAACAGTTCGCGCGACAGTTTAATGTAGTCATAGCGCAGCTCAGTCAGCGCAGAGAAGTTTGCCATGCCGGATCCAAAGTCATCGAGCCACAGCGGGCCCAGTTCAGGCATCTTCGCCACCATCTCTTCCTGCGGCAATGCGTGGTGCTCCGTGAGTTCAAATCGCACCCAGGGGAGTTGCGTAATCAACTGGCGGATATCGTCATGCTGCTCAATGGCTAACAGCGTCGGACCATCAATATTCACCGAGGCCACCAGCTGACGCTGACTGAAAAAGTGTGACCACTGTAATAACAGCTCAAGCTGTTCCTCGACGACATCAAGGCGCTGCGCGATAGTCAGCGCATCAAAATAGGTTTCGGGCGACAACCTTTTCTCTGGTGCGGAGGGGTGTGTCACCGCAGTCAGTAATTCAATAGCCAGTAAACGGCCGGAGACCTGGTAAATCGGCTGGAAAGTATAGAATCGTTGGCACTGCTGCCAGAAGAAACGCGTTTCCTGTTGTTGCTCCAGTTCAATTGAAATAGGCAGCCGATGACTTAAATTGTTCATCACCATGGTTTTTTCCTGGTAGGTGGTGGGTGCCTGCAAATTGTTTCTCAGCGGCAAGTATCGGCGAGTAACACGATAACTTTATTGGTCTCAGCCACCTCACGAGCAGTTGAGTGTATCAGCGCGTTTCAGGCTTAATCGGCAAAACAAGCGGCGCTTTGTCCGTTAAATCGCCGTGGAAAGTGGGTGCAGGCACCTTAAGTTAAATTAAAACATCGTTTTAAAAACCATTGACAGCTGCCATACCAGACGCGAGACTCGAGGGCAGAATTCACTACAGGCCGAAGACCATGACGCAGAAGAACATTGCCATCATTGGCGAATGCATGATTGAGCTGTCCGAAAAAGGTGAGAACATCAAACGTGGTTTTGGCGGCGACACGCTAAACACGGCGGTTTATCTGGCACGCCAGTCAGATAGCCAGCAGTTGCGGGTGGACTATGTCACCGCGCTGGGCACCGACAGTTTCAGTGACCAGATGATCGCTGCCTGGCAGCAGGAGCAGGTTCACACCCAGCTCATTCAGCGCCTCGACAATAAAATGCCGGGCCTCTACTTCATTGAAACCGACGAACACGGCGAGCGCACCTTCTGGTATTGGCGCAATGATGCCGCTGCGCGCTTCTGGCTGGATGGCCCAGAGTCTGACGCGATTTGCGCCCAGTTGGCCCACTACGATTACCTCTATCTCAGCGGTATAAGCCTGGCGATTCTGCCAGCCACCAGCCGAGAGAAACTGATGGCACTGCTCAGCGCCTGTCGCCAAAACGGTGGCAAGGTCATTTTCGATAACAATTATCGTCCACGTCTGTGGGCAGACAAATCCAGCGCGCAACAGGCTTATGCCGAGATGCTGCATCACACCGATATCGCCTTCCTGACGCTGGATGATGAGCACCTGCTGTGGGGTGAACAGCCGCTGGACGCAGTGATTGCACGCACGCGCGAAGCCGGTGTGCAGGAAATTGCCATCAAACGCGGTGCCGATTCCTGTTTAGTGGCGATAGGCGATGAGCCGCTGCGTGAAGTGCCCGCCATCAAGCTGGCAAAAGAGAAGGTGATCGACACCACTGCCGCAGGCGACTCTTTCAGCGCCGGTTATCTGGCTGTACGTTTAGCCGGAGGGAGGGCAGTAGATGCGGCCGCGCGCGGTCATCTCACCGCCAGCACGGTGATCCAGCATCGCGGAGCCATTATCCCTTTAAGCGCTATGCCGCAATAACCCTCCCCTCAACATTTCCCAGCGGCGCTATTTCAGGCACGACGCGTGGCGCCGCTGGATATCCGTTGGCACGATGCATGGCGCCAGTCGTTCACTTTGCCGCTGTTGATTTGATAATCACGACTTACACAATGCACAGGATAATTTGCCTTAAATCCCGAGATTACACTGTGAATTTTAACTAACCTCGCCAGCGATCCATCTTTGGCTCATATCCGCCTACGCCAGTTTAGCAACCCTTACCATATCAATTTAAATTCAATAGATTACGGACAGAAATCGGGCCGCCAGGCATAGTCCGAAACTGCAGAAATGGTGGGTTTTCGGCTGGACGCCAGCGCGAAAACAGACCATGTTTTAATCAACAACAGCAGGACGCTGTTAATCCGGCCGCGAACAAAATAATGACAACACGACTCGCTCAGGACTGATTTATGCACACAGAAATCATTAATATCTGGCCACACGGTGATGCGCCAGGCGCGAGTGATTCGCGCGCTCAACCGCAAATTGTCGATCTCGCCAAAGAGTACGAACCTTATGACCGCGCCGCGACCGGCGTGCGTTGCCCTGAAATGGCAATCTGGCACCCGGAAACCTCCAACGGCATTACGCTGCTGGTGGCGCCCGGCGGCGGCTATCAGCGAGTGCTGATTGACCGTGAAGGCAGTGCCCTCGCCACGTTCTTCACATCGATGGGGTATACGCTGGCAGTGATGACTTATCGCCTGCCTTACGATGGCCATCACGAAGGTCCCGATGCCCCACTGGCCGATGCACAACGTGCGGTGCGCGTGTTGCGCGATCGTGCGCAGCGCGGCATGAACGGCAAATACATTGTGATGATGGGCTTCTCAGCGGGTGGGCACGTGGCTGCCAGCCTGGGGACGCGCTTTGGTGAGAAAATTTATCCAGTGCAGGATCAGGCCGACAGCTTCTCGCCACGTCCAGATGCCATGGTGCTACTCTACCCGGTGATCAGCATGCGCGACGGTCTGGCACACGAAAGCTCGCGCACTCGCCTGCTCGGCGCATGGCCGGATCAGAGGTTGATTGATGCGTATTCCATGGAAACGCGCGTACATGCGCAGACACCGCCCACGCTGCTGATTCACGCTAGCGATGATGACGCGGTTTCGGTAAACAACAGCATGGTGTTTTTCAGCGCCCTGCGTGAGCACAAGGTGCCGGTGGAAATTCACTTTTATCAGAAAGGCGGCCATGGATTTGGCATTCGCGGCGTCGCGGATCTGCCCCTCGCCAGTTGGCCGATGCTGGTCACCGAATGGCTACGCGCTAAGACATAATCCCCTTCATAATTTGAACCGCAGCGGCGCTGGCTGCACGCAGTCACCCCAGTCACCGGCTTAAGTCAGTGACTGGCGATGAACATACTTGCCGCCTTAATGCGGCTCAAATTATTTCAGGGATAATTCATGCCCTGAAACGCAGCGACGTGGCTGCATGGATGTGATGTTCAAAAGCGCCTCAAGGCACTTTTGTGCTGCTACTCAAATTTTTTTGGCGATCTCATATGCCATGAATCATAAGACTTTATGACTCGGCCATGAATGATAAATCCTGCGTCATGACGAGGGTTGAGCCGGGTCGGTCGCGCTCGCGCTGCCGTTACTTTCCGGTTTAGCTTCATCAGAAGCCGCCGGTGCCGCAGGCGCATCCGGTACCTTCATCACTTTATCCCAGTCGTCCTGCAGCATCTTCACGTTGGTCTCAGCTTCACCTTGGGGTTGAATCAGCACCATCGTCAGTTCCTGCGTCAGCTGCTGGCGCAATTCCTGATTCAGCTGGTCACGCGTCAACCCACTGAGAAAGGCCTGACGCAGCTTTTGATACTGCTCCGGCGCGATATCCACCACCGCATTTTGCTGCGAGCGCAGACGCTGCCCCATCAAGATATCGGTATCTGTGCGCGCATAGGTGGCGAACAGCTTATTCAGTTCCAGCAGCTTCTGCGCCATCAGCGCATCAAACTCATCCTGCGGTAACCCTTTATCACGTACTGCCGCCAGTTCTTTCGCCACCTGGTTCATGTTCTGCGCCAGCGATGCGTTCGGGCTGTCCATGTTGATGGAACACTGCGCACGCTGGTAAAGCACGCGGCAATCAAAGCCCACCTGCACGCTCTGTGCTTTGCTGTCCGCCAGAGCGCGTTGCACATGCCAGAACAGCGCTTCACGCGCCAAATCGCTCTGCCAATAGTGCTGTAAGTTCTGTGAGTCACGAATCGGTTGCCACGGCGTATCCCACACCAGAGACAGGCGATCCTGACTCATCCCGCCATTCACCAGGTTGACAGGCTGATGCGGTAAAGGAGAGAGCGTAGGCAGCGCTGCGGGCGCAACCCGTTTCCCCTTCAGCGCGGAGAAGGTTTTGTTGATTTGTTCTGCCATGCTGCGGCTGTCAACGTTGCCCACCACATACAGGGTCATGCCATCCGGCGTGTACCACTGCTGATAGAAGCTGTTGAGCTGTGCAATATCCACCGGCGCACGCGGCTGCTCGCCCGGATCGTGCGCCAGCATCGCTGAACCCTTCAGGCGATAGCGCCACCAGACATCCTGGGTATTTGGCGGCCAGGTGGCAATCGGATCGGTCGCGGTCAGCGCGGTTGATACCACCTGCTCATTGATGGTCATTTTCCCTGCGGTCGCCGCCAGCCAGTTCAGCGCTTCTTTCAGCAGCTCCGGGCGGTTGTTGGGCAAGCTCAGGTTGTATTGGGTGTAATCGTACGATGAGATCGCTGGCGGCAACGGGCGTTGCGGATCCATGGCTTGCTGCCACAGTGCACGCTGTTGATTGGTATCCAGCGCGGTGTTGTGCACCATTGCCAGACGCGGTATCAGATGGCTGAAACCGGTTTGCTGAGCGCTCTCCACCAGTGAACCGGTGTTAACAATCAGACGTAATTCAATACGATCGCTTGGACGTTGTGGCGTGGTGAGTAACTGCCAGCTAAAACCATTGTCCAGTTTGCCTTCCTGCCACGCGGGATCGGGCTGGAGTGTCTCGGCGTGCGCGCCAAAGCCGGATGCCGCAAGGATTAATCCGCCAACCAAAAGTCGAATTCTGGTGCCCTGCATGTGAACCCCTACATAAACAGATCAACGCTCGTTATCGCGACATGTACGGTCACATCTTTGGTGACCGGCGCGGCCCATAGCCGCCACGTTTAATGAAGAACAGACTCTTTGACCACAGGAAGGTCAGGATGTCGCGCAACGAGGTAAAAAATCGGGAAAAAAATCAATGGGGTTTATTATGCAAATGCCCGCTGTCAGGGCAAGCGACAGCGGGCATTTCTCGGGAAATTAACGCAAATAGACGATCAGACGCTGGTTTGTGAGGCGTTATTGACCTTTTTCGCTGAAGAAAGCGTCGCTTTCATCTGCTTCTCATCCAGCTGACCGACCCACTTCGCCACGACAACCGTCGCCACGCCGTTACCCACCAGGTTGGTCAATGCACGCGCTTCGGACATAAAGCGGTCGATACCCAGAATCAGCGCCAGACCCGCTACCGGCAAATGTCCGACTGCAGACAAGGTGGCCGCCAGCACGATAAAGCCACTGCCGGTCACGCCCGCTGCGCCTTTTGAGGAGAGCAGCAGCACCACTAACAACGTGATCTGGTGGAAGATATCCATGTGCGCATTGGTGGCCTGGGCAATGAATACCGCCGCCATGGTCAGGTAAATCGAGGTGCCATCAAGGTTAAAAGAGTATCCCGTTGGAATAACGAGACCCACCACCGATTTCTTACAACCCAGCTTCTCCATCTTATCCAGCATGCGCGGCAGCGCAGATTCAGATGAAGAGGTACCCAGCACGATCAGCAGCTCTTCTTTGATGTAGGCAACAAATTTGAAGATGTTGAAGCCGGCCCAGCGTGCAATCAAACCTAACACCACCACCACAAACAGCACGCAGGTGATGTAGAAGCAGATGATCAGCTGACCGAGTTGCACCAGTGAGCCCACGCCGTATTTACCAATGGTAAACGCCATGGCACCGAAGGCACCGATCGGCGCAAGGCGCATAATCATATTGATAACGCCGAAGATCACTTTGGAGAAGCTCTCAATGACGTTGAACATCACAGTACCGGCGTTACCCAGACGATGCAGGGCAAAACCAAACAGAATGGCGAACAGCAGCACTTGCAGGATATTACCGCTGGCAAAGGCACCGATCACGCTACCCGGGATAATATCAAGCAAGAAGGCAACAACACCCTGTTCTTGCGCCTGTTGGGCGTAAACCGCCACGGCTTTGGCATCCAAAGTCGCGGGATCAACGTTCATCCCCGCGCCCGGCTGCACCACATTAACCACGACCAGGCCAATAATCAGTGCGATGGTGCTGACAATTTCAAAGTAGAGCAGCGCAACTGCGCCAGTCCGTCCAACTGCTTTCATGCTCTCCATGCCGGCAATACCGGTCACCACCGTACAGAAAATCACGGGGGCGATGATCATCTTGATCAGCTTAACGAAACCATCGCCAAGCGGCTTCATTTGCGCGCCTAACTCAGGATAGTAGTGGCCTAACAGGACGCCGATGCCGATGGCAACCAGCACCTGGAAGTAGAGGCTTTTGAACAGTTTCATAACAGGTGTCCAGGTATAGACGGAATTCACCGCCATTATTATGGAGAACGCATGCGGCAAGCCGCCTGGAAGCGAAAAACCTTACCGATTGCGGGAAAATAACACTCCGATAACAGGATTAATATACCCTTACATTCCTTACAAAAGTTACAAAACTCTAACTATGAACTGAAACGCTTCAGCAAACTATCTGACTGCAATTTCGTGAGAAAAATCAATAAACAATGTGATTATTCAGGATGTGACGAGCTGTCAAGCCAGCGTTGGTTGAAGACGTTAAGAGGGAGCGCTTCAGCGTATAAGTAGCCTTGCCCTATAGTAATTCCGCGTGCCAGCAGCCAGTCTCGCTGCTCAGCGGTTTCCACGCCTTCAGCAATAACATCCAGATGAATGATGTCCGCAATCGCCGCGACAATACGCACCATGGTGTCATCATCCGGTAGCGCCGCGACAAAACTGCGGTCCATCTTCAGCTTGTTCACCGGCAGCGCTTTAAACTGATGCAGGTAATTGAGATTGGAGTAACCCATGCCAAAATCATCCAGCGCCACGGCCACGCCGGTTTGCTGCAGTGAACGCAGCAGCGAAATCGCTTGCTCGGCATCGCCAATCTGCGCGGTTTCGGTAATTTCCAGCACGAAATTGCCGGGTGCAATACGATGGCGCTCCAGCAAGCCTTGCAAATGGCTCACCATGCTGGGGTCACGCAACTGAACTGCCGATATATTGACGCTCAGCGGAATATTGATGCCGAGCTTCTGCCACGCGGCAAGGATGCGGCAGGCTTCTTCAAACACCCAGCGCCCAATCGCGGAAATCACCCCAATCTCTTCCGCGCTGGCGATAAACTCTTCTGACAAACCATAGCTGCCATCCGGCATACGCATACGCAATAGCGCTTCCGCGCCCGCCAGCTCACCGGTTTGCATATTGATTTGCGGCTGCAGATAAAGTGCAAATTGACCATCCTGCAACCCCTGCAGGATATCGTGCTCCTGCGTCAGGCGTTTTTGCGCCCGCTCAGTCAGCGCCGGATCAAAGAACAGAATCTGGTTTTTGCCCTGATGACGCGCCGACATCATTGCCGAGGTCGCGCGGTCGAGTTGCTCGCTGGCACTGACGACACTGTCATCATGCAGCGCCAGGCCAATACTGGCGTTTGGACGCAGCTGAAGTTGATGCAGGTTCACCGGCTGGTTAATGCGAATCATCAGGTTGCGCGCCAGACGCATGGCGCGGAACGGGTTGTGCGCGCGCTTCATCAGCAGCGCGAAATCGCTCGGCCCGGTTTGTGCCAGTAACGTGTGATCGTCAACGGTGCTGCGAATTTTCTCTACCAGCGTCAGCATCAGCGTATCGCGCTGCTCATCACTCAGTACGCCGTTGGCTTCCTGCAGTGTTTCGATACGGATCACCATCAATCCCCATGGCTGACGGCTATGGCGATGGCTGGCGTGCTGATCCAGCAACGCGAGGAACAGGGCGCGGTTAGGCAGATCGGTGACAGCAAAATGGGTGGTCATGCGACTCATTTCATCATGAATCGACTCCAGCACCTGCTGATTGCGGTTGTAGCTGCGGATCAGCATGCCGATTTCATCGTCGCGATGATTATGCGGCAGGTCGAGCTTGTGCGTGAGAATGGCCTGCGGTGGCAACTCCTGCAAATCACGCGACAAACTTCTCAAAGGATGGACGATCAGGCGATTGATACACCAGCTAATCGACACCGAAAGTATCAGCGCCAGCAGCAAATAGGTGGTGATCATGGTCGAGAGCGTGCTGAGCAGGAACTGGTATACCCGAGAAGAGTCGGCCTGCAGCACCAGATAGGCGATAGGCTTCGGCAGCCCAGTACGCTCTACCGAATAAAGCGGCAGCGTGATTTGCACCGGCAGTTCAAACAGACGTGCCACGAAGCGCGGTACCGGTTTTTCCGGCACAAAATCGGCGTGCAGCGCCTGAAACGCATTCGGCAATACCACATCGGCGCGCGACAGAATGCCCGCCGGTTTCAGCGTATTCAGGATGCGTTCGGCTTGCGGAATATCCCCTTTCAGCACCGCCTCCGACAACGGCTGGCGCACCGTATGGGCGATATTTTCCATCTGCTGGGCGTAATCGATTCTGCGCTGCTGCACAAAGTGGAATAATTGGATGACGATAAAGATGCTGATGGTCACCATCGCCACGGCGGACACCGTTGCCATCTGTTTTATCGTTAACGAGCGACTGACGCGCAACAAAACCCTCTCCCGACCACTTAAATCGACTATGAATACCCTAAATTATTCAAGGTGCAGGCAGGCGGCAAGGGAATGAATCCCCAGGAGCTTACTCAGGTAAGTGACTGGGGTAAATGAGCACAGCCAACGCACCTGCAACTTGAAGAATGACGGGTATAGATGAAATGCGCAGCGAGTATATCGCAGGTCAGCCTTGATTTGCGCCGGGATAAAGTCGAAAAGAGGCGGGAAACACGAGATAAATCGGTGATTAGGAATTGTGCACCGAATTTGGCGGTGCAACCTGCTGCACCGCCATTGAGAGATTATTGCGGATAGGGCACCCAATCGCCGCCGTTCAGGCGAATCCAGGGTTTGCCCTGATACATCATCACCACCGCATTATCATTCTCGGACACCACCGGTGATTGCGGCAAATTATCCGCTAACACCGACATATTGACGTTCGGCGCGTTAAACACCTGACCATCCACCACGCGGGAAATGATCTCGGAAATCGCCAGCAGACTGGTTGGTGTATCAATGCTCAACGGCTGTCCCTGGTGTGGCGCTTTCATCCCGACAAACTTAATGCCCACCGGCACATGCGTAATGCTCGGGCTGGGAATATCACGCAGACCGGACATCTGCATTTTATCGCCCTGCAGCGCAGCACCGTGCTCCGGTACCACCAGCACCATCACGCGGCGTCCTGATTTCTCCAGATTGGTCAGGAATGTATCCAGCTGATCAAACAGCATTTTAGCGCGCGGCTGCCAGTCAGCGGTGCGCGTGCTGCCCAACTCGCGCGTGCCGTCATGCAACGGAATCAGGTTGTAGAAGGTGGCACTGCGCGCATCGCTGCTTTTAGTCCGATCGTCGAGCCAGCGCTGCATCAATTGCCCGTCATTGAACACTGGCGAACCATCAAAGGAGGTCAATTCTGGCGCAATTCCCGCTTGTGACATCAGCGGTGCCTGCAAATTGCCCTCTTCACGCAGCTCTTTGAGATAGTTACCAAACACGCCGGTATGATCCATCATCAGTTCCTGCTTAAAGCCCAGCTTCGCCAGGTTATCAAACAGATAGCAGCGCTGGTCGGTGGCCTTATACAGATTGGAGTGTGAAGTCTGGCCGCAGCTGGCGCGCAGCAAACGAATCCCTGCCGGACCGCTGTAGCCGGTGGCAGAGTTGTAGTTGTCCAGCAGGATATCAAAATGCTTCCATAGCGGATGGTCACGCAATTGTGCTACATCCATGTCCGACCATGACAGCGAACAGATGTTAATCACTAAAATATCAAACGGCTGCGAATCCGCGGGCAGCGCATCCGGGAAATGGGTGGCGCGCTGGCGCTCACTGTCGTAGAAACGATTGAGCCAGGAGGTCAGATTGGCACTGGTCGGTGGTGCAGACTGGTCCAGTCCCTCCGGTGCTTTGGTCGCGGCTGGAGGGTTATTCAATGCCACTTCCGGTGTCGCCGCTTTGGTTGGCAGCAGATTCATCGCCGGTCCGGCAATGGTCAGCACGTTAAGCCAGATCAGCATCAGAGAAACCAGCACCGTGACGCGGATCCACTGCGCCACGAACATATAGATCACCAGCAGCACAAAGCCTGCGCCAATCATTTGCCAGTTGATAAAGCGCTCCAGCAGATCGAGCAGATAAGCTGAGGAGAAGCCCGCGACCTGGCTACCCTGGCTCATGATCGATTCCAGCCCCGGCAGCCAGGTGTCATGCCAGAACAGCGCAAAGCCAATCGGCAAGGATACCCAGTGACGCACACGATGCAAACGACGTGACGGCAGCGGGAACAGCAGCCACGCCAGGAACACCAGATTGCTCAGCGCATGAAAATTAAGGTAGCCGTACCACAACAGACCAAATTTGATCAGGAAGTAGAAATTCCAGCCGCCGAGACCGCGCCACCACGAAGCGTGCAGCGTCGAAGGTTTGTTATTACTCATTACGGTTTGGTATCCGTTTTAGCAGATTTGCGTTGCCACTGCCCTTCCGACTTCAGCGCACGCGGTGGCAGCAGACGCATCAGCAGGCTGGTGCTACTGCGCGGTAACCAGCGCACAAACAACGATTTCAGGAACAGTAAAATTAATAACAGCAGGATCGCCACCTGCACCCAATCCATCAGTGTCATCAGCGGCGATCTCCATCGAGATTGAGAATAATAGGCTGCGGGGTTTGCGCCCCACGCAGGTCAGAAGCGGACACCTTGTTTGCCCGCGGGGCCTCAATCGGTGCCATCGGCACTTCACGCTGCGCCACCGGCGTCAGCTGGCGAATCTTATGCACTTCCGACAAAATCTGGTTGTCCTCGAACCACACCACGCGATTACTGAACAACTCATCGTGCGGCAGTGAGAAAATCGATTTCAACGCGATATCCAAATCGTTGAAGCGGCAGGATGATAGAAACAGATAGATGCGATCGTTAATCAGCGTCACCAAATCACCAAAACGACGCGGTTTACACAGCGTCAGAATCTGCTCAGGTTTCAGCTGCGGCACCGGGCGCAATGCCACCATCAGCCCCTTGTCGTTTTCCGGCAGCAGCGTATTGCTCATCAGCTGCTGTACCGCCGCGCAGAACGGCTCCAGCTGCAAATACCCTTTTTGCTGCAGCGGCTGTAATGCCTGCATCAGCGCGGGCAAGTTGGCCGGAACATGACGCGTAAACTGCTGGCCCTGAATCCCTTCCAGCGTGGTGAGAAAGCGTGACAGCGTTTGTGCACCGGGCACGATGGCATTGACACCACACGCCAGCAATAACCGCTCATCGCTATACCTAAGACTGGTACTAATTTCGCGCACCACAATCTTTAATGCGTTACCGCGTGAGCGGCGCAAGCTATGGACCATTTTTGCCAGGGCATTGATATCCTGGTTATGGGCCAGGCTAAAAATGACCGTGGCAGCGTTGGCCTGCTGGGCACGCGAGAATACGCTCTCATTGTCGCTAAACAGTTGCCACTGGCTGGAGAGCGGCGGCGCACCTTCCAGCACCCCTTCCTGTGCCAGAAACTGATTTTCATCATTGAGGCTAAGCGGCGTAGTTTGTTCCACTTCATTAATGGCAATGAATTGATTCTCATTACAACTCAATCGAATTGCACGGTCAGCCAGTAATTTGTCTGCGGAATACCACCAGTTAATTCGATATTGCCAGCTATCCTGTTGAAATTCTAAATGTGCGACACCATCAAGTTGGCGAAAATAACGCTGTAGATGATTACGCAGATGAATAATTGACGCCCCCGAAGTGATCAGTAGCAGCGTGATTTGTTTTTTGATTAACAATCGTCGCATGCGTTTCACCCAGAGCGTGAGTTCATCCTCGGATAATTTACTCCACAGCGCTGCATTGCTGTAAAACAGCACTAAACCACTGCGGCTATTCAGTACACGCGCGAAATCATTCTCCAGATGCTGCAGGCCGGTTTTATTGGCCGGCAGCGAAAATAAGGGAATGCGCGCTGGGCCCGTCAGTGGGTCCGGCGTAAGTAAAGACTGAGGCTTCTCATCTGAACTGACCAGGGTTGCCGCCTGTTGATGGCTCACCACCTGACGCAGCAGTACCCGCGCGTCTTCCTGACGCTGACTGGTAATCCAATAAAACCCCGGATTTTGCAGGTTAACTAATTCCTGCTGAACCTGTTGTAGGCCAAGCGCATAGCGATTTTTCATATTTGTTTCGCGATCAGAACAATCCAGGCTAGTTTAATATAGACGGCAACGATTGGAACTGCTGAAATAATTAAAACCTGCGCTATCTCAAATGATATCGATTTTTACATAGTCTGCGCATTTTTCCGGGTTTAAACTTTACAAAAAATAGAACCACAATTCATCCATTGCTGTTTTTTGGTGGCAAAAAGTAATGAAAACAGAGAATGCCTTTTCGCTGATCGCGTCTACCACTGAAGATCAGGATGACATTAATACCCTGAGCGAAGCCTTTTCCCTTAAGGCATTTCGTTACATTGATATTGCCCGCGAAGAGCGACTGAATAGTCTGCTGACGCGCTGGCCGCTGCTGCGTGAATTATCCGCCGACCAGGAGCCTGAACGCTAATGCCGGTCATTGCCTTACAAGGTTTGCGCGGCGGTTGTGGCGCAACATCACTCAGTGCGGCACTTGGCTGGGCGCTCAATGCTTTACAGGAGTCGGTGCTGGTCATCGACTTTTCTGATTCGAATCAACTGGCTGCCCATTTTAACTTGCCGCTCAATCATACCCAGGGCTGGGTTCCCGCACTGCTGGAACAGCAGCCGTGGCAGCAGTGCGCGCAGCGCTATCAAACCGGTCTCGATTTCCTGCCGTTTGGCGCATTAACCTCTCAGCAGTGCTCAAGTCTGCAAAACGCCGACACCTCGTTCGCCACGCCGTTGCTGAAGGCGTTGCCGGCCCTGAAATCACAGTATCGCTGGGTGATCCTCGACCTTCCAGCGGATCTGCTGCCGTGGCAACGATCCTTCACCCTCCACGCCGATCGCCTGCTGCAGGTGCTATCGCTGGATGCTAACTGCCAGTTGCGGTTGCACCATCCGCGTTTTTTGCCGCACACGCTGTTTCTGATCAATCAATTCAACGCCAACAGTCAGCTGCAACAGGATCTGCATCAACTGTGGCTGCGCACGCTAAAGAATCTGATTCCGCAGGTGATTCACCGCGATGAAGCACTGGCAGAAGCCTTGATGATGAAACAACCGGTGGGCGAATATCGTCCTCATGCGCTGGCGAGCGAAGAAATCAATACGCTGGCGAACTGGCTATTGCTGAACGTTGCGGGCGGTGCGGCGTGAATCCGTTGCGCTGGCTGCTGGTACCTCAGGCCTGGCAGGCGCTGCAAAGCCGTGCCCGCGTGGCGCGCCAGCACGGCGCGGGCCGCTTAACCGTGATGTTGCATCTGCTATGGTGTGTGCTCGCCTGGTCGCTGCTGCGGCTGGAAATGCCCGGCTGGCAGCGCTTGCTGCAACAGCGTCAGCGATACTATCCGCAAATCTCGCCGCTACGTCCACGCCCGTTAGACGTTGTGCGTTACGCCATGCAGAGCCTGTGGCTGATGCTGGTGTTACCGCTCGACAACAGCGCACGCAGCGAGCGTAAACGGTTTAACGCGTTTGGCCCCCTGTTCCGCTGGCGTCAGCAGTTTTATCAGTGGCTGGGAGCGCTTCCCGCGCACACAGCGAAAACGGGCATTCATCTGCGTACCGAACAGCAGTTGCAGAAACTGCCACCGCGTGTACGCCAGCTGCTGTTTATGGTCGCGGCGATTGTCGCCAGCCTGCTGGCGCTGTTGTGTATTTCACAGCCATTTGGCATCACCACGCAATTTGTCTTTGTACTGCTGCTGTGGGGCCTGGCGATGATGGTGCGCCGCGTGCCGGGCCGCCTCTCTACTATCATGCTGATTGTGCTGTCACTCACCATTTCCTGTCGTTATTTGTGGTGGCGCTACACTGAAACCCTGAACTGGGACGATCCGCTGAGTCTGACATTCGGTCTGCTGCTGATTGGCGCTGAAACCTACTCATGGACGGTGCTGGTACTGGGCTATTTCCAGACGCTGTGGCCACTCAATCGCCAGCCGGTCTCCATGCCACCCGAGATCACTTCCTGGCCCAGCGTCGATATCCTGGTGCCCACCTACAACGAACCGCTGAGCGTGGTGAAACCAACCATTTATGCCGCGATGGGCATCGACTGGCCGCAGGACAAGCTCAACATCTACCTTCTGGATGACGGCAGCCGCGAGGAGTTTCGCGAATTTGCCGCCAGCGTGGGCATCAATTACGTGGTGCGCCCTACCCACGAACATGCCAAAGCCGGCAACATCAATCACGCATTGATAGTGGCCTGCCGCAGCGATTACGTGGCGATTTTTGACTGTGACCACGTACCGACGCGCTCATTCCTGCAGATGACCATGGGCTGGTTCCTGAAGGATCACCGCCTTGCGATGCTACAAACGCCGCACCACTTCTTCTCGCCCGATCCGTTCGAGCGTAACCTCGGTCGCTTCCGCCAGACCCCCAATGAAGGCTCGCTGTTCTACGGCCTGGTGCAGGACGGTAACGATACCTGGGATGCGGCGTTCTTCTGCGGCTCTTGCGCCGTATTGCGCCGCGCCGCGCTGGATGAGATTGGCGGCATAGCGGTGGAAACCGTAACCGAAGATGCGCACACCTCGCTGCGTCTGCATCGTCAGGGTTACACTTCCGCCTATATCCGTATTCCACAGGCGGCGGGCCTCGCCACCGAGAGTTTGTCTGCACACATCGGCCAGCGTATTCGCTGGGCGCGCGGCATGGTGCAGATTTTCCGCCTCGACAATCCGCTGATGGGCAAGGGCCTAAAGCTGGTACAGCGGCTGTGCTACGCCAACGCCATGTTGCACTTCCTCGCCGGGATTCCACGTCTGATCTTCCTGCTGGCACCGCTGGCGTTTCTGCTATGCCACGCCTACATCATCTACGCGCCGGCGCTGGCGATCGCCATCTATGTGCTACCGCACATGCTGCACACCAGCCTGACTAACTCGCGCATTCAGGGACGCTGGCGTCACTCGTTCTGGAGTGAAGTGTATGAAACCGTGCTGGCGTGGTATATCGCGCGCCCCACCACCGTTGCGCTGTTTAACCCGCACAAAGGCAAGTTCAACGTCACAGCCAAAGGTGGCCTGGTCGAAGAGCGCCATCTCGATTGGGTGATCACCAAGCCGTATATGATGCTGGTGCTGTTGAATATCGCGGGTATCGGCATGGCGTTCTGGCGCATGGCGTATGGCCCGGCCAACGAGTTACTCACCATCTGGGTCAGCCTGGTGTGGGTGGTGTACAACATGATTATTCTCGGCGGTGCCGTGGCGGTTTCGGTGGAAGCGCGCCAGATTCGTGAAGCACATCGCGTGGAGATCGCCATGCCCGCCGCCATTGCACGTGAAGATGGCCATATGGTGCCGTGCACCCTGCGCGACTATTCAGATGGTGGTGTCGGTGTTGAACTGCGTGAGGCGGATGCACTGAAAGAGGATGAGCCGGTGTGGCTGCTGCTGCGCCGTGGCCAGCAGGAGTTCAGCTTCCCGTGCCAGGTTCAGCGTGTATTTGGCCGTCGCGCGGGGATTCGTCTGCATCAGCTCACCACCCGCCAGCATATTGAATTTATCCAGTGTACCTTCGCCCGCGCCGACACCTGGGCGCTGTGGCAGGACGGCTTCCCGGAAGATAAACCGGTGCAGAGTCTGGCCGATATTATGGTGCTGGGTTTCAAAGGTTACCTGCGTCTGGCGGAGTATGGCCCTGCCCCGCTGCGCCGTCTTTTCCGTGCACTGACTTCCCTGGTGAGCTGGCTGGCAACACTGCTGCCGCAGGGCATTAGCCGCGCACCTGCGGCAATCAAAACCGATTTTTCATAAGTTGATGATATGACCATGACGAGAAAACTGAGCTGGTTTACTGCCCTGCTGCTGGGCACTGCAACGCTGGCACAGGCCGCACCGCAGCCTTCTGCCCCTGAAGCACCGCGCGCCAGTGCACAGATACCGCTGCCGGTCGTCAGCCAGCCGCTGGATGCCAATGCCCCGCTGCGCGACAGCCAGTTGATGTTTAATCAGGTCGCGCCGCCGCCGGGCAGCATGACGCTGCGCGGCACCGAGCCCACCAGCCAGATTGAGTTCGGCGTGCGCAGTGATGAAGTGGTGACACGCGCCATGCTGACGCTCAGCTATCGTCCTTCACCGGCGCTGATTCCGACGCTGTCGCAACTCAAGGTCTATCTCAACGACGAATTGGTGGGACTGGTCACCGTGACCGCCGATCAGCTGGGCAAAGAAAATCAAACTCAGTTGCCGATCGATCCGCGCTTTATCGGTGACTTTAACCGCGTGCGCCTCGAACTGGTGGGTCATTACGCCAACGTGTGTGAAAACCCGGCCAACAGCACCATCTGGATGGATATCGGTAAAGAAAGCAAACTCGACCTGACGCTGCAAAAGCTGCCGTTAAAGAACGACCTGTCGCACTTCCCGGAACCGTTCTTTGATGCCCGCGACAGCCGCCCATTGCAATTGCCAATGGTGTTCAGCAATCAGCCTAACCTGCTGCAGCAGCGTGCCGCAGGGATTCTGGCTTCGTGGTTCGGCAGCAAAGCACAGTGGCGTGGTCAATCCTTTCCGGTCCTGTATAACCAGTTACCAAAAGAACAGCATGCGGTGGTGTTTGCCACCAACGATCATCGCCCGGACTTCCTGAAAGATCTGCCACCGGTGGAGAAACCGACCGTTGAAATGGTGAGCCAGCCGGACAATCCCTACGAAAAAATGCTGCTGATTCTCGGCCGCGATGACAACGATTTGCTGACCGCCGTCGAAGGTATTGCGCAAGGCGAACTGCTGCTGCGCGGGGATACCTCAACCATCGACAGTGTAAAAATGCTGGCACCGCGTCAGGCCTATGATGCGCCAAACTGGGTGCGCACCGATCGCCGCACCACGTTTGCCGAGCTGACGCAGTATCAGAACCAGCTGCAGGCCGATGGTTTGCAGCCGAACCCGATCAGTCTGACGCTGAACCTGCCACCGGACCTGTTCCTGGTCCGCGCACGCGGCATCGACATGGATCTGATTTACCGCTACACCTCGCCGATCCAGCAAGATGGCTCGCGCCTGGCGGTGCATCTGAACAATCAATTCATGCAGGATTACCCGCTGACGCCGAAAGACACGGCAGGCCAGCAGATCATGCGCATTCCGCTGATGCAAGGCCTGCAGGACAGCAACCGCCAGTTGACCATCCCGGCGCTGCGCCTCGGCGTGGTCAACCAACTGCGCTTCAGCTTTGATTACGCCAACACCTTTATTGGTGGCACCGCCGACGGCCGTTGCGAAACCGTCACCGCGGTGGGCCACCATGTGGTGATCGATGACAACTCCAGCATCGACTTCTCTGGCTATCGCCACTACATCGAAATGCCTTCACTGGGCGCGTACGCCAACGCCGGTTTCCCTTACAGCCGTTATGCCGATTTGGCGCAGACGCTGGTGTTAGTACAGCCGAAGCCCGCGAACGGTGAAGTGAGCACGATGCTGAACGCACTGGGCGCCATCGGTGCCCAGACCGGCTATCCGGCGTTGCGCGTGCAGATGAGCGATGACTGGAACCAGGCAAAAGATAAAGACGCAGACCTGCTAATGATCGGCGGCATTCCGCAGGATCTGCAGGATGACAAAAAGATCAACCTGCTGGCGGATGCGGCGCGTAGCTGGATCAACATGCCATCACGCCCGATTACCGCGCAGAATGTACCGGTGTCCGCCAGCGATCGTGCGGTAGAGAGCCAGACCGGTATCCGCTCACGCGGCCCGATGGGTGCCATCGTCGGCTTCCAGTCGCCGTTTAACGATCAGCGCAGCGTGGTTGCGCTGCTGGCCGACAGCCCGCGCGGCTGGGATCTGCTGAATAATGCCCTGCTCGATAGCGGCAAGCGCGCTGCCGTGTTCGGTTCTGCCACCGTTGTGCGAGAATCGGGCGTCACCAGCGTGCGCGTCGGCGATACCTACTTCGTCGGCCATCTTCCATGGTGGGAGCGCCTGTGGAATCTGCTGGCAACGCATCCGGTGTGGCTGGCGATTTGTGCCGTGGTGGTGGTGATACTGTTTGCACTGATGGCATGGCGCCTGATGCGCATGGTGAGCCGTCGCCGCCTGGCCGAGCTGGAAGACGATGAATAAACTGCCACTCGGTCTGCTGATTGCCACTATCCTGGCGGGCTCCGGCATGGCTGCCGAGGGCCCGCAGGTGTCACCAGTGGCCTGGCTGCTGATGCAGATTCGCACCGGTGAATCCACCAACAAGTATGATTTGGTGCAGCAGTCGCTTTATCGCCTGGAAAAAATCGACCCTGATAATCCGCAGGTGCTGGCAGCGCAAATTCGCATGGCGTTGCGTCAGGGCGATCAGGCCAAAGCGCAGATGCTGCTGGACGAACTGAAGAAGGTCGCGCCCAATGACGTGGCGACGCGTGAATCGGAAACCGGCCTGCGTCTGATGAGCGCTGAAGGGCGCCAGCAACTGCAGCAGGCGCGTTTGCTGGCCACCGCAGGTCGCGTTGAAGAAGCGAAAACGGCCTGGGATGCCTTGTTCCACGGCGTGTTCCCGGATGTGAATACTGAACTGGAATACTGGCGACTGGTGGCACGTTTACCCGGCCAGCAGCCCACCGCTTATCGCCAGTTGCAGGCGCTGGAAGCGCGTTATCCCGGCAATATTGGGGTTGAACTGCAGCTGGCGCGCATGGCGTTTGATAACAATCAGCCAGGCGAGGCGCTGGTGCAGCTGCGTCGTCTGGCCAATCGTGACGGCGGGCGTGATGCCGCCTCCGAACTCTGGCTGCAACAGATTCAAAATCAGCCGGTGTCAGACAGCACGGTTGCCAGTCTGAAGCAGTATCTGCAGGTATTCACTTCCGGTGATGCGCAACAGCGCGGCGAGGAAGAACTGGCCCGACAGCAGAAGCTGCTGGCCGATCCCGCTTATCGTCAACGCATGCGCGGGCTGGCGCTGGTCGATGCTGGTGGAGGCGCAGGTGCCATCGCGTCACTCAGCGCCGCGCTGAAAGCCAACCCGAATGATGCCGAACTGATGGGCGCGATGGGTCAGGCGCAGGCGCGAGCCAATAACCGCGCAGCGGCGATCGGCTGGCTGCAGAAAGCGATTCAGGCCGGACAGGCCAGCACCCAGATTGGCAAGTGGCAATCACTGTTGCAAACCAACCGCTACTGGCTGGCGATCAACAACGGTGACGACGCGCTAAAAAAAGGCGATGCGGCCGGTGCGGAACACCAGTATCGCAGTGCGCAGGCCATTGATAACCGTGACAGCTGGGCGTTGATTGGCCTCGGCGATGTCGCGCAGGCGCGCAAAAACGACGCGCAGGCAGAACAGTACTGGCAACAGGCGCTGCGCCTGGATCGCAGCAATACCACCGCCGTGCGCCGACTGGCAGCGCTGTATCAGCAGCAGTCACCGGCTCGCGCGATGGCGTTTATCAATGCCCTGCCCACCGCGCAACAGCGGTCGCTGGCGGAGACGTTGCGTTCACTGCGCAGCGACAGCCTGCGGGCTGAAGCCGATGCGCTGGCCCAACAAGGTCAGTGGCATCAGGCGGTGGTGAAATATCGCCAGGCCGCGCAGGATAACCCCAACGATATCTGGCTCTCGTATCGTTTAGCCGGTGCGCTACGCAGCAGTGGCGAAGAAGTACAAGGCGCCCAGGTGATGGATGCCATGGTGCGTCAGCACGCGCAGGAACCCGCCGCGCTCTATGCCTGGGCGCTGTGGCTCTCGTCCGGCGATCAGGATGATGCGGCACTGGCGGCACTGCATCGCCTGCCGGAAACGCGTTGGGACAGCAATATGCACGAGCTGGCGGACCGCTTAACGCAGGATAAAGTCTACGCCCGTGCCAGTGAGCTGCGCGCCAACGGCAATGAATCTGCCGCGCTGGCACTGTTGCAACAGCAACCGGCCTCGACGCGACGTGATATCACCCTGGCGGATTGGGCTCTGGAACGCGGCGACGCGAAATCGGCGCTGGCGAGTTACCAACACGTACTGCAGCAGGATGCAACCAACAATGATGCAGCACTGGGCCGTATCGAAGCCCTTATCGCCCTGAAGCGCAAAGACGAAGCACGCACAGCGCTGCAGGCTTTACCCGCCAGCGTGGCGCAGCAAAATATCAACAGCGGACGCCGCGTGGCGCTGGCATGGCAAAACAGCGGCGATGCGGCGCATGCGCAGCAGCTGTTCAATGATTTAAAAATGCGCGCCGCCAAAGAAGCCCCGTCGCAAAGCAAAGTATTGGTCTATCGCGATGCGGCACGTCTGGAAACTCAGCAGCAACAGCCGGATGCAGCGCAGCAGGATTATCGCCTGGCGATGGCCGCCAGCGGCATCACCCGCGACGTGCCGCAGGATAACGACAGCTATACCCGCCTGACGCGTAATGACGCCAGTGATGACTGGTTGAAGCGCGGTATTCGCAGCGATGCCGCCGATCTCTATCGTCAGCAGGACACCACCTTCACGCTCGAACAGGATTATTCGCGCGATAAAGGCACCGGCGGCATCTCCGATTTCACCGCGCACACCACCATGATGCAGGCGGAGACCCCGCTGGCCGACGGTCGCAGCTTTGTGCGCGTCGATCATGTGCTGGTATCGGCAGGCACCTTCGCCACCAGCAATGGCAGCCACAGCGAACGCTTTGGTAGCTGTAATGATGACAACTCCGGTGGCTGCAGCCGCGACTTTACCCAGCGTGATGAAGGCACGGCGATAGGCGTTGGCTGGCATAACGATCGCTGGTCTGGCGATATCGGCACCACGCCGCTCGGTTTTGAAGTCACCAACTGGGTGGGCGGGCTGAGCTGGAAAACCGATGTCAAAGATATCGGCGTGACGTTCACCGCTTCACGCCGACCGATCTCCAGTTCGCTGCTGGCCTATGCCGGTGCACGCGATCCCGCGGCCAATGGCGGCAAAACCTGGGGTGGCGTGGTGGCAACCGGTGGTTCGGTGGGACTGAGTTATGATCAGGGCGGCGCGAATGGCGTATGGGCCGATATCAGCGCCCATCAAATCACCGGTGAGAACGTGGCGGACAACAGCCGTGAACGCCTGATGGCCGGTTACTACTACAAGCTGATCAACGAAGACAATCGCCGCGCCACCGTGGGCCTTAACAGCATGCTGTGGCATTACCAGAAAGACCTGAGCGATTACACCTTTGGCCAGGGCGGCTATTACAGTCCGCAGCAGTACTTCTCGCTGGCGGTGCCGGTCACTTATCGTCAACGCACCGATAACTGGTCGTTTGATCTGAGCGGCTCGGTCTCCTGGTCACAATCGCAAACCGACGGTCAGCAGCGTTATCCGGTCAATCCTGGCTTTACGCTGGCTTCCAACCCGACCTCCGACAGCAGTTCCGGCAACGGTTTTGGTTACACCCTGCAAGCAGTGGTAGAACGACGCATCACGCCGCACTGGTCAGTCGGTCTCGCGATGGATATTCAGCAAGCCAAGGATTACACCCCGAGTCACGGCTTGATCTACATGCGTTATTCAATGGGCGGCTGGAATGGCGATATGGATATGCCACCACAACCGCTTGAGCCGTATGCGGACTTCAAATAAAAAAAGCCGCACTTCGCTGATGAAGTGCGGCCCTTTCAATTGCGTAGCACGTAGCACTGCTACAAAAACTGCGCTATGAGCTGACAACGCGATGTATCGCGAAATATCTAACGCTTTTCCTGATACGCCAGCCAGGTCAGTAACTGCAAGCTGGCGGAGAAGTAGTTCTGATCCGGCGCTAAACGATCGCTGAGATAACCGGTTTGATTCAGGGTCAGATCGCGAATCGCCAGCAAGCCGCCGTCCATATTGTATGGCGCAGGGGTGTTGGCGAGCACATCAAACCAGGCCGGTGTCGTCTGGCGACCATAGCCCTGCCAGACGCGCTGGAACGGCACCAGACGCAGGCTTTGCGGGTCATACCACCAGATATTGAGCGGGATACGAATCGCATCGTAGCTGAAGCGATTGGAGTAACCCACTGCCGGAGCCACTGAACCATCGGCATTCAGCGCCACCCAATCGAGCGGCAGACCGGTTTTGCCAAAATGCATATCACCGAGCAGTTCCATGCCGTCATCGATCAGGTTATTCCACACGCGCAGGTGACTGCGGTCAGCAAACTCCTGCCAGGCGGCAAACAGGAAATACGAGGGATTCAGCACCACATAGCTGTTTTTATTGAAGCCCTGTGCGCCTGGCAACATCAACGTGTGGCCGCCAAACGTGATTACGTTTTGTTTGATGATGGCGCGCTGAATACGGTCAGAAGTTGACTGATAATCACCGCCCCACTTTTGGCCTGCGCGCTGCAGTGCCCAAGCAATCAGCACATCACCATCAGAGGCATTGTTCTTGTCGGCAATCGGGTCTGAAGCACCCGGCGTGTAACGCCAGTAGAACAGATCGTTTTGCGGATTACGCAGATGAGTGCGCGTCCACTTCCACAGCAGATCAAACGTGGTGCGGTCGTCGTTCGCGACGGCCAGCAGCATGCCATAACCCTGACCTTCGGTATGGCTGACATTATTGTTGGCCGTATCACTGATACGTCCATCGCCGCTCATAAAGCGGCCTTTGAAGGTGCTCCAGCCGTCTGCAGCAGCCTGGGCGCTGAAAAACATCACCATGAAACACAGCATCCATTGACGCCAGAAGCGCATGACTCTCATCAAACAATCCTATTGATATCGGTAATGCAGCGTGTTGCCGTCATTCTTTTCGAAGGTAACCGGCACCGCAGCGCTGCCGCCCTGTGCCTGCAGCCACTGTGAATAAACACCGGCCAGCACGGCGCTCATCGCCAGCTGCCAGCGCTCTGCACCCACCTTGCTGTCGCCCTGCGGCAGCGCATGATGCTGAATCAGAATGGCATTTTCCAGCGGCTGAAGCTGGGTGAACCCCCAACTAAAGCGCGCCAGTTGCAGATTCATCTCGCGTTCCAGATCCTGCACGGTGCGCGCTTCCGCTAAAGGATAGCGCGCTGCCAGCGATCCGCCCACATTGTTGAGGAAGCCTTCGGCTTCCTCGCCCGCGTTGTCCAGCATCCCTTCAATCATCACGCTGACCAGATCAAACCAACCCGGCTGATGCGGATGGCTGACGCGCGCGGTTGCCTGCTCACTCATTTAGTTGTCTCCGAACAGATAACGGAAGTACAGATTCGCTGTGCTCTCGTTGTAATCGCCAAAGGTGTCGTAGCCTAATTGCCCACCCACAGTGACATCTTTGTTGATCTTGTAATCCGCACCGGCGTGCAAGTTGTAGCCAATACCGTTCTTGCTCTCGCCGCTGTAGTAAGCGCTTTTCACGTAACCCTGATCGGCCAGACTCTGCATTTGTGCCTGGTAAGTCGGATCGTTCGGGAAGTAAGCGCTCTTATCCTGGCTGTAGGATTGATAACCCACCGAACCGCCCACGTTCACTTTCAGATCGTCGAACTTGCGGGAGAACTCAATCGGGAACGAGACCGATGCATAGTTCTGCGGGCTGAAGTAACCGCCCTGGCCGTAGCTGAAGTAACTCAGGTTTTTCGAGTAATCCATCCACGACAGGCTCATGCCCACCTTCAGCTCGCGATCGTCGTAGTGGAACGGACGCACATACGCACCGGCAGTCGCCTGCACGCTGTTGTTACTCGCCACGTTTTCACCAATGTAGCTGTAAGCGCCGCCGCCGACGTAGAAACCGGCATCGCCGTTATCGTAGCTCAGCAACGCATTACCGCCGTTTTTGGTCACGCGACCCCAGCGCTTACCGCTGGTTTTATCTTCCACGCCCACATAGGAGAGCAGGCTGTCGGTCATCGCACGACGTTCACCGGTGAGGATCAGCGTCAGGAAGTCAGTGAGTTTCGGTGACCACTGCACGCCCCCCACCAGGGTACTCAAATCCTGTCCCAGTGGCGTACTGCCGAGGTCGATCTTGTAGCTGTCGCCTTTCAATGCCAGGTTCAGCTCAACACCGGTGGCTTTCTGCGAATCAGTGGATGAAGACGGGACATCGTCAATTTTGGCATCGCCAGACGCCACCACATTACCCTGCACCAGGGCATTGGTGCCGAAACGACGCCACGCGTCGCCCGCCGCACTGCCCGCCGTGAGCGAGACAGGTGTCATAGTAAAGTCAAAGCGCGATTCGCCAAACGGGACGGTGGAGAAAGTCAGTGGCGCTTTGGCTTCGGTCAGTTTGCTCAGACCCGATTCGCCGTCACGACCACGTACCTGCATGCCACCCTGAATCCAGGTGCCGGTTTTCTCTTGTAGATCGTCCATCATACTGTCGATCTGGCGCAGCGTCTGGCTCTGCTGGATTGCCGGTGTATTGCTGGCCAGCGTGGTCCCCGTTGCGCTGCTGGTGACATCCGGTGCCGATTGCCATGGCATCACCGCGCCATAAGCAGACGGAGAACGTCCCACCGGCGAAGTACCCCGGTTGATGAACGGGTTATCCGCCAATGCCAGACCACCCACGCTTGGCGTATCACCGTTGGTGGCACCCTGCAGACCAATCAACTGCCCGCGCGCGCTGCGCAGATAGCTCATGGCCTGGCTGTGATTGCCGTTGGCTTCAGCCACGCGCGCCAGTAACAGCTGGCGATCCGGTGACTGCTCATTGTTCAGGCCACGTGTCAGGGTATTGGCTTTATTGACGTCATTGTTCGCCAGTGCCACGTTGATGGCACCGGTACGCGCATCTTGCGTTGGCGTATCCTGGGTCATCAGGTAGTCATACACCACACCCGCTTCTTTGTTCATCTTGCCGGACTGATACAGTCGCGCCATGGCGAACATCAGATCGCGGTTCTGTGGATCGTGCTGCAGTGCGCCCACCAGCTTGTCGTAAGCCGCGGCGTACTGCTTCTGCTCACGCAGACGATCCACTTCGTTGATCACGTAACCGTTGCGAATACCCGCCAGCTGCGTTGGTGTACTGCGCGCCTGCAACTCCGGGCTGCTGAGGAAGCTCTGCGCTTCGGTATTCAGACCCGCCTGGTTGAGCACCGCAACCTGTGCAGCGTAATCACCGGCATTCCCCTGAATGCCGCGCTGCATATTGCTGCGCACCACAGAGACAGCGGTGGTGAGATCGCCCGCTTTCGCCAGCTTCTGTGCCAGGTTACCGGCATCCACCGGGTTGGACGGAGGTGACGAGGCCAGCGCACGCAGGGTATTCGCCGCTGCAGCATTCGAGCCCTGCGCCAGATACTGATCGGCGGTGGTCATCTGCAGGTTGAAGTTCACACGCTGCGCCAGCTCGCGCATATCGCTGCTCTTGCTGCCGTTCGGTATGCGTGACAGCAGTAAACTCGCCTGCTGCCAGGCACCGCTCTCGCTGGCGTTCAATGCGCCAGCATACAGCTCTGACGTGCTGGCGCCGCTGCGCATCGACGGCTGCATGATATTGGCGGCCATCATATTATCGCCCTGTGCGCGATAAATACGCGCCAGGTCGAGGCGTAACCAGCCATCATTTGGGAAGCGCTGAATACCGCTGTTCAAGGTGGCAATCGCCGCACTGTTGTTGCCCGCCGCCAGCTCACGCTTAGCCTGCGCACGAATCGGATCGGTGCTGCTGCCGCGCGGGGCCACGCTCTGGCGCACGCTATCCGGCAGAGAAGCCAGCAGCGTGTTGGCTTCGGCACTGCGATTCTGCTGACGCAGCACGTAGAACAGGCCTTCTTTGGCGTTACGGTTGTTCGGATCGGCTTGCAGGATAGAGCGATAAGTTTGTTCTGCCTGGTCGAGTTGATTGCTGCGACGCTGCACGTCCGCGCGGAACAGCTTAGCGGAAACGCCTTTCTCGCCATCGGCCTGCGCCAGGGGTTCACTCAAGGCTAATGCCTGCGCGCTGTCACCGTTTTTCAGCGCCTGCTGCGCGGTCGCCAGTTGAGCATAGAAGCGCGCATCGGCTGCCTGCTTTTGGCGCGTCTCGCTCTGATCGCCGCCCATCTGCGCGGCGCGCGTCAGATAATCAGCCGCTTCGGCATAGCGCCCGGCACGCTGAGCCACATAGCCCATCCCTGCCAGTGCATCGGCATCCTGCGGGTTCGCCTGCAGCACTTTCTCAAAGTTGTTCTGCGCGTTGCTGACGTCACCACTGTTCAGTGCGGTGAAGCCAGCACCCTTCTCAGCGCCGCCAACATTTTTACGGTAGTAATCCATCACCGCATTGTCTTGCGGATGACGCTGCTGCCAGGTTTGGTATAGCGAGGCATCGGACGCCTGCGGGCCGAGCCACAGCAGCGCCTGACGCAGTGAACGGTCAGCATCTTTGTTGCCATCCGCCAGCGTGCCCAGCAGATCAATACCCTGACGACGGGTCGATTCCTGATAGGTCAGTGCTTTGCCGAGTGCCAGCTTCGCGCCGGTATCTTGTGGATGATCGGCCGCGAATTGACGCAGCGCTTCGACCGCCTGCGGCAGCAGCGAGCGGTCTCCGGCCATGGTCAGGTAATATTCCGCCGCCACGCTCGGTGGTGGCTCATTACCATTAAAGGTATTGCGCCAGGTTTGCAGCGAAGCTGCAATATTGCCGCTGCGGGCCTGCTGGCGCGCTAACGACAGCTGCGCTTGTGGGATGGTTTGCAGCTGACGCGCATTGTCCAGCTCGGTGAGGTGCGGATCGTTCGGCGATGCGGCACTCAGTCGCGCGCGCCACTGCGCCGCTTCCGCGCTGCTGCCGCTCTGCTGGGAATAGAGCGCCAGCAAATACAGCGCCTGAGTGTTGTTGGGTTCAACCATCAACACTTTTTGCAGCGAAGATTTGGCCAAATCGTCATGCGCTTTCTGATGCCAGTAAGCCGCCTGATCAAACAACGCTTGTAACGCAGGATTGGTGCTCTCCGCCGCCAGCAGCGGCTGAGAGAACGCCAGTGCCCCACCCAGAATCAGGGCATGACGAATACCGGCACTCAACAGATTTTTTTTCATTGTTTTTATCCTTACTTCTTGCCGGACTTGCTATCAGCTTTCGGGTTGAGGCGTCGCCATGCATGACGCTTCAGCATCGCCCATGCGCTACCGCCGACCAGCGTTGCCAGCACCAGAGCGGCCAGCGCCATCAGCACCGAATGCTGGTTGGCATACCACACCACCATCATGTACCACGGCATTTCGCCACTCGGGAACTGTGGGCCGACGCGGAAACTGCGAATACCGTTTTCATCAGTGATGATGGCGGTATCGCCACGAATGCCCGCGTTAATGCGCGCCGAGTTGAGATCTTCATGCAAACGCAGCAGCTGTTGATCGCTGGTTGCCACCGTCATCACCACCAGGCGATCGGCATTCCACGGCGAGCGGTAGCTGACAAAGCCACGCCACGCTTCGTTGGAGGAGAAGTAACGATCGGCATCCAGCTGCTGAAGGTTCCAGTCGCCGGTCAGCCAGCCACGCAGCTTGTCCCAGGTCGTCGGATCTTTCACGCCCAACGTATTACCGCTGGTCTGATAAGGCGTGTTAGCCAGCATCTGCTGATTGAATTCACTGTTCTGTGTGGTGCTCACCGCCAACAGATCACTGTCCTGCAGGCGTGTCAGGTTAGTGCCACCATTTGGCAAACCAAACAGCACCTGGTTCTGCACCAGCGGTACACCGGTCGCGTTACCCGCACGTGAAGACATATCCAGCAGCGTGGAGATCTCTGCATCGGTCGGTTTTTCTGGCAGCAGCAAGGTGGTCTGCGAGAAGTCCGCCAGACGCGAGAACGGGAATGATGCGCCAACGAAGTACGACAGGTTCGGCAGCATGGTGAAGTGACGCGTGTGGCTCAGATCGATCCACGAATCATCTTCGATGCGGCTCTTGATGTTGTTGTTGAGCAACACACCACATGGCGCGTCCGCTTTCGGTTTGATGTTGAAGTACAACGCCAGCTGGTTATCACCGTAAATCAGATACGGCTCCAGCTTCAGGGTGTAGTGCTCCTGACGGGCGTCGCCGCCCAGACGATGCCAGGCGCTCTCCAGCAAGCCGACTTTGTTTACGGTCAGGTTGCGCAGGAAGGTGCCGTTAAGCATCACGTTGAGGAACGATTTGTTCTCATCAATCCAGCTTTCCGACGGGAAGCGGTAGTGCAGCTCGACCGGAATGGTGTCGCCATCCCACATGAACAGGTCCGGCGCAGCGCGGAAGTTCACGCTCAGCGCATCGTGCCAGATGCCGGTGGTGGTCAGACTCTGATCTTTACGCAGCAGCTCGCTCAACCGCACCGGACGAGTGGTATTGATCCAGCGCGGCGCGTCATACGGCTTACGCAGGCCAATCGGCTGCGGCTGCACGTTCAGGCTGCTGGCATCGGTCGCCAGCGGTTGCGTGGTCAAACGGTTTGCCGCCTGACGCAGCTGAGCATCATCCGCACCGACAACTAACAGCAGTTTGTAAACCGGGTTGTTCGGGTTATCAATCACCTGCAACAGCGGACCGTTGGTGGCAGGTAAAGTCACAGAACCGATCTTCTCACCGGGATGACCAATCAAAATGCCGTTGTGCTCAGGCAGATCGCCACGCACCACCGGGAAACGAATGCCGCGATAGTCCGATTGAATACCCATCCATGATGCCACTAACGCCGCCGCGCTGATGCTGTCCGGCGTGGCATTGGCGGCAAAGCCAAAAGTCACGCTGGCGGGCGTCATACGCTGCGCATCCATAAACGGACGCGGGAAGTTGCGCAGGCTGGTGCCGATATTCAACTGCTGGCCTTCGAGGCTTAGCGTGGTTTTAGGCAGAATCGACACTTGATACTGCTGTGCACTCTCTTTTTCGCACAGCAGTTTGTCGGCATCGTTAATTTTGAAGCTGAGGTTGTTGCTTGAGACCACCATCGCCGCTGGAATATCCAGCTGATAGTCGCTGACATCGCTGTCGCTTGAACCCAGCGGCAAAGTGCCCAGCGGCTGACCATTCAGCATCAGCTGCAACGAGGTATTACGCGCCGCCAGTGCTGCTGAAACGCGCAGCGACAAATTCAGACGCGCGTTGGTGATCACTTCATCGCTCGGCAGAGTAAACACGATACCGGATTGCAGCTGACCGCCCGTTAAGGTGATGCCCTGCGGCTGGCCCATCTGCGCCACGGAAATGGTGCTGCTGATAGGTTGATTGAGCATCGCAGAAGCGGAAACCACGGGTGCGGCGACTGATGCCGCAGGTGCCACATCAGGCAGCACCATCTCTGGCGCTGGCGTGGTAGCAGGCGGCTCCGTCTGTGGTGCAGCCGAGTTCGTGGCGTTGGCTGCTGGCATATCCGTCGCAGCCGGGGCAGTATTTTCAGTTGCTGGTGCATTTTCAGTGGGCGCATAAGGTGTTGCACCCGCCGCCTGCTGCAACTGGGCATCCGCTTCACTCTGGATGCCTTGCGGTGGCGGCACGTTGGACAAGGCCGAACTATCCTGCGTTACCGCAGGGGTTTCTGCCCAGGCCGGGGCGAGCATCAGCGCCGTCGCCAGCGAGCTTGCCAGCAACGTTTGCGTCAAATTCTTCATACTGCGCTGTCCTCTTTCACTGCCGACTGGTTTTCACGCTTATGCTTCTCACGGCGATCTTTCCAGGTCAGCCAGAACAGCTCAAATACGGTACGAATAATGGTGCCCAGCGATACCAGCGGGTTGTCCTGCTTATACTCGGGCTGGATCCACGCATCGGCGCGCGCCAGTACCACACGCACCAGCTCACGACGACGCGATAGCGGCATATCACCAAAGCGCAGACGAATGGTCTCTTCATCGCCGGAGATTTTGCTCACCGGAATAGTGATGGCACCGGATTTCAGCAGCAGATCAATCTCTTCAATTTCATCATGCTCATGACGGTTGTCCGGTGCATCCAGTTGCGCGCCGCCCATCGACAGGTCGCTGGTTTGGGTGCGTGATGAGATACCGCTGGCGTAGTGAATCACCGCCGGAATCTGCACTTCGATACGAATGGTTTTACGCACCTGTTTGGTTTCGCGCGCCACGGCAATCGCCGCCATCAGGATGATCAGGCTGAACACCGCCCAGCCGACGTTGAGGGCGATAACATAGGGATCAACACCGAAGTAATCATGTGCTGTTGCACGCACCACACCCGCGACGATACCAATGGTCAGCAGTACCGCGACAATCACATGGGGGCGGACGATGTGGAAATCGAAGAAGCCCTGGTCCAGCAGGCCCCCCTTATCCGTTACGTTAAATTTACCGCGCTTTGGTGCCAGCATGGTCAGCAACGTCGGGATCACGAGGTGGAAGCACATCACGGTTTCGTAGATTTCACCCCAGAAGGTGTAACGGAACTTGCCGTTCATGCGGGAGTTGACGTACAGCGACATCACCAGATGCGGCAATACGTAGGCGAAGATCAGCGACGCCGACGAGTGGATAATGTTCAGGTTGAACAGCAGGTACGCCAGCGGCGCGGTCAGGAATGCCACGCGCGGCAGACCGAACTGGAAGTGCAGCATGGCGTTGAGGTAGCAGAGACGCTGCTGCCATTTCAGACCACGGCCAAACAGCGGATTATCCACACGGAAGATCTGCGTCATGCCACGCGCCCAGCGGTTACGCTGAACCACGTGCAAACCGAGACGCTCGGTGGCCAGACCCGCAGCCAGCGGAATCGCCAGGAAGGCAGACCCCCAACCCAGGCGCTGCATTTTCAATGCGGTGTGCGCATCTTCGGTCACGGTTTCCACCGCAAATCCACCAATCTCTTCCAGCGCGCTACGGCGAATCACCGCACAGGAACCGCAGAAGAAGGTGGCGTTCCAGTTGTCGTTACCCTGCTGAACCGGGCCGTAGAACAGCGCGCCTTCGTTCGGAATGGTACGCGCTGCACGCAGGTTACGTTCAAACGGGTCCGGTGAATAGAAATAGTGTGGCGTCTGCAACAGCGCCAGCTTGGGATCGTTCAGGAACGGACCGACGGTCGCCTGCAGGAAAGTACGGGTGGCGACGTGGTCACAGTCAAAGATGCAGATCAGCTCACCCTTGGTGATTTTCATCGCATGGTTGAGGTTACCGGCTTTCGCATGACTGTTGTCGTCACGGGTGATATAGCCCACCCCTACATCGGCGGCAAAAACCGCAAACTCGCTGCGCTTGCCGTCATCCAGCAGATAGACCTTGAGCTTGTCACGCGGATAATCGATGCACTGCGCCGCCAGCACGGTATCACGCACTACGTCGAGGCTTTCGTTATAGGTCGGGACATAGACGTCAACGGTAGGCCACAGGCTGGTATCGTCCGGCAACGGTTCAATGGTGCGTTTTAATGGCCAGGTGGTTTGCAGGAAGCCGAGAATCAGAATCAGCCAGACATACAGTTCGGCCAGATATAAGCCGATGCCGAGAATCGCTTCAATCTCGGAATTAAACTGCAGCGTCTCCGTGGTGCGCCACCTGATATATCGGGTCGACATCAGCGCAGAAAGGATAACCATGATGACAGTTATTTTGCGGCTTTTGCTGAAGCCCAGTAAAAACATCATCCCGATGCTGATTAAGCCAAAAATATATTGTTTTTGGCTGTCCATAGGCGTGATGACGATTACCGCGGCCACAGGTGCAAGCACCAGCAGCAGCAGGTAAAACCCGAGTTTACTCATGATTCACCCTAAAGAAGCTGTGTTGTTATTATTGCTAATACCGCCAGGCAAATGCCTGGCGATTAATAATGGCTGCGGATAGGTGCCTGAACTTCACCGTTACCCACGGTAATATTCAGGATATTGGCTACGCGCTTCGCCACCAGTTCGATATCAAACGCTGCCGCGGATGCCGGGCTGAAATCATAAACTGATTGTTGTGAAGCATTGGCTTCCGCGACGCTTTCATCACGATGCACCACGCCTAATAAATTCTCGCCCAAACGCTGCTGCATAAAGCCAGTGACTTCACGGCTAATATTGCGGCGATTGTCACTTTGGTTAAGCACGAAATAATGACCACGCTTATTATTGAGTGGCTGACCTATCATGCGGTCATTTTCAATTTGCGGCAGTAAAGAGACCGAGGCGGTATCTGCCAGCATCACCACTAAATGCATATCGGCCAAAGCGGCCATGGCTTTAAGTGCCGGACCTGGGCCTGGCGGGAAATCGGCAATAATGACCAGTCCCGGATAATTTAAAACCGTGTCCAGACCGCGGCGCAGGAAATGCGGATCTTTAATCAGGTTCTCTTCAAAACGCTCACGCTGATCTTCGGTCACATCGCCATAAGGCATGACGAAAATATTACCGCCGGTGGTGAGGATGGATTGGCTCCAGTCAGCCTGCTCTTCAGAGCGCGCAACAAAGCCGCGACCATCGTGCAGTGGCACACCAAAATGCAGGCGCAATGCGTTCTGGACATCGAAATCGATTGCCAACACCTTGCTGCCAGCGCGAGCCAGGCTCCATGCAAGGTTGGCCGCCATGGTGGTTTTCCCTACTCCCCCTTTTGGCGAGCACACACAAACTAACGGCATAGCGCAATCTTCTCCAATAGCGGTTTTAAGGGTGTTTCTTTTGAAAGATGAGCAGGTTCCGTCGCACGCGAGCGGAACAGAGCACCAAAACGTGAGGGTGCAGAAGCTGCCGGACGCGCCGGTTCAACCGGAGCGGTAAAGGTAGACGCGGGCGCACTGAACGTTGTTGAAGCCTGCGGCGCTTCAGCCGATGTCGCGGCAATCGGTGAGGCTAAAGGCGCTGGAGCAGGGTTCGCTACAGGTGCGGGAGCCGGCGTCACTGTAGGTACCGCAGCGATAGGTGCGGATGCAGATAAAGGTGCAGCCGCCGGTTTCGCTGGCGGCGGTGGAAACAGCGACGTCGTGGCCTGACGCTCAACATGGGTCGCTTTCGGTGCCTGTGAGATCACAGAAGGCGCCGGTTTAGCCGCGGGTGCAGGCGGGAAGAGAGACGAGACTCCCGCAGGCGACGTGGCTGGCACAGGTTCTGCAGGCGCAGTGGCCGCCAGGCTGTCGAGAATCGAACCGCGTGAAGTGCTGGCCGCAGGTGAAATTGCCGCCGGTGCAGCAGCGGGTGCGCTGAACTCATCACCGCGAATCGGCTGCGGCTGTGGCAGGTCAATACGCTGGCCGCTGCCTAACTCAGGCTCATTATCGGTCGCTAATTGGCGAATGATCGCCCACTGGCTGTGATCCGCTTCCTGCGATTGCCCAGACATATCCTTAAAAGCGATATCGAGCGTTTTGGTCTTTTCTTTAAAACGCTGCAGATCGTCGTAATTCTTCATGATCAGAGCCTGTAAAAGCGGGAGGGAATTTTCCGCGAATATATCACACACATTAAAAGAGAGTGAGGGAATTCTGATTACAAAAACGGCGTATTCAACAAAAGACTTTTATCAATATGATTGAAATTCTGGCAATGCAAAAAGCGTGCAGATATTAAGGCCGGAGATTTATTAATATCGATTAACTGAAATAATAACGACAAAAACATTCACCTAAGCTACTGATATGAAGCAGAAGTGGTTCAAGTTGCGGATTTAACAGGTGCGTGATTATGCTCACATAATCCTGACGCTATTCAGAATTTGCCTTAACGATTTAACCCCTAATCAGGACCAATCGATTACTGATGCACTGGAGTAATACATTTCCAGACGCTTCTGGCAGAAACATTTCTCTTGTTAGCATCCCTGAAGTATAACGCAGGAAAAAATAAAGGCTCCCGCAGGAGCCTTTATTCATTTTTGGCGTTGTTAATTACACGCCCACTGGCTGATTCTCGTCCTGATCCACCGCGAAACAGGCAATTTGCTGCTCGCCATATTGCTTAAGTTTGGGCTGCAACTGGACGCAGGTACCAAAGCGGCGGCGGCAGCGCGCGTTAAACGCACAGCCCGGCGGCGGATTGAGTGGACTTGGCAGTTCGCCGGTCAATTTAATCCTTTCACGACGCTCATCTGGATTCAAACGTGGCGTGGCTGACAACAAGGCCTGCGTATAAGGATGACGCGGATTGCTGAAAATGGCCTCTTTACTGCCGCGCTCAACGCAACGACCTAAATACATCACCATCACTTCGTCTGCGATATGCTCCACCACCGACAAATCATGAGAAATGAACACATAGGACAAACCCAAATCCTGCTGCAAATCCATCATCAGGTTGAGCACCTGCGCACGCACGGAAACGTCGAGCGCGGATACCGGCTCATCAGCAATCAGCACGTCCGGATCGAGCATCAGCCCGCGCGCGATGGCGATACGCTGACGCTGGCCACCGGAAAACATATGCGGATAGCGATCGTAATGCTCGGTTTTCAGGCCCACCTTCGCCATCATCTCCAGCGTTTTCTCGCGACGTTCCGCTTTAGTCAGAGAGGTGTTAATCACCAGCGGTTCTTCGAGAATCTGGCTGATTTTTTTGCGCGGATTAAGCGAGCCGTACGGGTTCTGGAACACGATCTGGATCTTCTGACGACGCAGTTTTTGCGCCTGTGGATCGTGTTTCAGCAAATCCTGACCATGCCAGTAGAGCTGGCCCTCGGTTGGCGTTTCAATCATGGTCAGCAAGCGACCAAGTGTGGATTTACCACAGCCCGACTCACCGACCACCGCCAGCGTTTTGCCGCGTTCAAGGTTGAACGAGACGCCATCCAGCGCTTTCACCAGACGCTCCTGGCCAAACAGCCCTTTCTTCACCGGGTAGTGTTTTTTCAGGTCGATCGCCTGCAGCAGGTAATCCTGCTTAGTGTTATCAAGACTCATAAGTCGGTCTCCCGGCATCATCCAGTGGGAAATGGCATTTAGACTGGCGACCCGGAATGTCACGCAGTTCAGGTTCTTCACGACGGCAGCGTTCGGTCACATACGGACAGCGCGGATTGAGCAGACAGCCGGTAGGACGATCATATTTGCCCGGCACCACACCCGGCAGCGAAGCCAGACGCGCTTTATCTGCGGCAAACTCCGGCAACGCGCGCAGCAGCGCTTGGGTGTAGGGATGACGCGGGGCTTTGAAGATATCCACCGCTTTCCCGCTTTCCACCACCTGTCCGGCGTACATCACGATGATGTGCTGCGCGGCTTCTGCCACCAGCGCCAAATCGTGGGTAATCAGGATCAGCGCCATGTTCTCCTGCTTCTGCAACTCCAGCAGCAGTTCGATGATTTGCGCCTGAATGGTCACATCCAGTGCAGTTGTCGGTTCATCAGCAATCAGCAGCTTGGGTTTGCAGGCGATCGCCATCGCGATCATCACGCGCTGGCTCATACCGCCCGACAACTGATGCGGATAAACATCAAGACGAGAGGCCGGATCGGGAATACCGACCTGATCCAGCAGGTCGATAGCACGCTGACGGCGCGTGCTTTTGCTGCCGCCCTGATGCACCTTCAGCGCTTCCATGATCTGGAAGCCCACGGTGTAGCACGGGTTGAGGCTGGTCATCGGGTCCTGGAAGATCATCGCCACTTCTGCGCCCACCAACTGGCGGCGCTCTTTTTCAGAGATCTTCTGCAAGTCGCGCTGGTTGAACTCCAGCTTTTCCGCCATCACACGACCGGGATAATCAATCAGGCCCATAATCGCCAGCGAGCTGACCGACTTACCCGAGCCGGATTCACCCACAATCCCCACCACCTGGCCTTGTTCAACCTGGTAGCTGATACGGTCTACTGCACGGAACGGTGTTTTTTCGTCGCCGAAGTGCACCGACAGTTTTTCTACATTTAATAGTGCCATCTCGGTGCCTCTTTACTGCTTGAGTTTCGGGTCGAGTGCATCACGCAAACCATCGCCCATGAGGTTGAATGCCAGCACGGTGAGCAGGATGACGACACCAGGGAACGTCACCACCCACCAGGCACTTTGCGCATACTGCAACACGTCGGAGAGCATGGTGCCCCACTCCGGCGTTGGCGGTTGCGCCCCCATTCCGAGAAAGCCCAACGCCGCCATATCGAGGATGGCGTTGGAGAAACCTAATGACGCCTGCACGATCAGCGGTGCCAGGCAGTTAGGCAGAATATTGACGAACATCTGGCGCAGCGTACCGGCACCCGCCACGCTGGAGGCGGTGACGTAATCGCGGTTTACTTCCACCAGCACCGCAGCACGCGTAAGACGGATATAGTGCGGCAGCGCGACGAAGGTGATCGCCAGCGAGGCGTTGACAATCGACGGACCAAAAATCGCCACCAGCACCAATGCCAGCAGCAGGCTTGGCAGCGCCAGCATGATATCCACCAGACGCATGATCACCGCGTCGACGACGCCGCCGAGGTAACCTGCCATCAGACCAAACACCACGCCAAGGATCAGCGACAGCACTACCACCAGACAGCCAACCAGCAGCGATAAACGTGCGCCGAACATCAGGCGTGACAGCACATCACGGCCCACGTCATCGGTGCCAAAGATAAATTTCCAGCTGCCGCCTTCCTGCCACACCGGCGGATGCAGCAGCGCATCACGGAACTGCTCTGACGGCGCATGCGGCGCCAGCACATCAGCGAAGATGGCGATCAGCAGCATCAGAATGATGTAAACCAGGCCAATCACCGCGCCTTTATTGCGTTTGAAGTAGTGCCAGAATTCCTGAATCGGGGTCATCGGCTTGGGTGCAGCGCTTACGCTTGCGGGATCAACAGTTGTCATGATGCCCCCTTATTTCTTATGTCGAATGCGCGGATTGACCACGCCGTACAACAGATCAACCAGCAGGTTGACCACGATGATCAGAATTGCCACCAGCAATACGCCGCCCTGCACCACCGGATAGTCACGGCGCTGCAATGCTTCGATTAGCCAGCGACCCAGTCCCGGCCACGAGAAGATGGTTTCTGTCAGAATCGCACCGGCCAGCAGGGTGCCGACCTGTAAACCGATAACCGTTACCACCGGCAGCATCGCGTTGCGCAGTGCATGCACTACGATGACGCGCATACGCGTCAGGCCTTTAGCGCGCGCAGTGCGGATATAATCTTCACCCAGCACTTCCAGCATTGAAGAACGCGTCATACGCACGATCACCGCCAGCGGGATAGTGCCCAGCACAATGGCCGGCAAAATCATGTGCATCACCGCATCTTTGAAATCGCCCTCTTCACCCCACAGCAGCGTATCAATCAGCATAAAACCGGTGAGTGGGTGGCTGTCATCAAGGAAAATCGTGTCACTGACACGCCCGGATACCGGTGTCAGGTTGAGCTGCACCGATACCAGCATGATCAGCATGATGCCCCACCAGAAAATCGGCATGGAGTAACCGGTCAGGGAGATGCCCACTGCAGTGTGGTCAAACACCGAACCGCGTTTTACCGCCGCCAGCACGCCAACCGGAATGCCCACCGCAATCGCGAAGAGCATCGCGCAGATGCCGAGTTCCAGCGTGGCTTTGAAACGAGGGACGAACTCATCCCATACCGGGATGCGGCTTTTCAGCGAGATGCCGAGATCGCCGTGCAGCACACCATTAATGTAGGTGATGTACTGTTTCCACATCGGCTGGTCGAGGCCAAATTGGGCCATCAGCTGGGCGTGACGCTCGGGAGAGATACCGCGTTCGCCAGCCATGATCAGCACCGGGTCACCGGGGATCAGATGGACAAACGCAAAGGTCAGTAAGGTAATACCGATGAACGTTGGGATGACAAGGCCCAGACGTCGGAGTATGAATTGCAGCATAAGCCGGATTCTCAGTCATTTCCCGTGGCGTTGCCGCCAGGGACTACATTGCTCACAACACGCAGCCGACAATGCCGGACGCGACGCAAGAAGCGCTTCAATATAAGAAATTAGCCGGAAAAAAAGTGCGGAGACCGGGCGGCAAAGGTGCCGCCCGAGGGCCAGCAGCGCTGGCCCAGACCGCGATAATCCGAAAGGTTATTCCTGGATATCGACGTTTTCGAAGTGATGTTTACCTAATGGATCAACCACATAGCCAGTCACTTTCTTGCTCACCGGCTCATACACGGTGGAGTGAGCAATAATCAGCGCCGGAGCCTGGTCATGCATCACTACCTGAGCCTGTTTGTAGAGCTCAATACGTTTGTTGTGATCGGCTTCAGCACGTGCAGGCTGAATCAGATCTTCAAACGGCTTGTAGCACCAGCGTGAGTAGTTAGAGCCGTCTTTGGCGGCGGCACAGCTAAACAGGGTGGCGAAGAAGTTGTCCGGATCCCCATTGTCACCGGTCCAGCCCATCATGACAGTCTGGTGTTCACCGGCTTTGGCGCGTTTCAGGTACTCGCCCCACTCGAAGGTGACGATCTTGGCTTTCACGCCAATTTTCGCCCAGTCAGCCTGAACCATTTCCGCCATACGACGGGCGTTCGGGTTGTAAGGACGCTGTACCGGCATCGCCCACAGGTCGATAGAGAAACCATCCGGCATGCCGGCTTCTTTCAGCAGCTCTTTCGCTTTGGCAGGATCGTAAGCGTAATCTTTCACATCGTCGTTGTAGCCCCACATTGTTGGTGGGATCAGGTTTTTCGCGGCCTGGCCAGCGCCCTGATACACAGCGTCGATGATGGCTTGTTTGTTCACCGCCATGGTCAGTGCCTGACGCACTTTCACGTTATCCAGCGGTTTTTTCTCGGTGTTGAATGACAGGTAACCGACGTTCAGACCAGGCTGCTCCATCAGGTTAATTTTGTCATCTTTCTTCATGCTGGCGATGTCAGCCGGGTTCGGGTACGGCATCACCTGGCACTCACCCTTCTGCAGTTTGGCGTAACGCACAGACGCATCAGGCGTGATAGAGAACACCAGACGATCAATCTTCGGCTTGGTGCCCCAGAAGTCCGGGTTGGCTTTATACAGAATGCGAGAATCTTTCTGATACTGCTGCAGCACGAATGGACCGGTGCCCACTGGATTGAGGTCCAGCTTCTCTGGCGTGCCGGCTTTTAGCATGTTGTCCGCATACTCTTTTGACAGGATCGAGGCGAAGTCCATGCCGAGGTCAGCAATGAACGGTGCTTCAGGACGGCTCAGGGTGAAGCGTACGGTGTAGTCGTCAACTTTCTCGATTTTCTCGATCAGCTTCGGCATATCCATACCTTCAAAGTATTCGTAGCTGCCGCCCGATACACCGTGGTACTTGTTGTTTTTGTCGAGCTGGCGCTCGAAGGAGAACACGACGTCGTCAGCGTTGAAGGTACGCGTTGGCTTAAAGTCTTTGGTGGTTTGCCACTTCACGCCTTTACGCAGATGGAAGGTATAGGTTTTACCATCTTCGCTAACGTCCCATTTTTCAGCCAGGCCAGGCTGCAGCTCGGTAGTACCGGTTTTGAACTCAACCAGACGGTTGTAGATCGGCACGGAGCTGGCATCGTAAGTGGTACCCGATGTGAAGAGCTGTGGGTTGAAGCCTTCCGGCGAACCTTCTGAACAATATACAAGGGTTTTCGCCTGGACACCCGCGGCAACAGTCATAGCAATCAGGCTAAGACCGACCTTCAGCATCCTGGATTTAGCCAGGGAGTTGATCATGTTTTGCTCCATTGTGATGTGATGTTGTGTGCGTCGCCCGACCTCTGAATTTTTTTATGCGGTTCGGGCAGCATGCGAGTGGTTTTTTTTGTCATCCGATAGCCAATGGCTCCTCAGAATCGCCCTACTCTGCATGTTATTGACGCATCAATTTGTCAACAGTTGCAAAGAACGTCAATACAAGGTGGGGTTATTTACACAGAGTGTGAGTAAGTGCAAGCAACGATAAAAAACAGGGTTATTGCGCTGAGCCAAAATTTAAAAAGGTGATAAAGCGCGCAATGCCGCGTGATTGTCTGGCTATACAGTCAAATGACAGTGATTATCACCGCTAAAAAACACACAAAAGTTATTGGTAAACGTCGAATAACTGAACGATTCGTCGTGCGTTATGACGTTCAGGCAGCGAAATATGCTGGGGTAATGGCATAAGAAATCAGCAAAAAGCAATAATCGGTCATAAGAAGAATGTGTCGCGAATTAAGCGTGCAGGGTTGATTGCGTGAGGGGTCGAGTCGGTAAAGTTGGAATAATAGCGGGTAAATGTGATTTGTCGGATGGGATAGGTGAATTACAAGGTTAGGTGCAAACAACATCGCTTTTAAATGGTGCGCTGCTCAGGGAAGGCGGCTCGATCGCAAAGACGGCGTAAATACATCCCTGTAGCCTCGGTCGCCGCATCCCTGCGGCGAACGCTTTGCTCCCCGAGCCCCCTTCCCATCGCTCATCAGCATTGATGCTGCTGTTTTGAAAAGCAGCACGCATCTAAGCAACAGCATGTTTTCTTTATGACAGCACGCACAAAGCCGAATGTTCGCTTCCTAAAGCAAGCACAGAATCAAACGAAGGAGGGAATGCGGGGCCGCGGAGTAAAGCGTTACACGCCATGGATGGCGTGTGTCGAGCGATCAGGGACGAGACAGCGACTTTACGCAGCGGCCCCGTATTCACTCCTGGCTGCACCAGCTCCGCTTTTAAAACCCCGCACAAACTTAACAACTCCGCCCCTGGCAACAAACACAAAGCCAAATGTTCACTTCCAAAAGCGCGCACAGAATCAGATGAAGGAGGGAATGCGGGGCCGCGGAGTAAAGCGTTACACGCCAGGGATGGCGTGTGTCGAGCGATCAGGGACGAGACAGCGACTTTACGCAGCGGCCCCGTATTTACTCCTGACTGCACCAGCTCCGCTTTTAAAACCTCGCACAAACTTAACAACTCCGCCCCTGGCAACAAACACAAAGCAAAATGTTCACTTCCAAAAGCGCGCACAGAATCAAATGAAGGAGGGAATGCGGGGCCGCGGAGTAAAGCGTTACACGCCATGGATGGCGTGTGTCGAGCGATCAGGGACGAGGCAGCGACTTTACGCAGCGGCCCCGTATTCACTCCTGGCTGCACCGACTCCGCGATCGACAGACGAAAAAAAACCTGCTTTTTCAAGCAGGTTTCTTCAAATATGGTCGGCGAGAGAGGATTCGAACCTCCGACCCACTGGTCCCAAACCAGTTGCGCTACCAAGCTGCGCTACTCGCCGATGGGGGCGAATATTACTGCTCCCCCTTGGGAGCGTCAATCCCTTTTCCGTAAAATCCGCCCGATCGCCTGGAAAGCAAACAGCGCCGCAAAAAGCCCAGCCGCTCAACACCTTCCAGAAAACCCTTACAACGCTTTAGCAGGCGTCGCCGCTGGTGCCTGACACCAGTTATTCGCCGCTTTAATCCCGCCATCCGGCGAACTGTAGCCCAGGCAGCCTAAAATGGTATCGAACAACTCAACATGACGATGGGTTTTCCCTACGCGCTGCTGCGCCTGCAAACGCTCGAAGTTACTGCGGTTGGTGGGATCTTCGAGATATTTATCAGAGGCCCAAACCATCATCGGCACGCGGAACTGCTCCGGCGGCGCCATCTCACGCGGCGTGCCGTGTAAGTGCATATTATCGCTGATCGACTCACCATGATCGGCGGCATAAAACACAATCGCCTTCTTATCACGCAACTGATCGAGCACGCTATCCAGCATGGTATCGACGTAAAGAATCGAGTTGTCATAAGCATTGATCAACTGCGCTTTACTACAGGTCTCATCCACGCCCATACATTCCGGCTGATAACGGGCGAAGCTGCGCGGATAGCGCTGTGAATACAGATAATGCGAACCCTTAGTGTGCAACACCACCAGATGCTTACCTTTCGGGAAACGTTGCAGCGAGGCCTGCAGTTCTGGCACCAGCAGCATGTCATCCACCGCTTTACCCTGATTACGCTTCTCAGAACCAATCTGCTCACGGAACGAGAAATTATTCACATCGGCGTTATCGTAGAACCACACTTCACTCTGCATGGCGAACAGCTCAGAGGTAAAGCCCAGCTCCTTCATCACCGCAAAAACGTTCTGCTCTTTCAGCGTGCGGCCAGGATTATCCATGGTGCCGCCCTCGCGCACGAACATGCAGCGCAGCGACAGCTTAGTGGCGGTATCGCAAGACTCACCGCGGAACGCCACCAGGTTTTTCTCTTTAGAAAGCTTCGGCGTGGTATCGCGGTCATAGCCCAGCAAACCCATGTGGTCCCAGCGCGTGGTCTCGCCAATCACAAACACCACATAGGTATCATCAATGCCCGGCGGTGCCACGTAAGTAAACTTCTTCGCTGGATCGAGCAGTTCCGCCCCATCCATCTCTTCATCGACTTTGGTCCAGGCAAACAGACCTAGCGCCGCAATCCAGTTAGAAGGCAAATACGAGTGCGCCACCACCCCGCCGTAACTTGGCAGGTCGATATTGGTGATCTCTTCATTCACTTTTTGCAGTTTGTCGAAGTAGCGAATCGGCAACCACACCAGCGCTACGCTCAACAGCATGATCAGCGCAGGCTTCAGACGCTGGCCCGGCGTTTTCAATTGCTCAATCAAGGTCTGGCTAAGGTTATTACGCCAAATCAGCAGCAGCGGCAGCGCGCTGACCAGCACCATCCACAGCACAAAGCGCATGCCGACCACTTCTTTAGAGAGATCGACATCAGTGGTCATCACTGAGGCCACGATGCCGTAGCCGATCACCACATTAAAGAAAGCCATGTAATAGGCGGCAGCCACGGAAATTACCACGGTTAACGTGGCAAGGATGCGATAAACCCACTTACCGCCCAGCGATAGCAGACGCATCAGGAAAAACGTCAGCAGCACCGCAGCGGTCACTTCTGCGACCGCAGAAAGCCAGTTAGAGAGGGTGGATTTCGTTAGGAAGCCGTCAAATCGGCGATAAAAAATTGGCAAATTCAACAAGATGCCGAGATAGAGCGCAAGCAACAGCGACAGCTTTTGCTGCGTTAACGTTTTGATATAATTCATTTACTTATTCATTCCTGACCCGGTGTCAATAAACCAACCTTAAATGGGACTATTTAAAGTCAATAGAGTTCGTCCGTGAGCGAGAAAAGCGCAAGCAACGAGCAGGAACGGGACGAATCTGAACCGGAACGGCAATGAAGGCGCATGCAGCGCAGCAGTAGAACATTTAACCAATGGTAAGACCAGACAATAATTGATCTGACCCCATAAAATGATAAAAGGCCCCTGATGGAGCCTCTCTTTGGACTGGCAGCGACCTTAGTTGAGGATATTCAGAGTCACATCAATGTTGCCGCGCGTGGCGTTAGAGTACGGGCAAACAATGTGTGCCGCATCCACCAGTTTCTGCGCTTCGGCTGCATCCATCTCTGGCAGGTGGATGTTCAGTTTAGCTTCGATACCAAAACCGGTTGGAATTGGGCCGATACCGACTTCGCCTTCAATCCACGCATCTTTTGGCATGGTGATTTTGTCACGGCCAGCCACAAACTTCATCGCACCGAGGAAGCACGCTGAGTAACCCGCGGCGAACAGCTGCTCTGGGTTAGTGACTTCGCCGCCTGCGCCGCCCATCTCTTTTGGCACGCCCAGTTTCACATCCAGCACGTTGTCAGACGAAGTCGCACGACCATCACGGCCGCCGGTGGCTTTGGCTTTTGCGGTATAAACAACTTTATCTAAAGACATATTAACCTCACTATTCGCTATATAATCGCGCACTATATATCTATGCGCAGTTTTGACGTTGATATCCAGGATGCCGCATTGGCGACATCCAAAATGCTTTATTTGGCGCGGTTAAGATTGGTGCGCAAATCGTCCAGCTGATTTTTCAAAGCAATCAAGGTGTCATCGTCACAGGCGGTGGCACAGCGTACCGCCTCGGGAATGCTTTGTGCTCGTTCACGCAGCGCACGACCTTCATCTGTCAGGGTCACCACCACCTGGCGCTCATCGCGACGCGAACGCTGACGGCGTAACAAACCCGCGGCTTCTAAGCGTTTCAGCAGCGGCGTCAGCGTGGCTGAATCAAGGAAAAGCTGCTCGCCAATCTCCGTTACGGTCACATCATCCTGATTCCACAGCACCAGCATCACCAGGTATTGCGGATAGGTAATCTCCAGCTCAGCCAGCAGCTGGCGATAGACTTTGTGCATCGCCAGATTCGCCGAATAGAGCGCGAAGCAGAGGTGTTGATCAACCTGGAGTGGCGTCTGCTGCACTTTTTTGTCATCTTGATTACTGTTCATGCGATTCAATATAGATAGCGCGCTAGATAATTGCAAGCAACTTTATTCCGGAGTGTTAAAGATGCGTGATTCACTGGAAGAGCAAGCGCGCCGTTATGCCACGCAGGCACATGCTGCTGCGGGTCAGCGTCGCAAATACACCGATGAGCCTTACATAGTGCACCCAGCTGCGGTGGCCGAACTGGTGCGCAGCGTCACCGATGATGAACAGATGATTGCCGCCGCCTGGCTGCATGACACCGTGGAAGATACCCCGAGCACGTTACAGGACATTGAGAGCCATTTTGGACAGCGCGTCGCGCAGTTGGTCGACATGCTGACTGACAGCGCGCAGCCCGAGGCGAAAAACCGCGCCGCCCGCAAACTGGCGCACTTCCGCCATACCGCCGAAGCCTGTCCCGATGCGCAAACCATCAAGCTGGCCGATATCATCGACAACACCCGCGCCATTGTGCATTTCGATCCCGACTTTGCACGTATCTACCTGATTGAAAAACAGATCCAGATTCAGTTGTTGAATCAAGGCGATCCGCAATTGTGGCAGCAGGCAGAGCAGATCATTCAGCAAGGCATTGATCAGCTGGCGCAGCCACCACACAGCGTGCCAGAGAGTTGGTTTGTGAAACAGGCGGCGAAATACGGCGGATTGAGCTAAAAAAAACCCGCCGTGCAGGCGGGTCAGAGAACCGATAGTCTTTTTACTCGAGCAACTGCCGCCCCAGGTAGGGATTCGCTTGCAGCAGTTTCATCAGTTTACGTGCCGTAGCGGATGGGCGCGTGCGTTGCGCCTCCCAACTTTTTACAGATGAAACGCTCACCCCCATCACGCGGGCGAACTCATCCACCTGCATGCCGGTCATTTCGCGTAAACGCTGTGGCTCGGGAACGGATACTGCGTTGAGTGTAATTTCTGATACGGAAGGCTGTGCATCACGTGTCAAAACAATCTGCTCAAGGCTACTCAATAACTCGACCATTGGATCTTTTATTTCCATAGAGAACTCCTTAAAACTCACTATGAAGCACGTGAAAGTAGAGAGGTAAGCGCCACCAGGCGCTGAAACCCGGCCAAGTCAGGCTGTATCCCGCAGCGGTCTTTTCGATTTTTTATTAAACCGTTACGGGACACAGCCTGTTGCACACTGCGAAAAGATGTCATGGCAATGCAACAATCAGCCGGGTTACTAATTATGGGTCAAATCCCCGGCTTTGCTGCCTGATTACTGATTATTTTTTATTCTTACTTATGCCGCAGAAGGATCGATCACCATAAGTAACTGACCCGCCTGCACTTGCTGCCCAGCCTGCCGATAGAAACTATGGATTTTTCCACTGACTGGCGCCACGATCGGGATTTCCATCTTCATAGATTCGAGAATGCCTACCGTGGCACCCGCTTCAATCTCACTGCCTTCGTCAACCAACCATTGCCACACGCTGCCCGCCACCTGGCTCTCTACCGGGCTACACCCTGCAGGCACCGTAATCTCTTCAATACTCTGTTCCTGCAGCTGACTGTCGAAGGTGAATTGCCCTTCTGCTCGCCAGCACGCCAGTTCACAGTCAAAAGCCTGCTGACGTTGCTGCTGGAAGGCGTCGATTTCCTCCGCCTGCTCCACCAGCATCGCCTGATAATCTGCAAGGCGGAATTCGCCCTCTTCGCTCCGCAGCGGATAGTCACCCCACGGGAAACGCTCGCGAATGCTGAGCAATTCCTCGGCGCTGACCGGATAAAAACGGATTTGATCAAAGAAGCGCAGCAGCCACGGCTGTGTGAAGGCCGAGGTTTGTCGATCGCGGTTCCACATCTGCATGGTGCGCCCGACAAACTGATAACCGCCCGGCCCTTCCATGCCATAGACGCACATGTAAGCGCCGCCAATACCTACCGAGTTTTCTGCTGTCCAGGTGCGCGCCGGATTGTACTTCGTGGTCACCAGGCGATGACGCGGGTCGAGCGGCGTCGCCACGGGCGCACCGAGATAGACATCGCCCAGCCCCATCACCAGATAGGCGGCGCTGAACACGATCTCCTTCACCTCATCAATGCTGGCCAGACCATTGATGCGGCGGATAAATTCTATATTGCTAGGGCACCACGGCGCATTGGGGCGTACCGACTGACTGTAGCGGGTTATCGCCTCACGGCAGGCCGCATCGTCCCAGCTGAGCGGTAACCACACAGTACGCGAGGGCACAGCGGCCTCGCTGAGGTCGCCTAGCGCATGATCAATGTGCAAAATTTGCGCCAACAGCTCACTTCTCACACAGTGTTGTGCGTCGTAATGCACCTGTAGCGAACGGATGCCCGGCGTTAATTCCAGCTGACCCGGCAGAGAATGGGCTTCCAGCTGTTGCATCAGCGCGTGCACGCGGAAACGCAGGGCGATATCCAGCATCAAATCGCCATACTCTACCAGCAGAAAACGGTCACCTGCTGCACGCACACTGAGCGATGGGCGGCCATTTTCTGCCGCCTGATGGTGCAATAGTGGATCAATAAGGGGCAGCGCAGCGTTCACTGTAAGCGGTACTGATTGCAGTTTGATGATCGCTTCACGCTCTGCCTGCGCCAGTTGATCCGCACTGCTGAGATCGATCGGCAGGAAGCGCAAGCGATCCCCTGCTTTGAGCTGTCCGAGCTTCCACAGATCGGCTTCGATCACCGTGGCCGGGCAGACAAAGCCACCGAGCGAAGGACCGTCCGGGCCGAGGATCACCGGCATATCACCGGTAAAATCCACCGTGCCAAAGGCATAGGCGTTGTCGTGAATATTGGAAGGATGCATGCCCGCTTCACCGCCGTCGCTGCGCGCCCAGGTCGGTTTCGGTCCGATCAGGCGAATGCCGGTACGGCTGGAGTTATAATGCACCTGCCACTCAGCGGCAAAGAACGCCTCGATGTCATCATCGGTAAAGAAGGTCGGTGCGCCGTGCGGGCCGTAAATCACCCGCAGCTGCCATTCGCCGTTGAGTTCCGGCACCAACTCGCGAGGCAAGTCTGCCGTTGTCAGCACCTGCGGTTCGGCAAGATGCAATACATCGCCCGCCCGCAAAGCCCGCCCGGCGTGACCGCCAAACTTGCCGAGCGTAAAGGTGCTGCGGCTGCCAAGATAGCGCGGCGTATTCAAGCCGCCCGCCAGCAGCAGATAGCTGCGGCACCCTTCTCTCACATCGCCCAGCGTCAGGGTTTGCCCGGCCTGCGCGGTGACAATCTGATGCATCGTTAACGGCTGCAGATCCAGCTGCGCGGCAATCGGTGCGCCGGTCAGAACAAAACTGCACGCCTGATTAAAACGCAGCGTGGGACCGCGCAAGGTAATCTCCAGCCCCGCCGCCTGCGCGTCGTTATTCAATAAGCGATTACCCAACTGGAACGCGCGGCTGTCAAACGGGCCAGACGGCGGCACACCGACATGCCAGTAACCGACACGGCCAGGCGCATCCTGCACCGTGGTCAAGGTGCCGCCGCTGAGGATATCCAGCGTGGGCGGTTGCCACTGCACGCCGCCCAACGTGGCGGTGATGATGCGGCACTGCTGCACTTCCGGCAGGGAACAGAGATGGCGCAACCACAGCAGATTGGTTTCGATACCGTACAGCTCGGTGGCGTCCAGCACCTGTGCCAGACTGCGCAATGCCACCTCACGGCTGGCCGCATGCACAATCACTTTCGCCAGCATCGGATCGTAGAACGGCGATACTTCCATGCCGGTTTCCACGCTGCTGTCAATGCGCAGCGTGGCGTCCTCACTTTCCGTCGGGAACTGGACGTGACTGAGCAAACCGGCACTGGGCTGGAACTGTTTGGCCGGGTCTTCAGCGTACAGGCGCACCTGAATCGCATGGCCTTGCGCTTCGGTCGATAAGGTGTGCAGCGGCGGTAACGTTTGTTGTGCCAGCTCCACCATCCAGCGTACCAAATCCACGCCATACACCATTTCAGTGACGCCGTGCTCCACCTGCAAACGGGTGTTCACTTCAAGAAACCAGAACTGTTGGCTGGCATCATCGTAGACATACTCCACGGTGCCCGCGCTGCGGTAGTTGACCGCACGCGCCAGTCGCACCGCAGTTGCTTGTAGCTCAGCGCGAACCGCCGCACTCAATCCCGGTGCGGGCGTCTCTTCCAGCACTTTTTGGTTGCGGCGCTGAGCAGAACAGTCACGCTCGCCAAGGGCAATCACATTGCCAGCACCATCGCCAAAGATCTGCACCTCAATGTGGCGCGCGCGGGCGATAAACTTCTCTAAAAATACGCCATCGTCGGCGAAATTATTGCCTGCCAGTCGTTTAACACGCGTAAACGCCGCATTGAGCTGTTCGGCATCATCACAACGCTGCATGCCAATACCGCCGCCACCGGCGGTGCTTTTCAGCATTACCGGGTAGCCAATCTTCTCCGCCATCACTCGCGCTTCGTCCAGCGAAGTCAGCAAACCACTGCCCGGCAGCAGCGGCACCTGATTCTCCTGTGCCAGCGCACGCGCACGATGTTTTAAACCGAACGCGGCCATCTGCCCGGCACTCGGCCCGAGGAACTGCACGCCGGCCGCTTCACAGCGCGTCACAAACTCGGGATTTTCGCTGAGGAATCCGTAACCGGGATGCACTGCCTGCGCCCCGCTCTGTGCGGCAATTTCCAGTATTTTTTGCTGATTAAGATAAGTGTCTCGCACCTGCCCCTCGCCCAGCGACCAGGCTTCATCGGCCAGTCGCACATGGCGCGCGTGGCGGTCGGCTTCGGCATACACCGCAATCGCGCGGATGTTCATCGCTTGCAAGGTACGGATGATGCGCACAGCAATCGCGCCACGGTTGGCAATCAATACGCGATCAATCATGAGTGAAATCTCTTATTACGGCAGGTCGTCCTGCAGGGACAATGACGGCTTAAAAACGGGTCGTCCCGTTGCGTCAAAGATTCACCACACGCTGACTAAGATCGGCGTCGGGTTGTAACCGTTACAGGGATTGTTGAGCTGCGGGCAGTTGGAGATCAGCACCAGGATATTCATCTCCGCCACCATCTCGACGTATTTACCCGGTGCAGAAATGCCATCGGCGAAGGTCAAACCCCCGTCGTGCGTCACCGGCACGTTCATAAAGAAGTTGATGTTGTGGGCGATATCGCGACGCGTCAGGCCAAATTCTGGCTTCTCGGCCACCGCCAGCATCCAGCTGTCACGGCAGGAATGCATATGGCGCTTCTCCTGGTCGTAGCGCACGGTGTTGCTTTCACAGGAGCAGGCGCCGCCCAACGTATCGTGGCGACCACAGGTATCAGCGGTAATCGTCAGCATCGGGCGATCCAAGTTGGAACGCAGCACGCTGCCCGCACTGAGGAACACATTCTTTTGCCCGCGCAGCGTATCGCTCATGCTGTAACGCTCGGCAGTGTCGTCGCCGTTGAAGAACAGGGTATCGGCAGCCTGATTCCCTTCCAGATCGGTGATACGCAAGGTCTGGCCCGCTTCGATGCGCTGCAGCCAGTAATCACCGGCGTTCACCTGCTGCTGGAATGGCGCTTCGGCGGAATTGAGTAAGCTTTCAGTGATCATCAGATTTCTCCTTGCAGCTGATAGAGTGCGTTGTTGCGCAGTCCGCGCTGGTTTTCGGCACGCGCCAGGCAAATGTCCGGCAGCGGCGCGCGCTGGGCGTCCAGTGCGATCTGCACCGGCTGGCGCGGATATTCGCTGCTTACATTCAGCGGATGCGGGCAGGTGTGTAGGATCACCAGCGTGTCCATGGCGAAGCGCAGCCGCACCTGTGCGCCAGGTGCACCCTGCTGCTCCAGTTGCAGCGTGCCGTTATCATCGGCGCGCACCCTGGCAAACAGGTTGAGGCAAGAGGCCATATCACGCTGGCCGAGGCCGTATTTCGCCAGCTCGACGAGGAAACTGTCGTAGCCGTTTTGATGGCGCAGATTGCGCGCCTGCTGATAGTCGCTGGCGCCGAAGCGTGCGGCAGTGTGCTCAGCATTTAAGGTGCCGCAGACGCTCTCATGCCAGCCGAAGCTGTCTTCTTCGATGCCGCAGAAAATGCGTCCCATATCGGAGTAAAGGCAGTGCCCGGCCGTCAGGCGGAAAGTGTGCTGGCACTTCAGCGTATCGGGCGCGTTGTAGCGCTCCAGCAGATTTTCCGGGTTGTAGAACAGCATGCCGACGTTGGCACCGCCTTCAATATCGGTCAGTGTCAGCGCCGTACCGCTGCGCATCACCAGCGACCAGTGCGATCCCGCCGGTAACAGGGTTTGATAAGCATTCATGTATTGCTCCTTTAAGCCACCTGCGGCTCAGATGGCAGCGCAACATCAGGCTGTGTGCGATCCAGCGGCAGGTCGTAAGTGATAGTCGCGCCCCAGGCTTGCGGCGCGTGCGGGTCATGACGCAGTTTGTCGAACACCAGCAGGCGTGAAGCCAGGCTGAAGCCCTCTTTCAGGTCATGCGTGATCATAAAAATGGTCAGGTTGTGCTGCTGCCACAGGCGGGTAATCAGCTGGTGCATTTCACTGCGGATACCGGGATCGAGCGCACCAAACGGCTCATCAAGCAGCAGGATGCGCGGCTGTTTCATCAGCGCCTGTGCCAGCGCCAGGCGTTGCTGCATGCCGCCCGAGAGCTGGTGCGGGTATTTGTTTTGCGCATGCTCCAGGCCAACCTGCGCCAGCATTGCCTGCGCACGCTGACGAATCGCCTGCCGCTTTTTGCCCCACACACGTCCCAGCCAGCGGGCGCTGCTGAACTCTTCCGCCAGCATCACGTTGCCGAGCACCGTCAGATGGGGAAACACCGAATAGCGCTGGAATACCACGCCGCGATGGGCATCGGGTTCGTCGGGGATGGGTTCACCGTCCAGCAGCAGTTGGCCTTTGGTCGGCGATTCGGTGCCAAGTAGCATGTTGAGGAAAGTGGTTTTGCCACAGCCTGACGCCCCGACAATCGCCACAAACTCGCCCTGCTCGACGTTGATGTTGAGACGTTCCAGCACCACCTGATCGCCGTAATGCTTTTCGAGGTTTTTCAGTTGCAGTAATGGCATGGTTCGCTCCTGAATCATTTCGCGTGATACCACGGCCAGCAGCGACGGCTGATCAGCCGCAGCAGCAGGTCGAGCACAAAGGCCAGCAGCGCAATCCACGCCACGTACGGCAAAATCACATCCATCGCCAGATAACGGCGCATCAGGAAGATGCGATACCCCAGCCCTTCAGTGGCGGCAATCGCTTCAGCAGCAATCAGGAACAACCACGCTGACGCCAGCGACAGACGCACCGCATCCAGCAGACGCGGCATCATCTGCGGCAGAATCACGCGCCACAAAATCTGCGCGCTGTGCCCACCGAGCGTCTGCGCTTTCACCAGCTGCTCGCGCGGGATTTTCTCCACCTGCAGCTGCAAATCGCGCGCAATCAGCGGAGTAATGCCGATCACGATCAGCACCACTTTCGACACTTCGCCGAGGCCAAAGCAGATAAACAGAATCGGCAGAATTGCCAGCGGCGGCACCAGCGCGACTACCGTCACCAGCGGTGCCAGCACTGCCCGCACCACCGGCAGCGCGCCGGTGAACAGGCCAATCGCCAGCGCCAGCAGTGCGCTGATCGCCACCCCGCTCAGCAGGCGCATCAGGCTGGCGGCGGTGTCGGTCCACAGCAGGTATTCCCCGGTGCGCGGGCTGGGCTGAAACGCCATGCGACTGATGGCGTCCCCCATCGCGTTAAACCCTGGCAACAGTTTGTCTGCGGCGTTCAGGCTGAGACGCGCATCCGACGCGAACAGATAGACCAGCAGCAGCGCCAGCAGCGGCAGGATGCCTAGCAGCAGGCGACCGAGCAGCAGCGGTTGGTAGTTGATCAATTTACGCATCGGCATCGTCTCGCTTAAAGCTGACCCGCAGCGGCCAGTTTGGTGAACTCATCGGTGAAGCGCAGTTTCAGGTTGTTGGTATCGCCCCAATTGCCTGCTGGCGTTTCCACGCCCACCACATCAGCACTCGGTGCGCCTTCACCCAGTAAACCGTGCTTGAAGGAGAACTCTGCGACCAGCTGCATGGTGGCTTTCAACTGCGGGCTGTCGACAAAATCGAGGGTGGTTTTGGCATCGCTGAACAAGTGAGTGGCGGCCAACTGCTGATCGAAGCCCGCCAGATCGGTGCCGGAAGCCTGCGCCATTTGCGTGCGCGCAGCTTTGGCGCTGTCACTCGCGCCGGACATGGTTTTCAGCGTTTCATACCAGGCACCGGTCAGCGCCTTGCCCAACTGCGGATACTTTTTCAGCGTGGCGGTATTCACCACCAGCAGATCAAGGATTTCGCCGGGGATTTGTGCTGAAGAGAAGATTAAATGACTGTCTGGCTGCTTTTCCGCTTCGGCCAGCAGCGGGTTCCACGTGACGATGGAATGCACGTCAGACGTGCCGAACGCCGCCACCAGATCGGCATCCGCGGTGTTCACCACTTTGACATCCTTCTCGCTCATGCCCGATTTCTCTAGCGCACGCGCCAGCAGATAGTGAGAGACCGAGAGTTCGACCAGATTGATCGGCTTGCCTTTGAGCGAGGCAATGTTGCCTTTGCCCTTCAGCAAAATACCGTCATTGCCGTTGGAGTAGTCGCCGACGATCAGCGCCGTGCTGTCCACGCCGCCGGTGGCAGGAATGGTCAGGGCATCCATGTTGGTCATGGTGCAGCCGTCAAAGCCGCCGGCGGTGTACTGATTCACCGATTCGATGTAGTCATTGACCTGCACAAACTGGATGTCGATGCCGTATTTATCGGCCCATTTTTTCACGATGCCGCTCTGCTGGGCGAAATCCCATGGCATCCAGCCCGCGTAAATGGACCAACAGATCTTGAAGGAGGGTTTGTCGGCGGCCAGCGTATTGACGCTGAACAGTGCGACGGTGCAAAGCAACAGCAAGCGAAGGCAGGCTTTGATCATGATGGTTCCTCTGGCGTTAACGGGCGAAATAAAAGCAGGAGGCGGCGAGCAACGATCTCGCTTTCCTCCCGGGCTTTTGTCCCGCCGTGTAACCGTCAGAGGACGGTCGGTCACTCTCGGACCAGCATCTTTCGACCGGAACCCTAGTGACCCATTGCAAATTGTCTGGCGACATCGGTTGCCCGCTATCGCTCCTGCATCTGCATAAACACATTCAAAAAAAGTGCCAATATTTCAATTCATTGAAAAACAACATCATTCACGTTATTTCCAGTTCGAACGGTTCGCCTCGTGCACAGCAATGCAGCGTGAGCGCACCAACATGAAGCGCAACTTCCACCATGAATATTGATGCACCTCGCAGTTTTAAACGAAGCCCGAAAAAACTTTTACTTACTGTTCAAAGGGTTATTCCTGTCACGTACCTGTCATCTTTGAACCAATCCAATATTGGTTCGCTTCTTGCCTAAGCTGATAAATCCGATTGCTCAGCCTTTCATCAGTAAAAGTGCTGGTTAATCCGGGATTACCGATCTTTTTCTGATGCTTAAACAGGCGAACCAATCATGAGTCACACGTCAGATAGCGCCCGCAACTCCAGTTCTGCTCTGGAGCAACTGCGTCAACTGATCCAGCAACAGGAGCAGCAGCCCGACCGCGCGCTGCCCACGGAACGTGAACTGGCAGAGCGTTTTGGCGTCGGACGCCGTGAGATCCGCCGTGCTCTAGATGTGCTGGAAGAGGAGGGACGCATCTGGCGCAAACAGGGTAAAGGCACCTTTGTTGGTCCTGCTGCACCGGTGCAGCCGCTGGCACTGCACGACCTGCCGCAGCAGTCGAATCTGCTGGAAGTGATGGAAGCGCGCTTGCAACTGGAGCCAGAGTTAGCGCGACTGGCCGCCCTGCGCGCCAGTAAAGAGCAGATTGCACTGATGAAGCGCCTGCTGGAACGCATGAATGGCATCACGGCACCGGAGGATGGCGACCAGCACGAACTGTGGGACAGCGCCTTTCATCGCGCTATCGCGGAAGCCGCCGGTAATCGCTTGATGCTGGGCCTGTTCGACGCCGTGGATGCCGTGCGCCGCGATCCAGGTTGGCAGCATCTGCGCGTACAGGCACGCACCCCCGCCCGCCTCAACAACTATGACGACCATCATCAGCGCCTGGTGAATCACATCGCGCAACGCCAGCCGCATGAAGCCGCTGCCGCGATGCGCGAACACTTACTGGCACTGCAACAGGCGCTGCTTGAAGCGCTTTACAACCATCAGGAGGAGACGCCATGAACGATCACCCGGTGCTTAGCGTTCGCAACCTGAGCGTGCAGTTTCGCGGTTCGCCCGTTACGGTATTGGACGATATCTCTCTGACGCTGCACGCGGGTGAAACGCTGGCACTGGTTGGGGAATCGGGCTGCGGCAAAAGCATCACCTCACTCACATTGATGGGCCTGCAACCCGCCAGTGCTGAGATTTTACAAGGCGAGATGCAGTTCGACGGGCGCAGCCTGCGCGATCTTAGTGCCAGCGATTACGCCAGCCTGCGCGGCAATCAGCTGGCGATGATTTTCCAGGAGCCGATGACCTCGCTCAATCCGGCCTTCACCCTCGGCGATCAGCTCAGTGAAGCGGTGATGCGTCATCGCCGCGTCAATCGCCGCACGGCGATGGAAGCCGCGCTGACCATCCTGCAAAAAGTGCAGATTCCCGCCCCGGAAATGCGGCTCAAAGCCTATCCCCATCAGCTCTCTGGCGGCATGCGTCAGCGTGTGATGATCGCCATGGCATTGATTAACAATCCAAAGCTGCTGATTGCCGATGAGCCAACCACCGCACTCGATGTCACCATTCAGGCACAGATTCTTGCGCTGCTGAATACCCTGAAGCAGGAAACCGGCACCGCCGTATTGATGATTACTCATGACCTGGGCGTGGTGGCGGAAGTCGCGCAGCGTGTGGCGGTGATGTACGCCGGTCAGGTGGTAGAAACCGGCAGCGTGGAAGCGATTTTTAACGATCCCCAGCATCCGTACACCATTGGCCTGATGGGATCGATTCCCAGCCTGAGCGCACGCAGCGGCACACTGGCCACCATTCCTGGCCAGGTTCCATTACCGGAAAACATGCCCGCAGGGTGTCGTTTTGCCAACCGTTGCCCCTTTGCCGAACTCCGCTGCCAGCATAACCGCCCGATGCTGCGTGCGCTGGCTACCGATCATCAGGTCGCCTGTTTCCGCGCGCCGCTGGAACAGTACGTCTCGTTGGGAGAGATCGCATGAAGCCGATTTTAGAGTGCCGCGATTTAAGCAAAACCTTTGCCGGACCCAACCGCCTGTTCAAACGCAATCGCGGCGTCACCGCGGTTGATCGCGTGTCGTTACAGGTGATGCCGGGTGAGACGCTGGCGATTGTCGGCGAATCGGGGTCGGGTAAATCGACCCTCGGTCGTTTGCTGCTACGTCTGCTGGCGGCCAGTACCGGAGACGTGTTTTATCAGGGCGAAAGTATTACCGATGCCAGCGGCGCACGCCTGAATCAACTGCGCCGCGAACTGCAAATCATCTTTCAGGACCCCTTTGCCTCACTAAATCCGCGTATGACGGTGCAACAGATTGTCGGCGAGCCGCTGTGGCTGCATGAAAAACTGAGCCGAGAGGCGCGCCATGCGCGCGTCGCTGAGTTACTGCGCACCGTGGGTTTACCGGCTGCCTGGGCAGAGCGTTATCCGCACGAATTTTCCGGCGGTCAGCGTCAGCGTATCGGCATCGCCCGTGCCCTCGCCTCCCAACCCAAATTGCTGCTGGGCGATGAGCCGGTTTCCGCCTTAGACGTTTCCGTGCAGGCGCAGGTGGTGAATCTGCTGGAAAGCCTGAAACAGCAGTTTGGCCTGACGATGATCATCGTGGCGCACGGTCTGGCGGTGATTCGCCATATGAGCGATCGCGTGGCGGTGATGTATCTCGGCCAGATTGTTGAAGTCGCCACCGTGGACGAGATTTTTGACGCGCCGCTGCACCCCTATACCCAAGCGCTGATCGCCTCCGCGCCGCAGATGCAACCGGGTGTCAGCCGCCAGATTCCGATGTTGCAGGGCGATCTGCCCAATCCAGCCAATCCGCCCAGTGGCTGTCGTTTTCACACACGCTGCCCATGGGCGACATCGGATTGCCGTCAGTTTGAACCGATTAACCAGGTGCTGAGCGGTGGCCGCCAGATTGCCTGTCATCGCTGGCAAGAGATTAACCGCGATCGCAGCGTCATCGTGATTGCCCCCCCTTCTGCCGCCTTTTTACGTCGCCGCGCGCTGTTTGAGCAGGCGGCCAAGCAACAAGCCTAACCCTCTGGAGATTCGCCTGTGAAGAAAGCTCGATTAACCTTACTCACGGCCGTAAGCGGCCTGCTCTTGCTCGGTGCCAGTGCACACAGCCAGGCGAAAAGTGTGATTCGCATTGGTCTGGGTGCCGACCCGGACATGCTCGATCCGCATCTGGCGCGCACCTATTACGGACGTTTCGTGTTTGCGGCTATGTGCGACCGCTTGGTGGATGTGGATGAGAACCTGAAAGTGGTGCCCGGCCTGGCAACCGATTGGGCGTGGAGTGATGACGGTAAAACCCTGACTATGAACCTGCGCGAGGGCGTGACCTTCCAGGATGGCGAGAAGTTTGATGCCAACGCGGTGAAGTTTAATATTGAGCGTGCGCTGACGCTGCCGGGTTCGCTGCGTAAAAGCGAAATCTCTTCCATCGACAGCGTGGAAGTCAGCGGGCCGATGCAGGTGAAATTCCACCTGAAAACACCGGATGCGGCGCTGCTCAGCCAGCTCACCGACCGCGCTGGCGCGATGCTGGCACCGGAAGCCGCTAAAAAACCGGACTTCGCGACCCATCCAGTCTGCTCCGGCCCGTATCAGTTTGCCAGCCGCGTGCAGCAGGACCGTATCGTGTTGACGCGCTTTGAAAACTACTGGAACAAAAGCGCATACCACTTCGATAAAGTGATTTTCCTGCCGATCCCGGATGCCTCAGTGCGTCTCGCCAACCTGCGCGCAGGCGATCTCGACCTGACAGAAGGCGTGGCGGCCAGCGATGTGAAAACGGTTGAAGGCGACAGCAAGCTGGCGCTGGCCAAAGTCACCGGCCTCGGTTATCAGGGCATCACCTTCAACATCAATAACGGCAAGGTTGACGCCAACAGCCCGCTAAAAGATCCGCGCGTACGTGAGGCCTTCTCGCTGGCGATCGATCGCGATGCGCTGAATCAGGTGGCGTTTGAAGGCTTATATACCCCATCCAACCAAGCCTTCTCGCCGGTCAGTGCCTATCACGTCAACACCCCAATCAGTACACGCGATGTGGAGAAAGCCAAAGCGTTGCTGAAGACGGCGGGTGTCACCACGCCGCTCAATCTGACGCTGCTGGTCACCAACAATCCAACCGCACAGCAGGTCGGCCAGGTGATTCAGGCGATGGTCGGTGAAGCGGGCATTAACCTCAACTTGCAGATGAGTGAGTTCGCCAGCTTGTTGGATCGTCAGCAGCGCGGCGATTACCAGCTCAGCTTATCTGGCTGGTCCGGCCGTCCCGATCCCGATGGCAGCATCTACTCGTTTATCAACAGCAAAGGCACGCTCAACGACGGCCGCTACAGCAATCCCCAGGTTGATGAGTGGCTGAACGCCGCACGTCTTACCAACGATCAGGCGCAGCGCCAGGCGTTGTACACCAAGGTGGTGAATCAGCTGCAAACCGATATGCCAATCGCCTATCTCTATTTCGAGCCGCGCATCTTCGGCATGACGAAAAAACTGCAGGGCTTTAAAGCCTGGCCTGATGGCTTAGTACGCCTCGCGGGTGTGAGCATGGCGCAGTAAACCGCTGAGGAGCGATGATGCTGGAACTGATAGTTAAACGCTTACTGCTGGCGATCCCCACGCTGCTGCTGGTGAGCATCATGGTGTTTGCGCTGCAAAAGCTGCTGCCGGGCGATCCGGTGCTGGCGATGGCGGGTGAGGAGCGCGATCCTGCGGTCATCGCACAGCTGCGGGCGGAATATCACCTGGATGATCCGATTCCCACGCAGTATTTCTCGTGGATCGGCAATGCGCTGAAGGGTGATCTGGGCATGTCACTGCGCACCAAAGAGCCGGTGACCTCGCTGATCGCCAGTAAGTTGCCGGTAACGCTGGAGCTGTCCCTGCTGGCGATGGTGATTGCGCTGGGGATTGGCATCAGCATGGGCATTATCGCGGCGGTGCGCAAAGACACCTGGGTCGATCACACCACCAATTTTGTCGCGCTCTCCGGCATATCGGTGCCGCATTTCTGGCTGGGGATTCTGCTGATCCTGCTGTTTTCCGTGCATCTGCAATGGCTGCCAGCCTCAGGCTTTGTCCCCATCAGTGAAGATGTGGCGCAGAACCTGAAAACGCTGCTGCTGCCCGCTTTAGTGCTGGGGACTGGCCTCGCCGCCACACTGATGCGCCATACACGAGCATCGATGATCAGCGTGCTAAAGGCCGATTACATCCGCACCGCGCGCGCCAAAGGTCTGCTGGCCCCCAAAGTGGTGCTGAAACATGCCTTCCGTAACGCACTGATGCCGATCGTCACGCTCACCACCTTGCTGTTTGGTGAGCTGCTGGGCGGTGCGGTGTTAACCGAGCAGGTTTTCACCCTACCCGGTTTCGGCAAGATGATTGTCGATGCGGTGTTTAACCGTGATTACGCGGTGGTACAAGGTGTGGTGCTGGTGGTGGCGATCGGCTTTCTGCTGCTGAATCTGCTGGCCGATGTGCTCTATCTGTTAATCAATCCGAAAATGCGAGGCTAACCATGAGCGAGGTGTTAACAGCAGGCGCAGTGCCTGCGGTTGCAAAGCCCAACCGCCGGGTGCTGAAGAAATTTCTGCGTAATAAGAGTGCGCTGATCGGCGCGGTGATCGTGCTGCTGTTTGTAGCCGTGGCGCTGCTGGCGCCCTGGCTGGCACCGGCCGATCCGATCAAGGCAAACTTCCTTGCCGTGCGCAAAGCCCCTTCCGCGCTGTTCTGGTTGGGCACGGATGAACTGGGCCGCGATATTCTGTCGCGTCTGATTTGGGGGGCGCGCACCTCTCTGCTGGCGGGCTGTATTTCCGTGATGATCGCCATTTTGATTGGCGTGCCGCTGGGCTTAATTGCCGGTTACTGGCGGGGGTGGTGCGATGGCATTATCTCGCGCTTTATCGAAGCGCTGCTCGCCTGCCCGTTTCTGATTCTGGCGATTGCGTTGGGTGCTTTTCTTGGGCCGAGTTTATCCAATGCGATGATCGCCATTGGGCTTTCCGCCATGCCGATCTTTGCCCGTTTGACGCGCGGCCAGGTGATTGCCATCCGCCATGAAGAGTATATCGACGGGGCGCGCGCCATCGGTTTACCGGACCGCTGGATCATCCTGCGTTATGTGCTGCCCAACGTGCTGTCGCCGATTCTGGTACAGGCCACGCTGGCGATTGCCTCGGCGATCATCACGGAAGCCAGCTTGTCATTTCTCGGCCTTGGCCAGCAGCCGCCGTCACCTTCCTGGGGCGCGATGCTGAACACCGCAAAAGGCTATCTTGAGCAGGCACCCTGGATGTCGATTTTCCCTGGATTGGCCATTTTTCTCACTGTGCAGGGCTTCAATCTGCTGGGTGACGGACTGCGCGACGCACTTGATCCGCGCAATGACTCACATTAAGGAACCGTTATGAGCGATTTGGATTTCAACGTTAGTTATGTCTCGCACCGCGCCCCAATGATGGGCCGCAATGCAGTCGCCACCTCACAGCCGCTGGCGGCACAGGCGGGGATGCGCATGTTGCAACAGGGCGGTAATGCGGTAGATGCGGCGATTGCCAGCGCGATGGCGCTCACCGTACTGGAACCCACCGGCAACGGCATTGGCAGCGATGCGTTTGCCATTATCTGGGATGGGAAAGCGCTGCATGGCTTAAATGCCTCCGGTCGCTCCCCCGCCAGCTGGAATGCAGAACGCTTTGCCGGACAGAGCACCATGCCGGAAACCGGTTGGGAAGCCGTGACCGTACCGGGCGCGGTTTCTGCCTGGGTCACGCTGGCCGAGCGCTTTGCCACGCTGCCGCTGACCACACTGGCACAACCGGCGATCGAGTACGCCCGCGACGGCTTCCCGGTTTCGCCGCTGATCGCCCATCTGTGGCAGCGCGGCTACAACAAACTGAAGTCTCAGCCGGGTTTTGTTGAGTGTTTTGCGCCAGATGGCCGACCGCCGCGTGCTGGTGAGCTTTTCCGTAACCCGGCGCAGGCCGCCACACTGCAGAAAATCGCCGAAACCAGGGGGGAAGCCTTCTATCGGGGCGATCTGGCGGAAAAAATGGTGGCATTTGCCGGGCAGCACGGCGCGGCACTGAGCATGGCCGATCTCAACAACCATCGCGCCGATTGGGTGGATCTGTTGTCACGCCCGTTTGCCGATGGCTCGGTGCAGGAATTACCGCCCAACGGTCAGGGCATCGCCACTCTAATTGCGCTCGGCATTCTGGAGCAGTGGGACATCGGCAGCTACACGCCTGATTCCGTGCCGTGGCTGCACTTGTCGATTGAAGCGATGAAGCTGGCGCTGGTCGATCTGGATCGTTACGTCACCGATTACGACCATCTGGAATTCCCGGCAGAGTTGCTGCTGAGTGACAGCTACCTCAAGCAGCGCGCTCAGCTCATCAATCCTGACCAGGCCGGGGATTTTACCTTCGGCTCCCCGCAGCAGAGCGGCACCGTGTATCTGTCGACTGCCGATGCTAGCGGCATGATGGTGTCCTTTATTCAGTCCAACTATATGGGCTTTGGTTCAGGCGTGGTGGTGCCGGGCACCGGCATCAGCTTGCAGAATCGCGGTTGCGGCTTCTCGCTCGATCCGCAGCATCCGAACGTAGTGGCCGGTAGCAAACGTCCTTTCCACACTATTATTCCGGCGTTTGCGCTGGATGCGGCGGGACAGCCATTGATGTCGTTTGGCGTGATGGGCGGCCCGATGCAGGCGCAGGGGCACTTACAGCTGGCGTTGCGCATCATGCAGCACAAGCAAAACCCGCAGGCAGCGATTGATGCGCCGCGCTGGCGTGTTGAGCAAGGCCGTGCGGTGGTGGTGGAACCGGGTATCGACCGTAATGTGCTGGCGAAACTGCGCGAAATGGGTCACCAGATTACGGTGGAGGATCCATTACAGAGCTACAACTTTGGCGGTGCGCAGGCGATTGTGCGTGACCCGCAGGGCTTCTACATTGCCGCCACTGAAAGCCGGAAGGATGGGCAGGCGCTGGTGTTTTAAATCACAATCTGGCGGCATCAGTGCGGACTGCCAGATGCCGCCAGGTGATTTCAGCCTTTGGGTTCGGTTTTTGCCTGCTTTCGTTGGTGTCGATGGAGTACAACCTCCAGGGTCGACCACCCGCACATTTCTTTCATGACCTTAATCCGGCGCGCCAGAGTGCGCCTTTTCCCACAGTTTGCCGCGCCTCAACCCGTTGTACACGCCAGGCCATTGCACTATCCTTTAGGACCATTCCCACCGAATCGAAATTAGCCATAACAGGAGTTCAACATGGCGTCAGGATTATCCCGCATCTGGATGCGTACCGGCATGCTTATGATCAGCGCACTGGTTGTGCTGCAACTTACCGCCTGTGGCGATAAAGAAGGCGATCAACGTAAAGCCTTCACAGACTTCCTGCAGAACACCGCAATGCGCAGCGGCGAGCATCTGCCCAGCCTGAGCGAAAACCAGAAGCAGACTTTTGGCAACTACGCGGGCGACTACGCCATTTTGTATGGCTTCTCACAGCAGGCCAATCAGGCGGTTGAGCAAGGCATGCGCCCTGTGGTTGATGAACTGGCTGCGATTCGTGTGCCACAAGATTATCTGACCCGTCGCGATAGTCTGCGTCAGGCGAGCGGCAACCTCAGTGTGCTGTCACAGCAGATTCAGAGTGCCAAAATGCAGGCCGACAGCAGCAAAGCCACGCTGAAGCAGCCTGACGATCTGAAGAAAGTGTATGACAGCGTCTACGCCAAAGTGGTGACGCAGCCAGCGGGTACACTGATTCCGCTACTGCCTCAGCTTCAGGCGTTGAGCCAGGCGGCGGTGCAAACCGGTGATTATCTGCAGTCGCAGGGCACGCGTGTGACCTTCAATGACGGTGGCGTTCAGTTCCCAACGCAGGATCAGGCCACGCAGTACAATACCCTGATGAGCAACCTTTCCAGCAATGCTCAAGCCCTGACTCAGGCACAGAATGCTGTGCAGGGTGGTTTGTAACCTCGCTTTGAATGCGTTCAGGGGCGACTAACAGGTCGCCCTTTTCCTGACATACTTTTCATTGCATCTTTCAGATTTTTCGTCACTTCCTTACACCTTACTTATCAGCATCGCTATTGTGTGATCTGACGCATTTTCAACCAAAAATAGTTTGTGATCTCAATCACACTTATGAAACAAACCTGAGAGCTGCAAAGGTGACTTAAGTCACATTTATCCCGTTGTTTTGCTTAAAATTTCGCCTTCGTACTTTTCTTACACTCTATTTATGTGATCTTCATCACCTTATAGCACCCTGACCACCCCAATTTTGAGTGATCTGCATCACACTTATCCCGGATGCTACGCAGCGTAATAAACTAGTGCTAGAGTCCGCGTGCATACAGTGATGCCACGGCCCGCGCCGGAACGGCTCAATAAAAGTCTTAACAAAAACAACCGCGCTCTTATTGCAGCGCGTCTCAATAAGGGGTGGGTTTATGTCCTCATCAGCGAAGGTCAAGGTCCAGAGCTTTGGTCGCTTTCTGAGTAACATGGTGATGCCAAACATCGGTGCGTTTATCGCCTGGGGTATCATCACAGCACTGTTCATCCCAACCGGATGGATTCCAAACGCAACGCTGGCGAAACTCGTCGGCCCAATGATCACTTACCTGCTGCCATTGTTGATCGGTTTCACCGGTGGACGTCTGGTGGGCGGCGATCGCGGTGGCGTGGTCGGTGCCATTACCACCATGGGTGTGATTGTCGGTGCAGATATGCCGATGTTCCTCGGCGCGATGATTGCCGGTCCACTGGGCGGCTGGGCGATCAAAACCTTTGACCGTATGGTTGATGGTAAAATCAAAAGCGGCTTTGAGATGCTGGTTAACAACTTCTCAGCCGGTATCATCGGTATGCTGTTGGCGCTGCTGGCGTTCATCGGCATCGGTCCATTGGTTGAAGGTCTGTCACACATTCTTGCGGCGGGCGTAAACCTGATGGTGCAGAACAACCTTCTGCCACTGACTTCTATCTTTGTTGAACCGGCGAAAATCCTGTTCCTCAACAACGCCATCAACCACGGTATCTTCTCGCCACTGGGTATCCAGCAGGCTAGCGAAGCCGGTAAATCCATCTTCTTCCTGATTGAAGCGAACCCAGGCCCAGGTATGGGTGTACTGGTTGCCTACATGATTTTTGGTCGCGGTAGCGCTAAGCAGTCTGCAGGCGGTGCGGCAATCATCCACTTCCTCGGTGGTATCCACGAAATTTACTTCCCGTACGTGCTGATGGCGCCACGTCTGCTGCTGGCAGTGATCCTCGGTGGTATGACAGGCGTGTTCACCCTGACCGTACTGAACGGCGGTCTGGTGTCTCCAGCGTCTCCGGGTTCTATTCTCGCAGTACTGGCGATGACGCCAAAAGGCGCATACTTCGCCAACATCGCGGCCATCATCGCGGCGTTTGCCGTCTCCTTCGTGGTCTCTTCTATCCTGCTGAAAACCAGCAAAGTAAAAGAAGATGACGACATCGAAGCTGCGACTCAGCGTATGCGTGATATGAAAGCGCAGTCGAAAGGTCAGGCCGTTGCCGGTTCTCCGGTTATCGCCGATGCCAACAGTGTTGATGTGAGCCACGTGCGTAAAATCATCGTGGCCTGTGATGCCGGTATGGGTTCCAGCGCCATGGGTGCAGGTGTGCTGCGTAAGAAAGTGCAGGATGCCGGCCTGAGCAATATCTCGGTGACCAACAGCGCGATTAACTCACTGCCGGGCGATGTGGATCTGGTGATTACTCACCGCGATCTGACCGAGCGTGCGATGCGCCAGGCACCGCAGGCGCAGCATATTTCGCTGAACAACTTCCTCGATAGCGCGCTGTACAGCAATCTGACTGAACGTCTGATCGCCGCTAACCGCAGTGAAGCACATCGTGAAACCGTGCAGACCACGCTGGCAGACAGCTACGACGATGGCAGTGCTAACTTGTTTAAATTGGGCGCGGACAACGTGTTCCTGGGCTTGAGCGCCAGCAACAAAGAGCAGGCGATTCGCTTTGCTGGTGAGCAGTTGGTGAAAGGCGGTTATGTCCAGCCAGAGTACGTTGAAGCGATGCTGGAACGTGAAAAGCTGACCCCGACCTATCTCGGTGAGTCTATCGCCGTGCCACACGGCACCGTGGAAGCCAAAGATCGCGTGCTGAAAACTGGCGTGGTGTTCTGCCAGTACCCTTCGGGCGTATTGTTTGGCGAAGAAGCCGATGACGTGGCGCGCCTGGTGATTGGTATTGCGGCTCGCAATAACGAACACATTCAGGTGATTACCAGCCTGACCAACGCGCTGGATGATGACAGCGTGATTGAGAAGCTGGCGAACACCACCAGCGTGCAGGATGTGCTGGATCTGCTGTCAGGTAACACCGTGAAAGCGTAATACCACGTTTTAATTTCCCTGGGGCGGGCAAGCCCGTCCCACATTTCCGGGGCGGATTTGCCCGCCCTTTCGTCATTTGATATGGGTCAAATTTATGAAAGCGTTACATTTTGGAGCAGGTAACATCGGTCGCGGTTTTATCGGTAAGTTACTGGCTGATGCCGGTATCGAACTGGTCTTCGCGGATGTGAATCAGGTGGTTCTGGATGCCCTTAACGCCCGTCATGAGTATCCGGTTCATGTGGTTGGCGAGCAGGCAAAAGTCGAAATCGTTACCGGCGTTAGCGCAGTGAACAGCACCAGCGACGACATCGTCACGCTGATTGCTGAGGTTGATATCGTTACCACGGCGGTTGGTCCGCAGATTCTGGAGCGCATCGCGGGCGGTGTGGCGAAGGGGCTGGCCAAACGCAGCGACAACGGTAATGTCCGTCCGCTGAATATCATCGCCTGTGAAAACATGGTGCGCGGCACCAGTCAGTTGAAGCAGCACGTTCTGAAAGCGCTGCCAGAACAGTATCACGCGTGGGTTGAAGAGCACGTTGGCTTCGTCGACTCCGCCGTTGACCGCATCGTGCCGCCATCTGAGGCCGGCAGCAACGATCCGCTGGAAGTGACAGTCGAAACCTTCAGCGAATGGATTGTCGATAAAACGCAGTTCAAAGGTGAATTGCCAAACATTCCTGGCATGGAGCTGACTGATAACCTGATGGCATTTGTCGAGCGCAAACTCTTCACGCTGAATACCGGCCATGCCATCACCGCGTATCTTGGCCAGTTAGCTGGCCACGCCACCATCCGTGATGCGATTCTGGATGAAAAAGTGCGTGCCGTGGTGCAGGGTGCGATGCAGGAGAGCGGCGAGGTGCTGATCAAGCGCTATGGCTTTGATGCCGACAAGCACGCCGCTTACATCCAGAAAATCCTCACTCGTTTCGAAAATCCGTACCTGAAAGATGATGTTGAACGTGTTGGCCGCCAGCCGCTGCGTAAACTCAGCGCGGGCGATCGTCTGATCAAACCCACGCTCGGCACCCTTGAGTACCACCTGCCACACGCCAACCTGGTGCAGGGTATTGCTGCCGCGATGCACTACCGCAGCGAAGCCGATCCGCAGGCGCAGGAACTGGCTGCCCTGCTGGCTGAAAAAGGCCCGCAGGCAACGCTGGCCGAGATCTCTGGACTGGAAGCCAATAGCGAAGTGGTCACCTCAGTGGTGAGTGCTTACAACGCTATGGCATAATGCGCGCCTTTTAATAGCTCACTCGGGCGCGGTGCCAACCGTGCCCGTCGGCGGTAGCGGAACGATGCAGGCAATAATGGAAGAGAAGCAAGCTTTTGAAAACCGGGTGCTTGAGCGCCTGAACGCCGGTCGATCGGTGAGAAGCTTCCTGATCGCCGCCGTTGAGCTATTGGCTGAAGCGGTCAACCTGCTTGTGTTGCAGGTTTTCCGTAAAGACGATTATGCCGTAAAGTACGCGGTTGAACCGCTGCTGCTCGGTGACGGTCCGCTGGGCGAGCTATCGGTGCGTTTGAAACTGATTTACGGTTTGGGCGTGATTAATCGCCATGAATATGAAGATTGTGAGCTGCTGCTGGCGCTGCGTGAAGAACTCAATCACGACACCAGCGACTACCGCTTTACTGACGATGAGATTCTGGGGCCATTTGGTGAACTGCACTGCGTTGTAGCGTGGCCGCCACAACCTGACTTCACCCGGGATGACGAAGCATTACGCAGTATGCAGCAGCAGCGCTATCTGCAAATGGTGCGATCCACCATGGTGCTGTCGCTCACCGAGCTGATATCGCGCATCTCCCACAAGCAAGCCTTCAAGAAGCCGGCCGTTTAGGGGCACTGTCGCGGTCGAATCCGCCCCGCTGCAAAATCGCCCCGTTTTGATGTATCCTTTGCCTGTTTTCCTTAACGAGTTTCCCCTGATGAAAGAACAAGAAAAAGCCGAGATCAAACTGCTCAGTGATCAACTGGACGCATTGAATCGCAAAGAACCCCAGCTGCTGGAATCTGGCGATGCCGAAAAACTCGGCGAGCTGCTGCGTGAAAAAGAGAAGCTGGTGCAGGAAATTGAACGTCTGCGCAGTGTTCGCGATGAGAAACTGAGTAAAGAAGCGCAACAGCTGCTGAAGCTGGGTTTCAGCCGTGAGATCACCAGGAAAGAACAAGCCAACATGGGCGCATTTAAGAAGAGCGTGCGCGGCCTGGTGGTGGTGCATCCAATGACCGCGCTGGGACGTGAGATGGGGCTGAAGGTGATGACCGGCTACGCGAAGCAGCCGTTCTGATACCCGATTACGCGGCGTGTGATACGTCGCGTTCCACGCTCTGTTCCTGCACTGCTTCAACCCCTGCCACGGGTTCAACCCCTGCTGCCAGCAATACCTGGGTGTTTAACGCATCCAACAGTGCATAGCGACGACGATACTCCGCACGTTTCTTACTGGCGATCTCTTCCAGTGCTTTCCTTTCCATCTGCAGCGGCAACGTAAACAGGTCGTCGGCACGGGCTTCACCGCCCAGTGACAGCCAGAACTCGCTGTAGCTGGCAAAGAACTTATCACCTTTACTGTGGCGATAACGCATGCTGCGGAACACATGCGTGGTATCTCCTACTGCGCAAATCGCTTGCACGCCACATTGTTGCGCCAGAATAAATACCGCTTCCATTAACAGACGTTTCGGGAATACGCCATGTGCGGCTTTGGTTGCATCGCGGATAACATCATTTGAGATGTGTTTGCGCGGCCCCTGCAATCCACCAATCAATAATGTGCGCTTGCCCTTTTCCTGAATAATGGAAAAAGAGAGCGAGGCAATATTCATGGTTTGATAATGCAGTGTCAGAGTTATTTCACCTTCACGGTCAAAATGTCCTGGGCAGCAATTAATAGCAAACACCTCATCATTTTTTCCGTTAAAAGTGGCAATCACATTTAACACCGGACTCAGCAGTAACTGGCGCAGTTTGGCATTATCCAGTTGATCCATCAGCGTGTAATGGTCAAGCAGTGCCTGCGCACGTTGTGCCACGCTAAAGCCTGCGCGCAGGTAAGGGCGATGCGGTTTAGCCGGCAGCAAACCCTGCATTTTCAGCAGTTGCGGCAGAAACGGCAGTTTCGCTAATGCGTTAAGGTAATTAAATGTCGTAACCGGAAAGATGAAAGACCTTAAAGCAAATTTAAAGCGGAACATACTGCTATTCCATAACTTATCAGGTCTGACGTTGCCGCTAATTAACGGCAAAAACAGAGATGCCGACGAATCTTTATTCGCCACAGGGGTAGTGATAGTAGACATAGTTATTTTACTTTCGTGTGATCAACTGCGGCTACTGTATGCCCCAAATTATCAACGGCAGGTTAATAACGAACGTAACGGTATTGTCAGCAGAGGTAATCTCGAAGTGGTTTAAGAAGTGTTTAGCTTTCGTAAAGAAAAAAACCGGTGAAGCAGCTTCACCGGTTCTGTGCGTTGGCTATCGCCTGAACTTACTTAGCAGCAGCGAAACGTGCAGCTGCTTCGTCCCAGTTCACCACGTTCCAGAACGCTTTGATGTAGTCAGGACGTTTGTTCTGATACTTCAGGTAGTAAGCGTGTTCCCACACATCCAGACCAATGATTGGCTCACCGGATGCGCCAGAAATGGCTTCGCCCATCAGTGGGCTGTCCTGGTTTGCGGTTGAAACCACAGCCAGCTTGTCGCCCTTTTTCACCAGCCACGCCCAGCCTGAACCGAAACGGGTGGTAGCGGCTTTCTCGAACTCAGCCTGGAAAGCTTCAACGCTGCCGAAATCTTTTTCGATAGCGGCTTTCAGTTCGCCTTGCAGGCTGGTGCCCAGTTTCAGGCCTTTCCAGAAGAAGCTGTGGTTAGCGTGGCCGCCAGCGTTGTTACGCAGTGGGCCTTTTTTGTCTGCTGGCAGCTGATCCAGTTTAGCGATCAGTTCTTCAACCGGCAGGTTAGCGAATTCGGTACCTTCCAGCGCTGCATTGGCGTTGTTAACGTAAGCCTGGTGGTGTTTAGAGTGATGGATTTCCATCGTCTGCTTGTCGAAGTGTGGTTCCAGTGCGTCGTACGCGTAAGGCAGGGATGGCAGTGAATAACTCATGTTCTTCCTCTCCATTTAGTGTTTTGCAGCATCACCATATCAGGGTGCCGCGTAAGCAGTCGGATCATTATAGTTAAAATCATGATCGGTAAAAGGGTTATCAATGCCTTAGTAATGATAAGGATTTGATGAATCTGGGAAAAGCACCGCACGCAGAGTCACATCTCAAGCACACGATGCCGCAGGATTACATCTTGTGCGTGCTGGCACGCAGCTTGAGCTGTACCGGCAGTTCGTTGATGGCAGGTGGCTCATCGCCCTTCAATGCGGAGAGTAAGCGCTTGCCCGCCGTGCGCCCCATCTCTTCATAAGGCAGGACAACGCTGGTGAGCGGCGGTGAGCAGACTGCTGCCAATGGGCCGCCACCGATGCTGGCAATCGCCAGCTGGCTGGGAATTGAGATACCTGCGGCGTGGCAAGCCATGATGGCACCGCACGCCACTTCATCGCTGGTACAAATCAGCACATCCAGTTCCGGCCAGGTCAGCCGGATCTCCGCCAGCAGGCTATGTCCTGCGGCAAAGGTCGGCATTTTCGGCGAGGTCACCACGCGGTGCGGCGCCTGATTAGATGCCAGCATGCCGCTGTGCCAGCCATTCAGCAGTTGGCGGAAAATCGTGGTATTGGTTTGCGTGCATAGCAAGCCGAGATGGCGATAGCCGCGTTCCACCAAACTCTGCACCAGCTGGCGAATCGCTTTAGCGTAATCGACACCAATGCTAATACCCGCAGATTCCTGATGCACCCCGCCGATATCCATCACCGGCAGGCCGGAATTACTCAGCAAACGGTGGGCTTCGGCGGCATTGTCGAAGTTGAAATGCACCATGGCGGCCGGATTGTAAGAGAGCAACATCTCAATTAATTCGCTCTCTTCCGCCGCCGAGTGGTTAGCTTCCGCCAGCATCATGTTGTAGCCCTGCGGACGCAAGATCTCCTGCAGCGCTTCCGACACAATCGCGCTGCCCGGCGTGGCGAAAGAAGGCACCACCATGGTGACTAGCTTCGACGATGCCGACGCCAGATTACGCGCCTGGATGTTCGGCACATAGGCCAACTCGGTGACGGCCGCATCAATTTTGGTGCGAATTTCAGGTGAGACTTTCTCCGGCATGCGCAACGCACGTGATGCCGTCATGGTGCTCACGCCGACCAAACGGGCAACATCGGCCAGTGTGCTTTTGCCGGTACCGCGCCGTTTTTTTTCTGCCATGCCTTCTCCTAACTGACTCGCTACAAATGCCCGCAAGCAGCTTAAAACCAAATGCGTCAACGTGCCACGTTAATCACCACAGATTCGGGCACACCTCACCTGCTGAGGATTTTCAGATTCTCGGAGCATGTCAGGTGCTTGCAACGATGACAAACGGACTGCACAAAAATGTTAGCGATAACACAGTTTTTAACAACACCTGTGTTAGCGCTAACTTTTGCGACAATCATCACAGAAAAGCGTTGAGAAAATCACCTAAAGTGCACTCCATCGACGAATAACCAGGAATTACTGATGCTCACTCAATGGCTGACACCGCAACATATCCGCATCGTAGAACAGGTCAGCGACTGGCAGGACGCGGTACGTTTATCCGCTGAGCCGCTGCTGGCCGAAGGGGCGATCACCCCGGCTTACCTCGATGCCATCTTTACTTCGCATGCCGAACTGGGACCTTACTACGTACTGGCACCCGGCCTGGCGATGCCGCATGCCCGTCCGGAACAGGGTGCGCGTAAGAATGGCTTGTCGTTGCTGCATGTGAAGAACGGTGTGAGCTTTGCAGCGGATGAAAACGATCCGGTGCATGTGGTGATTATGCTGTGCGCCGTTTCCGGCGACGATCATATCCAGATGATCACAGCATTAGCCGAAGTATTCAGTGACGAATCTCGCCTGCAGCAATTGCTGACGGCGGCAACCCTACCAGCGATTGAAGCTGTTATTACAAATTAACCACCAGAGAATCCTATTATGAAAAAAGTCCTGATTGTGTGCGGTAATGGTTTAGGCAGCAGCTTTATTGTGGAAATGAACGTGAAGAAAATTGTGGTGGAATTAGGGAAAGAGGCCGAAGTGGGCCATACCGATTTAACCACGGCGAAATCTGAACAGGCCGACCTTATTATCAGCGCCAAAGATATTGCCGATCAGTTATCCGGGCATAGCGCGCAGGTATTTGGTCTGACGAATTTATTAGATAACGCCAAAATTAAAGAAATCCTGGCGGAAAATCTGTAATAGCCCGATTTTACTCACATGGAGTAATTATGCTGCAATTTATCATCAAGGATGTTCTCGGAACACCCGCAATACTTGTCGGCCTTTTTTCCCTGATTGGTTTATTACTGCAAAAGAAACCGGTGTCGGATGTGATTTCTGGCACGCTGAAAACCATCATGGGCTTTGTGATTCTCATCGCAGGGGCCAACCTGATTGCGGCAACACTGACCATTTTCAGCCAGCTGTTTGAGCACTCGTTTAATATTCAGGGTGTCGTGCCAAATACTGATGCGATGGCCGCGCTAGCGCAGAAGAGTTACGGTACTGAAACCGCGATGATCATGGTGTTCGGTATGCTGGTGAACATCCTGCTGGCGCGTATCACCCCGCTGAAGTACATCTTCCTGACCGGTCATCACACGCTGTATATGTCGGCGATGCTGGCGGTGATTCTTTCCGTCGGCGGCGTACATGGCTTCTGGCTGGTGCTAATCGGTTCACTGATTCTCGGCACCATGATGGTGGTGTGCCCGGCGATTCTGCAGCCGTTCACACGTAAAATCACCAATTCGGACGATCTGGCGCTCGGCCACTTTGGCTCAACCGGTTATCTGCTGTCTGCGCTGGTCGGTAAAGCAGTGGGCAAAGGCAGTCCATCCACCGAAGAGTTGAAGGTGCCGAAAACCCTCAACTTCCTGCGTGATTCCTCGGTCGCGATTTCGCTGACCATGATGATTCTGTTTATCGCGCTGGTGTTGGTGGCGGGTAAAGAGTTCACCGAAAGCCAGGTGAGCGGCGGTCAGAACTTCATCGTGTTCGCGATTATTCAGTCCATCACCTTTGCGGCGGGCGTTTATATCATCCTCGCCGGTGTGCGTATGGTGATTGCCGAGATCGTGCCGGCCTTTAAAGGCATCGCAGATAAGTTAGTACCGAACGCCAAACCGGCGTTGGACTGCCCAACCGTGTTCCCGTTCGCGCCGAATGCCGTGATCATCGGCTTCCTGTGCAGTTTCTCCGCCGGTCTGATCAGCATGTTCCTGTGCCCATTGTTTGGTCTGAGCGTGATTGTTCCTGGTCTGGTGCCCCACTTCTTCTGCGGTGCCACCGCGGGTGTATACGGCAACATCACGGGTGGACGTCGTGGCGCGGTAGTCGGCTCCTTTGTACAAGGGCTGCTGATCTCCTTCCTGCCGGCGATTCTGCTGCCGCTGATGGGCGACCTGGGCTTTGCCTCGACCACCTTCGGCGACGCGGACTTCGGTATTGTCGGCATCGTACTCGGCCACATTATTTCGTTCTTCCATTGATGTCATAACACAGCGCCTGCGGGCGCTGTTTATGTAATGAGGAAAAAACCATGAACGCTCAATTTTCACCGTCATTAATGTGTATGGATCTCACCCGCTTTCGTGAACAGATCGAAGCGATGAATAGTACTGCGGCTTTTTATCATGTCGATATTATGGATGGCAGCTACGTTAAAAATATTACGTTATCGCCGTTCTTTATTGAGAACCTGCGTAAAATCACCGATGTGCCAATTGATGTGCATTTAATGGTCAATCACCCGGAAGATATTATTCCAATGTGCATTGAGGCGGGGGCGGATATTATTAGCTTCCATCCCGAAACCGCAAATAACAAAATATTCCGCCTGCTGACTCAAATCAAAGAAGCGGGCCGTCGCTGCGGCGTGGTATTAAACCCGGCGACACCTGCCGAGAGCATTCGTGAGTATGCACATCTGCTGGATAAGGTTACGGTGATGTCGGTGGATCCTGGCTTTGCGGGGCAGAAATTTATTCCGGAGACGCTGAACAAGATTCGCCAGCTGATTGCCATGCGCGAAGAGCACGGTTATCACTATCTGACCGAGATTGATGGTTCCTGCAATGCGCGCACCTTTAAGCAGATTGCAGCTTCTGGTGTGGATGTGTTTATCGTTGGCACGTCAGGTTTGTTCAATCTGGATGACGATGTGGCGCAGGCGTGGCAGAAGATGGAAAGTATTTTTGCCGAGGAAACGGCAGCCGCGTAATCCTTTCCAGGTGCGCATCCACGTGCACATTGAGTGAAACGTGCAGATTCTCAGCCGGGTCGCCAGGAATGGCGACCCGCTTCATCTTCCTGATACTGCTTTGGGGCAACCTTAGCCTTTTACCGACCCAGCTCGGTCAGTGACTTATCCAGCGCACCCACCAGCCAATCAATATCCGATTCCTGGAACGCCAATGGTGGACGCAGCTTCAGCACGTTGCCGTACGGACCGGCCACCGACGTCAGCACATGGTGATCGCGCAGCTTCTCGGTGAGATCCAGCGCAAGCGCTTTATCCGGCGTTTTGCTGGTGCGGTCCTGCACCAGTTCGAAGCCGATAAACAGCCCCGCTCCGCGCACATCGCCAATGCTTTCATGGCGATCCATTAACTTCTGCAACTCGGCGAGCAGTTTGGCACCCACCACGCGACTGTGCTCTTGCAAGCCCTCTTCTTTAATCACCGTCAGGACCGCCTGCGCCGCCGCCATAGCAACCGGGTTACCGCCAAAGGTGTTGAAGTAAGGGATATCGTCACTAAACGCCGCCAGCACATCACTCTTCGCCAGCAGGCCGGAAACCGGAATGCCGTTACCCATCGGCTTACCCGTGGTCACCACATCCGGCACCACGCCGTGACGGGCAAAGCCCCAGAACGCATCGCCAGTACGACCAAAGCCAGGCTGCACTTCATCCGCAATGAAGATACCGCCATTAGCGTGCACCACATCCACCGCTTTCTGCAGGAAGCCGCGTGGATTCGGTAACACACCATCGGAAGAGAAGATCGAATCCGCGAGGAAGCCAGCAAATTTAATGCCGTGTGCTTTCATGTCATCGATCTGTTTCTGAATTTCGTTGGCAAACCATTCGCCGAGATCCGGTGCGTTGACGCGGTAAGCATCGGGTGGCGAAACCAAACGCGTGGTGGCCGCCAGTGGCTGACCGCTGCCTAGTGCCGGGGAGACGCCAGACGTGAGATCGCTGGTGCCGTGATAGGCCTCCTGCGACACGATAATGCCCGTGCCGCCGCTGAAAGCACGCGCCACACGGATCGCCAAATCGTTAGCTTCCGACCCGGTGCACATATACATGGCACGGTCGATGGCGTCTGGCGTGGTTGCCAGCAGCTCTTCGGTGTAATCGAGAATGCGTTCGTGCAGATAACGGGTGTGGGTGTTCAGCATCTTCATCTGCTGATTCACCGCTTCGATCACCGCCGGATGGCAGTGGCCAATACTGGCCACATTGTTGTACACATCGAGATATTTGTTACCTGCAGCATCCCACAGATACTGCCCTTCACCGCGTACCAGATGCACCGGCTTACGATAAAACAGGCGATACGACTCGCCCAACACTTTGCTGCGCTTGTCCGTCAGCTGGCGGGTTGCTGCATCCAGACCGTCGGCGTGCTCAGCACGAAAACTGTTGGTGTCCATGATGGTGGAACGTGTAGCCATGGTAACTCCCGTTGCGAAGGTGAAAGGGGTGCATGATGTGTGACCGTTGTCACCATCATGCCTGCTTTAACGAGAAATGCAACCAAATACACAAATACAACCAAATACACATGACGCCGTGATGACACTCAGGTAAGCTTAGGCTCAGATTATTACGCTACAGGGAAAAGTCATGCTGCAGGAAACCCGCTTACACCGCATTCGAGCCCTGCTGACCACGCAGCATCAGGTCAGCACCGAGCGCATTATCAATGAGCTGGGTATTTCACGGGAAACGGCACGGCGAGACATTATTGAGCTGGAAGCGCAGGGTTTAGCACGACGGGTGCACGGCGGTTTAGTCGCGGTAGATAGCCAGACGGAAGCACCGCTGCAAGTGCGCCGCAGTGCTCAAGCCAAAGAGAAACGTGCGATTTCCGTGGCGGCCGCACAGCACTTGCAGCCGGGCCAGACGCTGTTTCTGGATGCCGGCACCACCACCACCATGCTGGCGGAGCAGCTGCGCAGCATGGCCGGCTTAACCATTATCACTAACAGTTTGCAGGCTGCACAGGCGCTAAGCGCCGCCGAAGAACATGAAACGCTGAATAATCAGGTGATTTTGCTCGGTGGGATGATGATGGCAGGTGCACAGCAGACGCGCGGCGAAATCACGGTCAGCGAGATTTACCGCTATCGCGCCGACGTTGCCCTGCTGTCGCCGGTTGGCATTGATGCTAAAAACGGCGCCAGCAGTTTCCATCCACACGAAGCGGCGATTGCCCGCGCCATGGTGCAGCAGGCTGCGCGCACCTTCTTACTGGCAGATCACAGCAAGCTGGGGGTGATCAGCCGCACGGTGTACGCGCCGATTGGAGAAGTGGATTTGCTTATTTGCGACAGCGGCCCCGCCAAAGCAGGCGCATTAGCTGCGCTCCAGCAGGCGCTGCCACAGGTACAGGTGGTTTAAACCAGGCGCTGCGGATGGCTGTACACCGTGGCGCGTCCCGGCTTACTAAACCCTATCAGCGTTAAATGACAACGCTCGGCGACCTCAACGGCGAGCTGGGTCGCAGCGGATACCGCAAATAAAATCTCCACGCCGCACATCGCGGACTTTTGCACCATCTCATAGCTGGCGCGACTGGAGACCAGCACCGCGCCCTGCTGCCACGGCTGCTGGCTACGATGCCCCAGCAGTTTATCCAGCGCCACATGGCGACCCACGTCTTCGCAGCCACCGAGCAATTCCCCCTGCGGCGACATCCATGCCGCCGCGTGCGTGCATCCGGTGAGATTGCCGATGGGTTGGTAATTGCGCAGTTGCGCCAGCCCGCTATCGAGGTTTGCCAGATCGAAGGTTTGGGTAAACGGCAACGGCTGCAGCGGTTTACCAATCTGGTCGAGTTGTTCCACGCCGCACACGCCACAGCCGGTTCTGCCCGCCATGGCACGGCGCTGCTCTTTTAGCGCCATAAAGCGTCGGCTGGAGAGTTCGATCTGCACTTCAATACCGTTGCAGCCGGGCACCACATCCATGCCGAAAATCTCATCAGGCTTCTCAATAATGCCTTCTGAGAGTGAGAAACCGAGCGCAAACGCCTCAAGATCGTTGGGCGTGGCCATCATCACCACATGGGAAATGCCGTTATACACCAGCGCGATCGGCACCTCTTGTGCCAGCCAGTCGGTTTCAGACGTGCTGATATCACGCCGCTGACGTACCGGCGCCTGCACTGCGCCTGAGATCTCAATCACACTCTGATGACTTTCCTGTGCTTTGACTTTCACTTTGCTCGCCTCGGACAACAACCCTATTAAAGCAGTGGTATTATTCTACTGCTATTCTCACACTGTTAGTTGGGTCATTGTGAATCTCGGCCCAACGCATCACAAAAAATTTTTGCCCGTCATGCGGATGGTGGCAAGGCAGCAAGCCCCTTCAAACCGGGAGCTTACACCCGTAAGCGACAGAAACGAATGGGTGAAGGTCATATAGCGACCATTTGTACGACGCAGGCAAATTGTAGCAATGTCGACTCAAGGATTATTCATGAACGTCAGCCGAAGAAAATTCTTCAAAATCTGTGCTGGCGGTATGGCAGGGACATCGGCAGCACTCCTCGGCTTTACGCCAGAGGTGGCGCTGGCGGAAACGCGACAGTACAAGCTGCTGCGTGCCCGCGAAACCCGCAACACCTGCACTTACTGCTCAGTGGGCTGTGGCTTATTAATGTATAGCCTCGGTGACGGCGCGAAAAACGCCAAAGAGACCATTTTCCACATTGAAGGCGATCCGGATCATCCGGTGAGTCGTGGTGCATTGTGCCCCAAAGGCGCTGGCCTGCTGGATTTTGTCCACAGTGAAAGCCGCCTGCACTACCCCGAATACCGCGCGCCAGGCTCCGATAAATGGCAGCGCATCAGCTGGGACGATGCCTTTGACCGTATCGCGAAACTGCTGAAAGCCGACCGCGACGCCAACTTTATCGCGCAAAACGCCGCAGGTGTTACCGTCAACCGCTGGCTCTCATCAGGCATGCTGTGTGCATCCGCATCCAGCAATGAAACTGGCTATTTAACCCAAAAATTTACCCGATCGCTCGGCATGTTAGCGGTCGACAACCAGGCACGCGTTTGACACGGACCAACGGTAGCAAGTCTTGCTCCAACATTTGGTCGCGGTGCGATGACCAACCACTGGGTCGACATCCGTAATGCCAATCTGATCGTTGTGATGGGTGGCAACGCCGCTGAAGCGCATCCTGTGGGATTCCGCTGGGCGATGGAAGCCAAGATTCACAACAAAGCCAAATTGATTGTTATCGATCCTCGCTTCACGCGTACGGCATCGGTGGCAGACTTTTACACGCCGATTCGTTCCGGCACCGACATTGCTTTCCTGTCGGGCGTGCTGCTGTGGCTGCTGCAAAATGACAAAATTCAGCATGAATATGTGCAGGCGTACACCAACGCCAGCCTGATAGTGCGCGAAGACTATCATTTTGATGACGGCCTGTTCAGCGGCTACGACGAAGCCAATCGCAAGTATGACAAAACCAGCTGGAACTATGAGCTGGGCGATGACGGCTTTGCCAAACGTGATGACAGCCTGCAACATCCACGCTGTGTGTGGAATCTGCTGAAACAGCACGTCAGCCGCTACACACCAGAAATGGTGTCACGCATCTGCGGCACGCCGAAAGAGGACTTCCTGCACGTCTGCGAGCTGATCGGTGAGACCAGCGCGCGCGATCGCACCACCTCATTCCTGTATGCGCTCGGCTGGACACAGCATTCTGTCGGTGCGCAAAACATCCGCACTATGGCGATGATCCAGCTGCTGCTCGGCAACATGGGCATGGCCGGCGGCGGCGTCAACGCCCTGCGCGGTCACTCCAACATTCAGGGGCTCACCGATCTCGGCCTGCTGTCGCAAAGTTTGCCAGGTTATATGACATTGCCGTCGGAGAAACAGACCGATCTGCAAAGCTATCTCGCGGCCAACACGCCGAAACCGACGCTACCCGGCCAGGTGAACTACTGGGGTAACTACCCGAAATTCTTTGTCAGCATGATGAAGGCCTTTTTTGGAGACAAAGCGCAAGCAGAGAACAGCTGGGGATTCGACTGGTTGCCGAAGTGGGACAAAGGCTACGACGTTTTGCAGTACTTCGAGATGATGTCGCAGGGCAAAGTGAATGGCTATCTTTGCCAGGGCTTTAACCCGGTGGCCTCATTCCCGAACAAACGCAAAGTGATCGATTCACTGTCGAAGCTCAAGTTCCTGGTGACCATCGACCCGCTCAACACCGAAACCTCGACCTTCTGGCAAAACCACGGTGAGTTTAACGATGTCGATCCGGCGAAGATTCAGACCGAAGTGTTCCGCCTGCCCTCCACCTGCTTCGCGGAAGAGAATGGCTCCATCGTCAACTCCGGACGCTGGCTGCAGTGGCACTTCAAAGGTCAGGATGCGCCAGGCGAAGCGCTGAACGATGGCGAAATTCTCTCCGGCATTTACAGCCGTCTGCGAAAAATGTACGCCAGTGAGGGCGGTGCCTTGCCCGAACAGGTGCTGAACATGACGTGGAACTACCAGACGCCTGATAACCCGGCTTCGGAAGAAGTGGCGATGGAGAGCAACGGCAAAGCGCTGGCGGATGTGTTCGATGACAAAGGCACGTTGCTGGTGAAAAAAGGCCAGCAGCTCAGCAGCTTTGCGCAGTTGAAAGATGACGGCAGCACCAGCAGCGGCTGCTGGATTTTTGCGGGCAGCTGGACGCCAGATGGCAACCAGATGGCGCGGCGTGATAACACCGATCCGAGTGGATTGGGCAATACGCTGAACTGGAGTTGGGCATGGCCGCTCAACCGTCGCATCCTCTACAACCGCGCATCGGCCGATCCACAGGGCAATCCGTGGGATCCGAAACGGCAAATCCTCAAGTGGGATGGCAGTAAATGGGGCGGCATGGATATTCCGGACTACAGCGCCGCCGCACCGGGTAGCAATGTGGGGCCGTTTATCATGCAGCCAGAAGGCATGGGCCGCCTGTTCGCGCTCGACAAAATGGCTGAAGGTCCGTTCCCGGAACACTACGAGCCGTTTGAAACGCCACTCGGCACGAATCCACTGCATCCGAACGTCATTTCGAACCCGGCAGCACGCGTGTTCAAAGACGATCTGGCGGCGATGGGTAAAGCCGAGCACTTCCCGTATGTCGGCACCACGTATCGTCTCACCGAGCATTTCCACTACTGGACCAAACACGCGTTACTCAATGCCATCGCGCAGCCGGAGCAGTTTGTGGAGATTGGTGAGAAGCTGGCCAACAAGCTGGGCATCGTGCAGGGCGATACGGTGAAAGTGAGCTCCAATCGCGGTTACATCAAAGCCAAAGCGGTGGTCACCAAACGCCTGCGCCCACTTGATGTGGATGGCAAAACCGTCGATACCGTCGGCATTCCGATTCACTGGGGCTATCAAGGCATTGCGAAGAAAGGCTTTATCGCCAATACCCTGACGCCGTTTGTCGGTGATGCCAACACGCAAACGCCCGAGTTTAAGGCGTTCCTGGTTAACGTTGAGAAGGTGTAGGAGAACGTAGATGGCTTATCAATCACAAGACATTATCCGCCGCTCCGCCACCAATGGTTTCACGCCTGCCCCGCAGGCGCGTAATCATCAGCAGGAGGTGGCGAAGCTGATCGACGTCACCACCTGCATCGGTTGCAAAGCCTGCCAGGTGGCGTGTTCAGAGTGGAACGACATCCGCGATGAGGTTGGGCATAACGTTGGGGTGTATGACAACCCAGCGGATCTGACCGCCAAATCCTGGACGGTGATGCGCTTCTCAGAAGTGGAGGAGAATGGCAAGTTAGAGTGGCTTATCCGCAAGGATGGGTGCATGCACTGCGCCGATCCCGGCTGCCTAAAAGCCTGTCCGTCCGAAGGTGCGATTATTCAGTACGCCAACGGCATCGTCGATTTTCAGTCCGAGCAGTGCATTGGCTGCGGCTACTGCATTGCCGGCTGTCCGTTCGACGTGCCGCGCCTGAATAAAGACGACAACCGCGTGTATAAATGCACGCTGTGTGTCGATCGTGTCAATGTTGGCCAGGAACCGGCGTGCGTCAAAACCTGCCCGACCGGCGCGATTCATTTCGGCAGTAAAACCGATATGCAGGCGCTGGCGGCAGAACGCGTGGCGGAGCTGAATACGCGCGGCTATGACAATGCGGGCTTGTACGATCCGGAAGGCGTCGGCGGCACGCATGTCATGTACGTGCTGCATCATGCTGATAAACCGCAGCTGTATCATGGTTTGCCAGAAAACCCGAGCATCAGTCCGGCGGTCACCTTCTGGAAAGGTATCTGGAAACCGCTGGCGGCCATCGGTTTCGCCGCCACCTTCGCTGCCTCGGTATTCCACTATGTCGGCGTCGGGCCGAACCGGGTGGAAGAGGATGAGGACGAGAACCTGCACGAAAAAGAGGAGCGCGAATGATGAAAAAGCGCGATCGTCTGGTGCGCTACAGCGCACCGGAACGCATCAATCACTGGATTGTAGCGTTCTGTTTTGTTCTGGCAGCCCTGAGCGGGCTGGGTTTCTTCTTTCCCTCCTTTAACTGGCTGATGCACGTTTTGGGCACGCCACAACTGGCGCGCATCCTACATCCCTTTGTCGGCGTGGTGATGTTTGCTGCTTTTCTGATCATGTTTTTGCGCTACTGGAAACAGAATCTGATCAATCGCGAAGACCTGCTCTGGGCGAAAAACATCAATAAGATCGTACGCAATGAAGAGGTGGGTGATACCGGCAAATACAACTTCGGGCAGAAGTGTGTGTTCTGGGCTGCTATCATCAGCTTAGTCTTGCTGCTGGCGAGCGGAGTGGTTATCTGGCGTCCTTACTTTGCAGGCGCCTTTGCGATTCCGCTGATTCGCGCCGCTTTGGTGGTGCATTCGGTCTCAGCTGTGGCATTGATCGTGGTGATTATGGTGCACATTTATGCGGCCCTGTGGGTCAAAGGTACCATTACCGCCATGGTTGAGGGCTGGGTGCCGGCCGCGTGGGCAAAGAAACATCATCCACGCTGGTATCGTGAGCAGCGCCAACGCCAAACACAACAGGAAAAACGTCCCTGATGAGTATTCGCATTATCCCGCAGGACCAGCTGGAGAAAGGCGAAAAAAACACGGCGGAACAGGTTCCGCCGCTGCTTTTCCCTCGGCTGAAAAATCTGTACAGCCGCCGTGCAGCGCGTTTACGTGAGCTGGCAGCGAAGAATCCGCTGGGCGATTATCTGCGCTTTGCTGCCGTGATCGCGCAGGCGCAAGACATCGTGCTGTACGATCATCCGCTGCAACTCGATTTGCGCCAGCGTTTGGCCGAAAGCGCCGAACAGGGCAAGCCGCCGCTCGATATTCACACCTATCCCCGCGATGCCCACTGGCAGCGTCTGCTGCATTCGCTGATTGCCGAGCTGAAGCCCGAGATGAGCGGCCAGGCATTGGCGGTGCTGGAGAACCTGGAAAAAGCCTCCTCTTCCGAGCTGGAAGGCCTGGCCAGTGCGCTACTGGAGGGTGATTTTGCGCAGGTCAGCAGCGATAAAGCCCCGTTTATTTGGGCAGCGCTTTCGATCTATTGGGCGCAGATGGCAGCGCTGATCCCAGGCAAAGCCCGCGCAGAATACGGCGAGCATCGCCAGTTCTGCCCGGTGTGCGCCAGCGTGCCGGTGACCAGCGTGGTGCATATGGATGTGGGCCAGCAGGGGCTGCGTTATCTACACTGTAATCTGTGTGAAAGTGAATGGTATGTGGTGCGCAGTAAGTGCTCCAACTGCGAGCAAACGCGCGACCTGCACTATTGGTCACTCGACAGCGAAAGAGCCGCAGTGAAAGCCGAAAGCTGTGGTGACTGCGGCACCTATCTGAAGATGTTGTATCAGGAGAAGGATCCGGCGGTGGAACCGGTGGCCGATGACCTGGCCTCACTGGTGCTGGATGCGCGTATGGAGCAGGAAGGCTTTGCGCGCAGCAGCCTGAATCCATTTATGTTTCCTGGGGATTGAGCAAATTGCCGCTTTCCTACGAACTGTCGCGGCACGATTTATCGCGCTGTTTTTGAGCCAGACAACAACGTGTAATAAATCGCGCCGCTACAATTTGTGTACCTATCTCTGTCGCAAAGGAAACACCTGATGAAACTGATTGGCAGCTACACCAGCCCTTTTGTCCGCAAAATTTCAGTGATCCTGTTGGAAAAAGGCCTGGTGTTCGAATTTGTTAACCAGTCGCCTTGGGTGGAAGACAGCCACGTGCCGCACTATAACCCGCTGGGCAAAGTGCCTGCACTGGTAGACGATAACCATCTCACCTGGTTTGATTCTTCGATTATCGCCCAGGTCATTGAGCTACGCGGTGATGCCCCTGCTCTGTTGCCGGATGACGCCCTGCTCGCTCTGCAGGTACGTCAGCTGGAAAAGCTCGCCGATGGCATCAACGATGCCGCCGTGATGATTGTGCGCGAACAGATGCGCCCCGGCGATCAACAATCCGAAGAAGTGCTAATGCGTAATCGCGAGAAAATTTTGCGTGGGTTGGATGCGCTGGAAACGGCGGCGGCCCAGGGTGAACTCTTGAACAGCGGTACGCTCAATCTGGCCGACATCGCCACTGGCTGCATGATTGGTTATCTCAACTTCCGCCGGGTGCTGCCTAACTGGTGCGTGAACCGCCCGGCATTGATCAAGCTGGCCGATACGTTGTTTGCGCGGGAGAGTTTTGCCCGCACCGTTCCGCCTTCCAGCTAAGCTAAGCCACCCGATGAAAACACTGTATTCACAACTGCCTGCTATCGACAGCCTGCTGCGCGATCCCGCGATGCAGCCGCTGCTGCTGCAGACGGGCACCGCGTTTACCACCCGCCAGCTGCGCGCCATGCAGCAAGAAGCACGCACGCATATTCAACAGCATCAAACTTTACCCGGCTGGCATCTTAACTGGCCAGAGGAAGCGCAGCGCCGCGCGCAACAGCAGCAACAAAGCGCGCTGCGTCCGGTGTTCAATCTCACCGGCACGGTGCTGCACACCAACCTGGGCCGTGCGCAGTTAAGCACGCGCGCGATTGAGGCGGTCACTGCCTGCTTGCGCCAGCCGGTCACGCTGGAATATGCGCTGGATGATGCGTCACGTGGCCATCGCGATCGTGCGGTGAGTGCGCTGCTGTGTGAACTGACGGGGGCTGAAGCGGCCTGTATTGTGAATAACAATGCCGCCGCCGTGTTGCTGATGCTGGCAGCACTGGCGCCAGGTCGCGAAGTGATTGTCTCACGCGGTGAGCTGGTCGAAATCGGCGGCGCATTCCGCATCCCCGATGTGATGCGCCAGGCGGGCTGCCAGCTGGTTGAAGTCGGCACCACTAATCGTACCCATCTGAAAGATTATCGTGCTGGCATCAGCGACAACACCGGTTTGTTGATGAAGGTGCATACCAGCAACTACCAGATTCAGGGCTTCACCCATGCGGTAGCGGAAGCCGAGCTGGTGGCGTTGGCGGCGCAACATCAGCTGCCGGTGATCACTGATTTAGGCAGCGGTTCGCTCATCGACATGACCGCTTTTAATTTGCCCGCCGAGCCGATGCCGCAACAGCTGATTGCCGCCGGTGTGGATCTGGTGAGTTTTTCCGGCGATAAACTGCTGGGCGGCCCGCAAGCGGGGATTATCGTCGGCAAACAGGCGCTTATCGATCGGCTGCAACAGCATCCGCTCAAGCGTGCTTTGCGCGTGGATAAAATGACGCTGGCTGCGCTGGAAGCCACTTTGCAGCTTTATCGCCAGCCGGAAACATTGCGCGAAGCGCTGCCCACCCTGCGCTTGTTGACGCGATCGTCACACGAGATTTTGCAGCAGGCCGAACGGCTGATGCCTGCGCTGGAACACGCCTATGGCGCTGATTTTTCCCTTAATATCGCCGCCTGCTCGTCGCAAATCGGCAGCGGTTCATTACCCGTTGAACGCTTACCGAGTTTTGCCATCACGTTTAGCCCACGTGAATCTCACGGCAGCTCGCTGGATGCACTGGCGCAGCGCTGGCGTGCATTATCACAACCGGTGATTGGCCGCATCCAGGAAGGAAGACTGTGGCTGGATTTACGCTGCCTTGAAGATGAAGCGGCGCTGATACGGACCTTAACCACATGATTATCGCCACCGCTGGACACGTCGATCACGGTAAAACCGCACTGCTACAGGCGTTAACCGGTGTCGATGCCGATCGCCTGCCTGAGGAGAAACGGCGCGGCATGACCATCGATCTTGGCTATGCCTACTGGCCGCAACCGGATGGCCGCGTTGTGGGCTTTATCGATGTGCCAGGACACGAGAAATTCCTCGCCAATATGCTGGCGGGCATCGGCGGTATTCATCATGCACTGCTGGTGGTAGCGTGCGACGACGGTGTGATGCCGCAAACGCGTGAGCATCTGCAACTGCTAAGCCTGGTCGGGCAACCCCCGCTTAGCGTGGCGTTGACCAAAGCGGATCGCGTCGACGCCGTCCGTATCGCTGAAGTGCAGCATCAGGTGGCGGAGTTGACGCAGCAACTGGGCTGGCTGGCAGTACCGCAATTTGTCACCAGCAGTACCACCCAGCAAGGCATCGACGCGCTGCGCCAGCACTTGAGTGAACTACGCGCACCGGATGTCGATATGGGTCGCCGCTTCCGCCTCGCCATTGACCGCGCGTTTACCCTCAAAGGCAGCGGATTAGTGGTCACCGGCACCGCCCTGGCGGGTGAAGTCAGCGTGGGTGATACGTTGTGGCTCAGCCGCCTCAATTTGCCCGTGCGCGTGCGTTCGCTGCATGCGCAGAATCAGTCGGTAACGCGTGCGCAGGCTGGAGAACGTATCGCGCTGAATATCGTCGGCGATGTGGAGAAAGACCAGATTGCGCGCGGTGACTGGCTGCTGGCACAACCGCAACCTTCGGGCACCCAGCGACTGATCGTGGCGCTGCGTTTGCTACAGCCGTTAAGAAATCCCTCGCAGCCGGTACATCTTCACCATGCCGCCAGTCATGTGACTGGCCGACTTAACCTGATTGCGGGCGAACTGGCGGAGCTGGTGCTCAACGAGCCGCTGTGGCTGGCGGAAAACGATCGGCTGATTATCCGCGACAGCAATGCACAACTCACGCTCGGTGGCGGACGAGTGCTGCTGCTGAACAGCAAGAAACGCGGCAAGCGCCATCCTGATTATCTTGACTGGCTGCAACAGCTGGCGGCGGCGGAAGCCGATGAAGAGAGTCTGCAGTCGCACCTGGCTCAGCAACCCATCGACATGGCCGAGCTGAGTTGGGCACGCCAGCTGAGTGACGATGCACTCAACAACCTGCTGGACAAGGTGGCGCCCGTGCGACTCGGCAGCGCCATCATGGCTGTGGAACAGGCCAATGACTGGCAGCAGCGACTGCTGGAAGCGCTCACCGCGTTTCATCAGCAGCACCCTGAAGTGCCGGGCATTGGTCGCGATCGCTTGCGTCGCGTGGCTCTCCCCCACCAGCCGCCGGAACAGGTTATCGCATTGATCGATCGGCTGCTTTCACAAGGCCAGTTGCAGCACCGGCAAGGCTGGTTGCATTTGCCGGATTTCGAACCGCGCTTCAATCCCAAGGAAGAAGCACTGTGGCAGCAGGTTGGTCCGCTGTTTGGTGACCAGCCGCTATGGGTACGCGATATCGCACTGGCCACCCAGCAAGATGAAGAAACCATTCGCAGCCTGCTGCTCTCCGCCGCGCGTCTCGGTCATATCACGGCGATCGTGCGCGATCGCTATTACCGCAGTGACCAGATCCAGATCTTCGCCGATCTGATTCGCCAGCGTGACGCCAACGGTGGCAGCACCAGCGCCGCCGATTTCCGCAATCAGCTCGGTACCGGGCGTAAAATCGCGGTACAGATTCTGGAATTCTTCGACCGCAGCGGTTTCACCCGCCGTCGTGGCAACGATCACCTGCTGCGCGATGCCCGCCTGTTCGACACCAGCGCTTAATCCTTCGCGTTGCTTCGCAGTTGTCGCTGTAACTGCGCTGCAACGCCGATTCCGCATTGCTCAAAAATGTGCCAGGATGTAAGAATATTTCTTACATTGGGGCACGATGATGGCACGTACCATGACAATCGATTTAGGTGATGAACTGCGCGAGTTTGTTGAATCTCTGGTGGCTTCCGGTGATTACCGTACTCAAAGCGAGGTGGTGCGCGACTCGCTGCGTTTACTGCGTGAGAAGCAGGCGGCGTCGAAGCTGGAGGCGCTAAAAGAATTGGTAAGACAAGGATTCGAGAGCGGTCCTGGTAAAGAGTGGGACCATGAAGATTTTCTGAGACGAGCAAAAGCCAGGGTGGGCATTTATGAAAAGGATGATCACGATAAAACCGGAAGCTGATGCCGATTTGATGAAAATCTGGATTTACGGATACTGGAATTTTGGGGAGCAACTCGCAGACGCTTACAACCTTAAATTTTCCCAGCTCTTCGATAAAATTGCCCTGTTCGATTTAGGGCGAAAACGGCCTGATTTAGGTTATCAAATCTATTCACTTTCCTTCGGTCAGCACATTGTGATTTACCGTGCTGAGGTTGATGAGATCTTTATTGGGTGCATCTTGCACCACTCCCAGGAAGTCAGCGCCGAATTTTAAAAACAAAAAGGGACGATTTCTCGTCCCTTCGGTTCACTTCAACACATCGCTTACTGCAGCAGAGAGATATCCGCGACCTGCAGGAACAGTGCGCGCAGTTGCGCCAGCAGTGTCAGGCGGTTAATACGCACTTCCGCTTCATCGGCGTTAACCATCACGTTGTCGAAGAAGTTATCGACCGCTTCGCGCAGCTGCGCCAGTTCCACCAGCGCATCCTGATAACGGCCTTCCGCGAAGTACGGCTGCAACTTGTCGCCTAGTGCCGTCACGAAAGTCGCCAGCTGGATCTCGGCGTTCTCTTTCAGCAACGATGCCTGCACGCTGTCGTTGAGGGTTTCGGTGGCTTTCGCCAGGATGTTGGACACACGCTTGTTGGCCGCAGCCAGCGACGATGCCGCTTCCAGCGTACGGAAATGGGAAACCGCTTTCATGCGCGCATCGAAGTCCGCCGGGCGGGTTGGACGACGTGCCAGCACGGCCTGAATGGTGTCGACGCTGTGGCCCTCTTCCTGATACCAGGTACGGAAACGACCCAGCATGAAGTCGATCACTTCATCCACCACTTTGCCGTTGCTCAGCTTGCTGCCGTAGAGACGCACCGCTTCTTCGGTCAGCGTTTGCAGATCGAGTGGCAGGTTCTTCTCAACGATAATACGCAGCACGCCCAGCGCAGCACGGCGCAGTGCGAACGGGTCTTTATCGCCTTTTGGATGCTGACCAATGCCGAAGATGCCCGCAAGGGTATCCATCTTGTCGGCAATCGCGACAGCACAAGCCACGAGGTTCGATGGCAGTGCATCACCGGCAAAGCGCGGCTGATACTGCTCGTTCAGCGCCACCGCGACATCTTCGGCTTCGCCATCATGACGTGCATAGTGCATGCCCATCACGCCCTGCGTATCGGTGAACTCGAAGACCATGTTGGTCATCAGGTCACACTTCGACAGCAGGCCCGCGCGGGTGGCGTGGTTCACATCGGCACCAATCTGAGCGGCAATCCAGCCCGCCAGCGCCTGAATGCGGTCCGTTTTATCACGCAGCGTACCCAGCTCTTTCTGGAACAGTACGGTCTCGAGACGCGGCAGGTTATCTTCAAGACGCTTTTTACGGTCAGTGTTGAAGAAGAACTCGGCATCGGCCAGACGCGGGCGCACGACCTTTTCGTTACCGGAGATGATTTGCTGCGGGTCTTTGGATTCGATGTTGGTGACGAAGATAAAGTTTGGCAGCAATTTACCGTCAGCGGAGTACACCGGGAAGTACTTCTGGTCACCCTTCATGGTGTAAACCAGCGCTTCAGCAGGCACCGCGAGGAACTTCTCTTCGAATTTCGCGGTGAGCACCACTGGCCACTCCACCAGCGAGGCCACTTCTTCCAGCAAGCTGTCGCTCAGATCGGCGATACCGCCCAACTGCTGCGCCGCCGCTTCCGCATCGGCTTTGATTTTGGCTTTACGGGTCGCAAAATCAGCCACCACTTTGCCGCGCTCCAGCAGCAATTGCGGATACTGATCGGCGTTGTCGAGTGTGAACTCTGACTCGCCCATAAAGCGGTGGCCGCGAATCACGCGATCGGACTGAATACCGAGAATCGTCGCCGGGATCAGCTCATCGCCCAACAGCAGCGTCACAGTATGTACCGGACGGACAAACTGCACGTCGCTTGCGCCCCAGCGCATCAGTTTTGGAATCGGCAGCTTGCTTAGTGCGGTTGCCACCATCGCGGGCAGCAGTGCCTGAGCACTCTCGCCTTTCACTGAAGCGCGATGCACCAGCCATTCGCCTTTATCCGTGCTCAGACGCTCAGCCTGATCCACGGTGATGCCGTTACCGCGCGCCCAACCTTCGGCTGCTTTGGTGGCATTGCCATCGGCATCAAACGCAGCAGCAATCGCTGGGCCACGTTTTTCCACTTCACGATCGGCCTGCGCTGTGGCCAATTGGGCCACCTTCAGCGCCAGACGGCGTGGAGAGGCAAACCAGCTCACCTCGCCATGTGCTAAACCGGCGCTGTCCAGTTCTGCGGTAAAGTGCGCAGCAAAGGCTTCTGCCAGGCTACGCAGGGCTTTCGGAGGCAACTCTTCGGTGCCAATTTCCACCAGGAAAGTTTTATCGGTCATGGCTGCCTCTTACTTGTTTTTATTGCACATGGGGAAACCGAGCGCCTCACGAGACGCGTAATAGGCTTCCGCCACGGCTTTCGTCAGGGTGCGGATACGCAGGATATAGCGCTGACGCTCGGTTACCGAGATCGCCTTGCGTGCATCCAGCAGGTTAAAGCTGTGTGCCGCTTTCAGGATGCGCTCATAAGCTGGCAACGGCAGGGGTTTTTCCAGCGCCAGCAGCTGTTGCGCTTCTTTCTCATACTGCTCGAAGCAGGAGAACAGGAAGTCCACATCCGCGTACTCAAAGTTGTAGGTCGACTGTTCCACTTCGTTCTGGTGGAACACTTCACCGTAGGTGGTTTGGCCAAATGGGCCGTCGCTCCACACCAGATCGTAAACACTGTCGACGCCCTGGATATACATCGCCAGGCGCTCAAGTCCGTAAGTGATCTCACCCGTCACTGGCTTACACTCCATGCCGCCCACCTGCTGGAAGTAAGTGAACTGCGTCACTTCCATGCCGTTGAGCCACACTTCCCAACCCAGTCCCCAGGCACCCAGCGTTGGGTTTTCCCAGTTATCTTCCACGAAGCGAATATCGTGTACGGTCGGATCCAGGCCCAGCTCTTGCAGTGAACCCAGATACAGCTCCTGCAGATTGTCCGGGTTAGGTTTGATCATCACCTGGAACTGATAGTAGTGCTGTAAACGGTTCGGGTTTTCACCGTAGCGACCATCGGTAGGACGGCGTGAAGGCTGCACATAGGCGGTAGCCATCGGCTCTGGGCCAATGGCGCGCAGGCAGGTCATTGGGTGTGAAGTGCCAGCGCCCACTTCCATGTCCAGCGGCTGGACGATGGTGCAGCCCTGACGCGCCCAGTAATCCTGCAAGGTCAGGATCAGGCCCTGAAAGGTCTTGGTATCAAACTTTTGCATGTTGAGTACGCGATAAGGGTCGATTAAAAAAGAGTGCGACAGTATACCCTTTGACCGCGGATTGTGCAGCCGGAAATCCTGGCGCGCCGGGGAGTGGTTTTGCCACGGTTTAACCGGCTAAAACCTTGAGATAAGAAAATCGTATACGATTCAATCCAACACCTCCGCGAGCGCGTCACACCCTCACTTAACCCTTATTTTTCATAAAATTAACCACGCTAAAATCAAATCCTATTACGTGACAGGCATCACCTTTTCGACCCGATGGTCAAAAATCGCGCATTGACACTTGTATAATCGTATACGAAATTGCGGTGAAACAGTTTTGCTTGGAATTTCACCATGAAGACCGCGATTGCTTATCCAGGAATGAATGCCAGTGACCGCCCAATGGGCCCGGCTCCGCTTTCCGCCGCCGTACTGCACGAACCGATGCTGTTTATCTCCGGCCAGGTGGCGATTGACCCCTACAGCGGTGAGATCAAGGGCAATGACATCGCCAGCCAGACGCGCCAGGTATTGAAAAACGTCGGCGATCTATTGAGCGAAGCGCAGATGACCTTCGATAACGTGGTGCGCGTGACGATCTATCTCACCGACCTCAGCACCTTCAGTGAGATGAACGCGGCGTATAGCGAGTTCTTCCAGTTCCCCTTCCCGGCGCGCGCCACCGTCGGTATTCAACTCAACCATCCTGACCTGCTGGTCGAGATGGAAGTCACGGCGATGCGCTGATGCATATTCATATCGAAAACGACGCCAGCGCCCCGCAGGCATTACATCTGACCCCGCAGCACCTGCAACAGCTGTTGGATGCCCATGCGCAACTGCGCGGTCACTTTACCCTGAGCGAAAACAGCCAGGCCGCGCATACCGCAGATTTCCTCGCCACCAGCGACATTTTGTGGAGCGGACGCAAGCTGGCGCTCGATACCTTCAGCGCACCACGTCTCGGCTGGGTGCAGGTGATGTCCGCCGGCGTCGAGCAGTGGCTGGCACATCTGCCGGAGGGCGTGACGCTGACCAATGCGTCCGGCGTGCACGGCGATAAAGGCGCCGAGTTCATTCTGATGGCGGCGTTGATGTTCAACTTTGGCATTCCGGGTTTTCTGCAGGATCAGGCTCAGCGCCTGTGGCGCCCCACCTTCGGCGGCTGCGTGCATGGCAAAACGGTCTTGCTGCTCGGCGTCGGCGGTATCGGTGCCGCAGCGGCGAAACGGCTGACCGCGCAGGGCTACCGTGTGATTGGTGTGACGCGCAGCGGCCAGTGTGATGCCGACGTGGCGCGTTGTATTCGCATTGATGCGATGGACGATGTTCTGCCGCAGGTGGATGTCCTGGTCTCAACGCTGCCGCTCACGCCCCAGACAGACAAGTTGTTTGACCGTCGCCGTCTCGATCTGCTGCCTGCCCGCGCCGGCATCGTGATTGTCGGCCGTGCCGCCGTGTTCGACTACACCGCGATGCGCGAAAAACTGTGCGCCGGTGAACTGGCCGGTGCGGTTCTGGATGTTTATCCGCAAGAGCCGCTGCCAGTAGACGATGCGCTGTGGAGCACGCCGGGCGTGGTGATGACACCGCACTGCAGTCTGGACGATCACAGTGCCTACCTTGAGGGCTGCCTTGAGGTGTTTATCGATAACCTGGTGCGTTTCCGCAGTGGCCATCCGCTGCGCAACCAGGTTGATGTTGCAAGAGGTTATTGAAGTCGCAGTACCGATAAAAGCCGTAAGACGTTCATAAAACACAAGGTCATCGCTTACACATTCACCAGCACCAGGGGAACCTTATTATGAAATTTGCACGCATCGCATTACTGATCTCTGGCATCACCGGCACGCTGTTAGCGGGCCTTTCCAGCGCCCATGCCGCCAGCACCGACCCGATTACGCCAACCGCCAGCGATTTTGCGGCGATGGCGCAGTGCAAGGCGCTGCAGACCAAATACCCGTCACTCAAAGGCAAAGATCTGGTGGTAGGCCTGGGTGGCTACACCAAAGGCTTCGAAGCCCCTTCCGAAAAAGACCCAAGCATTATTGAAGGTCTCGATCCTTCGCTGTTCGAACGTATCAGCAGCTGCCTTGGGGCAAAACACAGTTATCAGACCGGTTCGTTCAACGTGCTGCTGACCTCCATCTCCAGCGGTCGTGCCGATATCGGTCCGATGCTGTATGTCACCGATGAACGTCTGAAGCAGATCGCTTTTGTCGCCTCCATGCAGGTGCAGGATGGCTCGATTCTGGCGAAGGGCAATCCAAAGAAAATCACCACCGTGGATGACCTGTGCGGCAAAACCGTGGCCGCCGCTGCCGGTTCTTACGAAGTCAACAAGTTAGTGCCCGAGCAGAGCGCCAAATGCACCGCCGCTGGTAAGCCAGAAGTCAGCATGCTGATGGTGCAGAACACTGACAACAGTATTCAGGCGGTGAAAAGCGGTCGCGCCGACATCTATCTGAATGAAGCCGGATCCGCCATCGCCATCGCCAAAGCTGACAAAACGCTGGAAAGCGGCTTTACCGTTGACCTGCCGATCATGGTTGGCTTCCCCATCGCCAAAGACAACACCACGCTGCGCAGTGCAGTGATGGATGCAATGAAGGTGATTCAGGAGAGCGGTGCGCAGAAGAAATTGCTGGATTACTGGGGTCAGGGCAGCGCGGCTGAACGCCCGGTTGTTGCACGTGGTTAATGCATAAACTCAGTCGGATCAATTGGGTTGCTGCATCACGGGCAACCCAAGCGATCGCATTGAGGGAGATAACGCCTTGGATGATTTTCTTAAGTACCTGACCTTCCCTTACCTGTGGGAAGGGGCCGTCATCGCTGTTCAGCTGCTGGTAGGCGCATTAGCGGGCGGCATCCTGATTGGCTTTTTCCTGGCGTTGGCCAGCACCTCAAAGCACTGGTTTATCCGTGTGCCGGTGAAAACGTACATCTATCTGCTGCGCGGCACGCCGGTGCTGCTGCAACTGATTCTGCTCTACAACGTACTGCCAGAGTTCGGCCTGCGTTTCAGCCCGTTCACCAGCGCCCTGTTGGCGTTGATGATCAACGAAACCGCCTTCTGCGCCGAAATTATTCGCGGCGGCATTATGGCCACCGATCGCGATCAGAGCATGGCAGCGCAGGCCTTTGGCTATTCGCGCACCAAAGAGATGATCCACGTGGTGATTCCGCAGGCACTGCGCGCCATTCTGCCGACCATGGGCAATGAAACCGTCGGCCTGCTGAAATCCACTTCGCTGGCTTCTGTAGTGGGTGTGAATGAGTTGACGATGCGTGGCCAGGCCATCGTATCGCAGAACTTCCTGTTTATTCCGGTGCTGGTCGCTTCGGGCGGCATTTACCTGATTCTCTCTACGCTGCTGGCAGGCGGTCAGTGGTGGCTGGAGAAGTTTTATAACCTTGATGAGCGTGCCCGCCGTGCCTGTGCGCGGTTGGCAAAACTGCCACCGGAAGCGGACGTGATGGCGATGCAGTTGCCGAAACGTCGCTGGGATACGCAAACGGCCGCACCGGTGCTGGAAGTGGACAACCTGTGCGTCGAATACGCCGGTAAAGCGGTACTGAAATCCCTGTCGCTGACTGTACGCCGTGGCGAAGTCGTGGTGCTGCTCGGTCGTTCCGGCTCCGGTAAAAGTACCCTACTGAAATCGATTCTGGCGCTGACGCCACGCAGTAGCGGCACCATTCAGACCGAAGGCCACTTTATGGGCAGCGATGAAAACGGCCGCCCACTGGCTGCCCGCCATCTGCCGGCTAACCGCGCCAAATCCGGCATCGGTATCGTGTTCCAGCACTTCGCGCTGTTCGATCACCTCACCGCGCTGGAAAACGTGATGAGTATTCTGCTGCGCGTGCAGGGTGCCCAACCCGAAATCGCCCGCGCTAAAGCAATGCGTGCCCTGAAGATGGTGGGATTACAGGATTTCGCCGCCTCGCTGCCGCATGAGCTATCAGGCGGGCAGAAACAGCGTGTCGGCATCGCCCGTGCGCTGGCAGCAGAACCGCAAATCCTGCTGTTCGATGAGCCGACCTCAGCGCTCGACCCTGAGCTGGTGCGTGAAGTGAACCAGACCATGCGCAGCCTGGCGCAAACCGGCATTACCATGATTATCAGTACCCATGACATTGCCTTCGCGGCGGGCGTGGCCGATCGCGTGGTGTTCCTGCAGAACGGGGCGCTGATTGAAGAAGGGCCACCGGCGATTTTGCAGAATCCCAAAACGCCGGCTTTTGCCACCTTCCTCGAACATGAAAATGCCACGGAGGCCCAGCATGCCAATGCATGATCTTGCGGCGCGTGAACGTCTTGGCGATGCGCTGTTCCGCTATATGCAGGGGCAGCCCGCCGATGCGATCGCTGACGAACCGGATGCTAACCAGCAGGCGCTGCGCCGTTTTCGCTTGCTGCCGCGTGTACTGCAGGGCAATGAGGCGATCAGCACCCAGACCACCATCCTCAATCAAAGCTGGTCTGCTCCGCTCGGCGTCGGTGCCTTTGCGGGTGATCGCATCTTCCATGAAGAGGGATTGCTGCCGATTGCCCGCGCCTGTAAACGTCTGCAACTGCCGCTGGTGATCTCCGAAGAGACGGTCACGCCGCTGGAACAGATTGGCGCGGAGTACGACCGCTGCTGGCTTCAGCTACGCGCGGCAGGTGATGTTGGGCGTATCAAAGATTTGATCGATCAGGCTGCACAAGCCGGATTCAAAAATATCGTTCTCACCGTGCTGGCACCGGTGCATCCGGTGCCGGGATTACAGCCAGGCGGCTTCTCAATTGGTGAAGCGCTCAAACAGCGCGGCTGGCACACCGTCGGCGGCACGCAACCAGGCGTTGAACCCTTGCCGGCCTTTCCGGTGTGGCGCTGGCAGGAAATTGACGAGGTGGCCGCACACTGCGCTGCGCGTCAACTGCCGCTGTGGCTAAAAGGCATTTTGCATCATGACGATGCGGCACCGGCGGCACAGCACGGTGTGAGCGGCATCATCGCCTCGAATATTGGCCTGCGCCAAAGCGCGCGCTGGGCCACACCGGTCGATCAGCTCGCCGATTTACAGGCGGTCACTCGTCTGCCGCTGCTGCTGGATGGCGGCGTACGCTGCGGCAGTGACGCGGTAGTGGCGCGCTGCCTGGGGGCATCGCTGTCGCTCAGTGTGCGACCGATCATCAGCGCCCTGGTCGCCGGTGGCGAAAGCGCGGTGTTCGATTTGCTCTCCGGCTGGATCAATGAGATCACGGCTATCAGCCACTGGTGCGGTGTCAGCGACATGGCTGCGCTCAACGGCAGTTTTGTTACGGAGGTGCGCGGATGATGCAGACGTTAATCTTCAATCAGGGCGATGCCAGCGAATCCCGCATCTATTACTGCGCCCACTATTTGGCCGACAGCCTCGGCTTGTTCGCCGCCGAGCAGTTGCAGGTCACCTTCACCACCAGCGCATCGGGCGGGCACACCGTGCAGGGCGGACAAGTGCCTGCGGTGCTCAACCGCGAAGCGGATCTCACGCTGGGCGGACCGATGGTGGTGATGAAGCATTACCAGCAGCACGGCGCTGAGTTGCAGTGCTTTTGCGCCTCGGTCGCCGCTAATCCGTGGTTTCTGGCGGCAGCAAAGACTCAGCCCGATTTTCAGCTGAATGATTTGCGCGGTAAACGCGTGCTGGATGTCGGTAATGTCGGCACCGCCACGCTGACCTTCCGCTGGCTGCTGGCAGAGCACGGTTTGCTGGATCAGGTGGAGCTGATTGCCGGTAGCGGCGATCAGGCCCGCGACTTCGCGGCTGTGGCTAACGGTGAAGCTGATTACGCGCTGCACGCCATGCATATGCTGGCACCAGCGATTGCCGCCGGGCAATTAAGCAGCATCAGCAGCCTCGCCTCACTGTGTGGCAAGGTGCCGTGGAGCGCCTATATTGCACGCGCCGATGTCCTCACGGAGAAAGCCGCTGCGTTTGCTGCCTTCTCACGCGCCATCAAACAGGCACTGGCGTGGATCGCCACCCATGACGCCGAAACACTGGCGGCGAGCGTGCAACGCTATTACCCCGATTATCCGCTTGATGCGCTGATCACCGGTTTAGCCGCGTATCAGCAATCCCACGTCTTCGCACCCAGCGGCCTGATTCCAGCCGATGAATTTAACCACTTCAGCCAACTGCTGAGCGACATCGGCTGGCTGGATCCTTCTCAACCCGTGCCCTATCGCGCACTGGTGACGCAAGCAGGAGCAGAGTGATGAAACAATTAATTATCAACGGCCTGGTAGTGACAGAAACCCGCGCCGCGCCCGCCGATGTGCTGATTGAGAATGGCAAAATCAGCGGCCTGCTGATGCCGGGTGCCCTCGCTGACGGCGTCGATGAGATCATTGATGCGCAGGGGCTAATCATCGTACCCGGCGCGATTGATGTGCATACCCATTTCACCGGCTCGCACGATTTCCCTGAACAGGAGCTGCGCGAAGGCACGCGTGGTGCGGCTGCGCACGGCGTCACCACCATCGTTGAGATGCCGCACTCACTGCCGCCCGCCACCAGCCTCGCTAACTTCACCGCCAAGCAGCGCTGGCTGGCGGACAACTGCTCGGTGGATTACGCCATGTGGGCCGGACTGGATGGCCGCAATGTGCACGAGTTAGCGGCGCTGGATCAGGCGGGCGCACTGGCGTTCAAAGCGTTCCTGTGTAGCGGCGCGCCCAATGGTGAAGCCACTGACGAGAAAGGCTTACCGCGCCTCGACGATGATGGCTTGCTGCGTGCGATGCGTGAACTGGCCACCTTTGACGGTTTGATTGGCGTCCACGCTGAGAACCACGACATTCTGATCGGTGCCGGCAGCGAACTACGCCGCGCTGGACGCAAAGATACCCGCGCGCATGCGCTGGCCGGGCCAGAAATCGCCGAAATCGAAGCCGTGGGTCGCGTTTTGGCGGTGGCGGAAGAGACCGGCGCGCGCTGCCACATCGTGCACGTCAGCTCCGCGCGTGCCGCCGAAACCATCGTCGCCGCCAAAAGTAAGGTGCGCGCCAGTTTCGAAACCTGTCCGCACTATCTGATTCTGGATGAAGACGATCTGGTACGCATCGGTCCGAATGCGCGCTGTGGCCCGCCGATCCGCCCACGTCCGGTGGTGGATGCGCTCTGGCAGGTGCTGCTGCGCGGCGACGTCGACATGATCGCCTCTGACCACTGCCCCTACACCCCGGCACAGAAACAAGCCGGTGAAGCCAGCATCTGGGACGCCGGTATGGGGCTAACCGGTGTTGAGACATTAAGCCCGATGTTCTTCAGCGCGGCGCATATCGATCGTGGTCTGGCCCTTACGGAATTTGCCCGCATGACCGCCAGCGGCCCGGCTAAAGCCTTCCAGCTGTGGGGCAAAAAAGGCGCTATTGCACCCGGCTTCGATGCCGACTTGGTGTTTATCGATGCGCAGCAGAGCTGGATCGTGGAGGGGGAAAAATTCCAGGGACTCGGCAAGTGGAGCGCATTTGAAGGCATCCGCTGTCAGGGTAAAGTGGTGCGCACACTTATTCGTGGTGTCACGGTATTCCAGGATGACCAGATGCAGGTTGAACCCGGCTTTGGTCAGTTCGTGACCCGGCAGGTATAAACAGGACAATCACCATGGCAGGAAAATCATCCACCCCAAGCCGTAAAAGCAGCGCACCGCTGGCGCAGGAAGCCGCTTCAGACGGCAACTGGCAAGCTGCGCGTCCGCGCACGCTGGTCGATCACGCCGTCGATGCGATTCTCAGCGCCGCCTCGCGCGGATTGATTTTACCCGGCGACCGTATTGCCGAACCGGATCTGGTGGCAAAACTCGGCATGAGCCGCGTGCCGATCCGTGAAGCGCTGCGCATTCTTGAAAGCCAGGGCATCGTCACCAGCGAGCCGTATAAAGGCATCCGTTTGATGGAGATTTCCCATCAGCGGCTGGAGCAGATTATTGATGTGCGCATCCCACTGGAAACATTGGCCTGTCGCCGTGCGATTGAAGCCGGACGCAACGGCGCTGAACAGCTCACTCTGCTGTATCAGGGCGTGGCACAGATGCAAACCATGATGCAAAACGATGATGTGTATGGCTTTGCCTCGGCGGACACCGATTTCCATCGCACGCTGTGCAGCTTCGCCCACAACCCGGTATTGAGCAATTTGTGGGAGTCAATTGCGCGCCAGCTGACGGTGATTTTTGGCCTCTCCACCATGGGCAAATCGATGAGCGACATCATTGAAGAGCACCAGCGACTGATCAACGTGTTCGCCGAGGGCGATATCGCGCAGATGACCGATGAAATTGAAAACCACATCCGCATTCAGGCACTGGATGTGGATTACGAGACCTTGATTACGCAGCGCCGACAGCAGCGTGCCGCTGTGGGCTGATGCTTTATTGATTGCCTTTACACCAGGAAAACCACGATGAAGATCACCAACGTTGAAGCGTTTTATCTGCGTCTGCCGGTTATTGAGCAGCGCACCGATAGCTCGCAGGATGCACTGCTTATCAAAATCACCACCGATGCGGGCATCACCGGTTGGGGTGAAGTGGATGGCAGCCCGTATGTCACCAAAGCCATTATCGAAGCACCCTATTCGCACACCATGGTCACCGGACTGAAATCGCTGCTGATCGGCGAGAACCCGCTGGAGACCGGCCGTTTGTGGAAGAAGATGCACAAAGCCACCATCTATTACGGACGCAACGGTGCCGTGCTGCAGGCGATGGCGGGCATTGATATCGCCCTGTGGGACATCAAAGGCAAAGCGCTGGGCAAACCGATTGTTGAACTGCTGGGCGGTGCAATGCGCGACAAGATGCGCGTTTACTCCTCCAACATGTTCCAGTACAGCGTCGAAGAGACGGTGGCGCGCGCGCAGCACGCCATCGATACTGGCCACACTGGCGTGAAGTTTGGCTGGGAGCCGTTTGGCACCGATGAAGCGCTGGATCTGCGCTATCTGGAAGCGCTGCGCACCGCGATGGGTGACAGCGTGGATCTGATGCTGGATGTCGGCCACGTCTGGGATGCGAAGACCACCGTGCGCCGCAGCCAGCGTTATGAACATCTCAACCTGTTCTGGATCGAAGAGCCGCTGCACCCGGATAACTACGCCGGTTACGGCCAGGTGTCTGCCGCCTGCCAGCAGCACATCGCCGCCGGTGAGCAAGAGTGTTCGGTGGTTGGCTTCCAGCGCCTGATTGATGAAGGCGGTATCGACATCGTGCAGATCGATCTGACACGCACCGGCTTTACTCAGGCGATGGAGATCGCCAGCTACGCGCACAGCCGTGGCCGTAAAGTGTGTAACCATAACTTCACCACCGACATCAACACCGCCGCCTCGCTGCATTTCCTGTGTGCGATTGAGAATGCGCTGGTGATGGAGTATTGCGTGGAGCCGGGTGAGATCAGTCGCTCGCTGGCGAAAAACCCGGTGGGCATCGCCGACGGATACGCCTGGTTACCGAGTGAGCCAGGTCTGGGCGTAGAGCCGAACGAAGCGGTAATCGAGAAGTTCCTCGTCCGCGATTAAGCCACCGCCAGGCAAACACCGGATGCGTGATTAATCCATTGTTCAGCACACACTCGGTTGCGACGCGATTTATCGCCTGAGGCTCATCCGTTTTATTCGCCAAAGCGGCCACGGTGAAACGTGGTCGCTTTATTCGTTTGGGTGAGAATGCCGGCGTGCAGACCAGAGCACCACGGCTATTGTCGGGCTGTTCTCACGCTGCGACCAGGCAGTGTCACCCGTAACAGAGTGATCCGAATTTCAGTCCCAAAGGTTGTTGACGCATCACGCTGTGACTACCCTTCTTCGCACGGACGTATCGCCGACGAGGAAGCCATGTCGCAAAAAATACACTGGATCGACAACTTACGTGCGGTTGCCTGCCTGATGGTGATCGTCATTCACACCACCACCTGGTATATCACCGGCCCGATGGCCGTCACGGGTATTAGCTGGGATGTGGCGAACCTGCTCAACTCCGCGTCGCGCGTCTGTGTGCCGCTGTTCTTTATGATTTCAGGCTATCTGTTCTTTGGCGAACGCAGCGCGCAAGGGCGACATCTGCTGCGCATCGTACTGTGTTTATTGTTCTACAGCGCGGTGGCGCTGGCCTACATCACCTGGCTGACGCCGATTAGCGAAGGTCGTTCGCTGCTAAAACTGCTGCAAAAACCGGTGTTCTATCACCTGTGGTTTTTCTTCGCCATTATCGGCATCTACCTGCTGTCGCCATTGATTCAGGTGAAAAGCGTGCAGCCGCGCTACGTCGCATTGCTGGTCGTGGTGCTGGCGGTGCTGGCCAATCCCAACACCGTGAGCCAGTCGCTGGGGCCGTTTCATTGGTTGCCGGTGAATCTTTACGTCAGCGGCGACAGCATTTACTACCTGCTGTACGCGCTGCTGGGGCGGGCGATTGGTTGCATGGACACCGATAAGCGCGGCATCAGCTGGCTGGCGGGATTGGGCTTTATCGCCTGCTGGATTGGCATTACGCTCGGCACCAAACAGATGCTAAAAATCAACGGCGCATTCAACGACACCTGGTATCTTTACTGCGGTCCGCTGGTGTTTATCGCCGCCATCAGCTTGCTGGTGCTGTTCAAGAATGTGCTGAGCAGCCGCACACTGCCGATACTGGCGACGATTTCGCGCTATTCACTGCCGATATATGGCTTTCACGCGCTGTTTATCCACTATCTGCGCACCAACCATTACGACGATATGTCACGTCCGTGGCTCGATCTGCCGTGGGTATTTGGCATCACGCTGATCGGCAGTTTGCTGCTAGCGATGCTGCTCAAACGCGTAGATAAACATCATCTGGTGAGCTGATCGTCCCAGCGCTGATGCGCGCGACGCAACTGGCGTGCCGAGGAGAACCCGGCCGCCAGAGCAGCTTTCTCCGCCGCTTCGCCCTGTTGCTGGCGCTGGCGTGCAATCACCAAACGCAGCTGTTCATGGTATTCCCGCACGCTGATGCCGAGATGCTGGCGGAACAGGCGCGTGAGATGACGCTCGCTGACATGCGCGCGCTCGGCCAGCGCGGTCAGTGACCAGTCATGCTCGGGATGGGCGATCATCACGTCCTGCGCCCGGTGAATCGCCGGATGCAGGTGATTGCGATAGCGCAGCCACGGCGAGAGCTGGGGATCGTCACCCGAACGCCGGAACCACACCACCATTTCCCGCGCCACCTTCAGCGCCTGCGGTGCGCCGCAAAGCCGGTTGATCAAATGCAGCGCCAGATCGATGCCCGCCGTGATACCCGCGCTGGTCCATATGCCATGATCTTCCACAAACACGCGGTTATCCTTCACTAACGCTTCCGGTGCGGCGGCTTTCAGGCGCGGTAACACATCGTGGTGAGTGGTGCATTGCACACCATTTAGCAATCCGGCCTGCGCCGAGAGCAGTGCACCGGAACAGATGCAGACTAATGTGATGCGTTTAGACTGGATGGCGGACTGCTGCGAGCGGAGCCAGTCGCGCGCGGCGGCGGCAGGTGCCGTATCGAACCAGACTTTGGAGTCATACACGCCGGGCACCACCAGCAGGCTGTTATCGGGTAGCTGCTCGGGAAGTGGCGCAATATCCGCGATCGTCATGCCGGTGGAGCAGCGCACGCTGGCTTGCGGGCCAATGTAGTGCAGAGCAAAAAAGCCATCCGCCAGTTGCAGCGTTTCCGCCGGACCAGTGAGATCGAGCGCCATCACGCCAGGAAGAACCAGAAAATAGACGGGCTGCGGCATTAAAGGCTCCAGGGTAGGTGATGTGTTTCCCTCAGCCTCTGCGTTGCAGAGAACTGTTCGAGGGTTAACGTAACATTGCTGCTGCCTCAGCCTCTCTGGATGTCTTTCCCTCCGGTTGACGGGAGCGTGCTAAGGACAAATCAGGCCATAAGAAACTAACCTGATTTGCCCATCATAACGAAATAAATATAAAAACCACGACCCAATCCGGCCATCACTTAACCGAATCAGGACATCAGCGGTTTGAGATGCTGATACAACTGCGCAAACTTCTCACGTTGCGGCTGATAAGCCTGATGATGAGACGCATCAGGCTGATGCCGCTGCACCAACTCTGGCGCGGGCCACTCGCTCTGCGGATCAATCGCCCATTGCGCCAGACGTGCAGCACCAAGAGCTGGCCCTACCTCACCGCCGTGGCAATAATCCAGCGTTAATCCACTGATATCCGCCAGCATTTGCCGCCAGTGCGCACTGCGCGCGCCGCCGCCGATCAGCATCACGGTTTGCGGCTGCACCCCGCACTCATGCACCGCGTCCATGCCTTCTGCCAGCGCAAAGCCCACGCCTTCCAGCACCGCGCGCGCCAGCTCAGGACGTCCATGCTGATGAGTTAAACCAAAAAATACGCCCTGCGCCTGCGGATTGTTGTGCGGGGTGCGCTCACCGGACAGATATGGCAAAAATAAAATCGGTGCGGCTTCACCGCTGGCTTTTTCCGCTTCCGCCAGCAGCTCAGGCACGTCTTTACAGCCAGTTAAGGTGGCTGCCCAGTCAAGGCAGGATGCGGCACTCAGCATCACCGACATCAAATGCCAGCGATTGGGCAGCGCATGGCAAAAACTGTGCACCGCTTGCTGCGGATTGCTGAGATAGCCGTCGCTGACCAGGAAGTAAACGCCTGATGTGCCAAGCGACAACATTCCCTGACCCGGCGCCACCATGCCGACACCCACCGCGCCCGCCGCGTTATCTCCGCCGCCCGCCACGATCGGCACCGCGTTCATCTTCCAGCGTGCGGCAACGTCAGGCGATAAGGTTCCAGTGATCTGATCGCCTTCATAAAGCGCAGGCATCTGGCTGCGGTTGAGATCGCAGGCGCTGAGCAGGGCATCACTCCAGTCACGCTGTGCCACATCCAGCCACATCGTGCCGGCTGCATCGGACATGTCGCTGGCGAAGTCACCGCTCATCCGCCAGCGCAGGTAATCTTTGGGCAGCAGGACTTTCGCCACTCGTTTAAACACACCGGGTTCGTGCTGCTGCACCCATAACAATTTGGGTGCAGTGAAACCGGGCATCATCAGGTTGCCGGTAATCTGGCGCGAATCGGGCACGCGCTGCTCCAGTTCCCGACACTGCTCACTGCTGCGCCCGTCGTTCCACAGAATCGCCGGACGCAGTATCTGGTGCTCAGCGTCCAATAGCGTGGCGCCGTGCATCTGACCGCTCAGACCAATGGCCTTCACGCCGCTGAGATCGTGCTGCTGCGCCAGCGCCTGCATCGCCTTGTCTGTAGCACTCCACCAGCTTTCGGGATCCTGCTCACTCCACAACGGCTGCGGACGCGACACCTGCAACGGTGCGGTCTCCACCGCGATGACCAGCCCTTGCGCATCCAGCAACACCACTTTGACGCCAGAGGTGCCTAAATCGATCCCGATAACCATGTTCAGCTCCTGATGCAGTGAGAAATCATAACTGTAGCCTTCGGTGGAGAGTTTAATCACCTCTGCGCGGCGACGCTTCATATCAGAGCGTGAGAACGTGCTGTAGCGCACGGCTAAGATCAAGATTTCGCGCTGGGATGTCGCTATAATTGCGCGGCATCTTCAAAGGAAGATCGTCGTCTCCGGTGAGGCGGCCGGATTTCAAATCCGGTTGGGGCCGCCAGCGGTCCCGGGCAGGTTCGACTCCTGTGATCTTCCGCCACCTTCCTCTTACTGTTACTCATTTCTAAATGATTGGCTTAGGCAACCTGTAAGTCATCATTACAAGTTGGAAAATTTCAGCCTGAGGATGTAGAGCAAGGTTGGCACTTTACTTCTGCACTATCCTCCGCCACTTGTTCCAATCTTTTTACCTCGCCTGCACAATGCAGTTATTCGGTAAAACCGAACAACTGAGCTCTGTTTAAAAATCAGCTTGTTCATGATTCTATAATGTCTTTCACGCTGGCTATTGCGGAATCACCCATGCTCATCCAACCCACCGACAACCTGACCTTCTCCGGCGATCCGCGTGCGGATGAGCTGCGCAAAAAACTGCTGCAACCCAATGCACCTAAAGTGATTGCGGCGGCATTATCGAAACAGCTTGATCGAGAAAGCCGCACCCACAGACATGCCGCCGGACAACTTTACTGTCTGAAGCAAGGGATGATGACGGTCAACACGCCCTCGGGTATCTTCGCCAATCCGCCGCGCCTGGTCGGGTGGATTCCGCCACACTTCGAACACGCGATTATCGGGCCAGGTCGCGTGCTCGGCTGGACGGTGTTGGTGGATGAAGCGCTGACGGCACCGCTGCCAAAACATCCGGTGCTACTCTCCTGCCCTTCGGTGCTGGAACCGCTGGCTGAGCGGCTGGCAAGTTTGTCGCCGGATAGCTGGGGCAGCGATCGTTACAACCGATTATGCGATGTGTTTCTTGATGAGCTGTATGAATCCACCGAGCATGCGCTGACGCTGCCACTCCCCGAAGAGCCACGCCTGCGGCAGATTGCGCGCTTGTTGATGGATAATCCGGCGGATACCCGCACCGGCCCCGAACTGGCACAGTGGGCGGGGTTGAGTCCACGTAGCCTGAGCCGTCACTGGGCCAGCGCAGTGGGCATGAGCCTCTCGCGCTATCGCCAGGTGTCGCGACTGTTGAAATCACTGGAAGGACTGGCCGACGGCAAAAGTGTGCAGCAGGTAGCGTGGCAGGTCGGTTTTGATAGCGTGAGCAGTTACATCAGCGCCTTCCGCAGCGCCTTTGGTTCCACGCCCGGCAAATACTTTACGCCGCCTGACGCGTCTGCGGTTGCAGTATCAGAAGACTCATAGGCCCATCGATCGCTGGCAGGCTGTGATGATATTTACGACGAAACGCGCCGGGCGGCAGATCGTACATGCGGCGGAAAGTGCGGCACCATGTCTGCTGCGACTCAAAGCCATACTTAATCGCAATCTCCATCAGCGGCATATGACCGTTCATCAACGCAATCGCCGATGCCGTGAGTTTACGTTCGCGAATATAGCTGCCTAGCGCGATACCAGTATGGTGGCGGAACATGCGTTGCAGATGCCACTGCGAATAGCCCGCACGACGCGCGACCGTCTCCAGCGTCAGTCGCTGTTCAATATTGTCTTCGATCCAGAGCATCAGTTGATGCATACAAGCTGCCTGAATATCCATCTTTCCTCCTGATGGCGGATTAAAAAGTCAGCAACATTATAAAAAAGCCTCAGCTGGCTATGTTTAGCGTTAAAGCCAATAAATAACGATATCTCGCCAAACTTTAATGGCTGTCGTTCTGACCCGACGCTTGCAGCTTACACTATCATGTAATATTGTAAGTTACATGACAAATGCCTGACAGGAGGATGTATGAATAGTTGGATGACTTCAGACGTGGGAACTTGTGTCGCGATAGCTCTGGCAGCGGCCAGTATCGCGATGACCCTCACGCAAACCGAGTTGTTTGCTGGCTTACGCGCGTGGACCGCCAAAAAGCACGCGCTGCTCGGCCATCTGTTCCACTGCTTTTACTGCATGAGCCATTGGACGGTGCTCGCGGGCATGGTGATTTATCGCCCTGCGCTATTGCACAGCGATATGGCACTCATTGATTGGGTGATGACAGCGTTCATTACCTTAACCCTGACCACCTTTATCAACGGTTTGATGTTCAAAGTGTTCCAGGCAGCAGTCACCACGCATGTGATGAAGCACAATGCGCAGATCACTTTGCAGAAGCAGGATTGAGGTTATTCACTGCACAGCGGATGGGGCTCAGATTCCAGCCCCAGTTTTGCCATTTTCTTGAGGTAATCATCGGCAATATCAGCCACGGTGATGTGGCTAAAGCGTTGAAGCAGCAGCACTTCCGCTTCATGGAGCGCCTGATCCAGACGCTCATCGACCGCATGTTCAACTAAACACGGCGAAGGATCGGCAGCAGGCCCGATACTGAACAGCGCTGGCGACCCAATCGCCTGATACACATCCAGTAGCGTAATCGCGCTGAGTTCCACCCGCAGCTCCCAACCGCCGCCGTGCCCCTTCTCCGAGACCACATAGCCTTTTTCGCGCAGGCCAGACATCATGCGGCGTACCACCACCGGATTGGTGCCCAACATCTTCGCCATCGCTTCCGAAGTGGCGCGTTTAACGTGCCGATCAAGATGAATTAAGGCGTGCAGTGAGCGGGACATTCGGTTGTCGCGGGGCATGGATCATTCCTCTAAAGTTCACGACACTGTAGCAAAGCCGCCCGATAGCAACAATTTATCCGGTCGTCTAGATAGTCGCTCCCATCGAGAGTCGATAATGCAGATTGACCTGTTCAATAGTCGGCTGCTGGTTAATCTTCTTCAGCACAATCTCGGTGGCGACTTTACCCATCTCAAAACGTGGCGTGATCACGCTGGCTAAACGCGGCGTGGTGGCCTGGCCAATCTCCAGCCCGTGAAAACCGGCAATCGCCATCGTCTGCGGCACGGCAATTCCGGCTGCCTGACACTCCTGCAATACGCCGACAGCTAAATCATCATTGGTGCAGAGAATCGCGTCCATTTCCGGATAGAGCTGGCGTGCCAGCGTCATCATGCCCGTACCAATCGATACTGAAGAGACCTTGTTCGGCACAATTCTTCCCGCCGGGAAGCCCGCCGCTTCTACCGCATCACGATAACCCGCATAGCGCTGCTCATCGCGGCGATCGGACATCGAACCAAAATAGATGACGCGCTGTTTGCCGCTGGCCAGCAGCATCGATGTCATATCGTAACCGGCGCGATAGTTATCAAAACCGACGTTGATCCGCCCGCTGGCTTCCGTCAGCCCCATCACTTCCGCCACCGGAATATTGGCGGCATTGAGGTATTTCTCGGCGCGCACCGTGTGCACGGATTCGGTGAGGATCAGCCCTTTGATGTTAAACGCCAGCACGGTGGCGATCTGCTCCTCTTCACGCTGGGCGTTGTAGTCGTAATTGACCACCAGCGTCTGATAGCCGTGCGCACTGGTGACCGACTCAATGCCCGCCAGCAGATCGGCAAAGATTTGGTTGTTAAACGAAGGAACCAGCACGCCAATACGCGGCTGACTCTGTTTGGTTGCGGTGGTGTTGTCGCTATCGGGGACGTAGCCGATTTCAGCCATGACGCTGGCGATTTTCTCCGCCGTTTCCGTTTTAACCTTTTCCGGGGTACGTAAATAACGGCTTACCGTCATTTTGGTGACGCCCGCCAGGGTAGCAATATCGTCCAGAGTGATGCGCTGCGTTTTCATTGCGACGTCCGCAAAGATGGCCTGTCAATCAACGTATTATGCCCGTTGCCCGGAAAAAAATGAAACCTACGCTTAACCTCCCTCAGAGAGAGAAATCAGCGTCACATTACAGAATAAAAATTTCACACCGTTGCAAGAAAAAACAAGAATAGTCATATCACGCCTCTCGCCTCTGATAAAAAACCTATCATTTCAGCCAAATATGGCCCTACCGTGAATATTGCCATCAGCAATTTTCGCAACGTCGTTCACACTTTCTGGAGAAAATTATCCAAAAACCATCATTTAGAACATATATTCCAACGCGATGACCTTGAGTGAAAAACGCTGAACATCGATAACCTACACCACTCCTCTTTCTGAACACGTAACGTTCAGGCCGTAGAGACAAGGGGCTATAACAATGGATACCAGGCAAAAACGCTACAACATGAAGTACGTCATACTCTGCTGTACCGTCGCGGCATTTGGCGGACTGCTAATGGGCTATGACTCTTCAATTATCTCCGGTGCAATCGAACCTTTAAGTGAATATTTCCAGTTAACCCCCGCAGAAACCGGCTGGGCCGTTTCCAACATTCTGCTGGGAAGCTTAGTGGGCTGCTTTATTGCCCCGCGACTGAGCGACAAACTCGGACGCAAAAAATCGCTCGCCATTACCGCGTTGCTGTTCACCGTTTCGGTGATCGGCACCGCCATCGCCCACAACTTCACGGTGTTTGTGCTGTTCCGCATCATTGGTGGGCTGGCGATTGGCCTCGCCTCGGTGATTTCGCCGATTTACCTCGCGGAACTGTCGCCCTCGAAGTTTCGCGGCCGTACCACTGCACTCTATGCGGTATGCTGTGTCGGTGGACAATCGGTGGTGTTACTGACCAACTACTTCATCACCAAATCGACGCTGCCCGAGGTGATGATTAACATGGGCTGGCGTTATATTCTGGCTACTGCACTGGTGCCTTGTGCACTGTTCATCTTCTTCATCGCCTTTATCCCGGAATCTCCGCGCTGGAATGTGCTCAAGGGCAAATACGATGAAGCGCTGGATACGCTGACCAAAATTTCCAACCGCGAGCATGCCGAGAGCGTGTTCAATGAAATCAAACACTCGTTCTCAGACAAAACCGCTCACCAACATAAATCGCGCCTGCGCCTGGATAAAACCACCATTCCGCTGTTGATCATCGGTATCGGTCTGGCGGTCGGTAACCAGATCAGCGGCATTAACGTCATTCAGTACTTCGGTCCGACATTGCTGAAGAACGTGGCGGGCAGCACCGATTCGGCGTTGCTGCAGACCTTCTGGCTGTCGATTTGTCAGTTTATTGGCGTGCTGGCGGGCATGATGGTGATTGATAAAATTGGCCGCCGTAAGCTGCTGCTGCTGGGGGCCATCACCTCCTGCATCTGCCTCGCTTACTCGTTCATCGCGTTCTATTATCACCTGCCGGGTATGCTGGCGGTGGTGGGTCTGTTTGCCTATATGATTTTCTTTGGCATGACCTGGGGCCAGATTGTCTGGACCGTGCTGGGCGAAATCTTCCCTACCGAAATTCGTTCGATCTGCGTCGGGATTTCCATCTGTGCCATGTCGCTGGCGAACTTTGTGATCAGCAGTACTTTCCCGATCATGAACAGCAGCCCGATGCTGCTGGATCTGTTCCACGGTGGCTTCCCGCTGCTGCTGTTCGCGATTTTCTCTCTGGGAATGTACTTCTTTACCTTCCGCTACCTGCCAGAGACCGCGGGCGTGTCGCTGGAGAAAATTCATGGGCTGGTGCTGGAGAAGTTTAACGTTGAGGCTGATTTGCCACAGAGCACCTCAACGACCAAATCCAGCGAGTCATTTGATATTCCACGGCATTAATGTGATGAAGCGCGCCTAAGAGATGGCGCGCTCATATTGCTCAATCACCGCCAGCGCCAAACCGTTGGCAGGATCAATACGCTGCGGCAGGAAATGCAGCTGCGTGTGGGAGAAGGTAAAGGCCAGCGTGCTGGCCTGCGCCGTTTCTTCAACCGCCTGGATAAAGGCAGGATGCGTATTCCACGGCCCATCAATAATGATGCTCGCCGGGTTCACCAGCTGCATCACATGGCTCAGGGCGTGGCCCAAATGTTGACCGGTTAACGCCATCACTTCACTCACGATCTGCGGTTCACTGGCGGCATTCTGCCAGCGCAGTCCTGTTTTACGCTGCCCCAACTGCTGTTGAATTGCGGGCTGACTGATCAGCGTTTCCAGGCAGCCTGAACGTCCACAGCTACAACGCAGCCCTTTCGGTTGCACCTGCAAATGACCAATCTCCCCGGCGGTCCAGCTGCTGCCGACAAACACTTCGCCCTGTTCCACCAGCGCACCGCCAACCCCTTCACCGATACGCAGATAAAAATGGCTTTGTGCTCTATCCAGATCGAGTTGCTCCACCGAGAGCAGCGCAGCGGCTTTGACGTTATGCATAATGCGCAGCGGCAAACGGCAGGCGCTGACCAGCGGCGTCAAAACATCGACATCCTGCCAGCCAAGATGGGCGGAAAAATGCACCCTGCCGCGCTGTGGATCGATAATGCCGGGAAAGCCTACGGCGATGCCCAGCAGTTCAGGATGCGCGGCGTGCAAGGTCTGGCACACTTCCTCCAGCTCACGCAGCAGCTGCTCAGGATCGGCGGTCGCCGTTTGCCAGGTCTGTTCCGCAATCACCTGCGAGAAATAATCACAGACGCGCCAGTGAATGGCGTTGCGCTCCACCATGATGCCGGCGCTTTTTAGCTTTTCCGCGCGTAGCGAAATTTCGATTTTTGGGCGTCCAGCCGCTGCCACGCTCACCGGGCCGAGTTCGTGAATCAGGCCCTGCGCCAGCAAATCATCCACAATCAGGGATACGGTGTTTTTACTCAACTGCAGCGCCAGCGCGATATCCTGCCGGGAAGTAATACGTGTGCTACGCAGTTGCGTCATCACGCGCTTAAGGTTGTTTAATCGAAGTAATGCGGGGCCTTTACCGGCTGCTTTCATCGCGCGCCCACCTGACTCAATACTCATCACCGCGTACACGGCTGCGATAGCTTTCCCAATCGAAACGCACCCACAAACTGGTGCCGAGACGCATACGATCCATCACGCGCTCACCTAGTAAACTGTTCATTCCCGCCGGGTCCAGATTCGACAACATGCCGGTTGGGCGTTTTGACGATGAGCGACGATCGACAATCTGATTGATGATCACTTTTTCGTAGCGGGATTCGCTCTGCATGCCGATCTCATCGATCACCAGCAGATCCACATGGCTGAGATCCTGCAGCAAGCGCTCTTCGGTGATGTCGCTGCCACCGCTGAAGGTACCTTTCATGCTCGACATCAAATCGGCCACGGTGACAATCAATACGCTTTTGCCACGCAGAATGAGGTCGTTACCAATGGCGGCGGCCAGATGGTTTTTTCCGGTGCCAGGGCGGCCAGAAAACACGAAGCTGGCGATGCTGTTGTCGAACCCGGCGGCATACTCCCGCGCCAGCGCGAGTGCTTTGCGCTGACCATCATTCTCGACACGATAGTTATCAAACGAGCAGTTCATGTGCAGCTCACGGATACCGGAACGCCCCATGATACGCTGCATTTTCATGGCGCGGTTTTCGCGCACGATGGCTTCAGAGCGCAGACGGCCTTGCTCCTGATTCCACGCCAGCAGCTCTTCACCGTTTTTAAATTTCGGCTGCACATCCGCAGGCATAAATTTTTTCAGGCGACTGAAAAGATCGTTCGGCGTTTTCATCACTCACCTCGGAATCCATCGGGAATATCATATTGAGTATTGCTGATCTGGGTGATATCGCGCTTGGGCTGACCGCCATTAGCAGCGCGGTTCATTTGTACGCTGCGCGCCAGTTTCTGCTGCCACTGCACATGATGGAACAGTCGGCCTTCGGCCTGCCAGTAAGCCACAAAGGTAGCCAGTTCGGCTGCGGTGACCGGTTCATTCAGCGCCACACCCCAGATGGCGGCCTGCCGCTGAAAATCGTGATCCGGCTGCCAGCCCGCGTACATGGCAAACTTGCCTACCGGTGTGGCAATCGGTGCCGCATAGGTATGGAACAGGCTGTCATCCAGCGTGACATCATTTGGCTGCTGCGCTGCGGCTTCCAGCGCCAGCAACTGTGCCAGACGCTGCGGTGTCAGCGCATAAAAAGCGGGCGCATTGTTGTGCAGCACCGCCAGTACGCCGTTATCGGCCTGCTGCAACACGGCAAGCGGATCCTGGCAAAAGCCATCCAGCCCCACCAGCGTTGAAGATAAGATTTTAACTGACATGAAGAAACCTGACGTTGACCAACCCGGAGCGCCGATAGGTTTAGCGCTAAGTGGTCAGTGTACCTGTTTTAACGCGATGGATCGCGCAGGATTTAGAAGCTGGCGCTGACGCCAAGGCTGTAAATAAACTGCTCACCGCTGACCACCGCCCCGGTTTGCGAGAAGGAGGCGAAAGCCGCCATATTTTGCCCAAACGGCACATTGGCCCCCACGCTGACATCCACCCAGTTGCTTTCATGGCCGATCTCCTCGGGGCGATCGCGCAGCGATGACGCATTTTCATCACTCAATTGATGGCTGTAGCTAACCTGTGCCCAGGGTGAAATCCAGTCAAGGGTGGAATCAGCGCGCCAGCCCAGTGAGGCAATATGTCCGGCGTGATTGCCATCGACAAATTCACACTTCGGGCAACTCACTCGCGAATCATCCACCGCGAATTGCGCCACCGGACCGGTGCGCAGCGTCGCACTCATCGGCATCTGCCAGCCTGCCGAATAGCGGTTAGCAAAGGGGGCATTCCCCACGCTGGCTTTTTCACTGTGCAGCACCATCGCGCTCTCATCCGGTGAATTAAGCGCGGCATCCATCAGGCTGGTGTCACGATCTTCTGTCAACATCAGGTGATGACTGGAAATCTTTTCAGCAAGTATCGCATTGTAATCCGGCACATAATCCGCGCCCGATTCATCCCATGCGTAAGCCGGCAGCGCCGCAAATAACAGCCACACACTGCCTAAAGCCAGCATGAGATTGTGCTGGCCTGTCCACTCACTTTTCTGCAACATGAAAGACTCCTGACGAGCCAGAAAGGATACGGGCGTTAAGATTCAGGTTTATTGATTATCGGCACCCATTGATTAACTATTAATCGATTCTGTAATACGTCAAGGGATTAACTGTATTTTCCTCATGCTTAGGGAGAGTAATATGCAACGTTGTGGCTGGGTAACACAGGATCCACTCTATCTGGCGTACCACGATAATGAGTGGGGCGTGCCGCAAACTGATAAGCGGGCCTTATTTGAAATGATCTGCCTTGAGGGACAACAGGCGGGTTTGTCGTGGATCACCGTGCTCAAGAAACGTGAGAACTATCGTCGCGCGTTCCACGAATTTGATCCTCAGGCCGTGGCGTTGATGGATGAGGCAGACATGCTGCGCTTGCTGCAAGACAGCGGATTAATTCGTCATCGCGGCAAGCTGGAGGCGATCATCAATAACGCCAAAGCCATGCTGGCGCTGGAAGCGGAAGGCGAAGACTTTTCACGCTTTATCTGGTCATTCGTCGATAATCAGCCGATTTTGCACCGTTTCGCCGATTACAAGCTGGCGCCCACCACCTCCGAGCCTGCCATTGCGCTCTCTAAGGCGTTAAAGAAGCGTGGTTTTAAACTCGTCGGTCCCACAACCTGCCATTCATTTATACAGGCGTGTGGGCTGATTAACGATCATCAAACCAGCTGTTTCTGCCATCCTGATAATCTTTAACGCAAAACTTTACACTTTAAGACTGACCCTCACGCATTTCCCCATTATTGAACGGCATAATAGTGCCGTTTTGGGGCATTTTCCCCGTGTGACTTTGTGAGGGATTTTCAATGAAAAAGCGTAGTTTGACGCTGGCCTTGTTACTCAGCGGCAGCGTTGTGCTGTCCGGTTGTACCACCAATCCTTATACCGGCGAATCGCAGGCCGGGAAATCCGGCATCGGCGCGGGCTTAGGTGCCGTGCTGGGTGCAGGCGTTGGCGTGTTGTCATCGTCGAAGAAAGATCGCGGCAAAGGCGCGCTGATTGGTGCCGCATCCGGTGCGGCGCTGGGCGGTGGCGTCGGCTATTACATGGATGTGCAGGAAGCGAAGCTGCGCGATAAAATGCGCGGTACTGGCGTCAGCGTGACGCGTCAGGGCGATAACATCGTGCTGAATATGCCGAATAACGTCACCTTTGACTCTAACAGCAGCAACCTGAAACCCGCAGGTGCTAACACCTTAACAGGTGTCGCGATGGTGCTGAAAGAGTATCCTAAAACCGCCGTCAATGTGGTGGGCTTCACCGACAGCACCGGTACGCGCGCGCTGAATATGCGCCTGTCGCAACAGCGTGCGGATAGCGTGGCCAGCGGCCTGATTCTGCAAGGCGTAGCCCAGAACCGTCTGCGCACGCAGGGCATGGGCCCGGATAATCCGGTGGCCAGCAATAGCACCGAAGCGGGTAAAGCACAAAACCGCCGCGTCGAGATCACGCTGAGTCCACTGGGTTAATCCCGCTCGCCGATCTGTTTCTGCAGATCGGCTTTTCCGCACGTTTTTACACCGCAATTGACGCTTTTTGTATCAGATAACGCTCTATAATCGTCAACCAATAGAGCCGTGAAATACTTTATGCTAGCGTGATCAAAATTTGATCGGTGGAAAACGTCATCATGTCGCTCAAAGCCATTGCCGCTGCCCTCGGCCTCTCTGTTACCACCGTGAGTCGTGCGCTAAATGGCTATGACGATGTTGCGGCCGCCACGCGTAAACGTATTGAAGAAGAAGCCACTTCACGCGGCTATCGTCCGAATGATGCCGCGCGCCGTCTGAAGACCGGGCGCGCCAATGCCGTCGGGCTGGTTTTCCCGGTCAGCACCGCCTCTTTGAATGACAGTTATTACAGTGAAATGCTGTTGACGCTGGATCAACGCCTTGCTCAGCATGACATTGATCTGATGATCCTGCCGGATAAACCGCAGGATAAGCACCGCACGCTGATGCGCTTGCTGCGCAGTGGCGCGCTGGATGCGCTGATTCTCACCCATACCCAACCGCATGATATCCGTCTGCAGCGTTTGCAGCAGAAAGGCTATCGCTTTCTCACGCTGGGCCGCAGCCAGCTGCCGCAACCTTATGCCTGGTTTGATTACGATAATCATGCAGGCACCTTGCTGGCCGCTGAACACTGCCTGCAACAAGGGCTGACAAGGCTTGCCTATCTTGGCGGCAGCGAGCCCTGCACGTATATCCTCGATCGTCGCCACGGCTTTATCGATGCCCTCACACAGCATCAACCACCTATCGCGCCAACGATGCTGGCCGCGCTGCCGGTAACACGTCGTGCCGGTTACCAGCAAACACAGCGCTGGCTGGCGCAGGATATCGCGCCTCAAGCCATCATCACGGATTGTGCGCCGCTGGGTGAAGGCGCGGCCATCGCGTTGCAGCAGGCCGACCGTTTAAGCGGCGCGCGGGCGATCCCCCTCTATGTCTACGATGGCTTGCCGCATGACTCCATTATCGATCATCCGGTGAACGCGATTTTGCAGCTATCGCAGCAGCGCATTGGCGAACGCGTGGCCGAAATGGTGCTGCAACTGCTGGAAGGTGCACCGCTTGAGGAGCTCCAGACGCTGTGGCAACCGATGTTGCGCCTCACTTCTGATGCACAATGATTGCGTGCGCGCCGCGCTGTGATAGTCTTCGCCTGATTTTATTATTCAGGTGTACGCGATGAAGACCAGGCCGCCACGAGCCACAATCAGTGACGTTGCCCGCACGGCAAAAACCGGTAAAACCAGCGTTTCCCGCTATCTTAATGGCGAAGTGAATCTGCTCTCGCCCGATCTCAAAGCCCGTATTGAACAGGCGATTGCCGACCTCGATTATCGTCCCAGCCAGATGGCACGCGGCCTGAAGCGTGGCCGCACGCGGCTGATTGGCCTGATTATCGCGGATATTACCAATCCCTATTCCGTGGATGTGCTGAGCGGTATCGAAGCGGCCTGCCGTGCGCAGGGCTTTACGCTGCTGATGTGTAACACCAACAACGAAGTCGATCGCGAGCAGTATTATCTGCAACTGCTGAGCAGCTATCAGGTTGAGGGCATCGTGGTGAACGCGGTCGGGATGCACGAAGAGGTGCTGAAGCGCCTGCAGCAGTCGATGCTGCCGATGGTGCTGATTGACCGTAAAATTCCTGACTTCGCCTGTGATGTGGTTGGCCTGAATAACCCCGAAGCCGCGCAAATTGCCACCCAGCATCTGCTGGACAACGGTTACGATGCCCTGCTGTTCCTCAGCGAACCCTTGGGTAGCGTTAACACCCGCCGTGAACGACTCGGCGCGTTCTATGACACCTGTAAAGCCCACGCCGGCGTGATGGCGGAAAACGCCGAAGTCCCCCTGCATCAGCCAGAACAGTTGGAGCAGGTGCTGCGGACATTCCAGCAACGCCACAGTGACAAACGCTGCGCGGTGATGGCCGCCAACGGAGCCCTGACCTTGCAGGTGGCGCGCGCCTTGCAGCGGCTCGAACAGCGCTGGGGTGAAACCATTGGCCTGCTTGGTTTTGATGAGCTGGAGTGGGCCGCACTGGCGGGCGTGGGCATCACCACCCTGAAACAGCCCACCTGGCAAATTGGCTATGCGGCGCTGGAACAGGTGATCTCACGCATTGACGGTAATGAGCAGCCGATCAATGAGCAGGTTTTCCCCGGTGAGCTCATTGTGCGCGGCTCCAGCCAGCCGCTGCGTTAATCCCCCTTTCTCCGGCTCACTTCGTGAGCAGGATCATAATTCCACACTCTCTTTCTTTCATTTGGAACCGGTTCCATTTAGGTTTTTTTTAAGACATCGATTTAAAACAACGGGCGGCTCAGACCGCATCCTTCCGAGTTCAATGGAGAGGCAACATGGCACATCCGGAAATCATCGTGGTCACCGCCGCCTACGGCACGCACAAAGTCGCTGAATTGGGTGGTCAAACCGCCCTGCTGCCGCTGATCAAAGCCGCTGGCGCGGATGGCGTAGAAATCCGTCGTGAGCTTTTCAGCGAAGACGATCTGCTGAGATTGCACTCGCTCAACGAGGCAATTGCTCAACAACAGCTGAGTGCCAGCTACTCGGTGCCGGAAGCGTTGTGGCTGGAAGATGGCTCGCTCAACCCTCGTCTGGGGCAGTTCCTGCTGGAAGCCGAACAGATTGGCGCTAAGCGTTTGAAAATCGCCCTCGGCCATTTTGTCGATCTCTCCGACGCTGCGCTGGTTGAGGTACTGGCAGCATCGCCAGTAACCGTGGTGGTGGAAAACGATCAAACGCCAGACAGCAAACTGGCCCCGATGCAGACCTTCTTCCATCGTGCCTGCGATGCCGCCCTGCCGCTGGATATGACCTTCGACATGGGCAACTGGCAGTGGACCGGCGAAGACGCTTTGCAGGCCGCAGCGCAGCTCAGCCGTTACGTCAGCTACATTCACGTGAAAGCCGCGGTGCCACATGGCGAGAGCTTCCGTGCGGTGGCGCTGGACGAAACCGACGGCAGCTGGCGCACATTGCTTAACGCACTGCCTGCTGATGCGCCGCGCGGCATCGAGTTCCCACTCGAAGGCGAAGATCTGCTGGCCGTGACACGCCATTACGTTGAATTGCTGCGTGCGCTGTAAGGAGTCGATGATGAAGCAACTGGATGTGGTCACGATTGGCGAAGCGATGGCGATGTTTATCGCTCAGCAAAGCGGGGATCTCGCCGCCGCAGAGGGCTTCGTCAAACGTATTGCCGGTGCCGAACTGAATGTAGCCATCGGCCTGGCGCGCCTTGGTTTACAGGTCGGCTGGGTCAGCCGCGTCGGCGATGACAGTTTCGGCCGTTTTACGCTGCAGCAGCTGGCGAAAGAGAAGGTCGATCATCACTGTGTGACCACCGATACCCGCTATCGCACCGGTTTTCAGCTCAAGTCGCGCGTCGATGACGGTTCCGATCCTGAAGTGGAATATTTCCGCGCCGGCTCCGCCGCCAGCCATCTGTCACCTGACGATTTTAATGCGGATTATTTTGGCGGCGCGCGTCACCTGCACCTGAGCGGTGTGGCGGCGGCGATCTCTGACAGCTCGCTTGAGTTGACCAAACATGCGGCCAAAGAGATGCGTTCGCGCGGCAAAACCATCTCCTTCGATCCGAATTTGCGCCCGGTGTTATGGCGCAGCGAGGAGGAAATGCGTAAGCAGCTGAATCTGCTGGCAGAGTACGCAGACTGGGTGCTGCCGGGTGAGAAAGAAGGGTTCATTCTGACCGGCTATCGTCAGCCAGAAGCCATCGCCGATTTCTATCTGGATAAAGGTGTACGGGCTGTGGTGATCAAAACCGGCTGCGACGGCGCCTGGTATAAAACCGCCGATGGTGAAAAGGGCAATGTCGCACCGATTCTCGTCGATAACGTGGTGGATACCGTCGGCGCGGGCGATGGTTTTGCCGTGGGCCTGATCAGCGCACTGCTGGAGGGCAAATCGCTGCCACAGGCGATTCTGCGCGGTAACAAGATTGGTTCGCTGGCGATTCAGGTCGCCGGCGACAGTGAAGGCCTGCCGACGCGCGCGGCGCTGGGCGATTTTTAATTAAGCGGTTGCCTTAATCGGTGACCCTGCAGGAGGGTACGCATTCAGGTGTACCTGGTTAATCCGTCTGTCTCTACACAACCCGATTATTTCGAGGCGCATCCATTGAATGTGCCCGCCTCAAAACAGAGGAGTCACCCATGAAATCGCAGACAATCGCGCCAAAACGCTGGTGGTTTATCATGCCCATCGTGTTTATCACCTACAGTCTGGCGTATCTGGACCGGGCGAACTTTAGCTTCGCCTCTGCCGCAGGGATTAATGACGATCTCGGCATCACCAAAGGCATGTCATCGCTGTTGGGTGCCCTGTTCTTCCTTGGCTATTTCTTCTTCCAGATCCCCGGCGCGGTGTATGCCGAACGCCGCAGCGTGAAGAAGCTGATTTTCTGGTGCCTGATTCTGTGGGGCGGCTGTGCCTCATTAACCGGCGTGGTAAGCAACATTCCGATGCTGGCAGCGATTCGTTTCGTGCTCGGCGTGGTGGAAGCGGCGGTGATGCCGGCGATGCTGATTTACATCAGTAACTGGTTCACTAAGTCGGAACGTTCGCGCGCCAATACTTTCCTGATCCTCGGCAATCCGGTCACGGTGCTGTGGATGTCGGTGGTGTCCGGCTATCTGATTAATGCTTTCGGCTGGCGTGAAATGTTTATCATCGAAGGGATTCCGGCGGTGATCTGGGCCGTAGCCTGGTGGTTCCTGGTGCAGGATAAGCCGGCTCAGGCCAAATGGATGAGCGATGAAGAGAAATCCGCCCTGCAGGCGCAGTTGCAGAAAGAGCAGGAAGGTATCAAAGCGGTACGCAACTACGGTGAGGCCTTCCGCAATCGCAACGTGATCATTCTGTGCATGCAATATTTTGCCTGGAGCATTGGCGTGTACGGTTTCGTACTGTGGCTGCCTTCGATTCTGCGTAACGGCACACAGATGGGTATGGTCGAGGCGGGTTGGCTTTCAGCAGTGCCTTATCTGGTGGCGACCATTGCGATGGTCGTGGTGTCATGGGCGTCTGACAAAAAGCAAAACCGTAAGCTGTTTGTCTGGCCGCTGCTGCTGATTGGGGCGCTGGCGTTCCTTGGCTCCTATCTGGTCGGTTCCAGCCACTTCTGGCTGTCGTATGCGCTGCTGGTGATTGCCGGAGGCGCGATGTATGCCCCTTACGGCCCGTTCTTTGCCCTGATTACTGAGATGCTGCCACGCAACGTTGCTGGCGGTGCCATGGCGCTGATTAACAGCATGGGCGCACTCGGCTCCTTCATCGGATCGTGGATTGTAGGCTATCTTAATGGCGCAACCGGCAGTCCTGCTGCCTCTTATATCTTTATGGGTGCCGCGCTGCTGGTCTCGGTGTGGCTGACGTTAATCGTCAAGCCCGCGGAGAACAAGACAGCACCGATTCATGGGGCGAAGCACGCCTGAAAGCGTAAGAAATGACTTTTCCGGGCGGCTCAGGTCGCCCGTCACACGTTCTACAGGGAGCAAATGATGAAACCTGCTGTGATTCTTTATAAGAGCCTGCCAGACGATCTGCGCGCTAAACTGGATGCCCATTTTACCGTCACCGAAGTGCATGACGTCTCCCCCGAAACCGTGCAACAGCATGCCGCACAGTTTGCGCAAGCCGAGGGTTTGCTCGGCTCAGGCGGTAAAGTAAATGGTGATCTGCTGGCGAAGATGCCCGCCTTACGCGCTTGTTCTACCGTGTCTGTGGGTTACGACAACTTTGATGTCGAAGCCTTAAATCAGCGCAATGTACTGCTGATGCACACGCCAACCGTTTTGACCGAAACCGTGGCCGATACCATGATGGCGCTGGTGCTGAGCACCGCCCGTCGCGTCACCGAGTTGGATCAATGGGTTAAGGCCGGTGAATGGAAGAAAAGCATCGGACCAGAACATTTCGGCATCGACGTGCATCACAAAACCTTGGGGATTCTTGGCATGGGCCGTATCGGCCTGGCGCTGGCGCAGCGTGCGCACTTCGGCTTTGGCATGAACATTCTCTATAACGCACGCCGTCAGCATGAAGAGGCGGAAACCCGCTTCGGTGCACGTGCCTGTGATCTTGAAACGCTGCTGAAAGAGAGTGATTTTGTCTGTATCAGCCTGCCATTGACTGAGCAGACACATCATATGATTGGCGCTGCACAGCTCAAGATGATGAAACCCAGCGCCATCCTGATAAATGCAGGTCGCGGCCCGGTGGTTGATGAGCAAGCGCTGACGGCGGCATTGAAGGACGGCACGATTCACGCAGCCGGTCTGGATGTGTTTGAAGTGGAGCCGGTGCCTGCCGATGCGGATATCCTTAAGTTGCCGAACGTGGTAGCGCTGCCGCACATCGGCTCAGCTACCCATGAAACGCGTTACGGTATGGCACGTGATGCGGTGGATAACCTGATTGCTGCGCTGAGCGGCAAAGTCGAGAAAAACTGCGTTAACCCGCAAATCCAGGCCTAAGCTTGCTGCTTTAGCCATTGCGCCTGCCCGTGGCGGGCGCTATGGTGGTTGCCCATTCCCGATTACAATGTTTTAACTTCCTATGTCCTTTTCTCAGTTCGGCGACAAATTTACTCAACATTCCGGCATCTCACGTCTGATGGAAGACATGGGTGAAGGCCTGCGCACGCCCGGCACCATTATGCTTGGCGGCGGCAACCCGGCGCAGATCCCGGCCATTAATGACTACTTCAACCAGCTGCTGCTGCAGATGCATCAGGACGGAAAACTGAGCGAAGCGCTGTGCAATTACGACGGTCCGCGTGGTAAAACGCTGCTGCTGGATGCGCTGGCGAACATGCTGCGTGAAGAGCTGGGCTGGCCGATTACCGCACAAAATATTGCGCTGACCAACGGCAGCCAGAGCGCGTTCTTCTATCTGTTTAACCTGTTCGCGGGTCGTCGCGCCGACGGCAGTAAAAAACGCGTGCTGTTCCCGCTGGCACCGGAGTATCTCGGTTACGCCGATGCCGGACTGGAAGAAGATCTGTTTGTTTCCGCCAGGCCGAACATTGAGCTGCTGCCAGAAGGTCAGTTCAAGTATCACGTCGATTTCGACCACCTGCCGCTGAATGAGGACGTGGGCCTGATCTGCGTGTCGCGCCCAACCAACCCGACCGGTAACGTGATCACCGATGACGAGCTGATGCAGCTGGATGCGCTGGCACAGCAGCACGGCGTGCCATTACTGATCGATAACGCCTACGGTGTGCCCTTCCCCGGCATTATCTTCAGCGAAGCCCGTCCGCTGTGGAACCCAAATACCATTCTGTGCATGAGCCTGTCGAAACTCGGCCTGCCGGGTGCACGTTGCGGCATTATCGTCGCCGATGAGAGCACGATTAGCGCGATTGGTAACATGAATGGGATTATCAGCTTAGCGCCAGGCAGTATCGGCCCGGCGATTGCGACTGAGATGATCGTGCGTGGCGATTTGCTGCGTCTGTCGGAAGAGGTGATCAAGCCGTTCTATCAGGACAAGGTGAGCGAGACGATTGCCATTCTGCGCCGCTATCTGCCGGAAGATCGCTGCCTGATCCACAAACCCGAAGGGGCAATTTTCCTCTGGCTGTGGTTCCGCGATCTGCCGATCAGCACCGAAGCCTTGTATCAGCGCCTGAAAGCGCGCGGCGTGCTGATGGTGCCGGGCCACTTCTTCTTCCCTGGTCTGGAACAGGAATGGCCGCATACACATCAATGTATGCGCATGAACTATGTACCGGATGCGGAGAAGATTGAACGCGCGGTGCAGATTCTGGCGGAAGAGCTGGAGAAGATTGGCTAAACCGATCTCTTAATACGCCTCTCGAATAAGATCGAGAGGCGTTTATTGATTAATTATTATTGTACCAGTCGTAAAAGCGGAACAGGCTTGAATAAAAGGTGTAAATTCCCATTACCATAAATATCCAAATTACAGTCCCGAGAAATCCTGGTATGTGGATTGGGCTAAATGGTAAAGATTCACTTGATAGCAGAACAAAAGTAATGCACCAAAGTATATCTTTAATGAGTTTACGCTTAGGATAATCCCACCCCAAAATTTTCATCACTAATCCTTGTCATCTACACGTTGGCCTGGAATATAAACCATGTGAAACAAGAATAAATTAGTGATTCCATTAACTGGTAGTGAATAATAAACACAGCAGCCAATGTTTATTTAAATTTGTGAACTACTTCCAAATAATCTCTATTTATCCGCCACCAGCGATAGCTGGCACCATTGCGCCAGCTGCTTGATTGCCTCCTCCACTTCCGCATTCCAGCCAAAACCGGCGTTCAGTCGGAAACAGTGATCGTAACGGTGATCGGTGGCGAAGATATGTCCCGGCGCGATACCGATGCCCGCGTTACGCGCTTTAAGAAACAGCGCGCGCACGTTTAACGACTGAATGGGCATTTCCACCCACAACACATAGCCGCCTTCAGGATCCGATACACGCGTGCCCGCAGGGAAATAACGCAACACCGCCTGGCGCATATGGTGGATTTGATTCTTCAACTCACGACGCAATTTGCGCAGATGCGCATCGTAGCCGCCGCTGCGCAGCAGTTCAGCAATCGCTGCCTGTGACAACACCGAGGTGCCCATGCTGGTGGTGTATTTCAGCGAGGCGATTTTGCGCATGTAATTACTGCTGTGCACCCAGCCAATGCGGATACCGGGCGCCACCGTTTTCGAGAAGCCGCTGCAAAGAATGGCATTCGGGCTAAAGGCGCGCATCGGGAACGGACGGCGATTGCCAAACGCCGTATCACCGAAAATATCATCCTCAATAATCACCACATCATTCTCATCGGCCTGACGCGCAATATAGGCTTTCTGCTCGTTGGGAATGCTTTTCCCCAGCGGATTATTGATGTTGTTGATGGTGAGATAGGCCTGCACCGCTTTACGCTGAAACAGCGCGGTAAGTTTACTGACGTTAACATAACCTTCCGGCCCGGCTTCCACTTCAATCACGCGCAGATTGAGATTATGCAGCATCTGCAACAGCACGAAGTAGCACGGCGATTCCACTGCCACGATATCGCCGGGGCGGGTGGTGGCGCGCAAAGCCAGTGAGATAGCTTCGATACAACCGTTGGTGATCAGGATGTCATCAGCGCTGATATTGCAGCCATAATCCACCGCGCGGCGTGCAATCTCGGCTTTCAGCGGCGCATAGCCGGTGCCCTTCACCGTGTTGCCGAGCAGTGCCGGTTTGCTGTAGCCCATCTGGCGCATCAGCAATCCAATTTTCTTGACCGGATAGAGCGAGATATCGCCATTGGCCAGATCCAGCCGCACACGACAATCGGAGCCCAGCATGGCCAGATGCAGCTCGGTTTGTTCATCCAGCGGGGCGACTTCACGCGGCTGTTCGCTGTGGATGGCAGCGGGTAACCCCCTGGGAACCTGACGGGGCGCCACAAAAAAGCCGGACTTAGGACGCGCAACGGCATAGTGCTCATCCTCCAGCGTGCGTAATGTTTTCAGCGCAGTGGTCATGCTGACGCTGTACTGCGTCGCCAGCGTGCGCACCGACGGTAAACGGCTATCAGGCGGCAGCGATCCGCTGTGAATGGCTTGTTTTATCTGCTCTGCAATCTGACGGTAACGACTACTCTGGCTCTCCTGTTCACCCGTTCCATCCGCCATCTGTTCCACCCTATATCGTGCTGATCTGTGCGTATCCATCAGATTACATTCAAAGTACTTTAGGCTGCATCTGTTAATTCAGCCTCAGACATTCATTCCGTTGCAACTTCGTGGCCCCTTTTCCTGCCCGTTACCGCCAGCACGGTAACGGCGATTTTATTAGCCAAAGGATGAAGTGAAAAATGAATAATCTGTCCACCATGATGAGAGAAATTGAAGGTTATCTCACGCCCGCGATTATCGATTCTGCTCAACGCTGTTCTCAACGCTTACTTGCCGACCTACCCGATAGCGACAATCCCGCTAACAATCGCGTGCTACTCGCCTATGGCGGCGGGAAAGACAGCAGCTACATGGTGGCGTATGTGCGCTACATTCAGGGGCTGATTTGGCAGCAGCAGGGCAGCACCTTCCAGCTGCGCATCAGCACCAATCGTCATGCGGCGATGAACGACAGCGTGATGGAAAATATCGACCGTGTATATCGTGCACTGCACATTCCGGGTGATGACTTTACCGAATGCCTGGTGACTGATGGCTTGCAAATCCGCCACTTTGAACGTCATCTGCCGATGCCCGACAGCGTGCGCCAGCAGAATCGCAACGATGTGCTGATGAATGGCCATCGCTTTCGTGCCGATGCGCGCTCCACTTTCTGTAACGCCTGCAACCTCAGCATGGTGAACTCGTTTGGCCTTGCCGCGCACTACGAGGGCGGCGTGGATGTGATCATCACCGGTGATTCGCCGCAGGAGCAGACCGCTTACCTCGCCTGGGCTCGTCATCTTTCACGCCTGTTTGATGCGCCCGTTGCCGACAAATCACGCGGCTTTAGCGGCTTCCTGCAAACCCTGGATGGCGTGGCAGAACGCTATTTCGCCGACATTTACGGCGCCGAGCAGGTTACCCCGGCCCATCGCATCACCTGGCAGCTGGCACGCGATCCGCTGTTCTTCAACATCTATCAGGACACCGCCTATGAAGCGGGTGCGCACTGGTCGCTACTCACCGAGTTCATGCACTTCCGCTTTGATGAGCTGATGTTCAGCTTCTCTGAATCGGACTGCGGCAACCCGACGTTAATGGCACATATTCGCGGTCTGCGAGCGGAGACGCTGATGCAGCGTAGCTACGCCGAAGGCATTCGCGAATATGTGCGCTTTGCGCTCGGCCTGATGGAGAAGAAAGATTTCCCGCCGCAACTGATTGCGGAAATGGCGGCGCGTTATCAGGACGATGCGGCGATTGAACGCGCTCGCCAGCGTGCAGCGCAGTTTGCCGAACAGGCGTTTGGCCTCAACGAAACCCAGCTGGTGTGCATGATCTATTCGCCGTTTATCGCGCAAGGCCAACAGCTCAATGTCTGGCTACAACAGCTCGATCAGGCGCCTGATGAACAGGCGGTGCGGGCACTGCTATGCGGCGATAGCGATGATTTGCTGCTGGCACAGCAGCTGGAGCAGCTCTCCGGCCTGACGATTGCACAGATGCGCCAGTGCTGGCGCAGTGCACAGGTCAATACGCTGCTGGATGGCACGCGCGGCGATGCGCTCTCACGCGTGCTGCGTTTCGATCCCCACAAAGCAGTGATTCAGGTCAACAACGGTGCCTTGCAAGACATCGTCACTGAAGTGATCTCCGGGCGTTAACCCGGTAAGGCGACGCGATGAGAAAGATTTTCCTGCAGATTGGCGCCACGCGTGACGGGCAAAATCCGTACTGCGCAGTGGCAAAACGCGAAGGCTATTTTACCGTGCTGGCGGAGATGGGCGACTTTGTCGACTATCAAAGCTTGAGCATTCAGCTGCCGTTCGATCTGATTGTGCGTCTCGATCGCCCGGAAAATCCGTGGGATGTGTTACAGGCCTGTCTGCGCGCGGGCTTACTGGAACATCCTCAGGTAGTGCTGGCAGGCTTTGAAGCCTACAACGCCAGCGCCGGTCGCGTACGCGAACTGCTGGCCGGGCCGGATGCCGGACCTTGCTTTATTCCGCCGGATAAGTACGCACAGCGCATGGCCTTGCGTAAAGCCTGGCCACGCTTTCCACAGCCAGAGTTTCGCTTCTTTGCCTCACCGCTGAGCATTCGTGACGCGCGTGATGCACTGCTGTATCCCTGCGTGATCAAACCGGTGGATGGCGGCGGCGGATTAGGGATCTGGCTGGTGGAAGAGGCCAGCCAGCTCGATGCGGTGATCGGCAAGCTGGTGGAGACCATGAACTACGGCGGGCGCGGCTTTAGCGGCTTTATTGTCGAAAGCTGGCTGCCGGGCGACGAGTATTCACTACAAGGTGTGGTGGATAACGGACACGCGGTGGCGCTGACCTGCTGTCAAAAGGTGATCGAGCACCACATCGATGCAGAAGGCTGTATCAGCTTTTACGAATCCGGCCATGTGGCGATGGCTGCACAACAGCTGCCTGCGGCCTTTGCCAGTTTGATGAGCTTTTGCTGTGAGACCTTTGGCTATCGCCAGGGCGCCTTCCACATCGATTTTATTATGGTGAACGGTGAACCGCACTTCCTCGAAATGGGCTTCCGCTTATCGGGCATGGGCGTGGTGAATCTGGTCGAGGAAGTCACCGGCATTAACTGGGCGGAGGTAGCGTTTCAGATTGAAGCCGGACGGGGTTTGCCGGTGCTGCACTTCCCTAAGCAAGCCCAGGCCATTGGTCGCCTGCGCCTGCGTCAGCGCCTGCAATATGACGCAGCGGAACGCTGGATCGCCCAACATCAGCGCGGTCAACTATTGCCACCGCTCAATCTGCCCGCGCTGGCCGTCTCGCCGCGATCCTCGCTCTACGCCGACCTCACCCGTCATGCTGGTATCCTCGCCACCTTCCGTCTTGCCGCAGACAGCCGTGACGATGTGTTAGCGGTGTTCCAGCAGATTCTCGACGTTCCGTCCTTAGCCCCCCGGAGAGATCTTCTATGTGCAGAATGATTCTGGCAAGCGGTCAGTTTGATGCGGCAGCGGTACTGGACGCCGCACGCGCCATGAGCTGTGGCGAAACCGCCACGCATGACGGCCCGATCAAACAGCACCCTAATGGCTGGGGCTGTTTGTGGCTGGATCAGGGAAAGATTCGCACCCTGCATGGCACTGGCACCTTTGCTGATGCGCTGCCCGGTATTGATGTTGATGCATTGCGTCACAGTCGTTTTCTGGCGGTACATGTACGCCACGCCACGCTGAGCAAAAATCACGGCATCGAGTTTTCCCATCCGCTGTGGCGCACCAGCGGCGCGACACAGTGGTACATGATGCACAACGGCTTTTTACCCACGGTCTATGCGCAACTGGGCATGGCGGAATCGCGCTTTGACTCCGCCGAATACCTTGAATATATCGTCGATCAGGTGACGCCTGCCGATTTTACCTGTGACTACCTGCGCAGCAAGATGGCGCGCGTGTCACCGGGTGGCAGTGCGGCTAATGCGATTTTTGTCACCCGGGATAAAGCCTGGGCGTGGCAGTGGCATCCCGATGACACCCCTTATCCTGACTATTTCACGTTGCATCATTATCAAAATAACAGCACCACTTTTATCTCTTCTGAACCTATTGCTGCACTGGGCACGGCGTCTGACTGGCGTCGCATGAACAACCATGAACTTCATGAATTTCCACTTGGGGAGTGATCAGCATGGCCATTTTCAATCAGATACGCGTTATCCATCCAAAAATGTTCGTCGAAAGCACCTGGCTGGATGACATCGTGACCGCGCGCGTGCCGCTGTTGGTGCTGCGCAATTTCCTGACGCCTGAAGTGCGCGAAGCGGTGGTGGACGATCTGCAACAGTGCCGCGATCAGGTGCGCGTCTCGCGCTATCCAAATGGCGCACTGACCACGCTCGGCCCCTATCTGGCTAAACACACTCGCGCACCCGAAAATTACTTCACCGAGCTGCGCGACATCCAGCCAGCACTGCCAGCGTCACTGCACTGCCTGCGCGATCAGGTTTACAACTGGGTGAAGCACTCATTGCGTCTGGAGAGTCTGCACACTGCCCGCGAGCCGGAGTTGGGCGATTACGCGGGTTCGATTGTGCGCTTTCATGCCAATGGCGTCGCCAATCCACTGCATAACGACAACATCGTACGCGATGCCGCGGGCAGTGGTTTGGCCGTCACCCACATCCTGCATCAACTGAGCTGTGTGGTCTGTTTGCAGGAGTGTCACGCGGGCGGGGAACTGCGGATATTCAACAAGAAGTGGCATCCGGTGGATGAGCGCTTCAAAACGCCAGGTGAACTCGGCTATCAGACTGGCGTGATTGAGCAAAGCGAGGCGTGTGAGTTCTCCCCACGCAGCGGCGACATCTACCTGTTTAATCCGGCTTTTTATCACGAGATTGATCGCGTGGAAGGCGACACGCGCATCACCATGGGCTTTTTCTTTGGCCTGACCGACAAAAAAATGAAGCACGCCATTGCCTGGAGTTAATACCGGGCCTTCGACGAGGAGATGAAGATGAATACCTATGAAAAAATCACCGCCCTGCTGGATCAACACCACGCAGACTATCGCGTGATGGAGCATGAGGCCATCGGTCAGACCGATGTGATCAGCGGCATTCGCGGCAACGATCTCAATCAGGCGGCCAAAGCGATGGTGCTGGAAGTGACGATGCCTGACGGTGCCGATGCGCGTTACCTGCTGGCGATAGTGCCGGGCGACTGCAAGATCAACTTCAAAAGTGCCGCACGCGCCATTGGTGGCAAGAAGTCGAGCTTTGCCGCGCCAGAGAAAGCACAGGAACTGACGCAGTGTGTGATGGGCGCGGTGCCGCCCTTTAGTTTTGATGACCGACTGGCGCTGCGCGTCGATGCGCGCCTGCGTGATGTCGGCACGCTGTGGTTTAACGCCGGCGCGCTGGAGCGTTCCATGGCGCTGAATGTGGATGATTTTTTTCGTGTTATCGGCGATGACTGTTGTGCAGACATTGCCACTCCGATGACGGCGACTGCCTGAAACGGCTGTAGTAAGGAACGAGTATGTCAGTAAAAGATATGATGTTAGCCCTGTGCGTAGTGGTGGCGTGGGGCGTGAATTTTGTGGTGATCAAACTGGGTATGCACGATATGCCGCCGTTTCTGCTGGCGGGATTGCGTTTTGCACTGGTGGCGTTCCCGGCTATCTTCTTTGTGAAGCGGCCGCAGATCCCTTTGCGCTGGCTGATCGTGTACGGCATGACTATCAGCTTTGGTCAGTTCGCTTTCCTGTTTCTGGCGATCAAACTCGGCATGCCAGCAGGACTGGCCTCACTGGTGTTACAGGCGCAGGCATTCTTTACGCTGCTGCTGGGGGCTTTATTGCTGGCGGAAAAACTGCGCTGGAACCACATCGCCGGAATTTTGGTGGCGACACTTGGCATGTTTATGCTGGCAACGGCGGGCATGCAGGGCCAAACCACCGCTGGGATTACGCTCACCACCATGATGCTGACGCTGGCGGCGGCGCTGTCATGGGGACTGGGCAATATCACCAACAAGATCATTTTGCGTAATCGTAAGGTGCCGGTGATGTCGCTGGTGGTGTGGAGTGCACTGGTGCCGGTAGTGCCGTTTTTCGCCTGCTCATGGTGGTTTGATGGCGAAGCAGCAATCGTCACCAGCCTGCTGAATATCTCGTTGCAGACGGTGCTGGCGCTGATTTACCTCGCGTTTATAGCCACTATTGTCGGCTACGCGATCTGGGGCAATTTGCTCGGACGCTATGAGACCTGGCGCGTGGCGCCGCTGTCACTGCTGGTGCCCGTGGTGGGCATTCTTAGCGCTGCGCTGGTACTCGACGAAACCCTGTCAGCGCAGGAAATTCTCGGTGCGTCAGTGATTATTCTCGGCCTGCTGGTGAACGTGTTCGGCGGGATGGTGAGTCAGCGATTATGGGTGCGCACCTGATCCGCAGAAACAAAAACGCCGCATTTCTGCGGCGTTTTCTTCTCAACACAATATCCTTAATTCAGGATTTCAATGCGGCGCGGTTTCGCTTCTTCAGGAACAATGCGTTCCAGATCGATGCTCAGCAGGCCCAGTTCGAGACGCGCATCGCGCACCACGATGTGATCGGCCAGCTGGAATTTGCGCTCAAAGTTACGTTCGGCGATACCCTGATACAGGTATTTGCGCTCCGGTTGCTCTTCGGGGTGCGCACCGCGAATAATCAGCACATTGTCGTGTGAGGTAATATCTAACTCGCTCTGGGCAAAGCCCGCAACGGCAATGGTGATGCGATAGTGGTTTTCATCCACCAGCTCAACGTTGTACGGAGGATAGCCACCATTGGCCTGGTTCTGATTGGACTCAAGCAGACTAAACAGACGGTCGAAACCAATAGCAGAACGATAAAGCGGAGTGAGATCAAAGTTACGCATAAAAAGACTCCTGAAAATCAGCAAGTTTTGGCAACCTTCCACCATGGACAGGTTGTGCGGCCCGCTGCTGTCCCTGTCGGCAACAGCAACGCGACCGTGAAGTAAAAATGGGTGCGCTTTGATCGCTTTCAAGGGCAATGCGTATTTTTTTACAGCAATTTTGACGAAATAGCATACACTCAGAAATTCTTCGCCTGCATTGCATGACATCGCCACAGAGCTTTGCTGCAGCAGGAGACACACTCCAGCCAGAAGTGATGGCTGTAGGGATGATGAAATGAAAATGATGAAAAGCTTTCCGCTCACCGGCCTGCTGGTCTGCGGCGTTTTGACTACTTCGGGTTGCTCCAGCGTCATGTCTCACACTGGCGCCAGCCAGGGTTATTATCCCGGCACTCGCGCCAGCGCAGATATGATTGCCGATGACAATACCAGCTGGGCGATAAAGCCGCTGGCGGTGATCGATCTGCCCTTCTCCGCCGTACTGGATACGATTCTGTTGCCGTGGGATTACTTCCGCACTGACAAAGATTCGGCGCATGACCGTGTGCTGCAAAGCGAAAAATTGGCTGGCACTGACGCCAGCCTGGCGACTGCCGCCGCTATGCTATCGACGTCGCACTGACGCAAAACAGCTGGCGCCAGCCCTCAATTTCCCGCAAATAAGCGATCTGTTTGCCGTCCGGTGACCACACTACCGCATCACCGGAAGGCGGCTGCTCGCTGCGTTTGGTTAAGCGCGTGCAGTGCCCGGTCGCCACATCACAGCGCATCACGCTGTTATCGCAAATAAAGGCGATCGCCTCGCCTGACGGCTGCCAGCTGAATGCCGACTGAATAGTGCTGCTGAGCCGCGTGATTTGACGCGGTGAACCACCGTTAGGCGACACACGCCACAGCTGTACAACGCCCTGCTCATCCGCCATCAGGAAAGCGATGGTGCTGCCGTCCGGTGACGCGCGCAGCCAGTGACGTGGCTGCAATGCTAACCCTTTACTGTGCGTGATGCGGCGCTGCTGCACACCGGCAGGCGGTGCAGGCAGTTTATCCGCCGTGCCCTGTAACGGTGATGCACCGGGTTTGGCGTAATCACTCAGCGCCTCGGGCAAATCCACCACAAACACTTCCGGCACTTTATCGCCGTTGGCAGCACGCGTATCACCGATAAACGCCAGCGCCCAACGCTGCCAGCTGCCATCTGGTTTTTGATATCCGCGCTCGCCAATCCAGCCCTCTTCATAAGCGCGGTCAATCTGATCGCTGCCCGGCTGGGGATCGCGCGTGGTTTGGCTCACCAGCACGCAGTAATGGCTGCCATCGTATTCACGGGGATGCTGTTTAGGTGGACACACCGGATGCAGCGGTACGGCTACACCGACATTACGCAGATCCTCACGCGCATCTTTTTCATGCATCACATGGTCGTTATAGGTATAGCTGAGGCGCGATCCGTCTGGACTGAATACATGCACATGCGAGCCGCCGCGCAATGCGCCGGGCGTATAAGGTGCGGTAATGTCACAGGCATCGAGATTTTCCGCATTGCCCTGCTGCATAATGACGCCGCGACGATGATGGAAATCATAATGCCAGTGTGCATCGGGATGCTCAGGGCCATGAATGCACACATAGCGCGGCGGCAGATCCGGGCTGACGGTCACCACGCCGACATGCGCACCGTCGCGTGCCTGATACAGCACCTCGACCGCACCGCTCGCGACGTTGACGCGTTCGATGGTCAGGCTGGTAAAGGACGCGCCCGACGGACGAACATCAAACGCCAGCCACTGGCTGTCCGCGGTCCAGACGTTGATATTGGTGAGCTGATGATGACGCTGTGCAAAGGTGAGTTGTTTTTCTGACATGAGGCAACCTTACATCCAACAGTTGCCGAACAAAGTACGCGATTATGGGGTGAGGTGCAGCAGTCACAGCGCAATAATTTGCGAACAGTTGGCGCAATTCAATACGAATCGATCACGTCAGGAATGAGTGATAGATTGCGCGATTAATCATGAACAGATCGCGCAATGAATGGCTGACAGATTGCGTGATAAATCGTGAACAGACACGCAATGAATGGCGCCGCTACGCATCGCAGGGCGTTGTAGCGGTGCCATTTATCGCACGTTATCGATCACCCAACCCGCTTCACATCCCCCACCAGCAGGATATAGGAGAGCGCACCAACCAATGCCACGGCGGAGATATACACCAGCGCCGGGGCAAAGCCGTAATCCTGTGCCAGATAGCCCACCACCAGCGGTACCGTGATGCCGCCCAATCCACCGATAAAGTTAAACATTCCACCGGTTAAACCGATCAGGCGAACCGGCGCCAGCGACGACACCAGCGACCAGGTAATAGAGGCGAAGCCGTTGCCGAAGAACGCGATGGCCATCAGCGTCATAATCCACACCGGATCGTTGGTGTAGTTGGCACCCATGATGCAGGTAGAGATCAGCAATCCACAGATAATCGGCGTCTTACGCGCAAAACCAAGGGAACGCCCGCTGCGCACCAGACGATCGGCCACGATGCCAGAAAGAATCACACCAAAGAAGGCGGCGAGGAACGGCACGGTGGTCATAAAGCCTGCTGTCAGCGCGGAGATGTGTTTTTCCTGCGTCAGATAGTTCGGGAACCAGGTCAGGAAGAACCACAGCGTAGAGGTAACAGCGAACTGCCCAAGGTACACGCCGCACAGCTTGCGATGGAACACCAGTTTCCAGTCGGCGGCGGTGAGTTTGATGCACGTTTTTTTTGCCGCGGGAGCATCGCCGTCCACCATCGCCCCCCCTTCACGGATATAGTCCAGTTCCGCCTGGTTGATACCTTTGCTCTGGCTTGGGGCTTGATAGAACTTGATCCACACCAGCGACCAGATGATGCCGATGCCGCCTGTGATGATGAACACCCAGTGCCAGCTCAACAGTTCCTGAATCCAGATCAGCAACGGTGTGAGAAAAGCGAGACCGACAAACTGACCCGAGGTATAAAAGCCCACGGCAGAGGCACGCTCCTGCTCCGGGAACCAGCTGGTGACCAGACGATTGTTGGTCGGGAACGCGGGTGCTTCAAAGATGCCGGTGATGGCACGCAAGCCAATCAGCGATAATAATCCGCTGGCAAAACCCTGGAATAACGTGGCGACCGACCAGCCGAAGATGGCAATAAAATAGGTCAGGCGGGAACCGACGCGATCGAGGAACCAGCCGCCGGGAATCTGGCATAGCGTATATAACCAGGCAAAGGCAGAGAAGACATATCCCATCTCCGCTTTACTGATGCCGAACTCTTCCTGAATATGCGCAGAGGCCACCGCTAAATTAGCGCGGTCGACATAGCAAATCACCACCGTAATAAAGATCATCAGCAGCGTAATATAACGACGCCGGGTGGGTTTGGCCTGAACAGCAGAGAGATCCATGGTGTGTCTCCGTAATCATATTTGTAGTTGAGGCGCGAAGATGCCCGCCGCTACAAATGCAGGGTAAGGATAGTGAAGGTAAAACCGCACAGGCGGTAAATGTCATTTGCCGGGAAAAAGGCTGAGCGAGGCCCTATGCCTTATTTCACCGGCATATCTTTATCTAAAAGATTTTATAAATTCTTATACCCTAAATAATTCGACGTGCAGAATGGTGGCATGGGAATACACTCCCAAGAGCTTACTTAAGGTGAGTAAGCACAGCCAACGCATCTGTCGCTTAAATTATGACGAGTATTACCACTCAGCGACCGTTCCGTCTGGGAAACGCCATAATGGATTACGCCAGTCTGGTGCATTCTTACTTCTTTCAATCACCAGCTCTTCGTTAATTTCCACGCCGAGACCCGGTTTATTCAGTGGATAGAAGTGACCATCATCCATTTTGAAATCATCTTTATTGATGACGTAATCCAGCAGTTCAGCACCCTGATTATAGTGAATGCCCATGCTCTGCTCCTGGAACACCGCGTTGCGTGAAACGAAATCGACATGCAGGCAGGCAGCCAGCGCGATTGGGCCGAGCGGACAGTGTGGTGCCAGCGCTACATCGTAAGACTCTGCCATCGCGGCAATTTTGTAGCACTCAGTGATACCGCCCGCATGCGACAGATCCGGTTGCAGAATCGCCAGGCCACCCGCTTCCAGCACGCGTTTGAACTCGAAGCGCGAGAACATACGTTCGCCTGCGGCAATCGGAATATGAGTTTGCGCCGCCAGACGCGGATAATATTCCGCCTGTTCCGCCAGCACCGGCTCTTCAATGAACAGCGGACGATAAGGCTCCAGCTCTTTGATCAGCACTTTCGCCATTGGCGCACTGACGCGGCCATGGAAATCGAGGCCGAACTCAATCTCTTTGCCAAAGGCTTCGCGAATCTGTGCCACGGTATTCACCGCTGCATCCACTTTGCGCGAGTTGTCGATAATGCCCATCTCTTCGCATCCATTCAGCTTGAAGGTGTCGAAGCCAATCTTGCGCAGTTTCTTGATGCCGTCGACCACTTCTTCCGGACGATCGCCCCCCACCCAGCTGTAAGCCTTGATGCTGTCACGCACCAGACCGCCAAGCAGTTGATACACCGGCACGCCCAGCGCTTTGCCTTTGATATCCCACAATGCCTGATCGATACCGGCGATGGCGCTCATCAAAATCGGACCACCGCGATAGAATCCACCGCGATACATCACCTGCCACAAATCGTTGATGCGTGCCGGGTCCTGACCAATCAGATATTCCGACAGCTCATGCACAGCCGCTTCGACGCTGCGCGCGCGCCCTTCAATCACCGGTTCGCCCCAGCCAACGATGCCTTCGTCGGTTTCGATTTTCAGGAACATCCAGCGCGGCGGCAGGCGATAAGTGGTCAGTTTGGTAATTTTCATCGTACAGCATCCTTATAAGCAGCAATAAATGCGCGAGCTTTCTCCACAGTGCGCGACAGCGGCTGGCCAGCGCGATAGAGATCGCTGCCCAAACCTGCGCCAATGCAGCCCGCGGCCAAAAATTCATGCAGGTTTTCTGGCGTCACGCCGCCCACCGCAAACACCGGCACTTCCGGCGGCAGCACCGCTTTCAAGGCCTTGATGTAGCCCGGACCAAACGCCGACGATGGGAAGATTTTCAGCGCCTGGGCGCCCGCTTGCAGTGCGGTGAAGGCTTCGGTGGCGGTGGCGCAACCCGCTGCAACAATCATCCCTTTCGCCACGGCCTGACGGATGACTGCCGCATCGGTATTCGGCGTCACCACCAGCTTGCTGTTAAGCGTGGCCAGTTCATCGACCTGTGCCGGATGCAACACGGTGCCCGCACCGATCAGCGCTTTATCGCCGAAAGTCTGCACCATCGCGCCGATGCTTTTGGCCCATTCCGGGGAATTCAGCGGGATCTCAATGGCATCGAAACCCGCTTCGATTAGGGCACCCACGTGCGCTTCGGCCTCGTCTGGCGTGATGCCACGCAGGATGGCGATCAATGGCAATTTAGTGTGCCAGGTCATCTGCAATACTCCTTATTCCATGCTGGAACGCGCGGTCGCCTTCCAGGGTGACTGAATCCATGCCGATAAATTGCAGCGCCTGCTGATAACGCTGCGCCAGCGCATTTCCAGCAATAATGATGATCGGTTGGCGGCGATCCGCGTGTTGCGTCATCAGCGCCACTTCATGACCAATCAGCAGGCCGGATAGGAAATCGCTGATATGGCGGCGATCGCGTGCGCCCAATACATGAGAAGCACGCACTTCAAACAGCCGGGAAAGGATCGATGCGTCGTGGCTGCCGACCGCTAAGCCCTCACGGAAAGCGGCGGCATTCTCTTCCTGTTCGGGTAAACCCGCACCGATTAGCGACTGTTTCAGCAGCAGATGATGCAGTTCGCCCGTCATCACCGTGCGGAAATCCTGCACACGCTGCTGCTCCACCTGCACCCATTTGGCATGCGTGCCAGGCATCACATACTGCATAGCGGGTTGCAGCGCGGAGGCACCTAGCAACTGTGTCTCTTCACCGCGCATCACGTTGTAGTTGTCAGCACGTTCGACGCTCAATCCCGGCACGATCCACGCTTTATCTTCAACGCGGGTCAGGCGGCTGCTGAGTTGATCCAGTGCCACAGGACAGGCCAGATAAGGCACCGTAAGCCAGCCTGCATTGCTACCGACCATGCCCGCCATCACCACCGGCACATCATTCACTGGCCAGCCGTCTGTCACACTGGCAAAGACCTCTGCAGGCGTGCGTCCGCCAAGACGCGTGACGCCCGCTTCTGACCGGCGCTCATCAACGCAGTTACCCTGCTGATAATGCCAGGCACGCAGATTGGTTGAACCCCAATCAATCGCGATATAGCTGGTCACATAATCTCCTTGAGTCGGGCGGTGGAGCTGGCGATCATCGCTTTTGCCGCCTGCTCCGCCGCATCACCATCCTGATGTCGGATGGCATCAAACAGCGCCTTGTGTTCGGCTAAGGTGCGCGGCATGTTGCCGGAATCCGCCATGTAGGTTTTCGCAAACACCGCTTTCTGTAACTGGCTGATCGCCACATTAAGCTGCTGCAATACCGGATTGTGCACCGAAGCCAGCACCGCTTCGTGGTAGCGGATATCCGCCTCATTGAATGCTTCCCGATCGAGATGATGGGCAACCATGTCGTTATAAGCCTGCTCAATCGCCGCCAAATCGTTGGAGGTCGCGCGTTCCGCCGACCAGCGCGCAATCTGCGGCTCCACCAGCACGCGCACTTCACTCATGGCGGCAATCAGCCTGGGATCTTGATCGTGCGCCAGTGCCCATTGCAGGACATCGCTGTCGAGGTAATTCCACTGATTGCGCGGGGTGACAAAGGCGCCACGGTAACGCTTCATTTCCATCAACCGCTTTGCCATCAGCGAGCGAAATACTTCGCGGATGATGTTTCGCGAGGTGCCAAAGCGCTCACACAACTCTGCTTCGGCGGGCAACGCGGCGCCCGGCACATACTTCCCTGCTACAATTTCTTCACCCAGCGTCAGGATGATGCGCTCAGTTTTGCTTAATTGTTCTTGCGTCATGATGTTCCATTCAGTGAAAGACGGTAGCCCATCAGATTACTGCTTTCGACGCGTGAAAACTAACAGACACCTCACGTCACGACGCAGATTGTAGTACTAACTAAGTAAGTTGTACTACAATCGGGATCACATAATAGACAATTCATCGACGCATAAATGTGCACCCGATTAAATCAAGCTGAGTGTGAGTTGGGGCATCACTTATGACGGATCAGTGTGCCCCAGGCAGAAACTTAGAAGCTCGCTCGTTGGGTGATCATTCATGGTGAAGCAATGCGCACCGGGTGGAAACGAGACTGATCGTTCGCGGGTTCATCATTTATGAAGTATGAATAGCTGCTTCACGGAAACCGTAACGATCATTCGTCGTGTCGGCATTGATGGCGACCGATGGACATTTGCAGAATGAATTCAGAGAGGCGGACAGCAGCACGCTGCCCGCAAAAGAAAGGATTACAGCACCAGCTCTTCAATGGCATGCGCGACGCCATCTTCCATATTGGTTTTGGTCACGAACTGCGCAATGTTTTTGACTGAATCAATGGCATTACCCATCGCCACGCCGGTTCCCGCGTACTCAATCATCGCCAGGTCGTTTTCCTGATCGCCAATCGCCATCACTTCCGACTGCTGCAGGCCGAGTTTGTCCGCCAGCATTTTCACGCCGTAGCCTTTGTTGACCAGTGGATTGAGAATTTCGAGGTAGTACGGCGCACTTTTCAGGATGGTGTAGCTGTCACGGGCACGCGCAGGCAGGCCAGCAATCGCTTTATCCAGCAAATGTGGCTTGTCGATCATCATCAGTTTCGGGAAGCGAGTGGCCGGGTCCATCTCTTCTACCGCTCGGTAGCGAACCGGAATGCCGGTCAGGCTGGCTTCATGGATGGTATATTCGCTGATGTCTTTATTTGGCGTGTAGAGGAAAGATTTGTCGAATGCCTGGAAATGCACGCCGAGGTCGCGCGCCAGCTGTTCCAGATAAAGATAGTCATCAAAGCTCAGCGTTTTTTCTGCCACCACATCGCCGCTATCCGCGCTGTGCACCAGCGCACCGTTGTTACTGATGCAATACTGGCCGGGCTGCTGCATATCGAGTTCCATCAGATAGCGCTCAATGCCCACCAACGGACGACCGGTCGCCAGCACAATGGAAACGCCTTTATCACGCGCACGACCAATCGCCGATTTCACCGCCGCCGTCACTTCGTGCTGCGGGTTGAGCAGCGTGCCGTCCATATCGATCGCAATCAATTTTATCGCCATAACATCCTCGGTTAAGTCAGAGTTTGTTTAATGCTAGCGCGATTCAGCTCACATTGACCAGTTAATCGGCAACGCACGGCATGGTTAGTTTGTGTTGCCGCTTCCACGTTAACGACTTGATCTTTTACAATCGGGATGCGACTTGACTATATAAGCTATTGCTTATAAATTCATATAAGCAATCACTTATATGGAGATTGCGTTATGTGGCAGGTCCAATTAACTGAACCATTTAAGGAATGGTTGCTCCAGCAAGATAGTGGCTTAAGAAAACGTGTCGCTGCAGCGTTATTAAACCTTCAGCATTATGGCCCAATGCTGCCCCGTCCCTACGCGGACACGGTGAGCGGGTCGCGCTTTCACAATATGAAAGAGCTTAGGGTGCAATATGCGGGTCGCCCTATACGCGCGTTCTATGCGTTCGATATTCAGCGTAAAGCTATCGTGTTATGTGCAGGAGATAAAACGGGTGATAAGCATTTTTATCAGCACATGATTGTATTTGCCGATGAGATTTTTGCCTGCCATTTGGCGGCCCTGGAGGGTAAAGCAAATGACTGACCTTAAAGACTTTTTGAATGATGCTTTTTCTGCGTCTGAACGTGCAGATATTCAGCAAATGGCTGATGAGCTGATCCTGGAAACCGGATTGCAGTTATTGCGCGAGGAGTTAGAGCTGTCACAAAAAACGGTAGCTGAAGCGATGGGGGTGAAGCAACCTCGTATTACACAGATTGAACAAGCGGGAGCCGATCAACGCCTGATTACCATTAAACGTTATATTGAGGCGATGGGTGGAAAACTCAGCTTGTTGATTGAAATGCCGGATGGATCCGTAGGCAGAACAATTCGGGTTTAAACAGCTAAAAAAACCCTTCCAGATATGGAAGGGTTTTTTTGTTCACATCAGATATCGATGTTAGCGGCTTTCAGCGCGTTCTCTTCGATGAAGGCGCGGCGCGGTTCAACCGCATCGCCCATCAGCGTGGTGAACAGCTGGTCAGCCGCGATGGCGTCTTTGATGGTGACGCGCAGCATGCGGCGGCTGTCTGGATCCATGGTAGTTTCCCACAGCTGCTCTGGGTTCATCTCGCCCAGACCTTTATAGCGCTGGACTGACAGACCACGGCGCGACTCTTTCACCAGCCACTCAATTGCCTGCTCGAAGCTGGTCACTGGCTGACGGCGATCGCCACGTTCGATAAACGCATCTTCTTCAATCAGGCCGCGCAGCTGCTCGCCCAGACCACAGATTTTACGGTATTCCGGTCCATCAATGAACTCGCTGTCCATCGGATAGTCGGTATCAACGCCGTGCGTACGCACACGCAATACCGGCTCGAACACGTTCAGTTCGCTGTTGGTGCGTACGTGCGCCATATAGCTGCTGCCGTGCGCTTCGCGCTCGCTCAGGTATGCGACTAAACCTTCAATCCAGCCTTTAACTGCGGCTTCATTGCTGAGATCGCTGAGGGTTGGATGGTAGATCAGGCCACGCAGCATTGCCGTTGGGAAGCGACGTTCCATACGCTTGATCATGCGCTGGGTGCTGTTGAAATCACCCACCAGATTTTCCAGCGGCTGGCCGCCGAGCGCCGGTGCGCTGGCGTTGGTGTGCAGTGTTGCGCCATCAAGTGCGATAGCGATCTGGTACTGATCCATCGCTTCGTCATCTTTAATGTATTGTTCCTGCTTGCCTTTCTTCACTTTGTACAGTGGCGGCTGAGCAATATACACATGACCACGCTCGACAATTTCCGGCATCTGACGATAGAAGAAGGTCAACAGCAGCGTACGGATGTGCGAGCCATCGACGTCGGCATCGGTCATGATGATGATGCTGTGATAACGCAGTTTGTCCGGGTTGTATTCGTCGCGTCCGATACCACAGCCGAGTGCGGTGATCAGCGTCGCCACTTCCTGAGAGGAGAGCATCTTGTCGAAACGCGCTTTCTCCACGTTGAGGATTTTACCTTTCAGCGGCAGGATCGCCTGGTTCTTACGGTTACGTCCCTGCTTGGCAGAGCCGCCCGCTGAGTCCCCTTCCACTAAGTAGATTTCAGACAGCGCTGGGTCACGTTCCTGGCAATCAGCCAGCTTGCCCGGCAGACCAGCCAAGTCCAGCGCGCCTTTACGACGGGTCATTTCACGGGCGCGGCGCGCCGCTTCACGTGCACGCGCGGCATCGATAATTTTGCCAACCACGATTTTCGCGTCTGACGGGTTTTCCAGCAGGTATTCGCTCAGCAGTTCGTTCATCTGCTGCTCAACCGCGGATTTCACCTCAGAAGAGACCAGTTTGTCTTTGGTCTGTGAGGAGAACTTTGGATCCGGCACTTTCACCGAGACCACAGCAATCAGGCCTTCACGCGCATCATCACCGGTGGCGCTGACTTTGGCTTTTTTGCTGTAGCCTTCTTTGTCCATATAAGCGTTCAGCGTACGCGTCATTGCCGCACGGAAGCCCGCAAGGTGCGTACCGCCATCGCGCTGTGGAATGTTGTTGGTGAAGCAGTAGATGTTTTCTTGGAAACCATCGTTCCACTGCAGCGCGACTTCCACACCAATACCGTCTTTCTCGTTAGAGAAATAGAACACGGTTGGGTGAATCGGGGTTTTATTCTTGTTGAGGTACTCAACAAACGCCTTGATGCCGCCTTCGTAGTGGAAGTGGTCGCTCTTGCCGTCACGCTTGTCTTCCAGACGGATAGAAACACCCGAGTTCAGGAAGGAGAGTTCACGCAGGCGTTTCGCCAAAATGTCATACTCGAACTCCACCACATTGGTGAAGGTTTCGTAGCTCGGCCAGAAACGGACGCGTGTACCGGTGGTTTCAGTATCACCGGATACCGCCAGCGGTGCCTGCGGCACACCGTGCTGGTAAATCTGCTGATGCACTTTACCTTCGCGGCGAATGGTCAGTTCCAGCTTCTGCGAAAGGGCGTTAACCACTGACACGCCCACGCCGTGCAGACCACCGGACACTTTATACGAGTTATCGTCGAATTTACCGCCGGCGTGCAGCACGGTCATGATCACTTCTGCCGCAGACACACCCTCTTCCGGGTGAATGCCGGTCGGAATACCACGGCCATCATCCTGAACAGACACAGAATTGTCCGCATGGATGGTGACGACGATGTCACTACAGTGACCCGCGAGCGCTTCGTCGATTGCGTTATCCACGACCTCGAATACCATGTGATGCAGACCGGTGCCGTCATCGGTATCACCGATATACATACCCGGGCGTTTGCGTACCGCATCAAGCCCTTTAAGGACTTTGATACTTGAGGAGTCATAAGAATTCGACATCAACGTTTCTCGCTCATTTAATCTTCAGGTTGAACCGCTATTTTACCCTGTTCCACGCGGAACATCTTGCCCTTTTCGTCACTCATGTCGATTACATGTTCGACACCAATGGCGCTGACAAATACCTGAGCCTGCGTGGCTTTCAGGCGCTCGGCCAGCAACCGACGACGCGAATCGTCCAGCTCCGAGGCAAAGTCATCAATCAGGTACAAACAGCGACGTCCGCTGCTGCGCGTCAGATATTCGCCCTGCGCTAAACGCAGTGCACACATCAGCAGCTTTAATTGACCGCGTGAGAGTAAATCTTCCACCGGCGTGCCTTCCGCACGGATGCGAAAATCCGCTTTGTGCGGGCCGCTGGCGGTATAGGTGAGCGCGCGATCGCGCTCGAAATTACGTTCCAGCAGTTCGGCAAAGTCGCTCTCTTTATCCCAGCCGCGCTGAAACGAAAACGACAACTCAAACTCTGGTAAAAATTGACTGCAGGTAGCGATGATCTCTTTCGAGATCGCCGCACTGTACTCGGCTCGCCACTGGCTAATCTGTTCGGCCAGCGGCACCAGTTCCTGATCCCACGGGCGAATTTGGCTGTAACGCGAAACTTGTCTCAGCGCGGCGTTACGCTGTTTCATCAGACGCCGTAGATTATTCCAGGCATTGAAGAAACCGGGTGCGGAGTGAAAGCATCCCCAATCAATATAGGCTCTACGGTATTTGGGGCCGCCGTTGAGCAAAGTAAACCCTTCCGGCGTGATCAACTGCATCGGCAGCAATTGCGCCAGCTCCGCCACTTTATGACCGTCACTGCCGTCGATGCGCACTTTGCTATCACCGGCGCGATTTTTGGTCAGCCCCACGGCCAATTCGCGCTCACTGCCTTCAATTCGTCCGTGCAGGACAAACGCATCCTGATCGTGACGAATGACGCGTCCAGCCTGCAAACTGCGAAATGCGCGGCCATGTCCGAGGGTGTAGATAGCCTCCAGCACGCTGGTTTTACCGCTGCCGTTAGCACCCACGAGGAAATTAAAGCCTGGTGCCAGCGTGAGATCGGCCTGCTCGATGTTGCGGAAATCTTTAATCAGGAGGCGGGTTAAAGCCATGAACGAATCCAGCTGCGCATTAAGAAGTGGTTTTCACCTAACCCTGCCATCGAGGGCGTTAACGGCGAAGCTAGTTTGCTCACGGCCAGCGCGCAGTCCCTGGGAGCATACTGAAGTATGTGACCAGGGACGAGCACTGCCCGGGGGCAAAATAGCGAGTAAGTTAGCCCGCTATAAAATCACAAGCGCATTGGCATGACGACGTATGCCGCCGCTGGGCTGGCAACGTCTTCAATTTGCACACTCGAAACCGAATCGGTCAGCAGCAAACGCACGTTTTCGCATTTCAGCGCATTCAGCACATCTAACACGTAACTCACGTTAAAGCCGATCTCCAGTTCAGTGCCGCTATACGACACATCCAGCATCTCTTCCGCTTCTTCCTGTTCTGGGTTATTAGCGGTGATCTTGAGCTGATTTTCGGTGATATAGATGCGAACGCCGCGGAACTTCTCGTTAGAGAGGATCGCTGCACGGGCAAACGCCTGCTTCAGCAGATCGCAACCGGCCTCCAGCGCTTTGTCCGGGTTTTTCGGCAATACGCGGCGATAATCCGGGAAACGGCCATCAACCAGCTTAGAGGTAAAGATAAAGTCACCTACGTGGGCGCGAATGTTGCTGCTGCCGATCTGTACCTGCAGCGGAGTCTCGCCGCCATCAAGCAAACGGACTAATTCAATCACACCTTTACGTGGCACGATCACCGAATGGTTAGGCAACGCCTGGCCAATCGGCATGGAGCAGACTGCCAGACGGTGACCATCAGTAGCGACGGTGCGTAACTCTTCACCTTCAGTCTCAAACAGCATGCCGTTGAGGTAGTAACGCACATCCTGATGCGCCATTGAGAACTGGGTCGCTTCGATCAGACGTTTCAGCGTGGCCTGCGGCAAGGTGAATTCCACCTCGCTCTGCCAGTCATCCAGATTAGGGAAGTCAGTGGCGGGCAGCGTCGATAAGGAAAAACGGCTACGGCCAGAACGCACCAGCATTCTGTCACCTTCCAGCGTCAGGCTAATTTCCGCCCCCTCTGGCAAACCGCGACAGATATCGAGGAATTTACGCGCGGGCACGGTGGTCGCACCGGGCTCGTGGGGCTGCGTTAATGCAACGCGGGCCACCATCTCCATTTCCAAATCGGTGCCGGTCAGACGCAGTACGCCTTCACTCACCTGCAACAGTAAATTTCCGAGGATCGGTAAGGTCGGGCGTCCACCAAGCGGGCCGCTAACCTGTTGCAGTGGTTTCAGCAACTGCTCACGTTCTACAATAAATTTCATATGCGTCAGGAAGATAATGTTCGAATGAGGTTAGAGAAATCTTCTTTGATGTCGTGGCTCTCTTCACGCAACTGCTCAATTTTACGGCAGGCATGGAGCACGGTGGTATGATCGCGGCCACCAAACGCATCGCCAATTTCCGGCAGGCTATGGTTGGTCAACTCTTTCGCCATTGCCATTGCCATCTGACGCGGACGTGCCACCGAGCGCGAACGGCGCTTCGACAGTAAATCCGCGACTTTGATCTTGTAGTATTCGGCCACCGTTTTCTGGATGTTATCGATGGTGACCAGCTTTTCCTGCAGCGCCAGCAAATCCCGCAGCGCTTCGCGCACGAAATCGATGGTGATCGCGCGGCCGGTAAAGTTGGCATTGGCGATGACGCGGTTCAGCGCCCCTTCCAACTCACGCACATTGGAGCGCAGACGCTTGGCAATAAAGAAGGCGACTTCTCCCGGCAGGCGGATATCGTTTTCATCCGCTTTCTTCATCAGGATCGCCACACGCGTTTCCAGCTCAGGCGGCTCGATCGCGACGGTTAATCCCCAGCCAAAGCGCGACTTCAGGCGATCTTCAACACCATTGATCTCTTTAGGATAGCGATCCGAGGTCAAAATGATCTGCTGATTGCCTTCCAGCAGGGCGTTAAAGGTATGGAAAAACTCTTCCTGCGAGCGCTCTTTATTGGCAAAGAATTGAATGTCATCGATCAACAGTGCATCGACGGAGCGGTAATAACGCTTAAATTCTTCAATGGCGTTGTTCTGCAGCGCTTTTACCATGTCCTGCACAAAACGTTCTGAGTGCATGTAAACCACTTTGGCATTCGGCTTGCGCGCAATAATGCCATTTCCCACTGCATGTAACAGGTGAGTTTTACCTAAACCGGTTCCGCCATAAAGGAAGAGCGGGTTGTAAGCCCCACCAGGATTATCCGCCACCTGACGTGCCGCCGCGCGCGCCAGCTGGTTAGATTTACCTTCAACGAAGTTATCGAAGTTATGGCGGTTATTCACATTTGAGCGATAGGTGACATCCGCCGGGGCGGGCACTGAGTCCCAGCTTGGACGCAAGATTTGCGCCGGAGCAGGACGGTTTTCAACAGGAGCAGGGGTACTGTAAGCCGCCATGGCTGGCTGGCTGGTTGCAACCTGCGCAGCCGGGCGCGTGCCCACTTCAAAACGCAGCAAAGGCACATTCGGACCGCAGAATTCATTCAGCAGCCCATTAATACTATTGAGATATTTATCCCGAACCCAGTCGAGTACAAACCGATTTGGTGCATACAAGGTCAGCGTATTGTCGTTTAATTCAGCTTGCAGCGGACGAATCCACATGCTGAATTCGGTGGCAGGAAGCTCATCCTGCAAACGGGCAAGACACTGTTGCCAAAGCGTAAGTGACACGGCGGACTCCACTCGTACAAAATCGATAAGAATTTCAGGCGCTAATAATAGAAACTGTCTTTTTTGACACAGGCGATCAGAAAGCGCCTGCGACCGCTATCCGCGGTAGTCATCCCTGGCGATCGCAGTGAGGATCGTCAGCGGAAGGGCGGATCATAGCGCAAAGCGGCACAGAGATCTTCCCTTTCTACACAGTTTTGATCCAATTTATCCACAGGCTAGTGAAGCGCTAATGAGTTTACGCTTTCTGTGGAAAAAGCGAGCGGTGATCTTGCTGAAAGAGGCAATTTTTCTGGTCGCCTCTCGTTTCCGCGCAATAAATCTGCAAATTGATCGCAAGAAGATCCTGCGCGATCCTTGCGCTTTACCCTATAGCCCGTATAATTCCCCACCCGGCATTATTGCGTGAAGCCTTGATGCCCGGAATCAGCGGGCTGTATCTGGTTTCCAGGTGCCGCGAACTGCGAAGTAAATTGACTCTGGACTGTACAATTATTACAATCCCGCCTCTTTATTAAAGACACATTGAGGCGTAGGTCGATTTACTGGCCCGAAAACGCGTCACCCAGTGAAAATTTTCAAGTTTAGGTAGAAATCGCCATGAAACGCACTTTTCAACCGTCCGTACTGAAGCGCAACCGTTCACACGGTTTCCGTGCTCGTATGGCAACAAAAAATGGTCGTCAGGTTCTGGCACGTCGTCGTGCTAAAGGCCGTGCTCGTTTGACCGTTTCTAAGTAATAAAGCTAACCCTCGTGGTTAAGCTCGCATTTCCCAGGGAGTTACGTTTGTTAACTCCCACTCATTTCACTTTCGTCTTCCAGCAGCCACAAAGAGCCGGTACGCCGCAAATCACCATCCTCGGCCGCCTTAACTCGCTGGGGCATCCCCGCATCGGTCTTACCGTCGCCAAAAAGCATGTGAAACGCGCCCATGAACGCAACCGGATCAAGCGATTGACCCGCGAAAGCTTTCGTCTGCGCCAACATGAGCTGCCTGCGATGGATTTTGTCATCGTGGCGAAAAAGGGGATTGCTGACCTCGATAACCGTGCGTTAACGGAAGCGTTGGAGAAATTATGGCGTCGTCACTGTCGCCTGGCTCGCGGCTCCTGATCGCCCTGATACGCGTTTATCAACGCGCCATCAGCCCACTACTTGGACCTCATTGTCGGTTCCATCCCACCTGCTCGCAGTATGGGATTGAGGCATTACGCCGTTTCGGCGTCGTAAAAGGTAGTTGGTTGACGATAAAACGCGTATTAAAATGCCACCCTTTGAACCCGGGTGGTGACGATCCTGTGCCGCCAAAAACCTTTGATACCAGAGAACATTAACGATGGATTCGCAACGCAATCTCTTTCTCATCGCTTTTCTGTTCGTGTCTTTTATGATCTGGCAAGCCTGGCAGACGGACCACGCTCCGCAGCCACAGCAGACTCAGACCACGCAGAACACAAGCAGCGCAGCGGGTGATGCCGCCTCTTCCGGCGTGCCGGCTAGCGGTCAGGGCCAAACGATCACCGTTAAGACTGATGTCCTGTCACTCAGCATCAATACTCGCGGTGGCGATATTGAGCAGGCACAGCTGCTGACTTACCCGGACAAACTGGGTTCAGACGCACCGTTCCAGTTGCTGGAAACCACCCCCGCCTTCGTTTATCAGGCGCAAAGTGGCTTAACCGGTCGTAATGGCCCGGATAACCCGAACAATGGCGCTCGTCCGCTGTTCACCACCACTCAGGATCACTTCGAGATGGCCGATGGCCAGACCGAGCTGCGTGTACCACTGACCTGGACCGATGAAAAAGGTGTGGTTTATACCAAAACCTTCGTGTTCAAGCGTGGCGACTTCGCGGTTAACGTTGACTACAACATCAATAACGCCTCGCAGCAGCCGCTGGAAGTGTCGATGTTCGGTCAGTTGAAGCAGACCATTGATCTGCCGAAGCATCGTGATACCGGCAGCAACAACTTTGCCCTGCACACCTTCCGTGGCGCAGCGTACTCGACCAGCGAAGCGAAATACGAAAAATACAAATTCGATACCATCGCGGATAACGAGAACCTGAACGCCACCACCAGCAATGGTTGGGTGGCGATGCTGCAGCAGTACTTCGCTACCGCCTGGGTGCCGCGTACTCAGGGTAACAACACCCTGTACACCAGCAACCTCGGTAACGGCGTTGCGGCAATCGGTTATAAATCTTCACCGGTGACCGTGGCAGCAGGCGCACAGCAAGACCTGGGCGCGACCCTGTGGTTGGGGCCAGAAATCCAGGACAAGATGGCCGCTATCGCGCCTCACCTGGATCTGACCGTGGATTACGGTTGGTTGTGGTTCATCTCTCAGCCACTGTTTAAGCTGCTGAAGTTCCTGCACAGCTTTATCGGTAACTGGGGCTTCTCGATTATCGTTATCACCTTCATCGTTCGTGGCATCATGTACCCGCTGACTAAAGCGCAGTACACCTCCATGGCGAAGATGCGTATGCTGCAGCCGAAGATTCAGGCAATGCGTGAGCGTCTGGGCGATGACAAGCAGAAGCAGAGCCAGGAAATGATGGCGCTGTACAAAGCAGAGAAAGTGAACCCGCTGGGTGGTTGCTTGCCGCTGGTTATCCAGATGCCTATCTTCCTGGCCTTGTACTACATGCTGTCAGGTTCGATTGAACTGCGTCATGCACCGTTCATTCTGTGGATTCATGACCTTTCCGCGCAGGATCCGTACTACATTCTGCCGGTTATCATGGGTATCACCATGTTCTTCATCCAGAAGATGTCACCGACCACCGTGACCGATCCGATGCAGCAGAAGATCATGACCTACATGCCGGTTATCTTTACCGTGTTCTTCCTGTGGTTCCCTGCGGGTCTGGTGCTGTACTACATCGTCAGTAACCTGGTGACCATCCTCCAGCAGCAGCTGATTTATCGCGGGCTGGAAAAACGTGGTCTGCACAGCCGCGACAAGAAGAAAGCGTAACGTCTGACTGCAACAGCAGCAGCGTATACTCAAGGGGCGGCATTTATGTCGCCCTGTTTTTTTTCAAAATTTGTACCCTGAATAATTCGAGCGCAGCCAACGCCGCTGCAGCTTGAAGTATGACGGGTAAGAGAGAGAATCATGAGCCACAGCGATACTATCGTTGCCCAGGCGACACCTCCCGGCCGTGGCGGCGTCGGCATTCTGCGTATTTCCGGCGCCAAAGCCGCTGACGTCGCGCAAGCCGTGCTCGGCAAATTGCCGAAACCGCGTTATGCCGACTACTTGCCATTCAACGATGCGGATGGCAGCGTGCTGGATCAAGGGATTGCGCTGTGGTTTCCAGGCCCCCACTCTTTCACCGGCGAAGATGTGCTGGAGCTGCAGGGTCACGGCGGCCCGGTTATTCTGGATCTGCTGCTGAAACGCATCGTGGCGCTGTCGGGTGTACGCATCGCTCAGCCGGGTGAATTCTCCGAACGGGCGTTCCTCAACGACAAACTCGATCTGGCGCAGGCGGAAGCGATCGCCGACCTGATCGACGCCAGTTCAGAGCAGGCCGCGCGTTCCGCCGTGAATTCACTGCAAGGCGCATTTTCCCTGCGCATCAATACACTCGTGGAAGCACTCACTCACCTGCGCATCTACGTGGAGGCCGCTATCGACTTCCCGGATGAGGAGATCGATTTTCTGTCTGACGGCAAAATCGAAGGTCAGCTTAATGCGGTGATCGGCGATCTAGATAACGTGCGCGCCGAAGCGCGTCAGGGCAGCCTGCTGCGCGAAGGAATGAAAGTGGTGATTGCTGGTCGTCCTAATGCCGGTAAATCCAGCTTGCTGAATGCCCTCGCCGGTCGTGAAGCCGCGATTGTCACCGATATCGCTGGCACCACGCGTGACGTGCTGCGTGAGCATATTCATATCGACGGCATGCCGCTGCACATCATCGATACTGCGGGGCTGCGTGAAGCCAGTGATGAAGTTGAGCGAATTGGAATTGAACGCGCCTGGCAGGAAATCGAGCAAGCCGATCGCGTGCTATTTATGGTGGATGGCACCACCACCGATGCCACCGAAGCGGCCGCAATCTGGCCTGATTTTGTCGCACGTTTACCGGCACAACTGCCGATTACTGTGGTGCGTAACAAAGCCGATATGACCGGTGAGGTGCTGGGTCTGACAGAAGTGAATGATCACTCACTGATTCGTCTCTCTGCGCGGACTGGGGAGGGCGTGGATGCACTGCGCGACCATCTAAAACAGAGCATGGGCTTCTCTGGCAATATGGAAGGTGGCTTCCTGGCACGCCGACGCCATCTGCAGGCGCTGGAGTTAGCTGCCACTCACTTACAGCAGGGCAAAGACCAGCTGCTGGGTGCATGGGCCGGTGAACTGCTGGCGGAAGAGCTGCGTCTGGCGCAGCAAGCACTGAGCGAGATCACCGGTGAGTTCACCTCCGACGACCTGCTCGGCAGGATTTTCTCCAGCTTCTGTATTGGTAAGTAGTCTTTACCCTGTTTCCCCCATCATTGTTTGGTTGGGGGAAACATGCGTCTTTGTTATTTGGCACCCCCTCTCCTTTGCAGTATAACGATCGCTGGCCCGTGCTAAAGCGTATCGGCCTCACCCACGATTCATGCTAAACATTAGGCGCAAGTTGCTGCCTGAACAGGAGAGAAACATGAGTACACCGCTCGACAGCGTGGCGCTGAACGCGCTGTTCAATGACGCTCGCACCCACAGCTACTGGCAGGACAAACCGATTTCTCACGATGTGCTGCAGCAACTCTATAGCCTGACCGCGCTCGGCCCGACTTCAGCCAACTGTTCACCAGGACGGTTCGTGTTTGTCACTTCGCAGGAAGGCAAAGAGAAGCTGAAACCTGCGCTCTCCTCCGGCAACGTGGACAAAACCATGGCAGCACCGGCAACGGTGATCGTGGCGTGGGATCCTGAGTTCTATGAAGCGCTGCCCAAACTCTTCCCGCACGGTGATGCGCGTAGCTGGTTCACCAGCAGCCCGGATTTGGCTAAAGAGACGGCTTTCCGCAATAGCAGCCTGCAGGCAGGATATTTAATTCTGGCGGCGCGTTCGCTGGGGCTGGATGCCGGCCCGATGTCCGGTTTTGACCCGTCAAAAGTCAATGAAGCCTTCTTTAGCGAAAGCAAATGGCAGGTGAATTTACTGATTAATCTGGGCTATGGCGAAGCCAGCAAACTGCATGCGCGTTTACCGCGTCTCGGCTTTGATGAAGCCTGCAAATTTGCCTGATTGATTCCAGGCGTCGGGCATTGCGCGACGCCTGTCACTCACATTAACCCAGCGAGTGAAAACCGCTGTTGAAATAGACCATCGGCTCCGCCGCTTCACCTGGCAGTGAAATGCCAACGATGCGCGCCAGCAGCACGCTGTGCGTATTCCACTCCACCACTTTCTCCAGCTGGCAGTCAAAACTCACCAATGCATCAGCCAGCACCGGTGCACCGGTGTTCAGCGTTTGCCACTCACCGCTCTGGAAGCGTTCTGCGCGACGTGCAGACTGACTGAACTGCGCGCATAAATCGTCATGCTGTTCTCGCAAGACGTTCACAGCGAAATGGCCAGCATTCACAAATGCGTCGTGGCTGGATGCACTACGGTTAACACACACCAGCAAGCTTGGCGGCTCAGCAGCCAGTGAGCTAACGGAGGTCGCAATCAGACCCAGCTTTTCGCCCTGAAACTCAGTGGTCACTAAAGAAACGCCTGCGGTCAGGCGGCGCATACCATGACGAAATTCATCAAGTGAGATTGATTCCTGGCGAGTAAGTGAAGTTACTGACATAAAAAAACTCCGACGTGCATGCTGCTGCGATGGGCACGATTATCTTGAGGTGGATTGTTCACGCACTTAGATGTGCTTTTGGTTGCCCAAATCCTACACTACCTCAGACTTTACGGCACCCTATCCGCGCAAAATCAGCAAAAGCGTTATATGCAAATTCAACTGATGGGATTAGCCGCCGCTTCGGTCTTATCTGATTTTTGGTCATTACATGTTATGCCGGATGCAAACCTCTGAGAAAATTCCTACAATAGCGCTGATGATTATCTGACCATTTTCACGGAGCGACAGATGGCTAGTCATTTTGTACGTTGGATGGGTAACTCGCCGCTCTCTTCAGAGCTGTTTCGGGTTCCACAGGATGTGATTAACAGCGCCGAGCGCTTCCCTGACAAGCGCCGTAGCCGTTTTCTCGCCGCACGCGAATTGCTGGCTCAGCTGATGCTGCGCGTCTATGGCATTCGTGAACTGCCGCCGCTCATCACCACCAGCAGCGGACGCCCTTGCTTTGCCGATCCCAACCTCCCTGACTTCAGCATTGCGTACGCCGGTAATATGGTCGGTGTGCTGCTGGCGGAAGAAGGCGGACGTGCGGGGTTGGATATGGAGATTGTCCGCGCCCACAGCCGTCAGACGCAGGACACGCTCACGCAGGATCTCTCATCGGGTGAGAAAGCGTGGATCAACGCGCAGCAGGATTTTATGGAAGCGGTGACGCAAATCTGGACGCTGCGCCAGAGCATTCTCAAATTAACCGGTGAAAGTGAGAACGGTGCCGGTTCGCTGCAGTTGCACCCTGCTGCCGGCCGTCTGCGCTCCAGCGTGTTTCCGGATATTCAGGCGGTCTGTGATGCTGAGCCGATGCTAGTGTGGTCGTGCGCGCTCTCTCCGGGCACTGAGCGCTTATGCCTGTGGGAGATTGATGCACAACAGCAATGGCAGCCATTGCGCGACGTTGAAATGAGCAAACCGAATATTGGCCCGCGCTCGCTGCGTCTGACCAGCCTCACTCCCACCCCCCAGGAAATCGGACATCTCTAACAAAACAGGCCGCAATCGCGGCCTGTTGTTTTTAGTGCGCGTCGATAAACGCGATTTTTAGCACAAACAGCAGGGCAACAATCACCACGCACGGGCTGATTTCACGCCAGCGTCCTGTGCCAAGCTTCATCACACAGTACGAGATGAAGCCCAGCGCGATACCTTCGGTGATCGAGAAGCTGAATGGCATCATCGCCGCCGTGACAAACGCCGGGACCGCTTCGGTGAGATCGTCCCAGCGCACGCGTGACAGTGACGCCGTCATCAAGACTCCCACATAGATCAGCGCACCTGCTGCCGCATAAGAAGGCACCATCGCGGCCAGCGGTGACAGGAACATCACCAGCAGGAACAGAATCCCGGTGATGACCGCCATCAAGCCGGTACGGCCACCAATCGCCACGCCGGAAGAGCTTTCGATATACGCCGTCACTGAAGAGGTGCCGATGAGCGAACCGGTCACCGAGCTGATGCTATCAACATACAGCGCCTGCTTCATACGCGGGAAAGTGCCCTTTTCATCGGTCAATCCGGCCTTATCGGTGACACCGATCAGCGTGCCGGAAGAGTCGAACAGGTTGACCAGCATAAAGGAGAAGATCACCCCCGCCATGCCGATGTTGAACGCCCCTTTAATATCGACCTGACCCACAACTGCGGTCACGGCGGGCGGCGCGGCAAACACGCCGCTGAATTTCACATCGCCAATGGCTAAGCCAATCGCCGTAGTGACCACAATCGATACCAGCACCGCCGCGTGGATATTGCGTGAGGCCAGAATCGCGATAATGAAGAAGCCCAGCGCCCCCAGCAGTACGCTATGCGAGGTCAGGTTCCCGACTGTCACAATGGTGTCGGCATTCGGCACGATGATACCGGCGTTTTTCAGGCCCATCATGGCGATAAACAGGCCGATACCGGCGGTGATGCCGACGCGCAGACTCATCGGGATATTAGCAATCATCCAGTAGCGCACACGCAGCAGCGTGAGGATCAGCAGACCCAGTGCGCCCCAGAAGATCGCGCCCATACCTACCTGCCATGAGTAACCCATCGCGCCGACCACCACAAACGCGAAGAAGGCGTTCAGCCCCATCGCCGGTGCCAGCGCGACCGGCAAGTTCGCCACCAGCCCCATCAGGATGCTACCAAAGGCCGCTATCAAACAGGTGGTGACAAACACCGCCTGAGTATCCATGCCTGCGGCGCCCAGAATTTGCGGGTTTACAAAGACGATATACACCATCGTCAGGAAAGTCGTGAAACCGGCGATCACTTCGGTGCGCGCGGTTGTGCCGTGTTCCTGCAGCTTAAAGATGCGCTGCAACAAGCCCTGATTGTTCATTCAACTGTCCCGGAAAAAAATTTATCGCCGCGTATCCTATAGATTTTAGCGCAGCAAAACACTGATTATTCGCAAACGGTTGCCGGGGTCGCTTTCTACGCTCAGTGCGCTAGAGTGTCAGCTGGCTGTTTAATAAAAGGATGATGTGCGATGTCAGTTGAATGTGTGTTTTTCGATTGCGACGGTACGCTGGTCGACAGTGAAGTGATCTGTACGCAATCCTACATCAACACCTTTGCCCAATACGGTATTGAGCTCTCTTTGCAGCAGATGTTTGAGCAGTACAAAGGGGTAAAGCTCTATGACATCGTGCGGGATGTACTGGCGCAGCATCAGAAAGAGGTGCCGTTAGACGAGTTCGAAACGGCGTATCGTGCAGATGTCGCCCGCCTGTTTGACCTCGACCTAAAGCCGATTGCCGGTGCCAAAGCGCTGGTGGAAAGCGTGAAAGTGCCGATGTGCGTGGTCTCGAACGGGACAGTGAAGAAGATGCAGCACTCGCTGGGCTTAACCGGCATGCTGCCGTACCTCGAAGGTCGGCTGTACAGCGGATACGACATCAATCACTGGAAGCCCGATCCGGAATTGATGTATCACGCGGCGGAGCAAATGCAGGTGCCGATTGAGAAGTGCATTCTGGTGGATGATTCAGAAGCCGGTGCGCGTGCGGGGATCGCGGCGGGCATTCCGGTATTTTACTACTGCGCTGATGCGCACAATCCGGAGTTGGATCATCCGCTGGTGACGCGCTTTGATGATATGACGCAACTGCCCGCACTGTGGCGCGCACGGGGTTGGGATTTGGTGTAAACCCAGGGCGTCATGAATGTCGCCCCTGCAGAAACCGGCGCACGATGTCCGGGCAATGCAGGATGCAAATCGACTGACCCCAAAAGTGTTACCTCTGTGGTCGGTCTGATCTGTTACCTCTGTGCCCGGTGGAACCTGGTGCTGCCTCTACAGAGGCCGATGTGCGATTTTGATCTGTTCGCAGATCTAATAGGGTGCGCATTTATGCGCACCAGGTAACCTAAACGCCTTAGCCAATCGCGCCCAGTGAATCCTCGTTGCTCTGTTTCTTCGGCAGCAGGAACAGTGTCGCAACGATATCCAACAGATAAATCAGCGCCAGCAAAGTGATGGCCGCAGTAAAGGATATTTGCGCCGCCAGCAGGCCAATCACCAGCGGACCAAAGCCGCCAACACCGCGCCCGAGGTTAAACAGTACGTTCTGCGCAGTGGCACGCGCCTGCGGTGGGAAAGTGTCGGAGATCAGCGCACCGTAGCCGCCAATCATGCCATTCACAAACATCCCCATGATCGCGCCAGTGAACAACATCACGGTAGGATCGCGCAGCTGCGCATACACCACCACCATCACCACTGCGCCAAACTGGTACAGCAGGAAAATCTTCCAGCGCGCGAAGCGATCGGCCAATACACCAAACAGCCAGATGCCAAAGGTCATGCCGACCACGGTCACCGCTGTCCACAAGCCGGATTTGGTCAGGCTGAATCCAAAGCTCGATGACAGATAGCTCGGCATCCAGATCATCAAGCCGTAGTAACCGAAGTTCTGCACTGAGCAGAGGATGAAAATCCCGAGGCTGGCTTTACTGGTGGCGCGGTCGGCGAACAGCAATTTGATGCGTGCGGCGAATGATAGCTGCGGCGTCTTCTCAACGTGACGCGTGAAGCCTTCCGGCTCGCCCATGCTACGGCGAATCACAAACGACACCAGTGCAGGCAACAGGCCCACCAGGAACATGCCGCGCCAGCCGATCACACTCAGTAGCGGTGGAGTAATAAACGCCGCCAGCAGCACACCGAGCTGCCAGCCGATGCCGACCCATGCCGAGGCGCGATTACGCTTCTCCTTCGGCCAGGCTTCCGCAATCAGCGCCATGCCAATACCAAACTCACCGCCTAAGCCCACGCCCGCCAGCGTGCGATAGGCCAACAGATCCCAGTAGCCCTGCGCCACCGCGCACAGCCCGGTGAAGATTGAGAACATCAGGATCGTCACGGTAAGAATACGGATACGACCATAGCGATCGCTGAGATGACCAAACACAATGCCACCGATCACCGCGCCGATCAGCGTCCAGGTGACCAGCGAACCGGCCTGAGAGGGATCGAGCGCCAGCGAGACGCTGATCGCCGGTAACATAAAGCCCAGAATTAACAGATCGAAGCCGTCCATCGCATAGCCACTAATGGCAGCAACCATCGCTTTTGCCGGCGTCACGGCGTTTTTTTTCGTTATTGGGGAAGACATTTAACAGCACCTGGCAGAAAAAAGTGCGCCAAGTATAAAGAGAGGGAATCGCGGAGACCAATCAGAAATGAAGATGGCTGCCTGTTTGCCACAGTGGCAACAGGCAGCCGAAACGGCAATTAAGAGGGTTTATTGCTGCCGTCGTCACCTGACAGCAGTTCATCCAGCTTGTCGCCGCCAACGTGACGGAAATCCTGACCTTTAACGAAATAGAAGATAATTTCGCAGATGTTCTGGCAACGGTCACCGATACGCTCGATGGCGCGGGCACAGAACAGCGCCGTCAGTACACTTGGGATGGTGCGGGGATCTTCCATCATGTAGGTCATCAGCTGACGCACAATGCCTTCGTACTCTTTGTCGACCTTCTTATCTTCACGATAGATCTTAATGGCTTCATTCAGATCCATACGCGCGAAGGCATCCAGCACGTCATGCAGCATCTGCACGGTGTGGCGACCCAGAGACTCCAGACTCACCAGCAGAGGCAGGTGCTGCTGGCTGAACTTCTCCAGCGCCGTGCGGCTGATTTTCTCAGCGACGTCACCGATACGTTCCAGCTCAGAGATGGTCTTGATGATTGCCATCACCAGACGCAAGTCGCTGGCGGTAGGTTGACGTTTGGCGATGATGCGCACGCAGGCTTCATCAATCTCCACTTCCATCATGTTGACCTTCTGATCACCGTCGATCACGCGACGTGCCAGCTCGCCATCCTGGTTGTGCATCGCGGTAATGGCATCGGTAAGCTGCTGCTCAACCATGCCACCCATGATCATCACCTGGGTGCGAATGTGTTCCAGCTCCGCGTTGAACTGACCGGAGATGTGTTTGTTCAGATTCAAATTGTCCATGTGCGTCTCCTGAATCAGCCGTAACGACCGGTGATGTAATCTTCGGTCTGCTTCTGCGCGGGCTTGGTAAACAGTGTATCGGTGTCGCTGAATTCGATCAGCTCGCCCAGATACATGAAAGCGGTATGGTCAGAACAACGCGCGGCCTGCTGCATGTTGTGCGTCACGATCACCACGGTGTAATCCTGCTTCAGCTCGGTGATCAGCTCTTCAATACGACCGGTAGAGATCGGGTCGAGGGCTGAGCATGGCTCATCCAGCAACAGCACTTCCGGGCGAATCGCGATACCGCGTGCGATGCACAGACGCTGCTGCTGACCGCCGGAGAGACTGTAACCGCTCTGATGCAGCTTGTCTTTGGTTTCATTCCACAGCGCGGCTTTGGTCAGCGCCCACTGCACACGCTCGTCCATATCGGCACGTGACAGCTTTTCAAACAGACGCACGCCAAACGCGATGTTGTCATAAATCGACATCGGGAACGGCGTTGGCTTCTGGAACACCATGCCAACGCGTGCGCGCAGCAGGGCGATATCCTGATGGGAAGCCAGAATATTGTCGCCATCCAGCAGAATGTCACCTTCAGCACGCTGCTCAGGGTAGAGCGAGTACATTTTGTTGAAGGTGCGCAGCAGGGTGGATTTACCACAACCTGATGGTCCGATGAAGGCGGTGACCTGGTTCTTCGCGATATCCAGGTTAATGTTCTTCAGAGCGTGAAACTTTCCGTAATAGAAGTTCAGATTGCGAACCTGAATTTTACCGGCAGAAGTCGTTGCCATACTCATTGCTCATCTCTCATGTGCAGCGCCGCCGAAGCCGCGCCGGGAAATTAATGTTTGCCCTTGGCGAAAACCACTCGCGCGACAATGTTCAGCAGCAGCACGCACAGGGTAATGATCAACACACCCGCCCATGCCAGGCTTTGCCACTCGGCAAATGGGCTCATGGCGAATTTGAAAATCGTCACCGGCAGGTTCGCGATCGGCTGCATCATGTCGGTACTCCAGAACTGGTTCGACAGCGCAGTAAACAGCAGCGGTGCGGTTTCGCCCGCGATACGTGCCACGGCCAGCAGGACACCGGTAATAATGCCGGAGACTGAAGCTTTCAGCGTAATGGCCGAAATCATCTTCCACTTCGGCGTACCCAGTGCATAAGCCGCTTCACGCATGCTGTCTGGTACCAGACGCAGCATGTTTTCTGAGGTACGAATCACGATAGGAATCTGCAACAGCGCCAGCGCCACCACACCCGCCCAGCCAGAGAAGTGCTGCATCTGTGCCACCACGATGGTATAGACGAACAGGCCCACCACAATCGACGGTGCTGACAACAGGATGTCGTTGATGAAGCGAATCACTTCCGCCAGCCAGTGCTTACGGCCATATTCGGCAAGATAAATACCGGCCATGATGCCCAGCGGTGTACCGAACACCGTTGACCACAGAATGAGTAACCCACTGCCCGCCAGGGCGTTGGCTAAACCACCGCCTGCGGTGTTCGGTGGCGGGGTCGATTCAGTGAACAGTGACCAGCTCAGACCATCAATGCCTTTGGTGACGGTAGTGAACAGAATCCACACCAGCCAGAACAGGCCAAAGGCCATGGTCAGCATCGACAGCGTCAGTGCCACTTTATTTTTAGCGCTGCGTCGTGCCTGCATTTTACGGCGCGAGGCTTCCAGCTCAGCACGAGCATGCATTTCGATAGCGGTCATGAACGGGCTCCTTCACTCTTCGCCAGGCGCAGGATCATCAGTTTGGAGATGGCCAGTACGATAAAGGTAATCACGAACAGAATCAGACCCAGTTCCATCAATGCCGCAACATGCACACCGGATTCAGCTTCAGCGAATTCGTTCGCCAGCGCGGAGGTGATACTGTTGCCCGGCATAAACAGCGAGGCGCTGTCGAGCTGGTAGGTGTTACCGATGATGAAGGTCACCGCCATGGTTTCACCCAGTGCACGACCCAGGCCCAGCATCACACCACCGATTACACCGTTTTTGGTGAACGGCAGCACGATGCGCCAGATCACTTCCCACGTGGTGCAACCAATACCGTAGGCGGACTCTTTCATCATCACTGGCGTCTGCTCAAACACATCACGCATGACCGATGCAATGTACGGAATGATCATGATGGCGAGGATCACGCCAGCGGCCAGAATACCGATACCGAATGCCGGGCCTGAGAACAGGGCACCCACAATGGGAATATTCGACATGATGTTGCCGACCGGTGTCTGGAAGTACTCAGCGAACAGCGGGGCGAAGATAAACAGGCCCCACATGCCGTAAACGATACTCGGGATCGCTGCCAGCAACTCAATTGCGGTACCCAGCGGGCGACGCAACCAGTTAGGTGCCAGTTCCGTCAGGAATAGCGCAATGCCAAAGCTCACCGGCACAGCGATGATTAAGGCAATGATGGAGGTGACGAGGGTGCCGTAGATCGGTACCAGCGCACCAAATTGTTCGTTTGGCGCATCCCAGGTTTTGGTCCATAAGAAGGAAAAACCAAATTTTTGGATGCTTGGCCAGGAGGAGAAAATCAGGGAGACGATAATGCCACCCATCAACAACAACACGATAAGCGCGGAAAGTTTCACCAGCGCGCCGAAAATCATGTCACCTTGTTTACCTGGGGCTTTGAACGTCGGCTTAGTGGCAGCCATAAGTTTCTCGGTTCTCAGAGGAAGTTCAGGGCGGCATACCATGCCGCCCATCGGGTTGGTCAGTCAGGGGAGACTGACCGGGTCATTCGCTTACTTGTAAATCGCTTTGCCTGAGCTGTCTTTGATGTTCGCTTTCCAGGCAGTACGAATCTGGTTAGCAACGCTTTCTGGCAGCGCAGCGTAATCCAGTGCGGTTGCAGTTTTGCTGCCGCCTTTGTAAGCCCAGTCGAAGAACTTCATCACTTCAGCACCTTTAGCCGCATCAGCCTGCTCTTTGTAGATCAGGATGAAGGTGGTAGAAGAGATTGGCCATGCATCTGCACCTTTCTGGAAGGTCAGGTCCTGAGCGAAAGATTTGCTCCAGTCTGCGCCTTTAGCAGAGTTTGAGAAGCTGGTTTCGCTTGGCGCAACTGGCTTGCCATCTGCATCCATTAGTTTGGTGTAGGTCAGGTTGTTCTGCTTAGCGTAAGCATACTCAACGTAGCCGATTGAACCAGGCAGACGCTGTACGAAGGCTGCAACGCCGTCGTTACCTTTACCGCCCAGACCGGTTGGCCAGTTAACGGTGTTGCCTTTACCAATTTTGCTGTTCCAGTCTGCGTTGACTTTAGACAGGTAGCTGGTGAACACGAAAGAGGTACCTGAACCATCTGCGCGGCGAACCACGTTGATGTTGGTGTCTGGCAGTTTCACGCCTGGGTTCAGTTTAGTGATCGCCGGGTCGTTCCACTTTTTGATGTTGCCCAGGTAGATATCGCCAACGGTTTTGCCGTCCAGCGTCAGTTCACCTGATTTCACGCCTGGGATGTTAACGGCCAGTACCACGCCACCGATAACGGTAGGGAACTGGAACAGACCATTTTTTTCCAAATCGGCATCACTTAACGGCGCATCAGACGCACCGAAATCGACGGTTTTAGCGATGATTTGCTTAACGCCGCCTGAAGAACCAATACCCTGATAGTTGATTTTGCTACCGGTGGCTTGCTGATACTCTGCTGCCCACTTGGCATAAACCGGTGCCGGGAATGTACCGCCAGCGCCAGTCAGGTCGGTGGCTGCAAAAGCAGATACCGCGCTTACTGCGAAGGTGGCGGCGAGGATTCGGGCTACGGATGTACGCATCAGTGTCATGTTCCCTCCAGGGGATTTAAAAAAATCAGGCTCAATGCCATTTTAGTTGGAGTCAGTGATTGCTGCTGGAGGGAAAATAGGACAGTTTGATGACAGTGAAATGTACGAAATATGACAGTTATATGACACCGTTTAAAAAGCAAGCGGACCCGTTGCAGGCCCGCCCTTTTTATAGATTATTCAACAGTAACCGATTTTGCCAGGTTACGGGGCTGGTCAACGTCGGTGCCTTTAATCAGCGCAACATGATACGAAAGCAGCTGCAACGGCACGGTATAGAAGATCGGTGCTATCACCTCTTCGACGTGTGGCAGTGAGATGATTTTCATGCCCTCGCTGTCGGTGAAACCCGCATCCTGATCGGCAAATACATACAGCAAACCGCCGCGCGCGCGCACCTCTTCAATGTTCGATTTCAGCTTCTCCAGCAGCTCGTTATTCGGCGCAACGACGATCACCGGCATATCGGCATCAATCAGCGCCAGCGGGCCGTGTTTCAGCTCTCCGGCGGCGTAGGCTTCTGCGTGAATATAGGAGATCTCTTTCAGCTTCAGCGCGCCTTCCATCGCAATCGGATACTGATCGCCACGGCCCAGGAACAACGCATGATGCTTGTCAGAGAAACCTTCAGCCAGGCTTTCAATCACTTTATCCTGCGCCAACATCTGCTCAATGCGGCTTGGCAATGCCTGCAGCGCATGCACAATTTCGTGCTCGGTTTCTGGCTTCATGCCACGCAGACGACCCAGTTTTGCCACCAGCATCAGCAACACTACCAACTGCGTGGTGAAGGCTTTCGTTGAGGCCACACCAATTTCGGTGCCGGCTTTGGTCATCAGCGCCAGATCGGATTCACGCACCAGCGAAGAGCCGGCAACGTTACAGATGGCCAGCGAACCGAGATAACCCAGCTCTTTAGACAAGCGAAGCGCGGCCAGCGTATCGGCGGTTTCACCCGATTGCGACAGGGTGATCAGCAGACTGTTTTTACGCACAGCGGATTTGCGATAGCGGAATTCGGAGGCGATTTCCACATCGCAAGGAATGTTGGCCAGCGACTCAAACCAGTAGCGCGACACCATCCCGGAGTTATACGAGGTACCGCAGGCGATAATCTGGATGTGCTCAACCTTGCTCAGCAAGGTTTCGGCATTGGCACCCAGTTCGCTGAGATCGATCTGCCCATGATTAAAACGACCAGTGATGGTGTTTTTAATCGCGTTCGGCTGCTCATAGATCTCTTTCTGCATGTAGTGACGATAGGCACCTTTATCACCAGCATCGTACTGCGCCGTGGATTCGATTTCCGCGCGTTTGGCTGGCTTGCCATCACGATCGATGATGGTGACTTCACGGCGCGTAATCTCGGCGATATCGCCCTCTTCCAGGTACATAAAGCGGCGGGTCACCGGCAGCAGCGCCAGTTGGTCAGAAGCAATGAAGTTTTCACCCACGCCACGGCCAATCACCAGCGGGCTACCTGAACGCGCAGCCACCAGCACGGATGGATCGCGGCTGTCCATGATCACCATGCCATAAGCACCGCGCAGTTGCGGGATCACGCGCAGTACCACTTCACGCAATGTGCCGCCCTGCTTCTGCTCCCAGTGCACCAGATGCGCCACCACTTCGGTGTCCGTTTCTGAGGCAAACTGGTAACCGCGTTCGATCATCTGCGCACGCAATGGCTCATGGTTCTCAATGATGCCGTTATGCACAATGATGATGTGCTCAGAGACATGCGGATGCGCATTGGCTTCTGATGGCTCACCGTGGGTTGCCCAACGCGTATGAGCAATACCAGTGCCACCAATCAGTGGCTGCTGCTCTGCGGCTTCGGCCAGATTAGCCACTTTGCCAAGACGACGCAGACGCGTCATATGTCCCTGGCGATCGACAACGGCCAGACCCGCAGAGTCATAACCGCGATACTCAAGACGACGCAGACCTTCCAGCAGAATTTCTGCGATGTCACGCTGCGCTACTGCACCAACAATTCCACACATAATAGTTTCCTGACTTCATGGCTTTCGGCCATTGCGTTGTCTTCTAACCTGATTATTCCCCGAGCCTTGTAGAGAGTGGGGGATCTACCCTTCATACATCAAATTTCAGGTGCGTTAGCTATGCGCATTCACCTTAGTCACTGACTTCAGTCAACTCCTGAGGACTCGCGCTTGCCGCCTTTCTGAAACTCGAATGAGTTCGGGTAGTTTTTTTCACGGGCCGATCTTTGCCGACCCTTAAAATTTATTTTTTCTTAACCGGACGCTGCCAGCCAGACTTCTGATTCTGTTCTTTGCGGTTGTAGACCAAATCGGCGGCGGTGACATCTTTCATTACCGTGGTACCTGCCGCGATGGTCGCGCCAGCCGCGACGGTGACCGGAGCCACCAACTGGGTATCAGAGCCGACAAACACGTTGTCGCCGATAATGGTTTTCGATTTATTCGCGCCATCGTAGTTACAGGTAATGGTGCCAGCCCCGATGTTTACGCCCGCGCCAATTTCTGCGTCGCCAAGATACGAAAGATGACCCGCTTTGGAACCTTTGCCCAAGATGGCCTTTTTCATCTCAACGAAATTGCCGACATGTGCCTCTTCCGCCAACTCGCTGCCAGGACGCAGACGCGCGAATGGCCCAACGGTGCAGGCAGCGGCTAAGATGGCATCTTCGAGGACTGAATAAGGGCTGATTTCACAATCATCACCAATCACGCTGTTTTTGATGATGCACCCAGCGCCAATTTTGACGCGGTCGCCCAATGTCACGGTGCCTTCAATGATAACGTTGGTATCGATCTCGACATCACGCCCATGTTGCAGCGAACCGCGCAGGTCGAAACGCGCAGGATCGCGCAGCATGACGCCCGCCAGCAGCAATTGTTCTGCCTGCTCGCTCTGATAGGCACGCTCCAGCGTGGCCAGTTGCAGGCGGTTATTCACACCATCGGTCTCACTGATACGCGCAGGATGTACCGCGTTGATCACGCGACCTTCGTGATGCGCCATGGCGATGATATCGGTGATATAAAACTCGCCTTGAGCATTGTTATTGTTGAGCTGCGCCAGCCAGCGTTTGAGGTCGCCGCCGTTTGCAATCAGGATGCCGGTGTTAATTTCCTGAATCTTAAGCTTTTCTGCTGAGGCATCTTTCTGCTCAATGATGCCGGTCACCGTGCCGTTTTCACGCACGATGCGACCATAGCCGGTAGGGTTGTCTAACACCACGGTGAGCAAACCGATTCCACCTTCAGGTTTCGCTTCACGCAAACGCTGTAAAGTGGCTTGCGAGATCAGCGGTACGTCGCCGTACAGCATCAGGATGTCTTCGTCATCGGCAAAGAAAGGTGCTGCCTGCTGCATCGCATGGCCGGTACCCAGCTGTTCAGCCTGCAATACCCAGTTCAGGGTGTTGTGGGCCAGTTTCTCTTGCAGTAAATCGCCGCCGTGACCGTACACCAGATGCACCTGCTGGGCACCCAGACCGGTCGCGGCATCGATCACATGCTGAACCATCGGTTTTCCTGCCAGGCTATGCAGAACTTTTGGCAGATCGGAATACATTCGGGTGCCTTTGCCAGCGGCCAGGATCACCACACTCATCGCGCTTGTAGACATAACTATCCAGACTCAATTTAACTTTCGAAAGTGTAAGGTTTACCTCTGAGATTACTACATTTTTCTCGGACCGAAATTAGCGGATAAAGATGAAAGGCTGATTGGAGATAAAACCAGTGCCGGCCTGGGCATCACGCGATGCATTTTGCCGATGAAATCGGGCAGAGCAAGACAACATCGTCCTCCCCCAAAGCAGGATGATTTATCGCGCGCAAAAAAAATGCCAACCCAATGGGCTGGCATTTCGTGACGCATAAAGCCTGATTACATCGCTTTCTTGGTCAGCTCGATTACACGCAGTTTCGCGATAGCTTTCGCCAGTTCCGCAGAGGCCTGAGCATAGTCCACATCACCGTGGCTGCTGTTCATGTGCTCTTCTGCTTTACGTTTCGCTTCCAGCGCGCGCGCTTCGTCGAGGTCTTCACCGCGAATCGCGGTGTCGGCCAGAACGGTCGTGCTGCCCGGCTGTACTTCCAGCACGCCGCCAGAGAGGTAGATATACTCCTCTTCGCCGTGCTGTTTCACGATGCGAATCATACCAGGCTTGATGGCTGTCAGCAGCGGGGCGTGGCCTGGGTAAATACCCAGCTCACCTTCGCTACCTGACACCTGGATGCGCTCAACCAGACCGGAGAACATTTGTTGCTCCGCGCTGACAACGTCCAGATGATAAGTCATAGCCATACTATTCCTCCTGGGAAACCGTTATTACAGTTTCTTCGCTTTTTCTACAGCTTCTTCGATAGCGCCGACCATGTAGAACGCCTGCTCTGGCAGGTGGTCGAATTCGCCTTCCATGATGCCTTTGAAGCCACGGATAGTGTCTTTCAGGGTCACGTACTTACCTGGAGAACCGGTGAAGACTTCAGCAACGAAGAACGGCTGAGACAGGAAGCGCTGAATTTTACGCGCACGTGCCACCAACAGTTTGTCTTCTTCAGACAGCTCGTCCATACCCAGAATGGCGATGATGTCTTTCAGTTCCTGGTAACGCTGCAGCAGAGACTGCACGCCACGCGCAACGTCGTAGTGCTCCTGACCCACGATCAGTGGATCCAGCTGACGGCTGGTTGAATCCAGCGGGTCAACGGCTGGGTAGATACCCAGAGAGGCGATCTGACGGCTCAGCGTAACGGTTGAGTCTAAGTGAGCAAAGGTGGTTGCTGGTGACGGGTCAGTCAAGTCATCCGCAGGAACGTAAACGGCCTGAACAGAGGTGATTGAACCGGTCTTGGTGGAGGTAATACGCTCCTGCAACACACCCATCTCTTCTGCCAGCGTTGGCTGGTAGCCTACCGCAGATGGCATACGACCCAGCAGTGCTGATACTTCAGTACCGGCCAGGGTGTAACGGTAGATGTTGTCGATGAACAGCAGAACGTCACGGCCTTCATCACGGAATTTCTCCGCCATGGTCAGACCGGTCAGTGCTACGCGCAGACGGTTACCCGGCGGCTCGTTCATCTGGCCATACACCAGCGCTACTTTATCGATAACGTTGGAGTCAGTCATTTCGTGGTAGAAGTCGTTACCCTCACGAGTACGTTCACCCACACCAGCAAATACCGAGTAACCTGAGTGCTCAGCCGCGATGTTACGGATCAGCTCCATCATGTTTACGGTTTTACCTACACCCGCACCACCGAACAGACCGACTTTACCGCCCTTAGCGAACGGACACATCAGGTCGATAACCTTGATGCCGGTTTCCAGCAGCTCTTGCGAGTTAGACTGATCTTCATAAGAAGGCGCAGCACGGTGAATAGAGGAAACCTCTACAGTGGTGCCGTCGTCATTCTGCAGGTCGCCTTTCATGTCGATTGGTTCGCCCAATACGTTCATGATACGGCCGAGGGTTGCTTTACCAACCGGTACCTGGATCGGTTTTTTCAGGTCGGTAACTTGCAGACCGCGCTTCAGGCCGTCAGAAGTACCCATGGCGATGGTACGCACCACGCCACCACCCAGCTGCTGCTGAACTTCCAGCACCAGACGAGCGTCACCATTTTGAACCTCAAGCGCGCTATATACCTGCGGTACCGCGTCCTGAGGGAATTCGACGTCAACTACGGCGCCGATAATCTGGACAATCTTTCCAGCTGCCATCTTGAATCCTCTACCTAATACGAGAATATCCGGCCGCGCTCGCGCGACAGGATATATGCCTGGTTAAACCGCGGAGGCTCCCGAGACGATCTCGGTAAGTTCCTGGGTGATGCTGGCCTGACGAGCTTTGTTGTAAACCAACTGCAGCTCTTTGATCAGGTTTCCGCCGTTATCGGTTGCAGCTTTCATTGCCACCATACGTGCAGCCTGCTCACTGGCCAGGTTTTCCACCACACCCTGATAAACCTGCGATTCGACATAACGGCGCAGCAGGGTATCCAGCAGCGCTTTCGGATCGGGTTCGTACAGGTAATCCCAGGTCTTCGCCTTCATCTCTTCTTCACCTTCCGCTGGCGGTAACGGCAGCAGTTGGGTAATGGTCGGAGTCTGAGACATGGTGTTATTAAACTTGTTGCTGACGATATACAGCTTGTCGATGCGGCCTTCATCATAGGCCTGCAACATCACTTTTACTGGGCCGATAAGATCAGACAGTGCAGGCTTGTCGCCCATACCAGTGACCTGTGCCACGATGTTGCCACCGACAGAGCCGAAGAATGAATTGCCTTTAGAACCGATAACGGCCAGATCGCTCTGTACACCTTTATCAGCCCAGCCCTTCATATCTGCCAGCAATTTTTTGAACAGGTTAATGTTCAAACCACCACAAAGCCCGCGGTCAGTCGAAACGACCAGGTAGCCGACGCGCTTAACGTCACGCTCATCCAGGTAAGGGTGCTTGTATTCCAGATTACCGAGAGCAAGGTGACCAATCACTTTGCGCATGGTATCTGCATACGGACGGCTGGCCGCCATGCGTTCCTGCGTTTTACGCATTTTGGAGGCGGCGACCATTTCCATCGCTTTGGTGATCTTCTGCGTATTTTTTACGCTTCCAATCTTGGTACGTATTTCTTTTGCACCGGCCATTAGCTTCTCCTCAAAGCCTTGCGGCCTGCCTTTTCAGACAAGCCGCCAGACATTACCAGGACTGGGTTGCTTTAAACGTTTCGAGGAGGCCTTTCAGCTTCTCTTCGATTTCGTTATTAAAGTTGCCCGCTTGGTTGATTTCAGCCATCAGCTCAGCGTGATCGCGGTCTGCGAACGCCAGCAGAGCGGCTTCGAAGCTGCCGATTTTCGCCAGTTCAACGTCGTTCAGGAAGCCGCGCTCAGCAGCAAACAGCACCAGACCCTGTTGCGCGACAGACATCGGCGCATACTGTTTCTGTTTCAGCAGCTCGGTCACTTTCTGACCGTGGCTCAGCTGTTTACGCGTTGCATCGTCCAGATCGGATGCGAACTGAGAGAACGCAGCCAGTTCACGATACTGTGCCAGAGCGGTACGGATACCACCGGACAGTTTCTTGATGATCTTGGTCTGTGCAGCACCACCAACACGGGATACAGAGATACCCGGGTTAACGGCTGGACGAATACCGGAGTTGAACAGGTTCGATTCCAGGAAGATCTGACCATCAGTAATCGAGATTACGTTGGTCGGAACGAACGCAGAAACGTCACCCGCCTGAGTTTCGATGATTGGCAGCGCGGTCAGAGAACCGGTCTGGCCTTTCACAGCACCGTTAGTGAAACGCTCAACGTAGTCAGCGCTTACGCGTGATGCACGCTCCAGCAGACGAGAGTGGAGATAGAACACGTCGCCTGGGAATGCTTCACGACCTGGTGGACGGCGCAGCAGCAGTGAAATCTGACGGTAAGCAACAGCCTGCTTAGACAGGTCATCGTATACGATCAGGGCATCTTCACCGCGGTCACGGAAGTACTCACCCATCGCGCAACCGGCGTATGGCGCCAGGTATTGCAGTGCAGCGGATTCAGAAGCAGAAGCCACAACGACGATGGTGTTAGCCAACGCGCCGTGTTCTTCCAGCTTGCGTACCACGTTAGAAATGGTTGACGCTTTCTGGCCAATCGCAACGTAGACACACTTGATGCCTGAATCGCGCTGGTTGATGATGGCGTCGATTGCCATTGCGGTTTTACCGGTCTGACGGTCACCGATGATCAGCTCACGCTGGCCACGGCCGATTGGAATCATCGCATCGACAGATTTGTAACCGGTCTGAACAGGCTGGTCTACTGACTGACGGTCGATAACGCCCGGTGCAATCACTTCAACCGGCGAGAAGCCGTCGTTGTCGATTGCGCCTTTACCGTCGATCGGTGCACCCAGGGTGTTCACTACACGGCCCAGCAGGCCACGGCCAACTGGAACTTCAAGAATACGGCCAGTACATTTAACCTTCATGCCTTCGGCGAGGTCAGCGTACGGGCCCATCACTACTGCACCAACCGAGTCACGCTCGAGGTTCAGTGCGATAGCGTAACGGTTGCCCGGCAGGGCAATCATCTCACCCTGCATCACATCGGCCAGGCCGTGTACGCGGATGATACCGTCACTTACAGAAACAATAGTACCTTCGTTGTGAGCTTCGCTCACCACATTGAACTGAGCAATGCGCTGCTTGATCAGTTCGCTGATTTCGGTGGAATTCAGTTGCATATGCTCCAGTCCCCTTAAGACTGCAAGACGTCTGCCAGACGATCAAGACGGCCGCGTACGCTACCATCAATGACCAGGTCACCCGCACGGATAACCACACCTGCCATTACAGACTTGTCAATTTTGCAATTCAGCTTAACTTTGCGTGACAGACGTTTTTCCATCGCGGCGCTGATTTTACTCAGCTGGCTGTCACTCAGGGTACTGGCAGAAATCACATCCACTTCGGCGGTCGCTTCATAAGCGTCACGCAGTTGGATGTACTGTTCCAGTACCGCTGGAAGTGCTGTCAAACGTCCGTTTTCCGCCATTACCTTAATCAGGTTCTGAGCGGGTTCATCAAGTTGATCGCCACATACCGCGTTGAAAGAAGCAGATAAAGCTTCCGGCGCGAGCGCACCGGAAAGAAGATCTGCCATCTGTTCGTTGCGAGCCACTTCAGCGGCAAACGCCAGCATGGTCTGCCAACGATCGATACTTTGATGCTCAACAGCAAAGTCAAAAGCTGCTTTGGCGTAGGGGCGAGCTACAGTAATCAGATCAGACATCAGCCCCTCCCTCCTTACAGTTCAGCGACCAGTTTATCAACGATGTCGCTGTTAGCAGCTTCATCCACGGAACGTTCGATGATTTTCTCGGCGCCAGCTAATGCCAGCAACGCGACTTGCTTACGCAGCTCTTCACGGGCACGTGAACGCTCGGCTTCGATTTCTGCCTGCGCTTGTGCCACGATGCGGTTACGTTCAGTCTCAGCTTCGGTTTTCGCTTCGTCCAGAATCTGTGCACGGCGTTTGTTCGCCTGCTCGATAATGACCTGAGCGTCTTCTTTCGCTTTTTTCAGCTGGTCGGTCGCATTGGCCTGCGCGAGATCTAAATCTTTCTTCGCGCGCTCAGCAGAAGCAAGGCCATCAGCAATTTCTTTCTGGCGCTTCTCGATGGCAGCCATGATCGGCGGCCATACGTACTTCATGCAGAACGCGACAAACAGAATGAACGCGATGGCCTGGCCGAGGATTGTTGCATTAATGTTCACAGCACAATGCCTCTTATTAAGTTAACTTGCTCTGCCGCTATCAGCGATAAACGGCAGAATCCGTTCCTCATCACACCGGGTGCCATGAGTGAACAAGGCTACCAGGTTTAGGCGACCGCAAACATCACGTAGAGACCCAGACCTACAGCGATCATTGGGATTGCATCCACCAGACCCATTACAACAAAGAACTGCGTACGCAGCAGAGGAATCAGATCCGGTTGACGCGCAGCGCCTTCCAGGAATTTGCCTCCGAGGATGCCGATACCGATCGCAGCACCGATTGCCGCCAGGCCCATCATCACAGCGGCAGCCATGTACAGCAGATCCATATTCAGGTTTTCCATGACAGTCTCCAGTTTGTTTCAGTTAAAAGCTTAGTGTTGAGATAAAAAAATCAATGTTCTTCAGATGCCATCGACAGATAGACGATCGTGAGGACCATGAAAATGAAAGCCTGCAGCGAAATGATCAGGATGTGGAAAATGGCCCATGGCACATTCAACACCCACTGCGACCACCACGGCAGCAAGCCGGCAATCAGGATAAAGATCAGTTCACCCGCATACATGTTGCCGAACAGTCGCAGACCGAGTGAAACCGGTTTAGACAGCAGGCTAACACCTTCAAGAATCAGGTTGATTGGGATGAAGATCGGGTGATTAAAAGGCTGCAGCGTCAGTTCTTTGGTGAAGCCGCCAATGCCTTTCATTTTGATGCTGTAGAACAGAATCAAAATAAAGACGCCCAACGCCATAGACAGCGTGATGTTCACATCTGCAGACGGCACAACGCGCAGCGCTGGCAGGCCAAGATAGTGCTCACCGATAAACGGCAGCAAATCGATAGGCAGCAGATCCATGAAGTTCATCAGGAAGACCCAGACAAAAATTGTCAGAGCCAGCGGGGCGATAAGTTTGCTTTTACCGTGGTACATGTCGCGAACGTTGTTATCAACGAAACCGACAACCAGTTCGATAGCCGCTTGAAGTTTCCCTGGCACACCGCTGGTGGCGCTTTTTGCCACTTTACGGAACAACACCAGGAAAAGCAGTCCCAGTACCACAGAGAAAAACATGGAATCGATATTTAATACCCAGAACGTCGCAGGAGCGTCGTGCGGATTCACCAACTCGAAAGTACGCAGGTCCAGCTGAAGGTTATTCAGGTGGTGACCTATGTATTCTTGCGGAGTAGAGATTTCTCCAGCAGCCATGATGCCTCTTACCCTTTGTTGTTAATTACAGCCGGCGCGACGATCTGCACCACCAGCACCGATAACCAAGTGATTGCGAGAGGCCAGAAGACCGCTCCAAACACACCTAACGCCACCATGAGAAGAATGACTGTCGTGAAGACCTTCAACACTTCACCGAGGGCGAAGCTCCAGGCCACACGACCTTTGGCAGGCGTTTGATCCTGCAGGCGCCAGGCTAAAAACATAAACAACACATTCGGCAGCCAGGCTGCCGCTCCACCCGCGATGGCGGAGGCGCCCCAGATAACATCTTTCAGAGTAAAGAGTGCACCGATGATGACAAACGTCACCAGCTGGATCACCAGCACGGTCCGGGCTAATTTCACACTGTAAAGAGACACTGACATGGCGTTGAACTCTCCTGCCCCGAACGGGGTATGTCGCGTGTCGTATAAGACTGCCTTTACTCATTTGAGTCAAGCAGCAAAAGCCGTGCAAATTATACGGGCGCCACCTGCGATTTCAATCGGTAAGTAGCGAAAAGGTGAACAATTATTTAAATTTCTTTCTGGAGGGCTATTTTTCAAAACATCACCTTCCACTATGACTCAGCTAAATCGCTGAAATTGCCTTGTTGGCTTGCTTTTAAAGCGTGCTTCAGATCACATTATAGGCAATAGGCTGGCGAATGAATTTGTTTTAAGCATGAATTTTAAGATTTCAAAAGTGATGAAAGCTGTTTTTTATCATAACTATAGAATTATCCATCCGATATCAGGTCATGATTTTCGATAAAAACACTCTATTGACATCGTACATCGCAATAAAAACGTAAAACTGATATTACGCACGCCGATTTATTGCAGAGTTATATTTTCTGACGTGACTATTTGCGCAGGTAAATACAGCCAATAAAGTGATCTAACTGATAATAAAATGTGAAATGTTCGTTAAATGTAACAGAGCTTTTCGGATAATTTCCGTGGCGCTTGTTAACCGTCTCACCCTGCCCTGCCGAATAAAAGCTTTTGACTAAAAGTGTTCAACTGCTGTTTTTTTATTCAGGACGTTTTCACTGACTAAAGGTGCGGTTGGTGTTAAATCCGCACCTTCTTTATGGCTATTGGCGAGACAGCACCACTAAATGACGTTCACCATCCAGTTCTGGCACATGCAGTGATTCAATCTTCTCCACCACAAAGCCCGCAGGCAAGGCTGAAATTTCATCATCCGGACGCACCCCCTTCAGTGCGTAGAAGCGGCCTGAGGTGCCCGGTAAATGATGGCACCAGTTCAGCATGTCTTCCAGCGAAGCAAAGGCACGGCTGATAACGCCATCAAACGGTGGTTCTGCGGGGAACTCTTCCACACGACTTTGTACCGGGGTGATGTTAGTGAGCCCTAACTCATGTTGTACCTGACGCAGGAAACGGATGCGTTTTCCCAGGCTATCCAGCAGCGTAAAATGCGCCTGCGGACGGACAATGGCTAACGGAATCCCTGGCAGACCCGGCCCGGTGCCCACATCAATAAAGCGCTCGCCTTGTAAATGCGGTTCGACGACCACGCTGTCGAGAATATGGCGCACCAGCATCTGCTGCGGATCGCGCACCGATGTCAGGTTGTACGCCTTGTTCCACTTATGCAGCAATTCTACATAGCCGACGAGCTGCTGTTTTTGTTGATCGGTAAGTGAAATATTTGCCGCATCGAGCAGCTGGGAGAGTTTGTTAATCACAAGGAACGTTCCATAAACGGGGGCGAGTGACCTCGCCCCAGGGTCGATCAGGCACTTTTACGCAGCAGGCCCTGTTTTTTCAGGTAAATCAGCAAAATGGAGATCGCTGCTGGTGTAATGCCTGAAATACGCGAGGCCTGCCCAATGGAGGTAGGTTTGTGATCGTTGAGTTTGGCGATCACTTCATTCGACAAGCCATTAACCTGACGATAGTCGAGATCGCCAGGCAGCAAGGTGTTTTCGTTGCGTTGCTGGCGGTCAATTTCTTCCTGCTGGCGTGCAATGTACCCTTCATACTTCACCTGAATCTCAACCTGCTCTGCAGATTGCTCGTCAGATAATGCCGGTCCATAACTCGGTAACGTCATCAGCAGCTCGTAGGTCATTTCCGGGCGACGCAACAGATCTTCACCGCTGGCTTCTTTCGTTAGTGGCGCACTGATGACGCTATTCACTTCGCCCACATTGTCTGATTTCGGATGTACCCACAGATCGCGCAGGCGCTGGCGCTCCTGCTCAATCGCTTCCAGCTTCTGGTTATAACGCGCCCAACGCGCATCATCGACCAGACCCAACTCGCGACCTTTTTCTGTCAAACGCAGATCGGCGTTGTCTTCGCGCAGCATCAAACGATATTCCGCGCGCGAGGTAAACATACGGTACGGTTCTTTGGTGCCGAGGGTGCAGAGATCGTCAACCAGCACACCGAGATAAGCCTGGTCGCGGCGCGGCGCCCAGCCCTCTTTGTCTGCTGAGGCACGTGCAGCGTTCAAACCGGCCAGCAAGCCCTGCGCCGCAGCTTCTTCATAACCGGTGGTGCCGTTAATCTGACCGGCAAAGAACAGCCCGTGGATAAATTTGCTTTCCAGCGTCGGCTTCAGATCGCGCGGATCGAAGAAATCGTACTCGATGGCATAACCTGGGCGCACAATCTTTGCGTTCTCCAGACCTTTCATCGAACGGACGATCTGCATCTGCACGTCAAACGGCAAGCTGGTGGAGATACCGTTAGGGTAGATCTCGTTGCTGGTCAGCCCTTCCGGTTCAAGGAAGATCTGATGCGCATTACGATCGGCAAAGCGCATCACTTTGTCTTCGATCGATGGGCAGTAACGTGGTCCGATCCCTTCGATGATCCCGGCATACATCGGGCTGCGATCGAGGTTATTGCGGATCACATCGTGTGTTTGTTCGTTGGTGTAAGTGATCCAGCACGGTACTTGTTGCGGGTGCTGAGAAACATTGCCCATAAACGAGAACACCGGCATTGGCGTATCGCCATGCTGCGGTGTCAGCACCGAAAAATCGATGGTGCGTGCATCAATACGCGGCGGCGTACCGGTTTTCAGACGATTTACGCGCAGCGGCAAAGCACGCAGGCGTTTCGCCAGTGGAATGGATGGCGGATCACCAGCACGGCCACCGCTGTAGTTATCCAGACCAATATGAATTTTGCCGTCGAGGAATGTCCCGACTGTCAGCACCACACTTTTGGCACGGAATTTCAGGCCCATCTGCGTGACAGCACCGACGACGCGATCGTTCTCCACAATCAGATCGTCAACGGCCTGCTGGAAGATCATCAGGTTCGGCTGGTTTTCCAACGCAGTGCGTACCGCCTGGCGATACAGGACGCGGTCGGCTTGCGCACGCGTTGCCCGCACAGCAGGGCCTTTGCTTGCGTTTAGTATCCTAAACTGAATGCCGGCCTGGTCAATTGCCGTTGCCATCAAACCGCCTAAGGCATCCACTTCCTTCACCAGGTGTCCTTTCCCAATGCCACCAATCGCCGGGTTGCAGGACATTTGTCCAAGCGTATCAATGTTATGGGTGAGTAACAGCGTTTGCTGACCCATTCGGGCAGCTGCCATCGCGGCTTCTGTGCCCGCATGACCACCACCGATTACGATGACGTCAAAAGGATCTGGATAAAACATGAAGTGGGTCCTCGTTAATGTTCGGACAGGGATCGTTGCCCTGGGCGGTGGATTCTACTGAAATTCTGTCGACTGCGAAAGCCGCGGGATCCTGCGGTTTAAAAGAAAGGATCTTTATTCTTTTATATGATCTCTCTGTTAGATCTCTTATTAGGATCGTCAGGGTCTGTTGATAACCCCGAAAAGCAAAGCATTAACAGAGGATTAGAGAGGATCGCTTGCTGTGAATGATCGGTGATCCTGATCCGTATAAGCTGGGATCTAAATGGCGACTTATACACAGACGAAAAAAGCATCACGGGTTGTTATTGGGATAACTACCGGTTATACGCAAGATTAAGGCTGTGTTATCCACAGACAATGGCATAAAAAAAACAATAAAACAGCGAAATAAACTGGGGATCGTTCACTTTTCCCGATCCCCAACCGGCAAAGATCGTCTTAAATCTGCGTTTTCCAAGTCTCAACCCACACTTCAGCCGGATCCTCAGGAATCTCATGTTCGAGAACGTCGATCTCCAGGCGATCGCCAATGCGTTTGGCGCCTAACTGGTTGAGCTGATCTTCCAGCAGTTTAATGGCACCGCAGAAAAGGTCATATTCATGGTTGCCGATACCCACTGCGCCATAACGTACCGCGGAAAGGTCCGGCTGCGTCTCCTGCAAGGCTTCATATAAAGGAAGCAGATTGTCTGGCAGTTCGCCCGCACCGTGAGTGGAAGTCACAATCAGCCAGATCCCTTCCTGTGGCAGCTCGTCCAGCTCTGGCCCGTGCAGCACCTCGGTTGAAAAGCCCGCTTCCTGCAGTTTTGCTTCCAGATGTTCGGCGACGTATTCGGCGCTGCCAAGGGTACTGCCACTGATTAAGGTAATATCGGCCATGATCTTCTCCCGCACTAAAGGCGAGCATTGTACGCTGTGATCAAGCCGTGATCCACCTGTGGAAAACAGGGTTAATAACAGAAAGCATCAGCCGACAAGGCGCATCACACAAGTGATCCGCCTGGGAAAAGGTTGTGCACAGGAAAGAGAGGGAATTACGGCTTGATGGTACGCATGATCGGGTTTTGCAGCGAGATCAGGGTTTCGGTGGACTGGATTTCGTCTATGGTCTGGATCTTGTTGATCAACACCTGCTGAAGTGCATCGATGGATCGGCACATCACCTTAATAAAGATGCTGTAGTGGCCGGTGGTGTACCAGGCTTCTACCACTTCATCCAGCGCCTCCAGCTTGCTGAGTGCTGCGGGATAATCGCGGGCGCTTTTCAGAATGATGCCGATAAAGCAGCAGACATCAAAACCCAACTGACGAGGATCGATTTCAACACGAGTGCCCAGGATAATGCCTGCCTGGCGCATTTTTTCTACGCGTACGTGAATGGTGCCGGGGCTGACATTGAACTGTTTGGCCAGCTCGGCATATGCGGTGCGCGCGTTTTCCAACAGCGCATTGAGAATGCCGCGATCAAGGTTATCCAGTTGCAGTTGTTCTGCCATCATCCATCCTCTTTAAGTTCTTCTTCTATGAACAGTGGAGAATGTGCAGCAAATTAGCAGTGCAGGCAAGGTGCAGACCGCGTGGTAGCCGCAGTCTGCACGCTTTTTTTATCGCTTACGCCAGATTGTGAGCTGCGCTTCGGTATGTTGATACTTGCGCGCCGTCTCGCGGATCACAAACGGCACATCCTGCGGCGGCACCACTTCTTCAAAGGCATCACGCAGCAAACGCTGCAATGCCTGATAGGTCGTCAAAGCTTCACCGTTCTCACGCACGCCGCCCAGCCAGTTCTCCTTCGGCGTGAATTCCTCCAGCCAGGTATAAGGCGACGAAAGCACCAAAAGCCCGCCAGAGCGGATCATCGGGATGACGTCCTGCAGGAAACGTTTTGGCTGACGCAGACGATCGATCAGGTTTGAAGCCAATACCAGATCGTAACGATCCGGCTGCGGTTTAAGATTACAGGCGTCGCCCTGCACAAACTGAATGCGTGCCGCTTGCTCGTCACTAACATTGAAGTCCTTCAGGCGCACCTGGCGATATTCCACCAGCTCGCCCTCTTCCGGCACCACATAGCGGAAGTCCTCACCGGAGGTCAGCTGCAGCGCCACATCAATAAAACGCGCGGAATAATCCATGCCTGTGACCGTCGCGAAATGGCGTGCCAGTTCAAAACTGGCACGGCCGGTCGCGCAGCCGAGATCCAGTGCCGCACCACGTTGTTTGCAGTGTGGCAGCAGTTTTTCCACCAGCGCCACGGCGTAATTCGGCACGTTGTAGTAGCCCGGTCCGTACTGGAAATCGAGATACTGTGACACCATGCTGTCCGTTTCATACGGATTGAGTGCCATGGTCTCTTTATGTGAGGAGACCACATAGCGGAAACCGGCGTGCTGGAAGAAATGACGACGGAAGGCATAACGAGCCGATTTTAACGCCTCGTTGCCGGTGGAAATCCAACTGCCACCTTTGATCAGCGCGTGTTTGCCGTCGAAGGTCGGCGTCGAGAAATCGTCATACAGCGGATGAACTTTGAAACCTTCGAAACCGTTAGTTGGCGTTGTGGTCCACTGCCAGACGTTGCCAACAATGTCGAAAAACTCGCCCTGCGCAAAGCGATCCACAGGATTGGATGAAGCCCAATAGGCCAGATTGATATTGCCGGGCGCCTCGATCCAGTCGGGCTGATCGCCGCTCACCTGTTCGCGTAGCTGCATCCATTCGGCTTCACAAGGGAGTTGAATAGATTTACCCGTCTCTTCCGCCAGCCAGCGACAAAACGCGGCGGCTTCAAGCTGATTCACTTCCGCTGGCCAGTCCCACGGCAGAGCGACTTCTTCAGTCATTAAGCGCAGTTTCAGTTGATCGGGTTGCGTAATCTCGCCGACCCAGAAGGTGGGCATTTGCGCGCCAGAGAATTCACGCCAGCCCCAGCCTTCCTCATCCCACCAGCGCTGATCCTGATAGCCGTTAGCGGCGATAAAGCGATAAAACTCGGCGTTGCTGACCAGCATTTTACTGGCCTTAAAGGGTTTGAGTTCAGTTACCTGATTGCCGTATTCGTTATCCCAGCCGTAAGTATCATCCGTTTTGCCTTGTTGCACGCGACCGCCAGGCATCGCAATCAGCGAGTTATCTGGAACCGATGCGCGATCGTGGCGCGCCTGCGGACAAACCGGCCAATGCGCCTGCGGTTTTACCCATTCTATCGGTAGCTGGCGGATCAGCACGCTGGAGGTTTCCAGGTGGATACGCTCATGTTCAATGCCCATCAATACCACCCACGCCGGGCTTTCCCAGGTGATCGGCAGTTCCAGCGGCATGGTGCGAATAAACTCGCTCACCACGTTTTTGACTTTTCCACGGTAGTCACGCACCTCTTCGACCGTCGGCCAGGCGTAATGGCTGTCGTTGAGATCGTCCCAGCTCATCTCGTCCACACCGATTGCCATCATGGCTTCGATGCGATCGTCCACGCGATTGTCCAGATAGCGACCAGCGATCAGCTTATTCATATAGAACGTAGCGGTGTGGCCAAAGTAGAAGATCAGCGGATGGCGTAATGAGATCGCTTTGTTGAAATACGCGCGTTCGTCGGCAAGGCAATCAAACAGGCTTTCGTACAGCTCCCAGGTTTGGGTGAAATACGCCAGCAGCTCGCTCCGTTTTTGTTCGGCGTTTTGGCCGGAGAGCTGCAAAGTGCGGGTCGGTGCAGGAAGTTGGGCGGTGTTCACAAGATGCTCCAGATGCTCAGTGTGCGAACTATTCACTATAGCAAATAAGCATTTCTGCCAGATGAATTAGCGTTTCCAGCGGCGCAGCAGGCGGCTTTTCAGTCCGGTATCGAAGCGCCAGATATGATCGAAGATACGCAGAATGCCCGGTTTACCGTGAAGCGACATCGCCACCGCGTGGAAACGTTGTTGATGCTGGCGCTGACGTTGCTTGATCGCGTTGATGGTGTCATCCGGTAAACGCTGGGCGATAAAATCCGACACGATCACCGCATCGGCCTCATCCCAGACGCCGCCCTCCATACGTTTAACCACCGCAGCAAGGCAAGCCGCCAGATCAGTGCCACCACGAAAACGTTGGCTGAGAAAACGGATAGCCTGCTCAATGCCGCTATCGGCAGTGAGTTCGTAGCCAATCACTTCGTGAGCGAACAGCATGATGTAGCAGCGGCGCTTATCGGCTAATGCCACCTTTAACAGCGCAAGGCAGAAGGCTTTGGCGCAGCGTTCGTTGAATCCGCCCATCGAGCCTGATGTATCGACACAAACAATAAAAGGGCCGCGCGGCTGCGCTTCATGTTGCTGGTGGCTGACCGGGCGCAGTGTGACTTTCTCGTGCCAGGCATCACCTTGTAACTGGTAAGTCAGCAGGCGTTTTTCCACCAGGCGACGATAAAATTCCAGCTCCAGCTCACTGATGCTCAGCGCCGCCAGCTCAGGCGGTAACAGACGCAGTACGTCATCGCTCTGATGAACACCGCTGACCTCTTCCGGCACATGATCGGGCTCACGTACCAGTTGGTGAAATTCTTCCAGCGGTGCATCCTGCGAAGGCACCGATTTGGCTTCGCGGCTGCGGCCCAACTGCTGCGCCAGTTTCATTAATTCCGGCTGCTGTGCGAGGAAATCGCCATATTGCACAATCAGCTCATAATCACCGTGCTGAAGTGACGCTTTGCTCATATCCCACAAACGTCCGGCTGCGGCTTCATCATCGTCGGTAAGAATTGGCGCCAGCTGGCCACTGATTGCCATCCGTTGCTGCAGCTCGGCCATCAGACGTTCGCGCTGCTCCTCAAGAAGGGTTTCGTTGAGCGTGAGCGTTTGCAGCGTCAGGCTGAGTCGCCAGCGTTGCAAAAACAGCGTGTGCTGAGCATTGCTCAGTTGTTCAGCTTCGTTGTGCAGCAGCAGTTTGCTGGCTTCTTCGAGAAATGGCGACGGCAGGTTTTTTAGCTGCGACATGATGTGGGGAAGCTGGTGGCTGAAATCCTGCGTGCTGATCAATTGCATTTGCTGAAACAGTTGAAACTCCTGCGCCAGTGCGTCCGGCACCGGGGTGGTTTTCATCTGTTCAGCGATCTCGGTACGCCAACGAGGCAAATCGCGCATCAAAGCTTGTTTCATGCGCGGAAACTTTTCAAAAAACAACGCCAGCTGTGGCGACGCGAGCAGTGCCAGAATCAATTCTTCGATTAACTCCGTTTCGCCAATCGATAGCAGCGTGCTCAGCGTCTCCAGTGAGATCATTTACGCGCCTGTTTCAGCTGTTCTGCCACATCCTGCAGGCTGGTTTCAATACGTGCCAGCCAGTCATCGCTGATAAACAAGCAGCGCTGGTGCTGGCTAAACAGCGTGCGCTGTGCGCGGAGCTGGGTATCCAGCGCTTCGTATTCATCCTGGATTTCCTGCGGCATGTCGCTACTGTTGCTGGCTCCGGGCAACGTTAAGCGTGTGGATTGCAGGCTGACATCGCGTAGCGTCAGGCAGTGATGCGCATCCACCAGCAGATCCAGCGTCTGGCCAAAACCAATGCCATTCAGTTTGCCGCGAATTTCACCGCCTTTAATCAGCCACTGGGCTAAGGCTTCACGGGCAATCAGCACATGCGTCACTTGCATGTCGTGCAGCGTTAACGGCTGTTGCAGCATGAGCGTCAGTTGTTCATCGCTGATGGCAGCAGGTAATTCGTAATGAGGTTTGCGGCTAAACATACCGCTGTGTTTCTCCAGCGTCAGCGCTTGTGCCACGCTCTGCTGCTGTTGCAAGGCGAGACGACGTGCTTTGATCTGCTGCAGTTTGTGCAGTAACGCCTGCTGTTGCCAGGCGTGCTGCGTCATCAAAGCATCAATTTCGCGATCCAATAGCTGCATCGATGCGACGTCATGCCACAGGCAATCCTTGAGCAGAATCAGATCGATCGGCGCAATGGTCACGCGGCCACTGTAAAACGCACTGGCCTGCAGCAGATGAATCGCTTTTTTCCAGCGGCGATCGGAAATGTAAGGTGCGCTGGGCAAATTCTCCAGTTGCTGACGCAGTTGGTAAATCAGCTCAAACACATGATCAGGTAAGGAGACCTGGCTGATGCCTTTCTGCCACTGGTGATACTCTTCATCACTGATGCGTAGCGCTTCCGTCACCGGATTATCATTTTCGTCCTGCTGGTGGGTGAGCATGCTGCGGAAGTTCTGCTTCTCATGCACGTTATCCAGCCATAGGCGAATCAACATGCGATCATACAAGGCTTCCAGCCCGCTATCGGCCTCCGGCAATTCGTTGGAAGCGGTCACCAGCAGGCGCATCGGAATCTTTTCTTCGCTGTCGCCATTGCGAAAGCGGCGTTCGTTGATGGCGGTGAGTAAGGTGTTCAATATCGCCGGACCGGCTTTCCAGATTTCATCAAGGAAGACGATTTCGGCATCCGGCAGATAGCCTTTGGTTAATCGCTGATAACGACCTTCATCTTTTAACGCCTGAATCGACAGCGGGCCAAACACTTCTTCAGGGGTAGAAAAACGGGTCATCAGGTATTCAAAGGCGCGGGCGTGTTGGAAGGCGTATTTCAGGCGGCGAGCAATCAAGCTCTTGGCAATGCCGGGCGGCCCCAGCAAAAATACGCTCTCGCCACTGAGTGCAGCTAATAAGCACAGGCGGATCGCATGATGCCGTTCATACAGCCCTTTCTCCAGGGCGTTACTCAGGCGAGAAATTCTTTCTGCCAAAAGATGGGGTTGAGCCATAATCACATCATTGTCCTTCTGATCCTGGAGCCGTCATATTCTGGCGAGCGCAATACTCTACTGGTTATCATGCTTGATTGCGTTGATAGCCGTCAGCTTTTTTGTTTCAGAAGGTTGAGGCGGGAGAACTCGCTGCTTCAGACGGTTTTTGGCGCCTAATTTCGGCGAAAAACCGCCTCGCTGACGTCATGATGACATGTTGTAAGAGTAGGTTTTTTTGGGAATATGTGCATACTGTGCGCTTTTTGATGGCCTGAGCGGTAGGCAAGTGCCTCATCGGCTCCAACAAAAGACAACTTATGAGCTCGGATAAGAAGCAGTCCCTTGGCGCAGTCACACTCGCCGCGATTGGCGTGGTGTATGGCGATATCGGTACCAGCCCGCTCTATACTTTGCGTGAATGTCTCTCCGGTCAGTTCGGCTTTGGCGTAGAACGCGAAGCGGTATTTGGCTTTCTCTCGCTGATCTTCTGGTTGCTGATTTTAGTGGTGTCACTGAAGTACATCAGTTACGTGATGCGTGCCGATAACGCCGGTGAAGGTGGGATCCTGACCTTGATGTCACTGGCCGGGCGCAATACCGGCGCACGTGCAACGGCGATTCTTGTCATCATGGGGCTGATTGGTGGCAGCTTCTTCTATGGTGAAGTGGTGATCACGCCCGCCGTCTCGGTGTTGTCGGCGATTGAAGGGCTGGAGATTGCGGCACCGAGCCTGGATGCATATATCGTTCCGCTTGCGATTGCAGTGCTGACGCTGCTGTTTGTGATTCAGAAGCACGGTACCGGCATCGTGGGTAAGCTGTTTGCGCCGGTGATGCTGGTGTGGTTTATCATTCTGGCCGTGCTGGGCGCGCGTAGCATCATCAGTAACCCTGATGTGCTGCATGCCATGAACCCGTATTGGGCGATGCACTTCTTTATCCAGTACAAAACGGTGTCGTTCTTTGCGCTCGGCGCGGTGGTATTGGCCATTACCGGTGTGGAAGCGCTGTATGCGGATATGGGTCACTTCGGCAAATTCCCGATTCGTCTTGCCTGGTTTATCGTGGTGCTGCCCTCGCTGGTGCTGAACTACTTTGGTCAGGGCGCGCTGCTACTTAAACATCCCGAAGCGATCAAAAACCCCTTCTTCCTGCTGGCGCCAGACTGGATGCTGATTCCCATGCTGATTCTGGCGACGCTGGCCACGGTTATCGCCTCGCAGGCGGTGATCTCTGGTGTGTTCTCCTTAACACGTCAGGCGGTACGTTTAGGCTATCTCCCGCCGATGCGTATCGTGCACACCTCGGAAGAAGAGTCGGGTCAGATTTACATTCCGGTGATCAACTGGCTGCTCTACTTCTCCGTGGTGATCGTGATTGTTGGCTTTGAGCACTCCAGTAACCTGGCGGCGGCTTACGGCATCGCAGTCACCGGCACCATGGTGCTGACTGCGATTCTCTGCTCCACGGTGGCAATTCAGAACTGGCACTGGAACCGTTATCTGGTGGTGCTGATTCTGATTGGCATGCTGTGTATTGACGTGTCCTTGTTCTCGGCAAACCTGGTCAAAGTGTTCTCCGGCGGTTGGCTGCCGCTGACCCTGGCACTGATGATGTTTATCGTGATGACCACCTGGAAAAGCGAGCGCTTCCGCCTGTTGCGTCGTATGCATGAGCACGGCAATTCGCTTGAAGCGATGATCGCTTCGCTGGAGAAATCTCCGCCGGTACGCGTGCCGGGCACCGCAGTCTATATGTCGCGTGCCCTGAACGTGATCCCTTTTGCCATGCTGCATAATCTCAAGCACAACAAAGTGCTGCATGAGCGTGTGGTACTGCTGACGCTACGTACTGAGGATGCGCCTTACGTGCACAATGTGCGTCGCGTTACCATCGAACAGCTGTCGCCGACGTTCTGGCGCGTGGTGGCGAGCTACGGCTGGCGTGAGACCCCGAACGTGGAAGAAATTTTCCACCGCTGCGGGCTGGAAGGTCTCAACTGCCGCATGATGGAAACCTCATTCTTCATGTCCCATGAATCGCTGATTATTGGCGATCGCCCGTGGTATCTGCGTCTGCGCGGCAAACTGTTCCTTGCGCTGCAACGCAATGCGCTGCGTGCGCCGGATCAGTTTGAAATCCCGCCTAATCGCGTGATCGAGCTGGGCACGCAAGTCGAGATTTAAGGATTAAGCGCGTCACCAGCTCAAGGTGACGCGCAAGCCTTGAGGCTGCACATGGCTGAATGCAATGCGAATACCGTGCAGTTGCGCAATGTTTTTCACAATCGATATTCCTAAACCGCTGCCCGTTTGCGTTTGCCCCGGCGGTCGCCAGAAACGCTCACCAAGGCGCGCAAGCTGCTCATCGCTAACACCTGACCCGTTATCTTCAATAGTTATCGTCCGCGCGTTTAACGTGAACTGAATCTGGCTGCCCGGCGGCGCATAGCGCAGCGCGTTATCCAGCAGGTTACGCATCAGCAAATTCAACAGCAGAGGATGACCGTTCATCACCGGTTCGGCCTGTGCATGCAATTGCAGATCCATCTGTTGCGCCTCGGCCTGTGGAAAATGTTCTATCAGAAGCTTTTGCAGCAGCGGTGCCAGTGGCACCGGCTGAAATTCGCTGCGCAGATCGTCCGCTTCCACTCTTGATAGCGTCAAGAGTTGATCCACCAGCCGTGTGGCGCGCTGGATGCCGCTATCAAGCTGCTGCAATGCCCGTTTGCGCATTGCTTCGTCATCATCCGCCAGCTGAATCACCTCACTCTGCACGCGCAGTGCAGCTAACGGACTGCGCAGTTCGTGCGCCGCATCGGAGGTAAAACGGCGCTCGCGCTGCACGAGTTGCGCCATACGGTGAAACAGCCCGTTTAATGCCGCCACCAACGGCTGCACCTCTTTGGGCAAGCGTGCTTCGTCGAGCGGTGTGGCGTCATCGGGTGCTCGCAACTGGAGTGATGCCGTCAGGCGCTTTAGCGGGCGCAATTCGAACCACACCAATACCAGCAGCATCAGCAGCATAAAGGGCATGGCGTAAAGCCACGGCATCAAACTCGCCAGTGCCAGATCGCGCGTCATATCGTCGCGGTATTCCCACTCCTGGCCCACTACCACGCGATATTGTTTATCAGCAGAAGTCAGCCAAAGCAGTCGCCAACTCTCATCGTCGCCGCGCAGACGACCCTCGCGAAAACCGTCACGCTTATCATCAAACTGCATATCGCGCCCGTTCTCGCCATCGTTAAGCAACGGCTGGCCGTCCGCACGGAAAATGGCAAACGCCAGTGCATCATCATCCTGATCGCCGCGGTGATGGCGCAAAATGGATTTGGTTTTTGGCAGAGAGGCGGCGTGCAAGCTGGTGGGATCGAGTGACAGCAGGCGTTTGGCAAACAGCATTTGCTGGGTATCGAATAGCTCATTAACGGTGTCGCGGGTCTGATGCCAGGCGCTGTAACTGGCCACCCCACCGCACAGCGTAATCAGCAGCACAAAGCCGATGGCGAGTCGTAGAAATAGACTCATTCTGCCGCACCGAGTGTATAACCCACGCCGTGAACGGTACGAATAAACGCTGTGCCGAGCTTTTTGCGCAGATGATGAATATGCACTTCTACTGCGTTGCTGGAGACATCGTCATCCCAGCTATAGAGTTTTTCCTCCAGCTGGCTGCGGGTTAGCACGCGACCTGGATTGCGCATAAACAGCTCCAGCAGCGCCAGTTCACGGCTCTTCAGGCTGATGGTTTCGCCGTCAATCCAGACGCTGTGGCTGCTGGGCGACATCACCACCTTGCCGTGTTTCAACTCGGGCTGTAGTTGTCCATGACGGCGGCGAATCAGCGCCTGTAAACGCGCGGCGACTTCAGCGAGCGCGAAGGGCTTACACAAATAGTCGTCAGCGCCTGACTGTAATCCTTGTATGCGCTGATCGAGCGCATCACGTGCGGTGAGGATCAATACAGGCACATCTGCGCCTTGCTCACGCCATTGACGCAGGATCTCCAGTCCATCGCGCTCGGGTAGCGAAAGATCCAGTACCACGGCATCCCATGGCGCGGCTGGCAGGGCCTGGAATCCCGCTTCGCCTGAGACGAACCAGTCAACGCTGAAACCGAGTTTCGTTAGCCCCACTTTCAAGCCATCGCCAATAAGCTTGTCGTCCTCAATCAATAATATGCGCATGCGTTTCTCCTTTAGTGCAGGAGTCGTTATACGAAGCCAAAACCGGCTTGTACAGCGTCAATCGCTGCATTTTGGCTATTTTTCGTGTTTTTTTAACCCTTAAGATCCTGTTAAGAACCCTATGCTGTAATGGCTTCCGTATCCCACACATTCATGGAACAGAGGTGAAAAATGAAAAAGAGTGCAGCGTTAATTGCGATTGTGATGTTGGCATCGACGCCGGTTCTGGCCGCGCAGCAGGGTGGCTTTGTTGATCCCAGGGCGCCAAAGGCTCAGGTTCACGCCGGCGGCTTCCAGGCCGATAACACCAGCGTCGTAACAGTGAAGCAGGCTGAAGAGATGAAAGATGACAGCTGGATCACCGTGCGCGGTTATCTGGATAAGCAAATCGGCGATGAGGATTATCTGTTCCGTGACGGTAGCGGCAACATGAAAGTGGAAATCGACCATAAGCGTTGGCACGGACAGACCATCACTCCGAAGGATCAGGTTGAACTGACCGGCGAGCTGGATAAGGACTTTAATTCCATTGAACTGGACGTTAAGCAGGTCCGCAAGCTGCCATAACACCCTTCAGAGCCGCTCAGGCGGCTCGTATCCCCCACCAAACTCAAATTATTCCCGGCACAAGCGAAACGTTTCGATGGCGATCACATTTCCGTGATGACGTCATTGAGTTGCCGCGCACATTTAATACACTCCCGCTCAGCGAAACGTTTCGCTGTGGAGTGGAAGAAATGAAAAAAGGTCGCTTGTTAAACGCTGAACTCTCTCATGTGATTGCCCGCCTGGGGCACACCGATACGCTGACGATTGCGGATGCGGGCTTGCCGATTCCGGCCGGACCACAGCGAATCGACCTGGCGTTGACGCCGGGAACGCCCGAATTTTTACAGGTGGTTGATGTTGTCACTCAGGAGATGCAAGTCGAAAGCGCCCTGATGGCGGAGGAGATCAAGCAACACAATCCGCAACTCCACAGCGCACTGCTCGCCGTGCTCGATGCCTTGCAACGGCACCAGGGGAATGTCATCACCATCCGTTACACCAGCCATGAACAGTTCAAACAAGAAACGCAGCGTAGTCAGGCCGTCATTCGCAGCGGAGAGTGTTCTCCGTATGCGAATGTCATCCTGAGCGCTGGCGTAACCTTCTGAGGTCGTTATGCAACCGTTATTGCAACTCAAAGGGATTGAAAAGTCGTTTCCCGGCGTGAAAGCGCTGAATGGCGCTTCGCTGGCTGTTTATCCGGGGCGCGTGATGGCGCTGGTGGGTGAAAACGGCGCGGGGAAATCCACCATGATGAAAGTGCTGACCGGCATTTACAGCATGGATGCGGGCTCTCTGCAGTGGCTGGGCAAGGATGTGGCTTTTTCTGGACCGAAAGCGTCGCAGGAAGCGGGCATTGGCATTATTCATCAGGAACTCAACCTGATTCCGCAATTGACCGTTGCAGAGAATATTTTCCTCGGTCGCGAATTTGTTAACCGCTTTGGCCGCATCGAATGGAACCGGATGTACGCCGAGGCGGATGCCTTATTACATCGTCTGAACCTGCGCTTCAACAGCCATAAGCTGGTGGGCGATTTATCGATTGGCGATCAGCAGATGGTTGAGATCGCCAAAGTACTTAGCTTCGAGTCGAAGGTCATCATTATGGATGAACCGACCGATGCGCTGACCGATACCGAAACCCTGTCGCTGTTCCGCGTCATCAATGAACTGAAAGCGCAGGGCTGCGGCATTGTTTATATCTCGCACCGTATGAAAGAGATCTTCGAGATTTGCGATGATGTCACCGTGTTTCGTGACGGGCAATTTATTGCCGAGCGCGCGGTGAGCGATCTCAGCGAAGAGAGTCTGATCGAGATGATGGTGGGCCGTAAGCTGGAAGATCAATATCCGCATATTGATCAGGCACCGGGCGATGTTCGTTTAACTGTTAAAAATCTCAGCGGGCCGGGCGTGGATAACGTCAGTTTCAACCTGCGCAAAGGGGAAATCCTTGGCATTTCCGGTTTAATGGGCGCGGGACGGACGGAACTGATGAAAGTGCTGTACGGCGCACTGCCTCGCAGCAACGGCACCGTTACGCTCAACGGTCGCGAAATTATTACCCGATCACCCCAGGACGGCCTGGCCAACGGCATCGTCTATATCTCAGAAGACCGCAAGCGCGATGGCCTGGTGCTCGGCATGTCGGTGAAAGAGAACATGTCATTGACCGCGCTGCGCTATTTCAGCCATGCCACCGGTAATCTGAAACACAGTGAAGAACAACTGGCAGTAGGCGACTTCATCCGTTTGTTCAACGTTAAAACCCCGTCAATGGAGCAGCCGATTGGCCTGCTGTCGGGTGGTAATCAGCAGAAAGTGGCGATTGCGCGCGGATTAATGACGCGCCCGAACGTACTGATTCTGGATGAGCCGACGCGTGGCGTGGACGTGGGTGCGAAAAAAGAGATTTATCAGTTAATTAACCAGTTTAAAGCCGAAGGGCTGAGCATCATTTTGGTGTCATCGGAAATGCCGGAAGTGCTGGGCATGAGCGATCGCATCCTGGTGATGCATGAAGGCCATCTGAGTGGCGAATTTTCCCGTGAGCAGGCTACCCAGGAATCCCTGATGGCGGCGGCAGTCGGTAAGCAACACAGCGAGGAGTTAGTTGTATGAGCACCCAAACCTTACCCGCCAGCCGTCGCTGGTTTAGCAAAGCCTGGCTGCTGGAGCAGAAATCGCTGATTGCGCTGATCGTGCTGATTGCCGTGGTGGCGAGCCAAAGCCCGAACTTCTTCACCGTTGCCAACATGTTCAACATCCTGCAGCAGACCTCGGTTAACGCCATTATGGCCGTCGGCATGACGCTGGTGATTCTGACTTCGGGTATTGATCTGTCGGTGGGATCGCTGCTGGCGCTCACCGGTGCAGTCGCCGCTTCAATTGTCGGTTTGGAAGTGAATGCGCTGGTGGCAGTAGCGGCTTCGCTGGCGCTGGGTGCGGCGATTGGCGGTATTACCGGCGTGATTGTGGCGCGCGGCAAGGTACAGGCGTTTATCGCCACGCTGGTGATGATGCTGCTGCTGCGCGGCGTCACCATGGTGTATACCAACGGTAGCCCGATCAACACCGGTTTCAGTGATAACGCCGATCTGTTCGGCTGGTTCGGTATTGGCCGTCCGCTGGGTATCCCAACGCCGGTGTGGCTGATGGCAGTAGTGTTCGCGCTGGCGTGGTACATGCTGCATCACACGCGCCTCGGTCGTTACATTTATGCGTTAGGCGGCAATGAAGCGGCGACACGTCTGTCAGGGATCAATGTTAACCGCGTCAAAATCATCGTCTATTCGCTGTGTGGTCTGCTGGCGGCGCTGGCGGGCACCATCGAAGTCGCGCGGCTTTCCTCTGCGCAACCGACGGCAGGTACCGGTTATGAACTGGATGCCATCGCGGCGGTGGTCTTAGGCGGAACCAGCCTGGCGGGCGGTAAAGGTCGCATTATGGGCACGCTGATTGGCGCGCTGATCCTGGGTTTCCTGAACAACGGCCTGAATCTGATGGGCGTATCTTCTTACTACCAAATGATTGTTAAAGCCGTTGTCATTCTGCTGGCGGTGCTGGTGGATAACAAAAGCAGCAAATAACTCTGACCTTCACACAGGACTCTATAAATGAAAAAGTTAACTGCATTGGCCGTCATCCTTGGCGCCACCCTCAGTGCTGGCGCGATGGCTAAGGACACCATTGCGCTGGTTGTATCAACGCTGAATAATCCGTTCTTTGTGTCTCTGAAAGATGGCGCACAGAAAGAAGCCGACAAACTGGGTTATAACCTGGTGGTGCTGGATTCGCAGAATAACCCGGCGAAAGAGCTGGCGAACGTACAGGATCTGACTGTGCGTGGCACCAAGCTGATGCTGATTAACCCAACGGATTCTGATGCCGTGGGTAACGCCGTGAAGATGGCCAACCAGGCCAACATTCCGGTGATCACCCTGGACCGCGTGGCGGCACAAGGCACCGTGGTGAGCCACGTGGCTTCTGACAACCGCTTCGGCGGCAAAATGGCCGGTGACTTCATCGCGAAGAAACTGGGCGATGGCGCAAAAATCATCGAGCTGCAGGGTATTGCCGGGACTTCCGCAGCGCGCGAGCGTGGCGAAGGCTTCAAGCAGGCTGCTGATGCGCACAAATTTAATATCCTGGCGAGCCAGCCAGCAGATTTCGACCGTACTAAAGGTCTGAACGTGATGCAGAACCTGCTGCAGGCGCATCCGGATGTACAGGCTGTATTTGCTCAGAACGACGAAATGGCGCTGGGCGCACTGCGTGCGCTGCAGACTGCCGGTAAAACCGATGTACTGGTGGTGGGCTTTGACGGTACCGCTGACGGTGTGAAAGCGGTAGAAGCCGGTAAACTGACCGCCACAGTGGCGCAGATGCCTGATAAAATTGGCGTGATTGGTGTGGACACTGCAGATAAAGTGCTGAAAGGCGAAAAAGTACAGTCGGTTAATCCAGTTGACCTGAAGCTGGTCACCAAATAAAAAACAAAGAAAAGCATGGCAACGCGCCACCGTCCTGGTGGCGCAACTTTCTGGATCACTCCCTATGAACACAAGCGCAAAACTGGCGGTACTTGGCAGCATCAATGCCGACCACATTCTGAACCTCACCCATTTTCCGCGTCCGGGCGAAACGGTGATCGGCAAACAGTATCAGATTGCCTTTGGTGGCAAAGGGGCTAACCAGGCCGTGGCGGCCGGTCGTGCTGGCGCGGATATCGCTTTTATTGCCTGTGTAGGTGCAGATGACATTGGCGAACGTATCCGCCAGCAGCTGCAGCAGGACCGTATTGATACTGCTCCGGTAGAAATCGTGGCAGACGAAGCCACCGGCGTGGCGATGATCTTCGTGAATGGCGAAGGTGAAAATAATATCGGCATCTATTCCGGTGCTAACGCGGCGCTGACGCCAGCCTGTGTCGATCGCCATCAGCAAGTGATTGCTGATGCTGAGGCCTTGCTGATGCAGTTGGAATCGCCGCTGGAAAGCGTGTTGGCGGCAGCGAAGATTGCGCGTGCCAATGCCACGCAAGTGATTCTGAATCCAGCGCCTGCCACACATTTGTCTGATGAGCTGCTGGCCTTAATCGATATCATCACACCGAACGAAACCGAAGCCGAAATTCTGACCGGCATCGCGGTGAAAAGTGATGAAGATGCAGCACATGCGGCGCAGGCGTTGCATGATAAAGGCATCTCTACCGTTTTGATTACCTTAGGTCGTCGTGGTGTGTGGTTGAGCGAGCAGGGCACAGGCGTGCGTATTCCGGGCTTCAACGTGCAGGCTATCGACACCATCGCAGCGGGCGATACTTTTAACGGTGCCTTTATTACCGCGCGTCTGGAAGGTGTTGCAATGCATGATGCCGTGCGTTTTGCCCATGCCGCCGCCGCAATTGCGGTGACGCGTCCGGGTGCGCAGCCCTCAGTGCCGTGGCGCACTGAGATCGATAACTTCCTGCAGCAACAGGGTTAAGCCTTTGGCGACCATGAAAGATGTCGCCCGCCTGGCGGGCGTCTCCACTTCCACTGTTTCCCACGTCATCAATAACAATCGTTTTGTGAGCGAACAGGTGCGGGAAAAAGTGGATCAGGCAATCCGTGAGCTGAATTACGCGCCCTCCGCGCTGGCACGCAGCCTGAAAATCAACCAAACCCGCACTATTGGCATGTTACTGACGGCCAGCAGTAACCCGTTTTATTCAGAAGTGGTACGCGGCGTAGAAAATAGCTGCTACGAGCGCGGCTACAGCCTGATTCTGTGCAATACCGAAGGCGATGAAGAGCGCATGAATCGCAGCCTCGAAACGCTGATGCAAAAGCGTGTCGATGGCTTATTAATGATGTGCACCGAGACGCACCTTCCCTCTGCGGAGATCCTCAATCGTTATCCGTCCGTACCCATGGTGATGATGGACTGGGCGCCGTTTGAAGGGCGTGGCGACATCATTCAGGATAATGCGCTGCTGGGCGGTGAACTGGCAACGCAGCATCTGATCGATCGCGGATACACGCGTATTGCCTGTATTGCCGGCCCTCAGGATAAAACCCCGGCGCGTTTGCGTCTGGAAGGTTTCCATAAAGCGATGACCAACAGTGGATTGCCGGTGTTGCCAGGTTATGTGGTTGACGGTGATTTCGAGTTTCAGGGCGGCTTCAACGCGATGAACCAACTGCTGACGTTAGAGTTGCTGCCCGAAGCGGTTTTCACCAGTAACGATGCGATGGCAGTGGGCGTATATCACGCGCTATTCCAGGCGGGATTACGCGTGCCGCAAGATATCGCGGTGATGGGTTATGACAATATCGAACTGGCACGTTATCTCACACCACCGCTTAGTACCATCCATCAGCCCAAGGATGAACTGGGCGAACTGGCGATTGATACGCTGATTCATCGTATGAGCGATCCCGACGCCAGCCAGCAAACGCTGGTATTGACGCCGGAGCTGGTGGAACGCGGTTCGGTTTAAGCGGTTTTCTTCTTTTTCTCGCGATTAGCGATCAGATTGCGGCCATCTCCGGGACGCAGCATCAGGAAAGCAAACGCGGACAGCACGGTGATCACGCCCATCGTCAGGAAGGTGGCGTGGAATTGCTGCACAGTTGTGCTCTCGAAATCCTGATAGAAACGCAGTACCGCCGCACTGACGGCCACGCCAAAGCTGATCGATACCTGCTGCGTTACTGCCAGCACGCTGTTACCACCGCTGGCATTCTCATCATTCAAATCGGCCAGTGTGATGGTGTTCATCGCGGTGAATTGTGTCGACATCGCCATACCTAATACAAACAGCGCGGCTAACAGCATTAATACACTTTCACCCGGTGTTTGCAGTGAGAAGCTGGCGACAAGAATGCCGATGATGATGGTGATACCGACCAGCGTTTTACGATAGCCGAAGCGACGTAGCACTTGTGTCACGGTGGATTTGGCCAGCAGCGAGCCAATCGCTGTTGGCCCCATCATGCAACCCGCTATCAGTGCGGGATAACCAAAGCCCACCTGTAACATCAACGGCATCAGGAAGGGAATACAACCCGTGCCCAGACGTGCCGCGATATTACCAATGATGCCGACCGAGAAGGTTCGGGTCTTAAACATCGGTAAGTTGATCAGCGGTGCAGGATGGCGGCGTGCATGCACTATATATAGAAGCAATAGCGCGACACCGGCTAACAGCACCAGCACCGCCTGCCACGGCGACACGATACGCTCTCCGAACAGTTCGATACCGACGGATATCAGCACCAGACCTAAGCCAAACAGAATGAAGCCGCCAAAATCAAAGCGGCGCTTAGGCGTGGTGAAATCCGGCATATATTTACGTGCATAGAAGATGCCCGCGATGCCGATGGGAATGTTAATCAGGAATATCCAGTGCCAGCTGGCGTAGGTGACCAGCAAGCCACCGAGCATCGGCCCCAGAATCGGTCCGACTAATCCCGGCATGGTCACAAAGTTAAGTACCGGCAGCAATTCACTGCGTGGATAAGCACGCAACAATGCCAGGCGCGCGACCGGCATCATCATCGCGCCACCAACACCCTGGATAATGCGTGAGATAACCAGCATGCTCAGCGAGCCCGAGAGTGCACATGCTAAAGACCCTAACGTAAACAGTGAAACGGCCACGATAAAGACTTTGCGCGTGCCGAAGCGATCGGCCAGCCAGCCGCTGACCGGGATCAGCATGGCGACAGTGAGCGTATAGCTGATCACAGCAGATTGCATGGCAAGAGGGGATCGGTCGAGACTGGTGGCGATAGCAGGAAGCGCAGTATTGAGGACGGTGGCATCGAGGGCTTGCATGAAAAACGCCATTGCGGCGATCCAGGGCAAGCCGGCCATACTGCGCGCGGAGCGAATCATTGAAAGTCCTTCTTTAATAATTGTTCAGTCTGCAACAAAGAAAACGGCGTTGGACTAATAGAATAGCATTGGTGCTTATACGCGTGACGCTGATTTGTGCCGCCAAACGGGCGCTTTTGACTGATTATTGATCGAGAAATGTCTGTTTTTAGCCTGTTCGGTTAAAAAAGTAGCGCTCAGTCAATTTTTTGCAATAAACCCTTGTCAGCCCCGAATAACTCCCTATAATGCGCCACCACTGAGACGGCAAAGCGGCAACGCAGGCGGCTCAGCAGGGAGTGAAGAAATTCATCCCGCCGGAGAAAAACGCTGAAAAAAGTGTTTGACTCTGAAGGAGGAAAGCGTAATATACGCCACCTCGCAACAGCAGCTTAAGGCGCTGATTGCACCGCTCTTTAACAATTTATCAGACAATCTGTGTGGGCACTCGCAGGATTGATATCAACGTCTCCGGACGTAAAAAATATCAAGTCTCACGAGTGAACACATAATGAAATTCATTATGACGTTTTACAGATGAGCATCGCTGCACTTGTTGCAGCAAATCAAACTTTAAATTGAAGAGTTTGAT
>NZ_OBEC01000014.1:0-129167 GCF_900215395.1 Pantoea sp. GL120224-02 | reverse complement strand
AAGAGATTGTCCTGAACGCGTTACTTATGGCGGTGTGGAGGCGTAATCCTCAAAAACAGGTATTGGTTCATTCTGATCAGGGCAGTCAGTACACGAGCCATGAGTGGCAGTCGTTCCTGAAATCACACGGTCTGGAAGGCAGCATGAGTCGTCGCGGTAACTGCCACGACAACGCGGTTGCGGAAAGCTTTTTCCAGCTACTGAAACGCGAACGGATTAAGAAAAAGATCTACGGAACGAGAGACGAAGCCAGAAGCGATATTTTTGATTACATCGAAATGTTTTATAACAGTAAACGTCGGCATGGTTCGAGCGAGCAGATGCCACCGGCTGAATATGAAAACCTATATTATCAACGGCTCAGAAGTGTCTAGATTATCTGTGGCGATTCAGAGAGCACTTCTATGGTTACTTCAGTCACTTATCTACCTCATTCCCCTCGCAGCTGTTGTAGCAGGGATCTACATTTTTGTCCGCTTTATGCCAAATTACGCAGCCTTCCTTAGCATATCCTTGGTGATCGTTGTTTCCTTCATCTACATCAAATACAACAGATGGTATTGAATGTTTCCAACACCATCTGTCAGCACTCGCTTTTAACATCCAACCCAAATCATCAATGATAGCGCCACTCAACTTGATAAGGCCTGAAAGTCTTAACCTAATCCATCACTCCCCTTCCAACCCACAAACCTGCCACCGCACCGAACTCACGCCCTTCTCCAGGCTAATCCGTCCCACCAGACTCTCCAGCTGATCAGTCATGCTCGGTTTTCCCAGCACTTCCGCATTCACCTCCATGCGATGTGGCGGATTCATATCCTCGCTGTGCAGTGATTGCAGGCGCAATCCGCTGCCGCCAAGGCTGTGCAGCATCAGGCTGCGCACCTGCACTTCATCTTGTGCCAGACAGATAATCTGCACTTTGTAGTGCTGCACCACTTCTTCCGCAGGCACCAGGCTCTGGCGATTAATCCCCTGCGCCAAATCGCGCAGCAGAATATTGGCGCAAAGAATCACCATGCAGCCAATCGCCGCTTCCAGCAGCAATCCCATGCTGCACAAAACGCCCACGGCGGCGGTGCACCACAGCGTTGCGGCGGTATTCAGGCCGCGCACGTTAAGGCCGTCGCGCATGATCACCCCACCGCCGAGAAAGCCGATGCCAGAGACCACATAGGCCGCTACGCGTGAGGCATCGGTGGCGATGCCGGGTACGCTTTGCGTCATCAAAACAAATAAACAGGCGCCAGTGCTGACCAGCGCATTAGTGCGCAAACCGGTCATACGTTGGCGAAGCTGGCGCTCGCTGCCAATCAGCGCGCCCAGAACCAGCGCGACAGTGACGCGCAGTAAAAAGATTTTCCAATCCATCATAAACCTCACTCCGCTGCTTCAGGCAGGCGGAACTTCAGGGGGTAATAAATGGATTACAGCCGGTGCCGCTACCGCTAAAACTCAGCAGCATCACGCAAAAAAACAGGGGGAGATTCTGGAAGGAAATCCACCGTCTTAACGCACGGTTAAGACAGCGTTGAGGGCTATCTTACCGCAGGGACCTTTTGTAATCGTTCGGGACAGGTGTCCAATGCAGTTATCCTCTTGGGTAAAAATTCGCCGGGATTCTAAACCTCGTATCCTGTTATGGCTACTCCAAATAGCGCTTTCGTTTAGGTTGGGTTAAAGACTTCGCTATCGGAATCCCCAACCTGTTGATGCCTTTTATCACCGTGCTATCTTACCCACTCGCTATACCGCAATCGGATCAAGACCAATGGCAAAACAACGTGTAGGAATCGTGTTTGGTGGCAAATCGGCCGAGCATGAAGTGTCGTTACAATCAGCGAAAAACATCCTCGAAGCCATCGATAAGAGCAAATACGAGGTGGTGCTGCTGGGCATCGATAAACAGGGTGAATGGCATCTGAATGATGCTTCCGGTTTCCTGCTCAATGCCGATAATCCGGCGTTGATTGCCCTGAATCGCTCCGGCGAAAACGTCGCGCTGGTGCCAGGCAGTGCTTCACAGCAGTTGATCACTCGTCAGCAGGCACAGCCGTTGTCACAGCTGGATGTGATCTTCCCGATCGTGCACGGCACCCTGGGTGAAGATGGATCGCTGCAGGGCTTGTTGCGCATGGCGAACCTGCCGTTTGTCGGATCGGATGTGCTGGGCTCAGCGGTGAGCATGGACAAAGATTTCACCAAGCGTTTGCTGCGCGATGCAGGCTTAAAAGTCGCGCCGTGGATCAGCGTGACGCAGGCACAGCGTGCGCGTTTGGATGCGCAAGCCGTGATCGATCAGTTCGGATTACCGCTGTTTATCAAGCCCGCCAATCAGGGATCGTCTGTCGGTGTCAGCAAAGTGGATCATATTGACGATCTGGCGGCGGCGCTGGATCTGGCCTTTACCTTTGATCGCAAAGTGCTGATCGAGCAAGGCATCAAAGGCCGCGAGATTGAGTGTGCGGTGCTGGGCAACGATGAACCCGAAGCCAGCCCGTGTGGCGAAGTGGTGGTGCATGATGCCTTCTACTCGTACGACACCAAATACATCAGCGCCGACGGTGCACAAGTAGTGGTGCCCGCCGCCATCAGCGAGCAAGCCAGCGAAGTAATTCGGGCCGTGGCGATTCGCGCGTTCCAGGCGCTGGAGTGCTTTGGTATGGCACGCGTTGATGTGTTCCTGACCGAGAGCGGCGAGATCGTGGTGAACGAGGTGAATACCCTGCCGGGCTTTACCAATATCAGCATGTATCCGAAGTTGTGGCAGGCGGCAGGATTAAGCTACAACGATTTGATTACGCGCTTGATTGAGCTGGCGCAGCAACGCCATCAGCAGAGCAGCAAGCTAAAAAGCAGCGTTTAATCTTCACGTTCCGGGTGCCCATGAATGCGCACCCTACAACGGTTAAACAGGTTTGTCATTGATGGCGATCGAAACAAATTAGCGTCAGGCAGTTGTGAGGTTGTCATCAATGGCGACCGAAAAAACCAGCACCAAGCCATCGTAAGGTCGCCATTCACGGCGACCAAAACAACCCAGCATCAAGCCATCCTATGGTCGCCACTCATGGCGACCATCACGCACTTCACGCCACGTCATTCACCATGCTGCGCGGCTCCATCGCCGGAGAGGTTTGGTTACGGCCATTGCGTTTCGAGAGGTAGAGATTTTTATCCGCTGCCGACACCAGACGGTTAATCACGCCCGGCCATTCCCGCTCACTCTGCGCACTGCCGCGCGCCAGGCCTAAACTGGCGGTGACCGTCACCGTGTTGCCCTGAATCCAGAACTTCTCTTTGACCATCGCCTGACGAATCGCTTCGGCCAGCTGGTAAAGTTGCAGATGGCTGTAGTCGAACACCACCACCACAAACTCTTCGCCACCAAAGCGACACACCATGCCGCGATTGCCCACCACGCGTTGCATGCGGCGCGCAATCTCTTCCAGCACGCCATCACCGGCATCGTGGCCAAAGTTGTCGTTAATCGCTTTGAAATAGTCGACATCCAGCATCACCACGCCCGCTTCGCGCTGTAAGGAGAACGGCTCCTGCTTCAGGCTTTCATACAGGCCGGAACGCGACAGCAGCTGAGTGAGGAAATCGAAATTCGCCCGCAACGCCAGGCGATGATTGAGCTGGCGGATCGCATCCATACTCACTGCCACCAGCAGCGGGCTGAGTGCCACCGTTGCCACACCCAGTCGCGCCGAGGTGAGATGGCTGATAGGCAGCAGTGCGTCATCGCCCTGAATATTCATTACGCCGTGGGAAACGAGAACGATCTCAGTGATGCCGGTAATCAGGATCACCAGGCTTGTAACAGGAATCGGTAACACGATGGCGCACCAGATCAGCGCCGGCACCGGGAAGGTTAAGCTACCTGCCCCGCCAATCATCGCCCCCATGGTCAGTGACAGCACCACTGCCGCCAGCGGTAACAGCTTGCCCGGATGCAATAAGGTGCGCGGTGAAACGTTACGCAAGGAGCGCGCCAGCATCACCGGCAACAGCATCAGGGAAGTCGAGAATTGCTCGCTAAACCAGTCGCCCCACGCCACCACAAAGCGCGCGTTGAAATCGACATCCTGCGCCCACGCGCCCCAGGTGGCACAGGCGGCGGCACCGAGGAAACAGGCCGGGAAGATGCGCATGGCGTTGAACACCTGGCTGTTGGCCGAAGGCGGCTGCAGGTGCTTGATCAACATGCTGACCGAAACGAGGATAAACAGGATATTGGCGAAATTCACGGTCACCGCAGGCAGCGCCCAGCCGGAGAACACTGTGTCGTTAAATATCATCGCGGCAAAGCACACCAGATAGCTGGACGTGGTATGCAGGAAAGGATTTCGCACCATTAAACCGGCAATCAGCGCGTTCACCGGCCAAAACAGGGAGAACTCCTCCGGAATGCGCAGATGACTGCCAATAAAGCAGAAGAAAAGCGTAATCAGGAACAGCGAGAGTGCATTCTTTTTTAAATTATTCTCAGCAAACAGCTTAACGCGCATACGTCTGAACCCTGTAACCTGGAAATCGCTGCCTCTTGCCCACGGGCATCAGCAAGCATTTAACCTGAAATAACTGTGCGATGATTCGGCAATTAAGCGAGTGTTCGTCATCCTACTCTGCGACTGGGCGGCACTCAATGCGCCGGATCGGCGAGATGCGAGCGCGCGAGCAGGGTTGAAACCCGAGAAACAAGGATGAGAGCTGCTGCAATTATGCCCTGCAAATAAAAAAATCGGATATCCGAGATATCCGATTTTTACGCGAAAAACCAGTTTTTCAGCAAAGCGTTATTGCTATTTAACCGCAACGGGCCACTGACTCAGACGAATACCACGATCGCGCGCGTTTTCGCCGAAATCCTGTAGTACCGCTTTGACGTCCGGATCCAGGTACTCGGCGTTATCGTGATCAACAATCACCGTGCTGTTTTCCGGGATCTCCGCCAGCAATCCCTGCAGTTTTGGGTTGTGCATAAAGGTGAGGTTTTGTTGGAAGCGCAGCACGTAGTGATCGTCATAGCGGGTAAGCTGCAGCGCGTTGCGGTGGCTTTTGTAGATGCTATAGAGAATCTGCGTGGCGATACCGATACCAATCCCGGCCAGCATGCCGAACACAATAATGCCGCCGATGGTGGCGAGGAACGGCACGTACTGCTGAGCGCCCATGCGGAACTGTTCAACGAACAGGCGCGGCGTTGCCAGCTTATAGCCGGTATACAGCAAGACAGCGGCAAGGCTGGCTAAAGGGATGGCGTTGAGCAGATCGCTGAACCACAAGCCGCAGATCAGCAATAGCGCGCCGTGGATCAAAATCGACAGTTTAGTCTGCGCCCCGACACTGACGTTCACCGAACTGCGCACAATCACCGCCGTAATCGGCATCGCACCAAGGAAACCAGCAGTCAGGTTGCCGATGCCCTGTGCGAACATCTCTTTATTTGGCGAAGGTGCCGGATGCTGCGGACGCAGTTTTTTCAGCGCCTCCTGACTCAGCAGCGTTTCCAGGCTTGCCACCAGCGCCAGCGTCACGGCAACCACCCAGACTGAAGGATTTTGCCACGCCAGCCAGTCCGGGGTTTCCAGTTCCGCCGCCAGCGCTGACAGGCTATCAAAGGCTGGCAACGCAATACGCGGTAGCCCTTCCGCCAGGCTCGGGAACAGGCGATCGCCAAACACCGTCGCCATGCAGCCGAACAACACGGCCACCAGTGGGCCCGGAATCCAACCAAGCAGCTTGACCGATTTCACTATTGGCGTGGTCCACAGCCAGAGAATCAGCAGACCGATGCCCGCCACCAGCATCGCACTTAGCGAAAACTGAAATCCGCCATTCACCAGCGACACCAGCTCAGCATCACCTGCGGCACCGAAGGCCACCGGGATCTGCTGCATAATCAGCAAAATACCGATCGCCGCCAGCATCCCTTTGATCACACTGCCCCGCACCAGCGAAATGAAGCGACCGGCTCGCAGCAAACCAAGCAGGCACTGCAACACGCCCGCCAGAATCAGCGCGGTGAGGAAAGCGGAGAAGCTGCCAAGCGTCTGGATCGAGGCCACCACAATAGTCACCAAACCTGCCGCCGGGCCGCTGACGGCAAAACGCGAGGGACTCAGTGAAGTGACCAGCAGGCCGCCGATCACCCCGGTGAGCAATCCGGCAAACGGCGGTAAACCGCTGGCCTGCGCGATGCCAAGGCACAGCGGCAGCGCCACCAAAAATACCACCAGACCGGCGGGAATATCCTGACGCAGCGTGTTCAGATTCATGGCACCGATTCCTCTGCAGATTGCTGAGTGAGCTCTTTCAGATGACCCGACTGCAGGTCATACACACAGCCAAACACTTCCAGCGATTGCCCGGCTTGCCAGGCCTGTCGCACTGGCTCACACGCCACTAACTGAGCAAACTGGGCGATGACGTTGGCTTCGACTAAGCGGTTGAGCTTACTGCTCTCCTCTTCCTCAGCACTGGCGTGATATTCCACCAATCCTTGCTGCACACTACTGCGCAACGCGGCGATGCGTCTTGCCAGCGCCGAATCCTCTTTTGCCAGCGGGCTAGCGGGCAACCCCAGCGCGGCCTGCACGCCGCCGCAGCCGTAATGGCCGCACAGGACAATGCGCTCCACGCCGAGGTAGAAAATCGCGTATTGCAGCACGCTCATCAGGTTATCGTCATCGGGCGCCACCATATTGGCGATATTGCGATGCACAAACAGTTCGCCGGGATGCGAGCCGGTCAGCACTTCGGCAGGTACGCGGCTATCGGAACAGCCGATCCACAGCGAATGCGGTTTTTGTTGATGCAGATATTGTTCGAAATAATCTGGATTACGCTCGCGGCGCTGTAATGCCCAACTGCGATTTTTCGCTAATAAGGGTTTAAGTGTCGTCACAATTATCTTCTCTCTACGTCCAGAAATATCGATTTCAGGCTAAGTCACAGGGTTTTAAACGCCGCTAAGACGATCGATGGAGGATGAAAGCCGAGCTTCCTCACATAAATTGTTTATAGCTGCTAATGCTTGTGGTTGCACAATCAATATTTCTGCACACAACAAAATCGTACTCCCTGTAAAATAAACGTCAGGAAGTGTCGATTAAAAGTAATTTAATGCAAGCCGAGAGAATTGATTAAAAAACAACATTTGCCATGTGAATCATTTAGTTAATTTGATAATTAAATTATGCATCTGGAATGAATCGACAAAAATATACACGCAGTCTTATCATGCCTTTGCACTAGTATGGTGAATTGAATGATTTGAGTTGAGAAAAATCTTAATTATAAAATTTATGATTGGAGTCATTCACTGGGTAAAAAGCAAAATGGCGATATTTTCCGCCAATCACTTACCTGTAATTAAGCAAGAGATCAGGAAAATAATAAGGAGAATAATAATGACGATGAAAAGTAAATATGACTGGCCCTGAATTAAAATCACCGCGCCTGCCGCAACAGGCGCTAATTCGCTTGACGAATTATTTACCGTTCCACGCATTCATACGCGCTTCACGTACCTGCAGCTGCTGTTCCGGCGTCAGTTTGTTGTAGTTCTCCGCCATGCCGCTTTCCCAATCGCCGTACAGCGGATTAGGCAGCACGATAAATTGCGTACCAAAGTGCTGATGATTGAGGTTAACGAACTGCTGACGCTGTGCATTACCCTGATGCCAGGTCGCGCCACCAAAGTCATTCAGGTTATCGCCCACGTACAACACCACATTATATCCGGCATTTTTAATCGCATCGAAGCGCGCCTGTTTATTGGAGTTTCCGGTGCTGAGACGCACGGTTTTGTCACTCACGCCGCTGAAGCCCAGCTTGTTGAGGTTGTCCACCGTCGCAGCGTAATCCTTCTGGTCGCGGTTCGAGACGTAGAACAGGGTGCCGCCGTGGCTGTTGACGTAGTTGGCGAACTCCACCGCGCCCGGCACGGCGGTGGCCTGACGCGCCTGAGTCCAGGCTGACCAGGTTTTGCCAGAGAACGGCTGGCCGTTTTTCGCCTGCCATGCGCTATAGGCACTGTTATCGATCATGGTTTCATCGAGATCGACGATCACCGCTTTCGGCTTGCCCGCCAGCGATGGCGCAGCATCAAACGCCATACGCGCAGTGTTAAATGCCTGCCAGCTTAATGCCTGATACTCACCGGACTGCTGGAACCAGTTCACTGCCAATACCGATTGCTGGCCGAGCTGCTGCTGTGCCTGCTGTTTGGCCGGTTGCGCGCACCCGGTCAGCAGCAGCGCAAGAATGCCGGACGCTGCCAGCAAAGAGGTGTTTTTCATCAGATCATCCTTAAGTGATTATGGTCAGTTTGTGTAAAGCTTTAAAAATGTAGCAGTTAACGTAAGCTGTGGGCAGAAGAAAGCTGCCGCCCTGTCAAAGGAGACACTTATGTCACATGCCGGACCGCGTTCAACGCTGCTTGATGCCCTGCCGTGGCTCGATTATGCCTTTCAGCCTGCGGGCCAACCGGTGCCCACGGATGCCGCCTATGGCCAGCAGCGCCACAGCGCCCAGGTGGTGCTGGCAACCCAAAACCTGCCGCCGAAAAGCTGCGAGTCCGATGGCGTGATTGGGGAAAACCAGCTGCCGGTGGCGGTGTATACCGCTGACTGTTTGCCGGTACTGTTCGCTGATAGCGCGCAGCATCAGGTGGCGGCAGTGCACGCCGGATTAAAAGGCACGCTGAGTGGAGTGCTGAACAGTGCCATTGACGGCTTGCTTAATCTTGGCGCCCGCACTGAAACGCTGCATGTCGCCATCGGACCGGCGATTGGTCCGTGCTGTTATGAGCTGGGCAAAGATTTGGTGACGCAGATGCAGCAACGTGCAGATTTACCTGCGCTGCAGTGGGCAAGCGAGCAACCACGCAATAGCGCGGCGATCCGTCCGCAGGCGCGGGCGCATCATCAGGGCGTGTGGTTTGATTTGCCGCATCTGGCGCGAGGGTTGCTGTTACAGCGTGGCATTCCTGCCGAGCAGATCGAGGTGTTAAACGTCTGCACTTATTGCATGGCGGAGTCGGGATCGAGCTATCGCTACAACACCCATTTTGACAGCGGCTATCAATCGCGATTTTCGTGGATTCGTCGTCGCGACTGAGTGGCTGCACATCCTTGTGCAGCCCATTGCATCAGTGAATGATGGCGTTGAGTGCCAGCACACCGGCCAGGCCGAGGATCGAGATCAGCGTCTCCATCACCGTCCAGGTTTTCAGGGTCTCCACCACGCTCAGGTTGAAGTAGCCCTTAAACAGCCAGAAGCCCGGATCGTTGACGTGTGAGGCGATCACGCTGCCCGAACCTACCGCCAGCACCATCAATGCCGGATCGGCATGCGTCACCGCGATAATAGGCGTGACGATCCCGGCGGTGGTGATCGCCGCAACCGTGGCCGATCCCAGCGCGATACGCAGCATCGCTGCCACCGTCCAGCACATCAGCAACGGAGAGAGCGACGATCCTTTCATCATGTCCGCGATATAGTTGCCCACGCCGCTGTCCACCAGCACCTGCTTGAACGCACCACCACCGGCAATAATGAAGACGATCATGGCGATGGCGGCAATCGACTCACCGCACATATCCATCACTTCTTCCATCTTGCGGCCATTACGCAGACCCAGCGTCAGCACCGCTATCACCACGGCAATAAACAGCGCCACCGCCGGGTTTCCGATGAACTCAAAGAACTGACGCAGCGGGTTTTCTTTTGGCGTGGTCAGCTCAAATACCGCTGCAATCGCCATCAGCACCACCGGGATGATGGCGGCGAAGATACTGATACCGAAGCCCGGCATCTCTTCTTCGGTGAAGATTTTCGGGTTATACAAGCCTTCCGGCGGCGACTTCTCAAAGCTTTTAAGGAATTTCGAGAAGATCGGACCGGCCACAATCACCGTCGGGATGGTGATGATCATGCCGTACAGCAGCGTGGTACCGAGGTTAGCGCCAAAGATGGTGGCGATAGCGGTTGGGCCAGGATGCGGCGGCAGGAAGCAGTGCGTCACGGAGAGCGCAGCCACCATCGGTACGCCGACGTACAGCAGCGGCAAACCGGCAGCAGCCACGATGGTGAACACCAGCGGCAGCAGCAGCACGAAGCCCACTTCATAGAACATCGCCAGACCGACGATCAATCCGGTGACCACCAGCGCCCATTGCAGGCGTTCTTTACCAAAAGCGGCAATCAGCGTAGTAGCGACGCGTTGTGCCGCACCGGTGTCCGAGACTAATCGCCCGAGCATGGCACCGAAGCCGAGGATCATCGCTAATCCACCGAGCGTCGAACCGATACCTTTCTGGATCGAGGCCATCACGTTGAGCGGCGTCATCCCTTCGGCAATACCCACCACCGCCGAGACAAACACCAACGCAATAAAGCCGTTGACCTTAAATACAATCATCAATACCAGCAGCAGTATCACACCCAGCACAATAATGGTTATTGGCATTTTTTATTATCCTTAGGAATACAGAGGGGTGATTAAGGTTTAGGCGCGGCCCGGCGAAAATGCCAGCCGCGCCATGGCATTACACGGCGACGCGCATACCGCCATCAACGAACAGCAAGTGACCATTGACGAAATCAGACGCGCCCGAGGCGAGGAACACCGCAGCACCGATCAGCTCTTCCGGTTTACCCCAGCGGGCGGCTGGCGTGCGTTTGGTGAGCCAACCGGTAAAGGCCGGATCGTCGGCCAGCGCCTGGGTCATCTCCGTGACGAAGTAGCCCGGTGCAATGGCGTTCACCTGGATGTTATGGCGCGCCAGCTCGACGCACATACCGCGCGTCAGCATGGTGACGGCACCTTTGGATGCCGCGTAAGGCGTGATGGTGTCGCGGCCCAGTTCGCTTTGCATCGAACCGATATTGATGATTTTACCGCGCTGGCGATCGACCATTTTTTTCGCCACGGTTTGAGAGACCAGGAACACGGCGGTCTGGTTAACGGCAATCACGTCATTCCAGTCCTGCTCCGGGAATTCGAGGAACGGACGGCGGCGCTGGATCCCGGCGTTGTTAACCAGAATATCAATCGGTCCCCATTCGGCTTCAATCTCATCCACCGCCTGCTGCACCTGCGCAGACTGCGTCACATCAAAGGCTTTGGCATGGGCGCGCAGGCCCAGCTCGCGCAGTTTCGCCGCGCCCTGCTCTGCCCCCTCTTTGGTGGTGGCGTTGACGATCACTTCCGCGCCGGCTTCACCCAGGCCACGCGCCAGCAGAAAACCAATACCGCGCGCCGAACCGGTGAGTAATACACGCTTGCCTTCGAGGGAAAATAACTGACTCATCACTGCTCCTTAAAAGGTTAACTGGACTTTCGCCGCACGGGTTTTATCGCCGGCAAACTGCAAAGCCGCGTCGATGTCCTGCAAATCGTATTCACCGCTGAACAGCGGCAGCGGATTGACCACACCGTTCGCCAGCCACTCAACGGCGGTGTTGAATTCATGGGTAAAGCGGAAAGAACCGACCAGCTGAATCTCTTTGGCAATCAGCGCCATGATCGGGAAGTTCGGGATAGTGCCACCCATGCCGACCTGCACCAGCGTACCTTTGGCGCACACCACATCGAGGCAGCGCTGTAACGAGGAAGGATGGCCAGAAGCCTCAAACGCCACATCGAAATAGCCTTTGTCGGCCAGATAAGGCGTGAAATCGCCCTCGGCGGCATGGATCACATCGGTCGCGCCCATCTGCTGCGCCATCTCCAGCGAACGCTCGCTAATGTCGCTGCACACCACAGAGGCGGCACCGCGCGCTTTCGCCGCTGCCGCAATTAAGCAGCCAATCGGACCGACGCCGGAAATGAACACGTGCTTGCCGGTAAGATCGCCCGCCTGATGCGTGGCGTGAATACACACCGCCAGCGGCTCGGCAAACACCATCACGGTTTCATCAGCATCCTGTGGGAAAGGCACGCACTGTTTGCTGTCCACCACTTTGTACTGGGTGAAACCGCCGTCGACATGCGGCACATACATCGCACTGCCGAAGAAGCGCATCGAGGTGCACTGGTTTTCCTGATCGCGCTGGCAGTATTTGCACTCGCCGCACGGTTTGGACGGGTTGACGGCCACTTTCTGATTCGGCTTCAGGTCCGGGTTGTCGCTCTCCACCACATGACCAATCACTTCATGACCGAGGATCATCGGCATTTTGACTTCGAAGCTGCCGACTTTGCCTTCCTGATAGTAATGCAGGTCAGATCCACAAATGCCGCCGCGCGTAATACGCACCAGCGTGCCTGTGCCGTCCCAATTCACCTGTTGCGGTGCGACGCTGACCTGTTTTTTCCCGGTAATCACGCAGGATTGCGTTTCGATATTCATGTTTTCCCCATTTGTTGCTGTTGCAATGGGGGCTATCAAAGCGGGATCAGAGGCTGAAAACTGTGAACCAGATCACTCTAAATCATGTTACGAAATAGCTGTTACCTGGAACGTGAACTGCTCGTACAGAAGATGGAAGCGGGATCACTTTTTGCTGGGGAAAACCAAGACTCGTCTTGGGGATTAACCACAGTGAGCTATGTCATTATCGCCGCACCCTCACCCGGGAAAGTCGTCTGGATTGAGTCTGACAGGAGTCATAACTATAGAGCTAAATCATTAGCCCTCATCTTCAAGCTGTTTCAGGGTGCACAGGTCTCTTCCCGTGCCGGGCGAAGGAGTCCGAACCTTTCGCCTGCGACCTGTCGCCCTGCTTTTTTTGAGGTTTCTCACAGCCTGAACACCGCGAATTTCCATCCCAACCAATTCCCGCTAAAGTTGACTCATCCGACCACTTTCCGAGACTGTGTTCATGACTGAGCATTACGCCCACCTGTTTGCCCCGCTGGATCTGGGATTTACCCAACTAAAGAATCGTTTTCTGATGGGCTCCATGCACACCGGGCTGGAAGAACACACTGATGGCGCCACACGATTAGCCGCGTTTTATGCGGAGCGCGCGCGGGGAGGCGTGGCACTGATTGTGACCGGCGGCATCGCACCCAACCCACAGGGCGTGGTGGCACACGGCGGCGCCATCCTCAATCAGGAGAGCCAGTGCGACTGGCATCGCACCCTCACCGATGCGGTGCATGCCGAGGGCGGCAAAATCGCGCTGCAAATTCTGCATGCCGGGCGTTACAGCTATCAACGCGATTTGGTTGCGCCTTCAGCGTTGCAGGCACCGATTAACCCTTTCACGCCGCGCGAACTGAGCGATGGCGAGATTCGTCAGACCATTGCGGACTTTGCCCGGTGCGCCAGGTTGGCCCAGCAGGCCGGTTATGACGGCGTCGAGATCATGGGCTCCGAAGGTTATCTGATTAATCAGTTCCTGGTGGCGCACACCAACCATCGTGACGATGAGTGGGGCGGCGATGTGCAGCGCCGTCGTCGCTTTGCGCTGGAAGTCACGCAGGCGGTGCGCGAAGCGGTCGGCCCGGCGTTTATCATCATCTTCCGCCTGTCGATGCTCGATCTGGTGAACAACGGCAGTTCGCTGGAAGAGACGCTGACGCTGGCAAAGGCGCTGGAGCAGCGCGGTGTAACGCTGTTCAACAGCGGTATTGGCTGGCACGAAGCGCGCATCCCGACCATCGCCACTTGCGTACCGCGTGCCGGTTTTGCGTGGGTGACGCAGCATCTGCGCGAGGCGGTGTCAGTGCCCGTTATTGCCACTAACCGTATCAACCATCCGCAGGTAGCTGAATCGCTGCTGCGTGATGGCATCGCCGATATGGTGTCGATGGCGCGCCCTTTTCTTGCCGATGCGGCCTTTGTGCGCAAAGCACAGGCCGGGCAGCCAGATGCCATCAACACCTGCATCGCCTGCAATCAGGCCTGTCTCGATCAGATCTTTGTCGGCAAAGTCACTTCATGTCTGGTTAATCCCCGCGCCTGCCACGAAACCCTGATGCCGGTGATCCCTGCTGAACAGCCTAAACAGATTGCGGTGGTCGGTGCCGGCCCGGCGGGTATGGCGTTCGCGTTACAGGCAGCCGAGCGCGGCCATCAGGTCACGCTGTATGAAGCCGATGCGCAGATTGGCGGCCAGTTTAATATTGCGCGTCAAATCCCCGGTAAAGAGGAGTTTAACGAGACGCTGCGCTACTTCCGCCATCAGCTGGAGGCAAAGGGTGTGGCGATTCGCACCGAGCATCGCGTTAGCGCTGACGAGCTGGAAAGTGTGGATGAAGTGGTGATCGCCACCGGTATTGCGCCGCGTCAGTTGTCGATTCCCGGCATCGACCATGCCAGCGTACTCAGCTACCTCGATGTGATTCGCGATAAAAAGCCGGTCGGCCAGCGCGTCGCCATTATTGGTGCGGGCGGTATTGGCTTTGATACCGCCGAGTTTTTGCTGCATCAAAACGCGCACGAAGATTTCTATCAGAGCTGGGGCATCGATCACAGCTTACAGGCGCGCGGCGGGTTAGCCCGTCCGCAGCCGCTGGCAGCGGATCGGCAAATCTGGCTGTTACAGCGTAAATCCGGCAAGCCCGGCGCCGGGCTGGCGAAAACCACCGGTTGGATCCATCGCGCCAGTTTGCAGGCGCACGGCGTGCAGATGTGGGGCGACGTGGAGTATCTGAAGATTGATGATGCCGGATTGCACTTGCGCCATCAGGGCGAGCCGATCACGCTGGCGGTGGATAACGTGGTGATTTGTGCCGGGCAGGAACCGTTGCGTCAGCTGGCGGATGAGCTGGCCGCACGCGGTAAAGCGTTAAAGCTGATTGGTGGAGCCGATGTGGCGCAGGAGCTGGATGCTCGCCGCGCCATCGCACAGGCCACTGAGCTGGCGCTCAGCGTGTGATTAACGCAGTTTGACCGAACGCAGCACCACGAACTTGGCGTTAGACGCCACCAGCTCACAGTTGCCAAACAGCTTTTTCATTTTGACGTGATAACCGAGGTGGCGGTTGCCGACAATACGCAACTCGCCGCCGTACTGCAGGCAACGTTTGGCATCACGCAGCATTTGCCAGGCCAGATGATCGGTCACCGCGTGCTGCTGATGGAACGGCGGGTTGCACAGTACCGCGTGCAGACGATCCGACGGGAAGCCACTCAGCACGTTGTTGACGCGGAACTGACAGCGCGCCAGATCCTGCGGGCGGTTCACTTCCACGTTGAGCTTACTGGACGCCACGGCCATGTAAGATTCGTCATAGAACAGCACGTCCGCCTGCGGGTTCTGTTCCAGCGCCAATAAACCAATCACGCCGTTGCCGCAGCCAAGATCGAGGATTTCCCCTTCAATATCTGACGGCAGATGCTGCATAAAGAAACGCGCACCCACGTCCAGCGATCCGCGAGAGAACACGTTAGCGTGGTTGTGAATCTGGTAAGAGGAATCGTCCAGCGGCCACACCGTGGTCTCTGACACCTCCGGCAGCTGAGGTGCACTGTATGTGCAGTAGATCAGACGAGATTTTTTCCACGCCAGCGAAGTTTTGCTCTCACCCAGGATGCGATCGAACAGCTGCTGCGTAGAGTTGTGGATGTCTTTGGCTTTGGCCGCGCCGAGAATCAGCGTGTCTGGCGTCACCACTTTACGCAGCGCGCGCAGTTGGTGCTCCAGCAGAGCCAGCGCTTTCGGGATTTTAATCAGTACGACAGCAGGCGCAGCAGGTAGCGGCGCCAGGCTATCGATAAAGTGCACTTGATCTTCGTCCATCTCATTAAGACGCAGGTTCTGTTTCGCCGCCTGCTCGCTCAGCAGCGAGTCGCTGACGTGCCACACTTCACGGCCGTTCAGTCCGCAGGTCAGCGCACCAAAGCTGTCGTTGAACACCAGCACCGGTCCTTCTGGCAGTTCTTGCTGCAACAGATATTCATCGGCGGAATCCCACGCCTGTAACGGGCTTTCTTCACGCATCGGCGGGAAGCGCTGCAAGGTCAGCGTGCGATTGGTCAGTTCAAGTTGGCTCATGGAATCTCCGGCGTGGTACACTTTGCGCGATTTTCGCCCTAAAAAGGGGGCGCAGTATACTGTCTTTCGTCGGGAATCCCAATGTCATTAATCTATCTGCAGGGTTATCCTGAAAACATCCTCGAACAGGTGCAGTTGCTGATTGATAATCAGCGATTGGGCAGCTTTTTGCAGGAACGCTATCCTGACACGCACAATATTGTCAGTGACCGTGCGCTGTATGATTACACCCAGGCAATGAAAAATCGTTATATGCGCAGCGCGCCGCCAGTGAGCAAAGTGATCTGGGATAACAAAATCAAGGTGATGAAACATGCGCTTGGCCTGCACACCGCCATCTCGCGTGTGCAGGGCGGCAACCTGAAAGCCAAAGCCGAGATTCGTATCTCCACCTTCTTCCGTCTGGCACCGGAACCGTTCCTGCGCATGATCGTGGTGCACGAACTGGCGCACCTGAAAGAGAAGGATCACGACAAAGCGTTCTACCAACTCTGCTGCCATATGGAACCGGATTACCACCAGCTGGAGTTCGATGCGCGCCTGTGGATGACGGATCAGGCGATGCGCGGTAACGCGGCTTAAAGAAACTCCTGCGCCTTCTGAATCAAACTGGTTTTGGTCAAGGCACCCATAAAGCGGCGCTCTTGTGGATTGTTGAGCACCGGTAAACGCTCCAGCGTCACGCGAGCAAAGGCCTCCCAGCCTTCACGCATACTCTGGTTCTGATAAATGCACGGGAAGTTATCGTCCATCACGCTGCTGACCGGTGAATCGAGGGTGATCTCCTGTGACAGCACCTTGCGCGAGATATCATGGATTGATACTACCCCCAGGAATTGCCCCGCACTGTTGATCACATACACATAGCGTTCGCGCTTCAGCGAACTGACTGCCAGCGCCTGCCCCACAGACTCTTCCGGCTGGAGCGCCGCACCAGGAATGATCAGCTGATCTACGCGCATATTATCGAAATCGAATTTGGCTTCTGAGCGGCTAAAGTGGTTGCTCACCACCGGGTAGGTGCTGGCCGATTGCAGCCGATACACCACCATGGAAGCCAGCACCGAGGCGATCATGATCGGGAATAACAGGCTGCTGTTGAGCGTCATCTCCAGCACCATCAGCATCGCCATTAACGGCGCCTGACTCACGGCCGCTAATACCGCCGCCATACCAATCGCCGCGTAAAGCAGGCTATCGCCAACCGGCAGATGAAGTGCCACGCCCATCTGCGCCAGCGCCACGCCGAGCAGCGCACCAATCAGTAGCGAAGGGGTAAACAGACCGCCCACCGCGTTCGATCCCACCGACAGCGTGGTGGCCAGGGTTTTGAGCACCAGCAGGCCAATCAATCCAGCCAGCACATAGTGACCATCGATAATCTTCACGATCACTTCGTAGCCGTTGCCCAGAATATCGGTGGATATAAGCGCCAGAAAGCCCACCGCTAAGCCACCAAGCCCCAGACGTGCTGGCAATGATTTAATACGACCAAATAGCGTTTTGCTGCGGGCAATCAACTTTATCAGCAACCAACCGGCAAAACCGGCCACCACGCCAATCAGAATGGTCATCAACAAACTGCTGATATCCATCTGGAACAAGGCTTCGGAGAGCGGATAGAGCGCACTGCGAAAGCCAAGTGACCACATGGTCATCACCGCCACCGCCGAGGCGACAATCAGCGGGATCAGCCGCTGCAGCGCCGAGATACCAAAGGCAATTTCAGCGACAAATATCGCTGAGGCCAGCGGCGCGTGGTACACCGAAGAGAGCCCTGCCGCTGCCGCCATCGCCACAATATCGCTGTTACGCATCTGCGGGAACCAGCGGCCCATCAGGCTGCCACTCAGCGCGGAGAGCTGCACCATCGGCCCCTCTTTACCAATCGAAGCACCGCTGCCGATACTGGCAATCGAGGAGAGTGCACGAAACAGCGAGGTTTTGGTCGGCACCGCATCCAGGCGCGCGTTGATCACTTCGAGATAGTCGGTTTTAACCGTTTCCTGTTTCTCAATCGCCACCGCATAGCGCAGGAAGAACCCCGCCAGCACACCGCCCGCGCCCACCAGCAGCGGCCAGAAGATCCATGGCCAGACATGCATCGCCACGGTGATTTCGCTATCGCTGTTAAACAGCAGGCGGTTAATCAAATCAATGACGCCGCGAAATGCTAAGGTCACCAGCGACGCGACGAATCCCACGGGGATAGCAATCAGCAGTGTGGTCCAGTTCAATGCATGTTTACTTCCACTCACCCGCGCGTCCCCGCTAGCTGGTTAAAAAAATGTGCCGCATCATCATATTGGAATGCGGATCGCATGATCAAATTTCGTCTGACGAACGATCCGCTGAACATGCTACTCTGCCGCTTTACTGTTGCAGGAGTACAAAGCCGTGATTCGTTTTGCCATTGTGGGAACCAACTGGATAACCCGCCAGTTTATCGACGCCGCGCATGAGACCGGCAAAATGAAGTTAAGCGGTGTCTATTCGCGCCAGCAGTCACAGGCGGATGCCTTTATCGCTGACTATCCCTGCAAACTTACCTTCACTTCCCTCGACGATTTGGCGGACAGCCCGGAAATCGATGCGGTATATATCGCCAGCCCGAATGCGTTACACGCTGAGCAAGCGATGTTGTTTATGTCGCACGGCAAACATGTGATTTGCGAAAAGCCGATGGCATCGAATCTGCGTGAGGCCGAGGCGATGATCGCCTGCGCGCGCCAGCATCAGGTAGTGCTGTTTGAAGCATTTAAAACCGCCAGCCTGCCGACCTTCCTGCAACTGCAGAACACCCTGCCGCAACTTGGCAAGCTGCGTAAAGCGTTGATTAACTACTGCCAGTACTCCTCACGCTATCAGCGTTATATCGACGGCGAAAATCCCAATACTTTTAATCCGCGCTGGTCGAACGGTTCGATTATGGACATTGGCTTTTACTGCCTGGCCGCTGCCGTCACATTGTGGGGCGAACCGCAGCAGGTGAAAGCGCAGGCTTCGCTGCTGGAGAGTGGCGTTGATGCGCACGGTGTGGTGGTGCTGAGCTACGGCGATTTTGATGTCACGCTGCTGCACTCCAAGGTGAGCGATTCACTGATTCCGAGCGAAATTCAGGGCGAAGCCGGCTCACTGGTGATTGAGAAAATCTCGGAATGCCAGCAGTTACGCTTTATCCCACGCGGTGGCGAGAGCCAGAATCTGACGCAACCGCAGCATATCAACACCATGCTGTATGAAGCCGAGGCCTTTGCCCAACGGGTTGAGCAGCGCCAGGTCGAGCATCCGGCACTGGAAGCCTCGCGCATCACAGCAAAACTGCTGACGGAAATCCGCCGCCAGACTGGCGTGGTGTTCCCGGCAGACCAGGCTTAAGTGTAAATATTGCAGAATATTTCAAACTCCCCATTGAATCCTTGCGCGGTTGGACGTATCTTGACCGCTGCAAAGGGGAGTAACTTGTAAGCTGATTGATCGTCATTACGATGCTAAACGCATCCGGTCGTCAGGCAACCCGGAATCTATTCTGAGTTGTAAGTGAGACCTTGCCGGAAGGCGAGGTTTGCTTGCAGCTTGATCAAAGCGGCTAACGTCTTCTGACTTAGCCGCTTTTTTATTTTCCGGACAGGATTACAACTATGCATACTGTAGGCACACCGTTACTCTGGGGCAGCTTCGCTGTTGTTGTGCTCATCATGCTGGCGATCGATCTCTTCTTACAGGGACGTCGCGGCGCACAAACCATGTCATTTAAGCAGGCCGCCGTTTGGTCGCTGGTGTGGATCTCCGTTTCCCTGCTGTTCAGCGCCGCTTTCTGGTGGTACCTCGATGGCACCGCCGGCCGAGAAGTGGCGACCGCACAAACCCTTGCCTTCCTTACCGGCTACGTGCTGGAAAAAGCACTGGCGGTGGATAACGTCTTCGTCTGGCTGATGCTGTTCAGCTACTTCGCTATTCCGGCAAACCTGCAACGCCGCGTGCTGGTGTATGGCGTGCTGGGCGCGATCGTATTGCGTACCATCATGATCTTCGCCGGCAGCTATCTGGTGACGCAGTTCAGCTGGATCCTCTACGTGTTCGGCGCTTTCCTGCTGTTCACCGGCCTGAAAATGGCGTTTGCCAAAGAAGGCGATGACGCGGCAGTGGGCGACAAACCGGTGGTGCGCTGGCTGCGTAAACATCTGCGCATGACGGATAATCTCGAAGGCGAGAAGTTCTTCACCCGCAAAAATGGCGTGCTGTTTGCCACCCCGCTACTGCTGGTGCTGATCATGGTGGAGCTAAGCGATGTGATTTTCGCGGTTGATAGTATTCCGGCGATCTTCGCAGTGACGACCGATCCCTTTATCGTCCTGACCTCGAACCTTTTCGCGATTCTCGGTCTGCGCGCCATGTACTTCCTGCTGGCGAACGTGGCTGAGCGCTTCTCGATGCTGAAATATGGCCTGGCGATTGTGCTGGTGTTTATCGGTATCAAGATGCTGATCGTCGAGTTCTACCATATCCCGGTGGGCATCTCACTGTCGGTGGTGGGCGTGATTCTGGGCGGTACCCTGCTGATTAACGCCTGGGTTAACCACAGAAACGACCAGAAACGCATCTCATCATAATCTTCTGCAGGGGCGGTAATCGCCCCTGCTTTGTTTCGCCAGCTGCAAATTTCACCTTTCATAGCTCTGTCACATTTCACATCGTCAGCAGATCAAAAAACCGATCTGCGCCGCACGTCCAGAATTATCTCTTCCCTCACCAGGACTTTTCCTTATACTCCGCCGGGCAAACCGTTTGGCGCGGAGCAACCGCGCACAACACTCATACCGCTATAAAAAGACCGAACTATGCTAAATAACTTTATTGGACGTCTGGGCGCGCTGTTCGCAGGAAGCCTGGTAAAACAAATCATGATTGGCCTGATTGCCGGCGTAGCGCTGGCGTGGTTCTCACGTGATGCCGCTCTGGCCGTAGGTCTGCTGGGTGAACTGTTCGTTCGCGCCCTGAAGGCGGTGGCCCCGCTGCTGGTGTTGGTTTTGGTGATTTCTTCGATTGCTAATCATCAACAAGGGCAGAAAACCAACATCCGTCCCATCATCATGCTCTATCTGTTGAGCACCTTCTTTGCCGCTGTGGTCGCAGTCACCTTGAGCCATCTGTTCCCGCAAACTCTGTCAATGAACGTGGGCGCAACCGAAATTTCACCGCCGTCTGGCATTACCGAAGTGCTGCACGGTCTGTTGATGAGCATGGTGGCTAACCCGATTGACGCGTTACTCAACGCCAACTATATCGGCATTCTGGTGTGGGCCATCGGCCTCGGTCTGGCCTTCCGCCATGCCAGCCCAAGCAGCAAGGCGTTTCTTACCGATGCTTCGCATGCGGCGACGTGGGTGGTGCGTTGCGTGATTCGCTGTGCGCCGCTGGGGATTTTTGGTCTGGTGGCCTCGATTCTGGCCTCAACCGGCTTTGGTGCACTTGAGGAGTACGCAACGCTGCTGGCGCTGCTGCTGGGATGCATGGCCATCATGGCATTGGTGGTGAATCCGATTCTGGTGTTCCAAAAAATTCGTCGTAACCCTTATCCGCTGGTGTTTACCTGCATCCGTGAAAGTGGCGTGACCGCCTTCTTTACCCGCAGCTCTGCCGCAAATATTCCAGTAAATATGGCGATCGCCAAACGCCTGAATCTTGATGAAGATACTTATTCTGTGTCTATTCCGCTTGGCGCGACGATCAGTATGGCGGGCGCGTCGACCACCATCACGGTGCTGACACTGGCGGCGGTACACACGCTGGGCATTTCCGTGGATGTGCCGACGGCAATCCTGCTGAGTTTTGTGGCCTCGATTTGTGCCTGTGGCGCCTCGGGTGTGGCCGGCGGTTCGCTGCTGTTGATTCCGGTCGCCTGTAACATGTTCGGGATTCCGAATGACCTGGCGATGCAGGTAGTGGCCATCGGCTTTATCATCAGCGTATTGCAGGATTCCGCCGAGACGGCGCTGAACTCTTCAACCGACATTCTGTTTACGGCAGCGGTGTGCCAGGCGGAAGCCGAGCGCGAACCGCGCACGGTGTCTGAAGCAGAATAAATTGGCATTGCACAGGGCGGCATTCATGCCGCCCTTAAGATAAGCAGGTGTGATTGATGTCAGATGCACATCGATCGCACCTGATGTTTACAGCGTGACACCGCTCTTAAATATCGCTAACTCGCGGAAATCATTGGCTTCGTTACGCGCCGGTTGACCGTTGGCAATCGCCACAATCATATCGACGAAATCCTCCAGCATCTCCGGCATGCTCATGCCCTCAATCAAACGCCCGGCATTAAAATCGATCCAGTGCGGCTTCTTCTCTGCCAGCTGCGAGTTGGTGGCAATCTTCACGGTAGGCACGAATCCGCCATAGGGCGTGCCGCGTCCGGTGGTGAACAACACCATATGACAACCTGCGCCCGCCAGCGCGCTGGTGGCCACCGCATCGTTTCCTGGCGCGCTCAGCAGATTGAGGCCAGGCGTGACCAGACGCTCGCCATATTTCAGTACATCCACCACCTGGCTCTGCCCGGCTTTCTGCGTGCAGCCAAGGGATTTCTCCTCCAGCGTGGTGATACCGCCCGCCTTGTTACCCGGCGATGGGTTCTCATAGATCGGCTGCTGATGGTCGATAAAGTAACGCTTGAAGTCGTTGATCATCGCCACGGTTTTATCGAAGGTAGCTTCGTCACGGCAGCGGCTCATCAAAATGCGCTCTGCACCAAACATTTCCGGCACTTCGGTCAGCACTGTAGTGCCGCCGTTAGCGATCATTTGATCGGAGAAGCAGCCCAGCATCGGGTTGGCGGTGATGCCAGAGAAACCGTCAGAACCGCCGCACTCCAGTCCGAACTTCAGTTCGCTGAGCTTACCCGGCTGGCGCTGATCGCCACGCATCACATTGTACAGCGCATGTAGCTGCTCCAACCCCGCTTCGACTTCGTCGTCCTGCTTCTGACACTCCATAAAGTGCACGCGGTCACTGTCGAAGCCGCCCAGCGTTTCGCGGAACACATCCACCTGATTGTTCTCACAGCCCAGACCAATCACCAGCACCGCACCAGCATTGGGATGGCGTACCATGTTTTGCAGCATGGTGCGGGTGTTTTCATGATCCTGACCGAGCTGAGAACAGCCAAACGGGTGGCTGAACAGGTGCACCCCATCGATCCCTTCTGCCTCGTTGGTCTCCTTGAGGAAGCGCGACAGAATCTGCCGGGCGATGCCGTTCACACAGCCCACCGTTGGCAGAATCCACAGCTCATTACGAATACCGACTTCACCACTGGCGCGGCGGTAAATCTGCACCTCGCGATCGCCGGCCTGAGCGGGGATATCGAGAAACTCCGGCTGGTAGTCGTACTCATCCACATCGCTCAGATTGGTGCGGGCGTTGCTGGAGTGAATGATTTCGCCAATGGCGATCGGGCGCGTGGCATGGGCAATCGGCAAGCCGTATTTGATTACCAGCGCATCCGTTGCCAGCGGCGTCAGCGCGAATTTGTGACCGCGCCCAACCTCTTGCTGCAAGGTAATGAACTGGCGATCAATCTCGACTTTGGTATCGGCAGGTAAATCGCGCAGCGCTACCGCCACGTTGTCGCGCGAATGGATTCTTATCGCATCTTGCATAGCGTTATCTCAGTTGTACCAGCGCCGTCCGCATCCCGTGGACAACGATGTTTTGCAGGTGTTGGCTGACTGCGGCCACTAATCCGGGCCGCTGAGTGAGATCTTCGCCCCAGTGTGAGCGGTTGCTGAGTACCGCCTGCACCAGCTGTTCCGGGGTCAATGTGTCCTGGTTTACCGCTGGCCACAGCTCCGCGAACTGCTGCAACCAGTGGTCGTCGTCTTGTAAAGTCCACTGCTGGTCGCCCTGCTTGCCGCGATAAAACGCTAGTAGCGCGGCAAAGGCGAAGGTCAGGCGCGGTGGCCATTGGCCGGTTTGCTGCTGAGACAACAACAGCTGTGGCAGCAAACGGGTACGGAATTTGGTCATGCCGTTGAGTGCAATCGAAAGCAGCGCATGGCGGATAAACGGATTGCGGAAGCGACGCTGTACTGCATCGGCAAAGGCGTGCAGTTCATCGCGCGGCAGATCCAGCGTCGGAATCACTTCCTCACGCAGCAGCGCATTAACATAGTTCGCAATGGCGGCGTCATCCATCGCCTCGCCGACGCTCTCCAGTCCGGCCTGAAACGCCACCGGCACCATCGCGGTGTGCGCACCGTTGAGGATCGCCACCTTCTGCGCTTTGTAGGGCGTGATGTCATCGACGAACTTCACTTCCGGCGCCAGCGCGGCGAGTTTCAGTTCTTGCGCCAGCGCATCGGGCCCCTGAATCACAAACTGGTAATAAACTTCGCCAGCCACCAGATAGCGATCTTCGTAACCCAGTTGTGCAGCGATATTGGTGCCATCGGCTGGATAGCCAGTAACGATGCGATCCACCAGCGTGTTATAGAACGCACAATGATCCAGCACCCAGCGGGCAAATTCCGGCGGCAGCTGCCAGTGCTTGATATAGCGCAGCACCAGATCACGCAGTGCATCGCCGTTGTGATCGATTAACTCGCACGGCACGATCAACCAGCCTTTCTCTGCCGCACCGCCAAAGTGGCGGAAGCGCGCCCACAGCAGTTGTGTCAACTTGCCTGGGAAGGAAGAGGCTGGCGCATCCTCCAGCCGATCCTGCTCAACAAAGGCAATGCCTGCTTCGGTGGTATTAGAGAACACAAAGCGCATCTGCGGCGCACGGGCCAGTGCGAGAAAACCCTCAAACTGCTGATAGGGCTGGATCTCGCGATTGAGGCTGCGGATTAGGCGGGTTTCACTTACCTGCTCGCCCTGCGTGTTCAATCCACGGATCAGCGTGGTGTACAAACCGTCCTGCTGATTCAGTGAGTCTTCCACCACGCGATTGCGCGGCCGCACCACCACCACGCCCGCATCGGTGCCCTGATGCTCATTGAGCCAGTCGAGCTGCCAGTCAATAAACGCCCGCAGGAAGTTGCCTTCCCCAAACTGGATCACGCGCTCGCTATAGCTTGCGCCGGGGAAATCGTGACGGTTTAGCCGCTGCATCATCAGGCTCCCAACTCAATGCCGAAGTAATCGCGCGCATTGTTAAAGCAGATGTTTTGCACCATCTGCCCCAACAGCGCTTCGTCGGCTGGCGCTTCCCCGCGTTCAACCCAATTGCCGATCATCTGGCACAGCAGGCGACGGAAGTATTCGTGGCGGGTGTAGGAGAGGAAACTGCGGCTGTCGGTGAGCATGCCGACGAAGCGACTCAACAGGCCGATTTGCGCCAGCTGCGTCATCTGACGATGCATGCCATCAAGCTGATCGTTAAACCACCATGCGGAACCAAACTGCATCTTGCCGGGTTCACCTTCGCCCTGGAAATTGCCCGCCATGGTCGCCAGCACTTCGTTGTCGCGTGGGTTAACGCAGTAAAGAATGGTTTTCGGCAGTGCATTGTTGCGGTTCTGCGCATCCAGTAAACGGCCCAGCGGGATCGCCATCGGCGCGTCATTGATGGAGTCAAAGCCTACATCCGGGCCGAGAATATCGAACTGCCGACGATTAGCATTACGCAGCGCGCCAATGTGATATTGCTGCGCCCAGCCGCGACGCGCATATTCGCTGCCAAGCCACACCAGCACCGCTGTTTTGAACTGCGCCACTTCTTCTTGCGTCGGTGCAGCACCTTGCAGGCGACGCGCCAGGATACTATCCAGCGTGCTTTCATCGGCCTCGGCAAACAGCACTACGTCCAGCGCATGGTCGGAGATTTTACAGCCGTGTGCGGCAAAATGATCGAGACGCAGGCTCAACGCGCGGCGCAGATCATCAAAACGTTGCACGCTGACATCGGCGACCTGTTCCAGGCGCTGAATCCACGGCAGGAAGGTATCCAGCTCAATGTTGAAAGCTTTATCCGGACGCCAGCTTGGCAGCACTTTAACGCTAAAGCTGGCATCGTCCGACAGCGTGCGATGGTGTTGCAGATCGTCAAGTGGATCGTCAGTGGTACCGACCATTTTCACCTTCATCTGCTGCATGATGCCGCGTGCGCTAAAGGCATCCTGCGCCAGCAGCTCATTGCACTGCTGCCAGATGCGATCCGCGCTCTGCTCATTCAGCAATACATCGGTAATGCCAAACGGACGGCGCAGCTCAAGGTGCGTCCAGTGATACAGCGGATTGCCAATAGTGTGCGGCACCGTGCGTGCCCAGGCGTTGAATTTCTCGCGATCGCTGGCGTCGCCGGTGCACAGCGCTTCGGGTACGCCATTAGCACGCATCGCTCGCCATTTGTAATGATCGCCTTTCAGCCAAATGTCATAGAGATTGGTGAAGCGGTAATTTTCGGCAATCTGCTGCGGCGGTAAATGGCAGTGATAGTCGAAAATCGGCTGGTCTTTGGCGTAGTCATGGTACAGACGACGGGCGAACTCGCTATCGAGTAGAAAATCCTCACTCATAAAACGCGACATACCTGCTTCCTCATGTTTGGGGCCAATTGGCTTCTGATTCAAAGTTATCATACCAATTTTGACGATCGGCAAAATTGTTTGCGATAGACCTCACAATAATGACAGTTTCCCTGTGGATATATGGACAAAATAGTCAGCCACATTGCACTAACTTGCTGTTATAACGCCTGTTTAGCGGATCACACAGCACATGCAGGGTTTTTGTGATGGCATTCAACTTTTAAAGTTGTATAACAAGTTAATCTCTCGCCTCGTTGATGCCGAACCTCATGGCACATCTCATAACAACAAGGCGGCAGGTCTGATTCGTCAACGCCGCCAGCGGGAGTGCTCAAGTACTCCCCTACCTTTAATGGCAAGTGTTACGACAGACTGGAAGAGGTTAATGATGCGTAAGATCAAAGGGCTACGCTGGTACATGATTGGGCTGGTGACAGTGGGCACCATACTCGGTTACCTGACACGTAATACCATTGCCGTGGCCGCGCCGACGCTGGAAACGCAGCTGGGTATTACCACTCAACAATATTCCTATATCGTCGCCGCCTATTCGGCGTGCTACACCGTGATGCAACCTGTGGCAGGTTATGTGCTGGATTTGCTGGGCACCAAAATTGGCTACGCGGTGTTTGCCATCCTCTGGGCGATCTTCTGTGCTGCCACCGCCATGGCAGGCAGCTGGGGCGGTTTTGCGCTAGCACGTGGCGCGGTGGGCGCGGCCGAAGCGGCGATGATTCCTGCAGGCCTGAAAGCCAGTAGCGAATGGTTCCCGGCCAAAGAGCGTTCCGTCGCGGTAGGCTACTTCAACGTTGGTTCATCGATTGGTGCGATGCTGGCGCCACCGCTGGTGGTATGGGCGATTCTGGCGCACAGCTGGCAGCTGGCCTTTATCATTACTGGCGTGCTGAGCATGGCGTGGGCGTTGTGCTGGTTAATATTTTATAAACATCCTAAACAGCAAACCAAGCTCAGCGATGAAGAGCGTCACTACATTATTTCCGGTCAGGAAGTACAGCATCAGACCGGCAATAACAGCAAAATGTCAGCCCGTCAGATTCTGCGTAATCGTCAGTTCTGGGGTATTGCCCTGCCACGTTTCCTCGCGGAACCGGCATGGGGCACCTTTAACGCGTGGATCCCGCTGTTTATGTTTAAGGTCTACGGCTTCAACCTGAAAGAGATCGCCATGTTCGCCTGGATGCCGATGCTGTTTGCCGACCTCGGCTGTATCGTCGGTGGTTACCTGCCACCGCTGTTCCAGCGCTGGTTTGGCGTGAACCTGATTGTGTCGCGCAAACTGGTGGTCACCATGGGCGCGGTGCTGATGATTGCACCGGGCACCATTGGTTTGTTTACCAGCCCTTACGTAGCGATTGGTTTGCTGTGCGTCGGTGGCTTCGCCCATCAGGCACTGTCCGGTGCATTGATCACCCTCTCCTCGGATGTGTTTGGCCGTAATGAAGTGGCCACGGCAAATGGCCTGACCGGCATGGCCGCGTGGACAGCCAGCACCCTGTTTGCGCTGGTGGTGGGTGCATTGGCTGATACGCTGGGCTTCAGTCCGCTGTTTGCCGCGCTGGCAGTATTTGACCTGCTCGGTGCCTGTGTAATCTGGACCGTGCTGAAAAATCAGCCGGTATCGGAGCTGGACGTTCAGCACGTGGCACAACCGGCAACAGCTCGCACTTAATCTCCACGCTTTGGGCTGGCGCACGTCAGCCCATTTCCTCCACCCGGTCAAAGTGGTATAACAACTCATCCTTCCCTGCCACAGCGAACCGCGCAATGGATCTGAACGAATCCCGTCGTCTTTACCAACAACTCGCCAGTGAACTCAAACGTCGTATCGAGGCGGATGATTATCGCGTGGGCGATAAGCTGCCTGCTGAACGCCTGATCGCTGAAGAGATGGAAGTCAGCCGCACTGTGGTTCGCGAAGCCATCATTATGCTGGAAGTGGAAGGGTATGTTGAAGTACGTAAAGGCTCAGGCATCCACGTCATCAGCAATCAACAGCAAAACCGCGAGACCACCCCCAGCCAGCTGGAATTTGCCAGCTTCGGCCCCTTTGAGCTGTTACAGGCGCGCCAGCTAATTGAAAGTAACGTGGCCGAGTTTGCCGCCACCCAGGTCACGCGTCAGGACATCATGGCGTTGATGGCGATTCAGGAAAAAGCCCGCCAGGAAGACCATTCACGTGATTCAGAATGGGATATGCATTTCCACGTCCGCATCGCGCAATCCACGCAAAACAGCGCGCTCGCCGCGATTGTCGAGAAGATGTGGTTGCATCGCCTGCACAACCCTTATTGGCTCAAGCTGCACGAACATATTGATGCGCGCAACATCACCAGCTGGTGCGACGATCATGACCAGATTCTGAAAGCACTCATGCGCAAAGATCCCGCCGCCAGTAAGCTGGCAATGTGGCAGCACCTGGAAAATACTAAACAGATGCTGTTTAACGCCACCGCCGACGATTTTGAATTTAATGTCGACCGTTACATGTTTGCGGAAAATCCTGTCATCCTGCCGGAAGGTAATGACAATTCTTATTGATTCTGCTGCATTTCCAGGCGAATAAGTCAGTTAATCTGCAATAGTGTCAGCTCATGTAAAGCTCCTTTTGAGCATCTGCGTCAAAAGGTAAAACTCCTGTGCGAGCGCCACTTTACACTGTCTGACCTGCGTGATTTTTGTTACAGTTATCGCCCTTTTCTTACCCTTTGCGACAGGGCTTTAAAAAGTCGCTGATTTAACAATCAATTCTGGATGGATCCGGAAATCCCGCAACGGCTGCATACCAAAAATGTATAACCAAGCCAGCCTGCGCCTCAGCCCCTTACGGGCACGTTTAACAATGATGTTCAGGAATGATTGATGGATATTTTGAAAGCATTGCTGCATGCCTTGTGGCAGCAGGATTACGAAATGCTCTCCGACCCGACACTGGTTTGGGCCATTTATGGCGTGCTGTTCTTGATCCTGTTTCTCGAGAATGGCCTGCTACCCGCCGCGTTTCTGCCCGGCGATAGTCTATTGATTTTAGTCGGTGTTTTGATTGCCAAAGGCACCATGGGTTTCCCGCTGACCATCCTGATTTTGACCACCGGCGCCAGTCTGGGCTGTTGGGTAAGTTACATTCAGGGCCGATGGCTAGGGAATACGCCAACGGTACAGAAGTGGCTCTCGCACCTTCCGGCGCAATATCATCAACGCGCGCACAGCTTATTCCATCGCCATGGTCTTTCGGCCTTGCTGATCGGTCGGTTCATTGCCTTTGTGCGCACCCTGCTGCCGACCATAGCGGGGCTTTCTGGCCTGAGTAATGCACGCTTTCAGTTCTTCAACTGGATGAGCGGCTTCCTGTGGGTGCTGATTCTGACGGTACTGGGCTTCGCGCTGGGTAAAACGCCGATTTTCCGCCGCTATGAAGATGAACTGATGTTCTGCCTGATGCTGTTACCGCTGGTATTGCTGGTGATTGGTCTGGTGGGCTCTCTGGTGGTGCTGTGGCGTAAACGTCAGTCTTCACGCAACGGGAATTCACAGCCATGATCAGATTCCGTGGATTCGCAAGGCGCTTCGTGCCCTGGGCACTTGGCGCTGCGCTGGCGCTGCTGGCGGTGATCTTTGTACCTTCGATGTTGCAGCACGATACCGTGGTACAGATTCGCGTCGCACACAATGGCACCAATTTGCCGGATGGCTTTTATCTGTATCAGCAGCTGAGTGCGCAAGGTGTGCGTATCAAAAGCATTACACCTGCGGGCGATGCGCTGCTGATTCATTTCGAAAATGAAGAACAAAGCCTTGCCGCCCAAAAAGTGCTGAAACGCTTGCTACCACAGGGCTTTGTCGTTGCAAGCGGACCGCAGGCTTCGCAGCAAGTACCTGACAGTAACCGCCCAACTTATAGCTGATTTCCACCGTCTGATGACAAGCCAGACGGTGAATCAATCCTCGCTATCCCCGCGTCTTCGTTGAATTTTTTCGTCTGCTGTCTATGCTTAAAGGTAGCGCGAGTTAAGACAAGCTGGGACGCTTCTCCTGCCCGGTTTGCGGCAGGTCATCAACAATGGAAGGTAAAACCTGATGAAACATCAATTACTGCTGGGTGCTATTCTGTTCTCTCTCTCGGGATCTCTGATGGCAGCTGAAACGCTGTGTCAGCAGAAAGAACACGATATTCAGCGTGAAATCGACATGGCTAAACAGCACGATAACCAGCGCCGTGTGACCGGGCTGGAGCGCGCGCTCACTGAAGTACGTGCGAATTGTACTGATGAAAGACTGAAGTCAGCCCACAGCGAACGCATTGCAGAGCAAAAACACAAAATTGCGGAACGTGAGCGTGAGTTGAAGGAAGAGCGTCAGGATGGCGACAAAGATAAGATTGAGAAGCGCGAACGTAAGCTGGAAGAGGCACAGCACGAGCTGAAAAAGCTTGAAGCTGAGCCTTACTAATCGGACTTAAATAAATGATGTAATGGAGAACTTCATGTCTAAAGACACCACATCTGAACATCTGCGTGCGGAACTGAAAAACCTTGCTGACACCCTGGAAGAAGTACTGAGCAGCTCGGCGGATAAATCGAAAACCGAGCTGGACAAACTGCGCAGCAAAGCGCGCGGCGCGATTGAAAGTTCGCGTGAGCGCCTGGGCGATTCCGGTGAGCGCATCGCGCAATCCACGCGTGAAGCGGCAGAGAAGGCCGACGAGTATGTGCGCGATAATCCGTGGCACGGCGTAGGCATCGGTGCAGCTGTCGGTGTACTGATCGGCATCCTGATCTCACGTCGTTGATATGAGCGATAGTCAGAGCCACGGCCCAGGCAAAGGGGTCTTCAACATCGGTCAGCGCGTCGTCACTACCTTAGTGAGTATGGTGGAAACGCGCGTCCGTCTGGCGATTGTTGAGCTAGAGGAGGAGAAAGCCAATCTGATTCAAATGCTGATGATGGTTGGACTGACGATGCTGTTTACCGCTTTTGGTTTAATGAGCCTGATGGTGCTGATCATCTGGGCGGTAGATGCGCAGTATCGGCTGATGGCGATTGCCATTACTACCGCCGTACTGTTTGCGCTGGCGTTGATCTTTGGTGTGTGGACGCTATATAAGTCACGCCAGTCAACGTTGCTGCGTCATACCCGCAAGGAGCTGGAAACCGATCGTAGCTTGCTGGAGGAGCATCGCTCATGAGCCGTCGTGAACGTGAAGCACGCATTCATGAACTGTTGAATCAGGTTCAGCAGCAGCGATTGGATCTCAGTGCTGCACGCCGTGACTGGCTGGATGGCACCGCTCACTACGATCGCGGCTGGCTAACGTTTCTCAGCTTACGCCGCTATCTGGCGATTGGCAGCAGCGCACTGGCTATCTGGTCAATCCGCAGTCCTAACCGTATTTTGCGTTGGGCAAAACGCGGTTTTGGGCTTTGGAGTACCTGGCGCATGATCAAATCCACGCTCGAACCTCGCTAACGTCTTCATTTGAAACCGGATATAAAAAATCCGGTTTTTCTTTATCAAAATCCCTGAACAACATTGACAGTTTAACTCGCTTACAACTGTTGCAACCTGCGACTATCATCTACCTCCATCAGCCCAACGAATTGCGACCTGCGATTCAGCGGGATCAAAACCTTGCAGGCCAACAACCTGCTTCTTAATTCTTGTTGGAGTAAATGATGAAAAAATTCGAAGACTCAGGCCTGCTGCTGGCACGTGTATTAATGACCATTCTGTTCATCACTGCGGGCTGGGGCAAAATCACCGGTTATGCCGGTACCGCGCAATACATGCAGGCGATGGGCGTCCCGGGCTTCTTATTGCCGCTGGTTATTCTGCTGGAGTTCGGCGGCGGTCTGGCAATTCTGTTCGGTTTCCTGACGCGTTTCACCGCACTGTTCACTGCGGGCTTCACTCTGCTGACTGCGTTCCTGTTCCACAGCAACTTTGCTGAAGGCGTTAACCAGCTGATGTTCATGAAAAACCTGTCCATCGCCGGTGGTTTCCTGGTGCTGGGTCTGGTAGGTCCGGGTGCATACAGCATCGACCGTCTGATTCGTGCTCGTTTCGCACCAGCAGCCGCACGCTAAGCACACAAGCGCTGCCAGAACACATATACTGATTTGCAGGGGCGGGGATTTTCCCCGCCCTTTTTCTTTATGGAGGGCTTATGGGACAACTGATTGACGGTGTATGGCATGACACCTGGTACGATACGAAGTCAACCGGTGGCCGCTTCAAACGCACAGAAGCAGTCTGGCGCAACTGGATCACCGCAGATGGCAGTGCTGGCCCCACCGGCAAGGCGGGTTTCGCTGCCGAGCGCGATCGCTATCATCTTTATGTTTCTCTTGCCTGTCCGTGGGCACACCGCACGCTGCTGATGCGCCAGCTTAAAGGGCTGGAAGAGATGATTTCCGTCTCAGTGGTGCATCCATTGATGCTGGAAAACGGCTGGACCTTCGACGACGATTTCCCGGACGCAACCGGCGACTCTCTGTATCAAAACGAATTCCTCTATCAGCTCTACCTGCACGCCGACCCGCAATATACAGGCCGCGTGACCGTTCCGGTGCTGTGGGATAAAACTCAGCACACCATCGTCAGCAATGAATCGGCTGATATCATCCGTATGCTCAACACGGCCTTCGATGCACAAGGTGCCCGCGCCGGAGATTATTATCCGCCGACGTTGCGCGATAAGATCGATGAGCTGAACGGTTGGATTTACGACACGGTGAACAATGGCGTGTATAAGAGCGGATTCGCGACCTCGCAGGCGGCCTATGATGAATCAGTCACCGCGCTGTTCCATTCGCTGGCGCGACTTGAGCAGATCCTCGGCCAGCATCGCTATCTGGCTGGCGATCGCCTGACGGAAGCGGATTTGCGTTTATGGACCACCTTAGTCCGCTTCGACCCGGTGTATGTCACGCATTTCAAGTGCGACCGTCACCGCATCAGTGATTACCGCAATTTGAGCGGCTTTCTGCGTGATATCTACCAGATGCCGGGCATCGCCGATACAGTGAATCTGCCGCATATTCGCCATCACTATTACTGTAGCCACAAGACCATCAACCCGAGCGGCGTAATTTCGCTGGGCCCGGCGTTTGACTGGGATGAGCCACACGGCCGCGGTTGAGGTTAGTGGGGATCATTGCGTTCAACACACTCCTTTTTTAAGGAGTGTGTTGTGCAGGTTTTAAAAGGTGGAATACGAGGTGAACCGCCTGACACTCCATTTCTTCATGCGCGTTAGCCGCTAAGTGTCAGGCCGATGTGCCCCCTTTTAAGCAAACTTAATCAGCACCATCCCCGCAATCAGCAATCCCACCCCTAACCAGCCGATGCGATTCAGACGTTGACCAAACAGTACCCAACCAGCCGCTACCGTTGCCACCAGACCAAAACCACCCCACAGTGCATAAGCCACTGAGAGATCGATCCCTTTCACCGCTTGTGACAACGCACTGAATGCCCCCAGCACCGCGACCAGTGAGAGCAGGCCGTAAATGACACGGCGGAAACCATCGGAGTATTTGAGAAAGATATTCGCGACGATCTCCAGCCCAATCGCCAGTGCAAGCCAGGTAACGTGCGCCGCATTAAACGTGGCCATGTTGCAGCTCCTTGCGTGTCAGCGTGCCAGATTTGATTAGCGCAATTCCCGCCACCAGCGTGATTAAGCCCGCCACCTTCATCAGCGATAAGGGTTCATCGAACAGCGTGACGCTGAACAGGGTGATAAACAGAATGCCGATACCTTCCCACATCGCATAGGCCACGCCTAAAGCGATACGTTTTACGGCGAAAGACAGGAAAATATAAGAGAGCGCAATCATCACCAGCATAAAAATAAAACCCGCGTTGTCGTCATTGACGCTGGCCCATTTCATAGAGAGCGTGCCGGTTATTTCAGCCAGGATAGCTAAAACCAATAAAAGCCAATAGCGCATACTTTCTCTCCTTAAGAGAAATAAAGAACTATCACGCGAAATAAACGCATGTGAAATTTTAAGAATATTTTTAAATAAGGAGAGTGTGGCGCTAAAGCGCGAAGCGCCAGTGCTGGTCGCAGATCGAGCAGTGGAAGAGTGCAGGAAGGTCAGTAGAAATAGCCATCATTGGGGCGAATATTTTGTCCATAATTTTACAACTTATCCACGTTGTTGCTTTTCGTCGATGTGGATGAATAATTGTCCTCGGTAGTGAAACACGCGCCTATTCTGGCATAAGGTTTATTTTGTTATGCGGGATTTTCATTTCTTTACGCTTTGGCATTTTTTATTCTCTGCGAACGAGAATTTATTTTAATTATTGTTATGCCGCGTTCTTTTCATAGAGAGTGGAGTGGACAGTCATTCATCTTGCCGCCGTACGCCAGATAGCAAAAAATCCGCCGAGGCGGGTTTTTCACATGAAAAAGTCGAAACTGACCGATAAGCCGCGTTCTTTTCATAGAGAGTGGAGTGGACAGTCATTCATCTTGCCGCCGTACGCCAGATAGCAAAAACCCCGCCGAAGCGGGGTTTTCACATGAAAAAGTCGAAACTGACTGATAAGCCGCGTTCTTTTCATAAAGAGTGGAGTGGACAGTCATTCATCTTGCGCCGTACGCCAGATAGCAAAAACCCCGCCGGAGCGGGGTTTTCACATGAAAAAGTCGAAACTGACCGATAAGCCGGGTTCTGTCGTGGACAGTCATTCATCTAGGCCAGCAATCGCTCACTGGCTCAAGCAGCCTACCCGGGTTCAGTACGGGCCGTACCTTGTGAACCCCTATTTGGCCTTGCTCCGGGTGGAGTTTACCGTGCCACGAACTGTTGCCAGCCGCGCGGTGCGCTCTTACCGCACCCTTTCACCCTTACCTGATCCCATTACTGGGCCATCGGCGGTTTGCTCTCTGTTGCACTGGTCGTAGGCTTGCGCCCCCCAGGCGTTACCTGGCACCCTGCCCTATGGAGCCCGGACTTTCCTCCCCTCTGCCCGTCTCCCCCGAAAGGGACGACGACAAAGCGGCGACTGTCTGGTCAGCTTCGGCGCGGGATAATAGGCGATCCGCCCGCGTTTGTCACGCCTCTTGCTGCTCCAGCGCGTACTTATACAGGGCGTTCTTCTTAACGCCATGAATTTCCGCCGTTAACGCAGCGGCTTTTTTCAGCGGCAGCTCAGTTTGCAGCAACGCCAGGGTTCGCAACGCTTCGGCAGGCAGCGCTTCTTCATCGGCCTTGTGCCCTTCAACAATCAGCACCATCTCGCCTTTGCGACGGTTTTCGTCTTCCAGTACCCAGGCCAGCAGTTCGCCCACCGGCGCGCCCTGGATGGTTTCCCAGGTTTTGGTGATTTCACGCGCCAGCACCACATAGCGATCGGCACCCCATACGCTCACCATATCTTGCAGGCTATCGATCAAACGGTGAGTAGATTCATAAAAAATGAGGGTACGTGGCTCATTCTCAAGGGAGCGCAGCACATCGCAGCGGCCTTTGCTCTTGGCGGGCAGAAATCCTTCGTAACAGAAACGATCTGACGGTAACCCCGCCGCGCTTAATGCTGTAATCGCCGCGCAGGCACCCGGCAACGGAACCACGCGCACACCTGCTTCACGGCAGCAACGCACCAGATGATAGCCCGGATCGTTGATTAACGGCGTGCCCGCATCAGAGACCAGCGCTATGCTCTGGCCTTCTTGCAGCTTGGCTAACAACACTTCTGCTTTCTGTTGTTCGTTGTGGTCGTGAAGTGCGAACAGTCGCGCATTGATGGCGAAATGTTGTAGCAACAGCCCGGTATGACGTGTATCTTCCGCTGCGACCAGATCGACGCTCGCAAGCACCGTCAGCGCACGCTGCGTGATATCACCCAGGTTACCGATCGGGGTAGGAACGATATAGAGCGTGCTGGCAGAAATCTCTGCCCGATCGAGTTGTTTCATTGTTTCATCCGAATTGCCGATTTAATATTGAGCATCTAGAAAAAAACATCACTGGATACAGTATGCTTCCTTCAAAAGTCGTACGTCATAAAGCAGGACGCTTTGTACCTGTTCTTCTCGCTGGACTGATTTTAGCCGCCTGTAGCGGCCAGGGACCGCAGCAAACCTCCAACGTCAATATTCAGGGGCCTGCTACTGGCCGGTCTGACTATTATCTGCAGCAGGTGCAGCAAAGCAGCGATGATAGCAAGACCGACTGGCAATTACTTGCCATCCGTGCCCTGTTGAAGGAAGGAAAGTATCCGCAGGCTAACGATCAGATCTCGCAACTGCCACAGCAACTCTCTGCAGTGCAGCAGCAGGAGCTGCAATTACTGCGCGCGCAGATGCAGATTGGTCAGCAGGATTTCGGCGGCGCTCAGCAGACGCTGGGTCAGGTGAAGACTGATGGCCTGTCTCAGGATCAGCAGGTGCGCTACTACGCACTGCAAATCGCTGCGGCGCAAAATCGCCCTTCACTCGCGCTCTTACGCGCCTATATTGCTCAGGAGCCGTTGCTGCAAGGCGCCGACCACCAGAGCAATATTGACGCCACCTGGCAAGCTCTGACGCAAATGACGCAGGATCAGCTGAACAGCCTGGTGATTAACGCCAATGAGAACACCCTGCAAGGCTGGCTGGATCTGCTCAACACCTGGCATACCAACAGCCAGGATCCGCAGATGCTGAAAGCGGCGATCAAAGACTGGCAGACACGTTATCCGCAAAACCCGGGTGCGAAAACATTACCAACTCAGCTTAGCCAGGTGCAAAACTTCACCAAAGCCTCGACCAGCACCATCGCGCTACTGCTGCCGCTGAATGGCCAGGCACAGGTTTTTGCCAATGCGATTCAGAAAGGTTTTAACGATGCCAAAAATGGCGTGTTAACTGCACCAGCCCCGCAACCCGCCCCTGCTGCTACTGCGGCAACCGATGCCAATGGCCAGCCGTCAGCACAACAGCCTGGCGACGCGAACGCACAACAGCCTGCCGATGCTAACGCTGCCGCTAACGCAGTTGTCAGCCCGGCCATGGCAGGTAATATGCCGCCACAGACCGAACAGCCGCAGCCCGCAGCACAACCGGCGACTACGGCGGCTCAGCCGGACAGCAACGCTCAGGTTAAAGTTTATGACACCAGCAGCCAGCCGATTGCCCAGGTGATGCAGCAGGCGCAGCAGGATGGCGCGACTATCGTGGTGGGTCCACTGCTGAAAAACGACGTGGAATCGGTGGTGAACAGCCAGACGCCACTCAACGTGCTGGCGCTGAACGAGCCAGAACAGATCCAGAACCATCCGAATATTTGTTATTTTGCGCTTTCTCCTGAAGACGAAGCGCGCGATGCCGCGCACCATATCTACGAGCAAGGCAAACGCCAGCCATTACTGCTGGTACCGCGTAGCAGCTATGGCGATCGCGTCAGCAAGGCGTTCGCACAGGAGTGGCAGAAACTTGGCGGTTCCACCGTACTGCAACAGCGTTTCGGTGGCGTTTCTGAGCTGAAACAAGGTATTAATAGCGGAGCGGGTATCGCATTGAGTGGCACGCCGCTGACGGTTGAACAGCCGCAGTCTGCCGCCGTGGCTGTTGCGGGCCTGACCATTCCAGCGCCGCAAACCACCCCGCCAGCGCCAACGACCGATGCCAGCGGCGGCAGTGTGGATGCAGTGTACATCGTGGCCAGCCAGGACGAGCTGCAACTGATCAAGCCGATGATTGCAATGCGCACCAGCAGCCGCAACAACATCGCACTGTATGCAAGCTCACGCAGTGCGCAGGCGGGTGCCGGTCCAGACTTCCGTCTGGAAATGGATGGCCTGCAGTTCAGTGATATTCCGCTGCTCTCCGGTAACAATACGGGTCTGATGCAGCAGGCGGCGAAGTCGTTTAACAACGATTATTCGCTGGTTCGCCTCTACGCGATGGGCATTGATGCCTGGACGCTGGCGAATCACTTTAACCAGATGCGCCAGGTGCCTGGTTTTGCCATTGATGGCAACACTGGCAAACTGAGCGCCGACACGGATTGCGTGATCAACAGGAAGTTGGCATGGAACCAGTATCGTCAGGGACAAATCGTTCCAGTGCAGTAAACCGCCAGCGCATTGGCGCTGAGCAGGAGCAGCAGGCGCGTGGCTATCTGGAGCGCGCCGGGCTGCGATGGGTTGCCAGCAACGTGCGTTGCCGCAGTGGGGAAATTGATCTCATTATGCGAGACGCCGATTGCTGGGTGTTTGTCGAAGTGCGCTATCGACGCGATGCGCGCTACGGCGGTGCCGCCGCCAGCGTGACGCGCCAGAAACAACAAAAGCTGCTGCGTACCGCTGCATGGTGGTTGCTGGCACGCGGCGGCAGTTTTGATACGGTGAATTGCCGTTTTGACATCATTGCCATTACCGGGCGTGAGCTGGAATGGCTGCCCGATGCCTTTAATGCCGATGGATAGAACCAGGTGGTCTTGTGCAGGACAGAATTAAAGCGTGTTTTACCGAAAGTATTCAGACTCAAATCGCCGCTGCGGAGGCACTGCCGGATGCGATTTCTCGCGCCGCTATGACGCTGGTGCAGTCGCTGCTGAACGGTAACAAAATCCTGAGTTGTGGTAACGGTGCTTCATCGGCCAATGCTCAGCATTTTGCCGCCAGTATGATTAACCGTTTTGAGACCGAGCGCCCGAGCCTGCCTGCGCTGGCACTGAGCGCCGACAATGTCATGCTGACGGCGATCGGCAACGATCGTCTCCACGATGAAGTTTATGCCAAGCAGGTTCGCGCGCTTGGTCAGGCCGGTGATGTGCTGCTGGCTATTTCAACCCGTGGCAACACCCGCGATATTGTTAAAGCGGTTGAAGCTGCGGTGACTCGCGATATGACTATCGTCGCGTTGACCGGCCATGATGGCGGTGAGCTGGCTGGCCTGTTGGGTCCGCACGATGTGGAAATTCGCATTCCGTCACATCGCAGCGCACGCATTCAGGAGATGCATATGCTGACGCTGAACTGCCTGTGTGATTTGATTGATAACACTTTGTTCCCACACCAGGAATGACTGAAGGAGCTCAAATGAAAGCATTGAACGCTGTCGCCATTCTTTTAACCGCCATGATGCTGCAAGGCTGTGTTGCCGTTGTGGCAGGCGGCGCCGCTGTGGCGACCAAAACCGCAACGGACCCGCGCACCGTCGGTACGCAAGTGGATGATGGTACGCTGGAACTGCGTGTCAGTAACGCACTGGCTAAAGATGAACAAATCAAAAACCAGGCGCGCGTCGTGGTCACCGCTTATCAGGGCAAAGTGCTGCTGACCGGTCAATCGCCATCGGCTGATTTGGCGAGCCGCGCCAAGCAGATTGCCATGGGCGTGGATGGTGCCACCGAGGTGTATAACGAAATCCGCACTGGCCAAAAAGTGAGCCTCGGAACCTCATCATCCGATACCTGGATCACCACCAAAATCCGCTCACAGCTGCTGGGTAGCGATCAGGTGAAATCATCGAACGTGAAAGTGACCACGGAAAACGGTGAAGTGTTCCTGCTCGGTCTGGTGACACAACAGGAAGCCACTGCGGCGGCCGATGTGGCCAGTCGTGTAAGCGGTGTGAAACACGTAACGACCGCGTTCACCATCCTGAAGTAATCTGCATCTGACGGGCGCAGTCAGCTGCGCCCCGACCACAGACAAGGGCAGCCTCAGCGGGCTGCCTTTTTTTATGCCGGTAAATCGATGACGAGAGCACGTAGCGGCGTTTTCGCCTGCAACGTAATCTGCTGTTCTTCACTCAAGAACGCGCCGTCACCGCAGCTCAGTAACTCCTGATTGGCGCTACTTGCCTGCAGATCCAACGAACCGTGGATAGATTGCAGATAGGCACGAGGGCCGTTCAGTTTCACCATATGCTGCTCACCGGGTGCGAGTATCACCTGATGGACCCAAACTTGCTGACGCAGTTGCAGGCTGCCATCCACGCCGTCTGGCGAGGCCAGCAAGAAACGGGTCTGCTGCGGCACAGCGATTTTCTGCAGCAGCGGATTCTCTCGATCCGGGCAGGCCGCCAGCCACAGCTGCATGCGTGTTAGCGGGTGATCTTTGCTGATGTTGATTTCGCTGTAGTTCACACCCTGACGTGCCGACAGCAGCATGGCCTCGCCTTCCCGCGCGACCAGGTGGTTACCTTCGCTGTCGCGGTATTCTGCTTCGCCCTGCAACACCAGGTTCAGCACATCCACCTGCGGACAGCTGCGTGGCTGGAACGCCGCACCGGGTGCCAGCACTTCCTGATTAAGCACACGCAATGAGGCGTAGCCCATTAATTTCGGGTCAAAATAGTGGCCAAAAGAGAAGCTGTATCGCGCCTGCAACCAACCGAAATCGGCCTGGCCACATGCTGACGCGCAGCGGGTTGTCATCATGATTTACCTCCGACGCACTGCGGTGAGATTCGACCACAGGCTTTATACGTTAATGGTAAAAGGCTGGACGCCGGATTGTTAGCCAGTTAATCTGCCTGGCATATTCAAATTTACTGACAGAGAACCGGCATGGCAAAAGACCGCGCGTTAACCCTCGAAGCTTTACGTGTGATGGATGCTATCGACCGTCGTGGTAGCTTTGCTGCGGCAGCCGATGAACTGGGCCGCGTTCCCTCTGCATTGAGCTATACCATGCAGAAACTGGAAGAAGAGCTGGACGTGGTGCTGTTTGACCGCTCCGGCCATCGCACCAAGTTCACCAATGTCGGGCGTATGCTACTGGAGCGTGGGCGCGTGCTGCTGGAAGCGGCCGATAAACTCACCACCGATGCCGAAGCGCTGGCTCGCGGTTGGGAAACCCATCTAACCATTGTGGCCGAAGCACTGATCCCCACCAATCTGCTGTTTCCTGTCGTTGAAAAGCTGGCTGAGAAAGCCAACACGCAGATTTCGCTGGTGACGGAAGTGCTGGCCGGTGCCTGGGAGCGTCTTGAACAGGGCCGCGCGGACATCGTGATAGCGCCTGATATGCATTTCCGTGCATCAACCGAGATCAACACCCGTAAGCTCTACAGCATTATGAGCGTCTACGTGGCCAGTCCGGATCACCCGATTCATCAGGAAGCCGAGCCGCTGTCTGAAGTGACGCGCGTGAAGTATCGCGGCATCGCGGTGGCGGATACCGCGCGCGAACGCCCGGTGTTAACGGTGCAGCTGCTGGATAAACAGCAACGCCTGACGGTGAGTAGCATGGACGATAAACGCCGAGCGCTGCTGGCAGGATTGGGTGTCGCCACCATGCCTTATCCGATGGTGGAACAGGATATCGCCGAAGGCCGTCTGCGTGTGGTGAGTGCCGAATACACCCGTGAGGTGGATATCATTATGGCATGGCGTCGCGATAGCATGGGTGAAGCCAAAGCGTGGTGCCTGCGTGAAATCCCGCGGTTGCTGGCGAAGCAGCGTAGCTGATTAAGACCAGGCCGGCATAAATACTGACTCTATCCCAACAGTGTAGCGGGATATTCATCGCAAACATCATGAGCCGGGATGCGTGCCGGACGTTGTAGTGCTGGCTTCATCCGACCCTGGTTTACCATCACATCCGGCTCAGACAATCGATCGCCACCGCTTTAAAGCTGACGAAATCCGCGCAATCGCGCAATCGGGTCATCGCCCTCTCCCGCAGGAAGGTGACGAACAGATCGTAAATCGCCATCGCCTCTTCGTATTCGCTTTTACTGATCGCCAGCAGGAAAATCACCGAAGCGGTTTCATCACCCCAGCTCACGCCATGCGGCGCCAGCACGGTATACACCACGGTTTTCTTCGCCAGCAATCCCAGTGAGTGTGGCAGCGCAATGCCTTCGCCGAGCAGGGTGCTGACAATCGCTTCTCGCTCTTCGACGGAGGGATAAAAGTCAGCATCCACACAGCCTTCTGACTCCAGCTGATCGCACAACACGCGGAACAGCGCGGATTGCGTCATCGGCTTATCCAGCACCATAAAGTGCTGTGCATCGAAGTATTTTTCCAGCATGTAAGGCCGTGTGCGATCCACCAGCACCAGCTTACCCAACTGCTCCAGCTGGAACTCGGTCGGGAACGGCGACATCACCGCAATCGGTTTATTCTTCTCACTCAAACGCACGGTGGAAATCACGAAATCTTCGTCAATGTGTTCGCGCATCTCGTAATCACGCTGCGACAAACGCGCCGTGACCACCAACTGCGGGTATTTACGCAGCAGCAGCGCTTCAATCATGCGCAGTGTGGAGTTGCCGCTGTCGCACACCAGCAGCACCTGCGGATGGCGTTGATAGCCGACATCGTAATGCCGCTCTAGCCCGACACCGATGTGCAGCACCAGAAAACCGATTTCGTTCTCGCTGATGCTGTACGGCGTGTACTTTCCCCAGCTGGTGACCGCCGCCAGCGTCACGTCATACGCCATCGGATAGTGCTGTTTGATGTTACTCAGCAGCGGGTTGGGGATGTGAATCTGGTAGCGCACCCGGGTAATCATAGTTTTGATATGGGTGAGCAGATCGGCCCGCAACTGCTCATCCTGCTGCAAGCGGTAGTTGTAATGGGTGTTGATGTAGTTCAGCAGGTAATCGACTAACGCATCGGCGTCATCAGCATTAATGGTGCTGGGCGACAGCGCCTGAATCTGCCGGGCGGCGATATTGACGCGCAGCCAGTTCTCTTCCGCCTGCGAGATCGGTTTGCCGACCAGCGGCTGCATCAGATTCACCAGATGATGCGCGGCTTCGCGCACCTCATCACCGACATCTTCTGCGCCGGGATCGTTGAGCGGGAAACCTTCGCTGATGCGTCGCACCGCCACCGCACAGTAAATTTGCAGATAGCGCTCGCCCTCATCGCTCAGGCGAATCGCATACTGATTAAAGCAGTGCTGCAACAGCGGTTCCAGCTGTGCCAGGATGCCGCTGTGCAGCGCTTCCACCGTCAACAGCGGGCTGTCGGGCATCTCCTGATCAATTTGCCACAGCAAATCCGTCAGGCAGGTGCGGATCGCCGCTTCGCTGCCGAACAACTTCATGCCGTAATGCGGCTTGGTTTCGATATTCAGATGATAGCGGCCAAGCCATTCCCGCACCTCCGCCATGTCGCTTTGCAGGGTGGCACGGCTGACAAACCACTCTTCCGACAGGTCTTCAAGCTTGAGTGAATAGGCGGCGGTGAGAAAACGCGTGAGCAAATAGCGTACGCGATCCTGAGAAGTGCGCGGCACGCGCAGCGGCGCGGCGCTCTCTTCCTGCAGACGGTCAAAAAGCGCCACATCGTCGATCTTCAGCTGATATCCCGCGCCGCGCGCCAGTACGAACTGTGCGCCGTGCTGCTCCAGCAGCGCATTCAGCGCGGTGATATCGGTGCGCACCGTGCGCGTTGAAACTGAAAAGCGGCGCGCCAGTTCATCCTGTGGCAGCGTTTCATTTTGCAGCGCAGCGAAAAGTTGGGCCAGACGCTGATTGGGAAATCTCACGGAGCTTCACCTGTGACTCGTTTGTTACAGCAGTTTCTTGCACGTTGCCAGAAGCTGACGCACATCGTCAATGCGCGTGTCGCCAGTGGCACTGTCGATGATCGAACTATAGACGTGTGGAATCACTTTGCTGACGCCCGCATCGAGTGCAATCTGCACAATGGCTTCGAAGTTATTGAGATCGATGCCGCCGGTCGGTTCCAGCCAGAAGTCGTGACGCGCACAGGCTTCAGCAACGGCACGGTACTCATTCACCGCTTTTAAGCCGCCCATCGGGAAGTATTTCACCGAACTGCCCCCCATGTCCTGCAGCATGGCGATAGCGCTGTCGATCGGCACAATCGCATCTTCCAGTTGCGAGCTGCGCGGTCCGGTGGAAATTTTCACCAGGCCCGGCGTGCCGGTTGGTGAAATCAAACCGTTGACCACGGTGTGATGCTGCCCGAGCAGCGCGCGGCTGGTCGCCACACCGGTAAACACCTGGTTCACGTGCTGCGGTTGCAGCACCGCTGAGATCTCACTCACCATCGCCGACTGATTCGGATCGCCCGCGCCCAGTCCGACGGACAGCGCGTTGTCGATCAGTGCCGCGTACTCACGCATATCGGCAATCGCTTCTTCATTGCTCGCGTAATTTTTTGATAAGACGCCCACCAGCACGTGGCCTTCTGCGGCCTGCCAGATCTCTTTGGCGTTCTGCTTAGAACCGGCCAGCACGTTGAGGCACAGACGGCCCTGATAGAAATTCGGGTTCAGACTCATGCGCGTTTTCCTCCACTGAGTAACGCCTGGATACGGCTAAAGATAATATGCAGCTGATCGGTGCTGACGCTGCGCACATCCGCTTCGATAATGCCTTCGTTGGCTTTGTAGCCACGGAAGTAGATGGCGATGTCGCCGGTTTTCAGTGCCTGCACCAGCTCACCGGTTGGCCATTGAGTGACAGCTTCATCGAACTTGATCTCGGCACGGGCGATATCGCGGCCCGCCGCATCCCATACCACGCGTGCAGACACACCATTGATTGTGTTGAGGTTATCGATAAACGGCGTCATGTTGGCTACCATCTCAGCGCCGGTGGTTTTCGGCTGCACCAGATAGTTTTCAATCGCCTGCGTCAGACCAAGAATGCCCTCTTTACCGACTTTCATCGCGCGGCCAATACCGTTACTTTGACGTTTTACCCACTCAACGTACTGGGTGCGGCCAATCACCAGACCGCTGGTCGGCCCTTCAATCGCCTTGGCACCGCTGTAGATCACCAGGTCCGCGCCCATCTGGTAGTAGCACTGCAGATCTTCTTCTGCCGCCGCATCCACGATTAACGGGATACCGTGTTTACGCGCGACTACCGCCGCCTGCTCCACACTCAGGTGGCTCTTCTGCACGCAGTGGTGTGATTTGATGTAAAGCAGCGCCGCCGTGGTTGGCGTGATGGCCGCAGCCAGCTGTTCTGGCGAACATTCGTTGCTGTAGCCGGCTTCCACCAGACGTCCGCCGCCCAGCGCCACCATCGCACCCACCGGCGCACCGAAGTTCACGTTATGGCCTTTCGGCACCACGATATCGTGCGGCACGGTCAGCGGCGCGGCATGCAGGTTGTCCAGCAGCCAGTCGTTATCTTTAACGATCACCGCCGCCACGCTCTGTGCGATGCCCGCAGAGGCGCAGGAGACCACCACCGCGCTCTCGACATCCAGCAGTTTAGCGATATACGCGCCAGTTTTATTGACCAGATCTTTGATCTCGAAATAGTGATTCAAACCGTAGCTGACGGTCTCGACCACATCGGCAGAAGGCGTTGAAACACCAAGAATGGTCATACGACCGGAGGCATTGATGACCTGTTTCAGGTCATATTTTTCATAAATCGAAGACATGATTAGCTTTCCCTTCATCAGTCAGATGCCACTTACCCGCGATAACCACGGCCAGCGGCAGCAAATGTTGCTCACCCAAAACCCGTTCGCCTTCAGCATCAACGAACGGGCGGGCTTCCTCTTTGACGGTAAAAATGGTCAGGTCGGCGTCATAACCTTCGGTTAAGCGCCCTTTGCCCGCTAAGCGCAGGCCAGCCGCGGCATTACCGGTGACGCAGTCGATAACCTGCGGCAGCGTCATGCCAATGCTGAAGAATTTCGACATCACATGCGCCAGGCTGTGTACCGGGCCGTTGATGCGGTTGCGACAGTAAATGTCCGAGCTAATGGTGTCGGGCAGAATACCCTGCGCGATGGCCTGACGGGCCACTTCAAAGCTGAAGCTGGCGCTGCCGTGACCGATATCCAGCTTCACGCCGCGCGCGATGGCATTTTTCACCGCGGCTTTCAGTTCGCCCTGCGGCGACAGAATGCGGTTGGGTTTGCCGTTGAAGCAGTGAGTGATGATGTCACCGGAGGTGAGCAAATCGGCGATCTCTTCCAGCACCGGCGGGTTGTTGCCGATGTGCACCATCAGCGGCAGATTTCCCGCCGCCTGTTGAATGGCTTTGGCGCGAATCAGCGGCTGAATGCCATTTTCACCCACCACGCTGCTGCTCATGCGCGCTTTTAATCCCACGATAAAGTCCGGGCGACGTTTCACCGCCTGCACCACCGCATCACCGTCGATCTGCGTCATATCGGTCAGCTCATTCTGGGTGATGATGCCGGTACGTGAAATGTTGATCAGCGCGCGCACTTCGGTGGTGGCGGAACGGGTGAGCTGATAGAAATCGTCGATATGATCCGCGCCGGTGCTGCCTGCATCAATCACGGTAGTGACGCCCTGCGCCATCCCAATCGCATCGGCTTCATCGTGATAAATCGGGGATTTGGGATAGCAGTGCACGTGGCTGTCGATCCAGCCGGCGCTGACGTAATAGCGCCCCTCTAAATCGCGCTCCTGCTGAGCTGAACCGTTGACATCGCCGACCGCAGCAATCTTGCCGTGCTGGATGGCGATATCCACCAGCTGTTCGTCGCACAAACGCGCGCGGCGCAGAATCAGATCAAACATATTTACTCCTTAACAACCTGCATTCAGCCCGGTGCGCATCAATACGCACCCTACGGAATTTGCATCACATCTGTGTGGGGTCATCAATGCGCCTCCACACAGAATGCACTGTTCAATCGTAGGGTCGCCGTGAAGGGCGACCGTTAAATCGGAAACAGCTTTACAGCGAAACCGGGAACATTGCGCCTAACGCCATGGCACCTAAAATCGCGCCACCGGTGATCGGTTTGTTCCACAGATAAAACAACAACGCACCCACCAGCGAACCGATGCCAATCGGAATCGACGCGGCCATCGCAGACAGGATGATCAACGGCCCAAGGAAGCGACCCGATGCATTACCTGCGCCCATCATCACGTCCGCACCGTAGGTGGAATCGCTCTGATTGATGGTGAACTTACGCGCCAGGATAATCAGATAACCGATCGCTAAACCCACCACCAGACCCGTTGCCAGTGATGCGGCAAAGTTCGCCACCGGGAACACAATACCTGCACCGAGCAGCAAGGCCGGAACACCCAGCCCGACACCGGTTTGAATCGCACCGCCGATATCCAGAATCCCGACCAGCGAACCCTCGATGATGCGGGCAAACAGGAAGCTGGCACCAAACGCCGCCACGGCGCCATACACGCCGGTTTCCATGCCGGAACGCAGCATCGAAACAAACGCCACTTCGTTAAATGCACCGATGCCGTACAGGTAGTACATGTGCGTACCGGCAAACACCCCGGCGGACAGCAGGCCAACAAAGATCGGGAACGACCAGTCGGCATACCAGAACCCTTTGTTTTCAGTCTCGTTCATGCTCGAGGCTCCTTATTTGCCGCTCAGGCTGTTGTGAATCATGTCCAGCCAGCCTGGGACACCCAGCTGGAAGGATTGCAGCAGTTTCATGTCGAAGCCACGGAAGAAGCCACTCAGAGCGAACAGCAGCACAATCGCGAACATCATCACTTTGGTGACTTTGTTCCAGCCGCTCTCTTCCACGCCTTTACCAATCAGGATACCCAGCACCAGACCCGGTACGGCATTGCCCATGATCAACTGCGCCAGACCACCAAAGATGGTCGCCCAGAAACCGGATTTCTTACCGGCATCAATCGCTGCCAGCCAGAAGATCACCGGCATCACGGTGTTGACCAACAGGTTGGCCGCCGGCACCAGTACTTTAACCGCCGTAACCTGCAACGCTGCAGGCACCGCAGAAGCGGTACTGTTAAGGAACGCCACCACGATCATGCCGATGATGCCGCAGGCAATCGCCATGCGTTTCGGGTTGTGCAGGGTTTCCGCGACGTTACGATTTTTCACCATCAACGCAGCCGCGCCCCAGTTGGGCAGAATGCGGTGGTCAACGTCCTGTGTGAAGGAGCCTGCCGCCACAGACGATGCCCAGGCGTTAAAGAAGAAGCCAAGACCAAAGGAAAAGTGCGATGCAGGATCGCCTTCACAGGAATTGAGTTCACCCAAGGTACGAAACGCGCCCATACCCTGGGTGGTCGGTGCGTGGAACATGCGCGCTGCGCCCGCTCCTACTCCAACGCCAACCAATCCACCAATGATCAACGACTTAAACAAAATGATTAAAAACATGTTGTTGTACCCTTTGTTGTCGTTTTTATTTCGTCGCGATGAAATCCACCTTGTCGGTGTCGATCACGGTGACGCTGACGGTAATCTCCAGCTCGACGCTGTAATTCCGTCGTTCGCGCGCCAGAAAGAAGAACAAGAACTTCTCTGTGCGTACGCTCTCCTGCGCGCGCAGCACCCGCACATCTATGGGTTCAATGCGCAACAGAATCTTTTGGCTGGTGCGCAGCACTTGCTGCTGCACCTTGCTCAGTGCATCGGAAAAGGCTTTCGCTTTGCTGTCGCCTTTGCCCTGCACCGTTATCTGCGTCTCGTATTGCTGTTTCATGCTTAGCTGCCGTGTTTTTTATTCCAGGCCTGCACCAGACGTTCACCCAGCTCTTCTTTATCCATAAAGCCAAAGCCCAGTACGGTGGCGCCTTCGTTGATGGCGGTCACGCCTTCATCAATCGAACGCATACCGTGTTTGGCTTTGTAGCCATATTTGTTCTGTGCAGTGATGGCACCCGCGCCGCCGCTGCCGCAGAAGGAGATGCCGAAATCGGCGTTTTCCGCTTTCATCACATCGCCCAGCTTCATATCCGCTGCGACGCCCGGCACCACCACGGCACGGCCGCCTGCTTTCTCAATACCGGCTGCGACTTTCTGACCTTTACCCAGACGATCACCAATCACGACTGTTACCATGTTCAATTCCTCTCGATTTATGCTTCGTTGGATTTCGCCACTTCGATATGCACCGATAACAACCAGGCTTCTTCTTTGGGCAGATTGCCAAACAGATCGACCACCTGCTGTGCCAGCGCCATGGTTTCTGGCGAGATATCTTCAAACAGTTCGGCTTCCACTTCCGGCAAGGCTTCTCCCGTGAGGGAACGCGCTGCCATCGCCCGTACATGCGAGGCCAGCATTTGCTGCTGCACGGCATTGGCTTCGATGTGGTGCGCGGCGTAGATCGCCGCAATCTGCTTCAACGTGTTATCCGCCAACGCCTGAATGGCTTCTGGCGTACTCGGTTTCAGCGGGACAGCTTCACTCCTCACCTTGCTACTCCTGTTTACTGCGGATAATTAGAGATAATTCGCGTTAGAAAGAAATTACGCTTTCCGCTTCAGGCTGTGGAGACGCATCTTTTCCACCTCAAAGTGGAAATCCCACGGGCGTGTGTGCGCCAGATCGCACTACGCATGAAGTGTGCGAAACAGGTCACAAAAATGCGGGTTATGCCGGAAATCGATGCGTTTAAACGGAGGGAATGCGAGAGGAGATAAGGCCAGCCACAGGGCTGGCCGGGTTATCAGCGGAATTTCTTATGGTTGGCGTTACGAATATCTTCCAACTTCTTCGCTTCAGTTTTGGCTTCGTCGAGCTTGTTGGCTTTCGCCAACTGATCAACGACATCAATCTGCGCAATCAGAGAATCGAGACCGGCGTGATAATCCTTAATCTGGGCGCTATCGGCAGCCTGACCTTCCAGTTTTTCCGGCGTGGATTTTTTAGCATCCTCCGCCGCCTGGCGCATCTTGCCGAGCGCGGTTTGCATTTCCTGAGCATCAGAGGTTTTCTTCACCACGCTCAGGCCATCTTTCAGGGTATCCATATCACTCTTCAGGTCAGCGGCGAATACGCTAGCCGAGGAGAACAACAGCGAGAGAGACAACATTGCAATCACATGCTTACGCATAAATATTCCTTATTTCCCGTCATATTTCAGGTTCCAGACACGTTGGCTACGCTCACTCACCTTAGTCACTTACTGATGTAATGTCCTGAGGATTCATTCACTTGCCGCCTTTCTGTCACGCGAATTATTAAGGGGTATCATTGTCGGGCTAAAAAAAAAGCAGCCTTGCGGGCTGCTTTCATGAAGCGATGTCTTTATTGTCCGGCGATTTTCATCTCCGGCAGCAGCACCGAACCGCATTGTATATTGCTGCGCGTTTCAATGTCGTTACCGAGCGTTACCATATTGAGCCACATATCCTTGAGGTTGCCCGCAATTGTGATCTCGCTCACAGGATATTGGATTTCACCGTTTTCAACCCAGAAGCCTGATGCACCGCGTGAGTAATCACCGGTCATGGCGCTGACACTGGAGCCCATCATTTCGGTAACCACTAAACCACGGCCCATCTGCTTCAGCATATCTTCAAAGCTATGCCCCTGCCCCGCAATGCGCCAGTTGTGAATGCCGCCCGCATGACCGGTGCTCTGCAAGCCAAGCTTACGTGCCGAATAGCTGGTCAGCAGCCAGTTTTGCAGCACGCCATTTTTGATGATGTCACGCGCCTGAGTGCGGACACCTTCGCTGTCGAACGGCGTAGACGCCAGGCCTTTCAGCAGGTGCGGCTTCTCTTCAATCGTCAGCCACTCAGGCAAAATCTGTTTGCCGAGTGAATCCAGCAGGAAGGTCGCTTTGCGATAGACGCTACCGCCGCTGATCATGCCGACCAGATGGCCAAACAGACCCGTCGCCACTTCCGGCGCGAAGATCACCGGCGCTTTCATGGTTGGCAGTTTGCGCGGCGCCAGGCGTGACAACACGCGACGTGCGCACTCTTGTCCCACCCAATCCGCAGTTTGCAGATCGTTAATGGAACGGCCGATGGTGTAGGCGTAATCGCGCTCCATGTTGCCATCCTGCTCGGCAATCACACAGCTGGAGAGCGAATGGCGGCTGGAGCAGTAGCTCTGCAACATGCCGTGGCTGTTACCGAACACTTTGATGCCGACGTGGCTGTTGAAGCTGCCGCCTTCGGTATTGGTAATGCGCTTGTCAGCCTGCAGCGACGCCTGTTCGGCCTGTGCAGCCCATTCGATAGCGCGATCGGCATCGATCTCCCACGGATGGTAAAGATCGAGATCCGGCGCTTCAAATGCCAGCAGATCGGGATCGGCCGGGGCACCAAAAGGATCAACCGAGGTATAACGCGCAATGTCGATCGCCGCCTGCACGGTACGTTTGATGGCATCCGGGCTGAGGTCGGTTGAAGAAGCACTGCCTTTGCGGTTCTGATGATAGACGGTGATGCCAAGTGCACCATCGCTGTTGAATTCGACGTTTTCCACTTCGCCATAGCGGGTACTGACGCCGATGCCGGTGGTTTTGGTCACCGCGACTTCTGCTCCATCGGTGCTGGCTTTCGCCAGTTCCAGCGCCTGCGCGACAGCCTGTTCTAACACTTTACGTTGTTCTGCAACCTGAGTAGATACGTTCATCGACCTGCCGTCTAATCTTAAGTATGAATTTATTGAGTCTATCAGACTCAGAGAACAATTTCGCAGTCGCCCGATAAACTGGTAGGATTAGCCTCTTTTTTTTAGGGAGCCAAGAGATGACCAAGCAGCCCGATGACTGGCTCGACGATGTGCCAGATAATCAAAACGAAGAAGATGAAGACGAAGAGATTATCTGGGTCAGCAAAAGCGAAATTAAACGCGACGCCGAAGAGCTGAAACGCCTGGGCGCCGAGTTAGTTGATCTGGGGAAAAACTCCCTCGACAAAATTCCACTCGACGATGATCTGCGTGCCGCCATTGAGCTGGCACAGCGTATTAAAAAGGAAGGCCGTCGCCGCCAGTTGCAGCTGATCGGTAAGATGTTGCGCGCGCGCGATGAAGATCCGATTCGTCAGGCACTGGATAAGCTGAAGAACCGCCATAACCAACAGGTTGCGCTGTTCCATAAACTCGAGCAACTGCGCGATCGCATGATCGAGAAAGGCGATGATGCGATCGCAGAAGTGATTAACCTCTATCCGCAGGCCGATCGCCAGCAGCTGCGTACCATGATCCGTAATGCGCAGAAAGAGAAAGCCGCTAACAAACCACCGAAAGCCACCCGTCAGATCTTCCAGTATCTGCGCGAGCTGGCAGAGGCGTAAGTTTGCCGCGTGCATAAAAAGGGTCGCCAGTGGGCGACCCTTTTTAGTTTGGGCAAATAACAGAGCGTCATCAAACCCAGTGGCAACCCCGATTAAAGGGTCGCCACGCCATCAACGTCCCAATCTCTCCAGCAGTTTCTGGTGAATGCCACCAAACCCGCCGTTACTCATCACCAGAATGGAATCACCTGGCTGGGCTTCTTTTGCCACCATTTCCACCAGCGTATCGATATCCGCGCTCCACTTCGCCGGCTGGATGCAGGCTTCCGCGACATCAGACACCTGCCATGGAATGTGGTGCGGCTGGAACAGGAACACGTTATCGGCGCGACCCAGAGACGGGGCCAGCTCGTTTTTGCTCACGCCCATCTTCATGGTGTTGGATCGCGGCTCCAGTACCGCCAGAATACGCGCGGTACCACCGACTTTGCTGCGCAGCGCCGCCAGCGTGGCCAGAATCGCGGTGGGGTGATGGGCAAAATCGTCATACACTTTGATGGCATTCACTTCACCACGCAGCTCAAGACGACGGCGCGCATTGATAAAGCTGCTCAACGCTTCACCGGCATCCACCGGTTTCACCCCGACGTGACGCGCGGCCGCAATCGCCATCAGGCCATTGTGCATGTTGTGCTCGCCGACCAGCGCCCAGTTCACTTCACCGACTTTCTCGCCGTCCAGCCAGATCTCCCAGTGCGAAGAGTCCGGCGTCAGTTTTTTCGCCTGCCAGTGGCCGTTGTCGCCGACGGTTTCCTGCTCGCTCCAGCAGCCCATCGCCATCACTTGCTTAAGATTGTTATCGTGCTCCGGCAGCAGGATTTTGCCCTGGCCCGGCACGATGCGAATCAGATGGTGGAACTGCTTCTGAATCGCGCGCAAGTCATCAAAGATATCGGCGTGATCGAATTCGAGATTGTTAAGGATCAGCGTGCGCGGGCAGTAATGGACAAATTTGGAACGCTTGTCGAAGAACGCGCTGTCGTATTCATCCGCCTCAATCACGAAGAATGGACTTTTTCCTAATTTTGCCGAAACCTCGAAGTTTCCTGGCACTCCACCAATGATAAAGCCCGGTTCAAGGCCACAGGCCTCCAGAATCCACGCTGCCATGCCTGCGGTAGTGGTTTTGCCATGGGTTCCGGCCACGGCCAGTACCCAACGGTCACGCAGCACGAAATCATGCAGCCACTGCGGGCCAGAGAGGTAAGGAATGTTACGTTCCAGTACCGCTTCCACACACGGATTGCCGCGCGTCATGGCGTTGCCAATGATCACCAGATCCGGCTGCGGATCGAGCTGACTGGCATCATAACCTTCTGTCAATTCAATGCCTTGCTGTTCCAGCAAGGTGCTCATCGGCGGGTAGACATTGGCGTCAGAGCCGGTCACTTCATGCCCTAGCGAACGGGCCAGCATTGCCAGTCCGCCCATGAAAGTGCCACAAATCCCAAGGATGTGAATACGCATAAAGAGATCCATTACTCAAAAGTTCGGCGCACAGTGTAACCCCGAGCAGAGTGGGAAGAAACGGATTAGGACTATGGTTTTTAAAGTTCAATCGGCTAAACTGCGCTCATACGTTGGTAGCGTGTTAAAGCTGCTGCCACTCCATCGTAGATTCAGGGAATGTGTTATGAAAACGTTAGGCGAATTCATCGTCGAGAAGCAACACGACTTTCCACACGCCACAGGTGAACTGACGGCGCTGATTTCCTCCATTAAGCTCGGAGCCAAGATTATCCACCGCGACATCAACAAAGCGGGTCTGGTGGATATCCTCGGTGCCAGCGGCGTGGAAAACGTGCAGGGCGAACAGCAGATGAAGCTGGACCTCTTCGCGAATGAAAAACTGAAAGCTGCCCTGAAAGCGCGTGGTGTGGTTGCCGGTATCGCTTCCGAAGAAGAAGATGAGTTCGTCATCTTTGAAGGCTCAGAAGACGGTAAATACGTGGTGTTGATGGATCCGCTGGACGGCTCTTCCAACATCGACGTGAACGTTTCCGTCGGCACCATCTTCTCCATCTACCACCGCATCAGTGAGCCGGGTACGCCGATCACCGAAGCTGACTTTATGCAGCCGGGCAACAAGCAGGTTGCGGCCGGTTACGTGGTTTACGGTTCTTCCACCATGATGGTTTACACCACCGGTGTGGGCGTGCATGCGTTTACATACGATCCGTCACTGGGCGTGTTCTGTCTGAGCCATGAGCGCATGACCTTCCCGGAGAAAGGCTACACCTACTCCATCAACGAAGGTAACTACATTCGCTTCCCGCAGGGCGTGAAGAAATACCTGAAGTTCTGTCAGGAAGAGGATATCGCCACCAAGCGCCCATACACCTCGCGCTACATCGGTTCACTGGTGGCAGACTTCCACCGTAACCTGCTGAAAGGCGGTATTTACCTCTATCCAAGCACCGCCAGCCACCCGAAAGGTAAGCTGCGTCTGCTGTATGAGTGCAACCCGATGGCATTCCTGGCGGAACAAGCCGGTGGTAAAGCCAGCGATGGTGCCAACCGTATCCTCGACATCCAGCCTGAAACCCTGCACCAGCGTTGCCCGTTCTTCTGCGGTAACGATGCGATGGTGGATGACGTTGAGCGCTTTATGCGTGAGTTCCCGGACAGCCACGAATAAGCTGATGTGATTTGAAAAAGCCCGCCAATAATGAGCGGGCTTTTTATTGGGTTATTTTCGTCGCTTTGCTTGCCGATCAATCAATTCACCCTGCGCGGAGTAGTAGCGGCTGGGCCAGATTTCATCCGGTGCGATGCCAATCGCTTCGGCAATCAGCCATTCGCCCTTGGGCCAGGGTCGGATTAAGGCATTGCCCAAAGTGGTCGAACACAACCCCGCTTCACGTGATACGGCGGCTAATGAAGTCCCTCTCTTGCGTAAGGCGGCTATAATATCGGCCTGATGCCAGTCCTGCTTGCTTTCACCCACGTCACTCTCCTTAGTTCTCGTTATAGGTTGCCATAACGATACTACGTTACTCGTAGTATCTGACAAGCAGCAAATCTACGATTCTCGTAGGCATGAAACCGACCTCTTCCCTGCAAAAAACCTTCTGTAGACGCCTGAAACAGGTGCGTCTGGTGAAGGGTTTTTCGCAAAAAGGGTTAGGGATTGCCGCTGGCATTGAAGAGTTTTCCGCCAGTGCGCGCATCAATCGTTATGAAGTCGGTGTGCATCAGCCCGATTTACTGACGCTGCAACTGCTGGCGAAAGCGCTGGAGATCCCCGCCGCCTATTTTCTGGCAGAAGATGACCAATTAGCAGACATGATCCTGCGCTTTGCTGAAGAGATAAGTAGCAACGCGCCATAAGCACGTTGCACCTGTTTTTACGCGGCGACCACGCGGAACTGCGCCATTGATTCCTGCAACTGCTGTGACTGCGCTTCCAGCGACTGCGTGGCGGCACTGGCTTCTTCCACCAGCGCGGCGTTTTGCTGCGCGGCTTCATCCATTTGCGTCACCGCCTGATTCACCTGCTCAATCCCACGGCTCTGCTCTTCTGAAGCAATCGAGATCTCTTTCATCAGTGAGGTGACACGCATCACTTCGCTGGAGATTTCATCCATGGTTTCACCGGCGCGTGTCGCCATGTCGCTGCCCTCTTTAACACGCGTTTGTGATTCGCTGATCAACTCACGAATCTCTTTAGCGGCGGTCGCACTACGGCCAGCCAGCGTACGCACTTCGTTGGCGACCACGGCGAAGCCACGGCCCTGCTCGCCAGCACGCGCGGCTTCCACCGAGGCGTTCAGCGCGAGGATATTGGTCTGGAAGGCGATACCATCAATCACGCTGAGGATGTCGCCGATGCGGTTAGAGCTTTGGGTGATCTCCTGCATCTTCTCCATCACGTAACCCACCACCTCTGCGCCACGATCGGCGCTGGTCGACACATTGCTGGCCAATTGATTGGCCTGCTGAGCGTTACTGGCGTTAAGACGGACGGTGGCGGTCAGCTGCTCCATGCTGGCGGCCGTTTGCTCCAGCGAAGCAGCGGACTCTTCGGTGCGCTGCGACAGATGCACAGTGCCCGCCGCCAGTTCACGGCTGCCCACATCAATCTGCATGCTGGCTTCACGCACCTGACTCACCGAATCACGCAGCGCCAGCTGCATATCGGAAAGGGCCTGATTCAGGCGACCAATTTCATTTTTGCCTGCGGCAGGTAAAGGCTGCGAGAGATCGCCCGCCGCAATCTGTTCCAGATGTAGGATTGCGTTGTCCAAAGGACGCAGCAGCGAGCGACGCAACAACTGCCAGGCCAGTACGATCAGCAGCAGTGTCAGTACCATCACCACGCCAATCATCACCTTCATCCGGACTTCGTTGTCAGCCGCCTGCTTGAGGCGTGCCGCAGAGACTTCATCGGCGTAAATACTGAAATCATTCACCGCCTTCGAATAGTTTGCTGCCAGCTGTGATTGTTTGCCTTCCAGCACCTGATAGTACTCATCGGTATACTGTTTTTTTAAGGCATCCATCATGGGCGTGATGCCTTCTTTATCGTAGACGTTGTAGGTCGCCACAATCGCATCGGCCAGAGTTTTACCATGCGCTGTTACGGTGCCTGCATCGACAAATGCTTTGAGGAACTGGTGAGAACTGTCCACTGCGGCTTGCGCCTGCTGCGTGACTTTGGCGCCGTCATCCAACAGACCAATTTCGATCTTACGAACGGCCAGCGCCGCATTGGCGCGGGCGCGCATTAAATCTGAACGGCTTTGGTAGAGCTTGTTGAGTTCAATCCCCTGAATGCGGTTCAGCGCATCCAGAGATTGATTTCCAGCATTAATGGCATAGATGCCCATGGCGCTGACGGCTAACAGCATCACCGTCATGATGGCCAACAACGCAAGTAAAGCGGTACGTATTGATAGTTGTCTGATCATGATCATTCCCGTGTGTATGAAAAGGCAGAACTCCACTGGCCCTAAAACGGAGAGATTATCGGCAGCTGGTCGCAGAAACTTTATCCAATGTTGATGGTCAATCTGCCGACGTTCGCTTACCCTTCAGCTTTTCTGAAGTCCGCTGCGCAAAAATGAAGGAATGAAATGATGAAAAAGTGGCTCCCGATTGCCTGTCTGTTCGCCAGTAGTATGGTTATGGCGCAGACGCATCCGCTCGACCAGCAGCTACAGCAGTGTCTGGACAAGGAATCCAGCACCGCGGGCATGTCCCAGTGCTACGGCAGCGCCAATAAGGCCTGGGATAAAGAGATGAATATGCAGTACAACCAGATGATGAAAAAATTAACTGGCGAACCTAAAGACAAATTACGTGCTGCCCAACGCGCGTGGCTGGCCTATCGCGATAGCTGGATGGAGGCCAGCCGCAGCTATTTTATGAGTCGCCAGGGCAGCATGGCAGCCCTTTCCATCGGGGCTCAGGGCGTTAATCTGGTGCGGAATCAGGCTTTAATGTTGCAATCAATGAACAAAGGCAGTTGCGCCAATCCCGATGATTGTTGATAAATGGTGGCGTTAAAAAAACGTCAGCGCAGGCACTGACCTGCGCATCCATCCATCTTCAGGGAGAAAACATGGCTGCTTATGCCTCTACCATCATTCTGGTCTGCCTCGCCGTCCTGAGCTATTTCGTTCATAACAGTGCCGTTACCATTTCCATTCTGATCCTGCTCGCCATCAAGCTGACACCGCTGTCTCAGTTCTTCCCGTATGTGGAAAAACAGGGCATTCAGATCGGCATTATTATTCTAACTGTCGCAGTGATGGCGCCACTGGCAAGTGGGACGTTGCCCGCTTCATCCTTGCTGAAGTCATTTGCTAACTGGCAATCGATCGTGGCGATCATTGTCGGGGTGTTTGTTGCCTGGCTGGGCGGGCGCGGCGTCAGTTTTATGAGCGTGCAGCCATCAGTGATTGGTGGATTGTTAATCGGCACCGTGATTGGCGTGGCGTTTTTCCGTGGTGTGCCGGTCGGACCACTGATTGCTGCAGGGATTGTCTCGCTGTTTGTCACCGCGAAGTAGGCCGTTGGAGCATTCCGAAACGCCAAAAAGGGGGCATACTTTCAGAGTCAGTTGGCTATAATAGCCGTCACTCAACATACGACCAATGAAGGAAAGCCAGATGAGTTTGAACCAGGTGCCTGCAGGTAAAGAACTGCCAGAAGATATCTATGTCGTTATCGAGATCCCAGCGAATGCCGATCCGATCAAATATGAAGTGGACAAAGAGTCTGGCGCCCTGTTTGTAGACCGTTTCATGTCTACCGCCATGTTCTATCCGTGCAACTACGGTTACATCAACCACACCCTGTCTCTGGATGGTGATCCGGTTGACGTGCTGGTACCAACCCCGTATCCGCTGGTGCCGGGCTCAGTGATTCGCTGCCGTCCAGTTGGCGTGCTGAAAATGACCGACGAGTCTGGCGAAGATGCCAAACTGGTTGCGGTTCCGCACACCAAACTGAGCAAAGAATACGATCACATCAAAGATGTGAACGACCTGCCAGAACTGCTGAAAGCGCAGATCACCCACTTCTTCGAGCACTACAAAGATCTGGAAAAAGGCAAATGGGTAAAAGTTGACGGCTGGGACAACGCTGAAGCGGCCAAAGCTGAAATCATCTCTTCTTACGAGCGCGCACAGAAGAAATAATCTTCTCTGCCTCGCAAGCATAAAAAAACACCGTCCAATGGACGGTGTTTTTATTTATGCCTCGGGTGCGTCGTCGCGCTTTAGCCAGTCACCGCTCGCAATGCGGGTGCGACCCGCAATCGAACGCTGATAGACATACAGCCAGGCACTGCCGTAAGGCGTCTGGATGAGTTGGCGTTTGTATTCGCCATTCTTGGTGCGCAAGGCATCGAGTTCGCCAAGCGTGCTGGCGTCGATGCGATACACTTCGCAGAAGACGGTTCCCTCATCTTCAACGACGCCCGGATAGTGACCCAGATTGTAGAGCGCAAACCCTTCAATCTGATGGTCGCCGAGCCATTGCGCATTCGTCATCCAGTGACTGTTTCCCTGTTTGCGCCGTAAACTGCCGTAGACAATTATTCGCATTGCTAAAACTCAAACTGATAGAGCAAATCCAGTGCCTGATCGAGACCGGACACGGCTTCCAAATAGAGTTTGGGCATCAGGCGGTAACGCAAGGTTAACGTCGCCAGTGAATCAAATATGCCAACACCGTATTTTACTTGTAGACCCGGCAGTACATAACCGCTCACCTGCACCTGCTGGCTGTCGCCTACACCGGTGGTATCAAGCGCGAGGTTACTGACGCCGAATGTCTCGCCGATTTTACCCATAACCTGACCACTTTGTGCAACCCCTAACCCCACAAGTGCTGAAGTTAATGCATTACTGTCGCCATCACTGCTGAGTCCCTGACCGCGTAATAAGTAAGAAAGCGCTTCCTGCTGCGACATGGCGGGGTCAGAGAACACCTCGACTTTCGGCTCATCGGCCAGGCCGGTGACGCGAATACCGGCGGTGACATCATCTTCGGTGGCTTCCGGGTTACGTATCGCTTCAAGGTTAACGTACGGCTGATCTGGCGGCCCGGCAAACTGCAACTCGCCTTTACGCACAATCAGATCCTGCCCGTAAGCGTGGAAGCGGCCATCAGGAATATTGATCTGTCCGTTTAAGCCCAGACCGGTTTTATCCTGCACCAGTTTAAGATCGCCATTCAGCTTGGCTTTTAGACCAAAGGCTGACAGCCGCACATCGTTACCGACATGGATCACCAGGTTGCTGTTGATCGGAATGGCGGCGGTCTTCGGTTGAATCGGCTTGAGATCTTTATCCAGCATCACCTCATCCGAGGAGACGCCAGTGGCGCTTTCCGGCACTTCCTGCACCGTGATGCGCGCCCACGGAATATCCACTTTGCCATCCAGATTAAACGCGGCTGGCGTGGCTTCAAACACCAGGTCTGGCGAGACATCCATACGCACCATCGGTGGCACGGTGACACGAATACGGTTGCCCTGCGCGGTGATGCGCGCACGCCAGTTATCCAGCTGGCTCCAGTCGGCATTGCCGCCCAGATTGAGGTTGCCCTGCGTCGTCTGTAACAGGCCGTTAAGCGTCGAACTCATGCCATTGAACACCATGTTCAGATTGGCGGAGGTGAGTGTGACCGGCATAAAGCTGGCCTGCACGTTGACATCGCTCAACCCCAACTGGCCAAACACCTGCGGCTGTTGCAGTGTGCCGCCCAGACGCAAGTTGCTGTTGAGGTTGCCTTTAATCTTTTCACCCTGCATCAACGCCGGATTGAACATCGCCAGCGACAGATTGCTGATACCAATATTACCTGACAGCTGGCGACGGGTTTGCGGATCGGCAATCTGCACATTACCGCTCAGCTGGCCGTTGTTGACGATGTGAATCAGCCAATCGAGTTGGGCACGACCGTTGCGCATCGCGGCATTCAGGTTAAGCGTGTCAAAGGCGATCGGCAGCGTGTTGCCCTGCACGTCTTGTTCGACTTTCACGCCGTTACCTTTCAGCGAGACCGTACCGGTTGGCAGCGCGCCGTCGGCGGTCCAGTTCACACGCGCATCCCCACTGAACACACCGTTCAGTTTGGTGGCATCGGTGAGGAACGGTTTGATCATCGCCAGATCAAAGCGGTTCAGCACCACATGGGCGTGACCGCTGGCCCCGGCTTCAATCGGCTCGGGTACGCACAGCTGCGCGTTCGGGTTCTGCCAGCAGTGTGGCCCGATAGAGGCGGTCTGCTTAGTGTTGAGGTAATCAATCGCCATCGCACGCGTCAGACGCCATTCGCCCACCGGGGTATCAAAGTGGGTGTTGTTGAGATTGCCCTGCCAGCGTTCAGTTTTGCGATCAAAGCTGCCGTTGAGCGCCAACTGGCCGGAGACCGGCTCGCCCTGGACGTTCAGTTTGAGCTGATGCTGCTTCTCGTTGCCGTCCGCATTCAGCGTCAACAGATTGATCTTCAGCGCGTCCTGTTGCAGTTGCTCAACGCGCAGCTGCAGCTTACCGGCGATCTGATCGCTGGATTTCACATCTCCTTCCAGCGCCACACGACGAATCTGCAGTTGCTGCCAGCGCAAGCCGGTTGCAGTGAGATCGGCCAGCAGCTGCGGTGCCTGCAAGGTGCCGCGTGCTTTTACCGTGCCTTTCGCCACGCCGCCGAGTCCCGGCAGTGCGTTATCCAGGTGCGGTGCATCGATATTGGCATCCAGGTTGAGCGTGTCGCCCAGTTCACCTTTCACGTCCAGATGGTTGCGGCCCAGCGCGATATTAATGCCCGGGATTTTCCACTGGTTATAGCTGTTGCCGGTGAGTGAGCCATTGGCGCTGACGGCGTTCTGCTTCACGTTCCCTTTCAGCTCCAGCTGCGGCACGCTCAGCTGCCAGCTTCCGCCGTACAGGCTGCCACGCGTGGCGATTTTGCCGTCGAGTTTGGCAGGCCAGTCCGGGTACTGTTTGGCGGTGTTGATGCCGGATAGCGTCAGTTCGCTGCGCCAGCTGATGGCTTTGCTCCAGTCCACCAGCGCGGTTAAATCAACGTTACCCTGCAGTGCCGCCACGCGCAGCTTGTCCAGACTGAACTGCTGCACGTTGCCTTTGCCATCAAGCGCAATGGTCGCCGGCGGCACGGCTTCGCCTTTCACAGCGGTGCGCAGTGACATCACATAATCAGTGGCTTTGCCTTTGAACTGATAATCGAGGTTATCCGCCTGATACTGCACCGGGCCGGTGAGCGGCCAGCGCAACTCCGGGCTGGTGAGCTTCAATGACAGTGGCAGACCCGCCACCGCCGGTTGTGCTGCGGCATCCAACTGTGCGCGCACCGGGCCCGAGAGATTCAGTCCCAGTTTCAACTCTTCACGCATCGCCCCGCTGAGGTTCATTTTGATCTTCTCGCCCTTGATCGGATCGAGATTTAACGATCCGCTGAGCGCGAAATTCACTGGCCAGTTATCCGCCAGCTGCGCATCACCGCTGGCATTCACCTGCCCTTGCGGTGAATCGATGTCAAAGGTTTCTAACTGAAGATGGCGGTCAGCGGTTTTGGCTTTCAGCAACAGACGGGTAATCGACACATCGCTATCGCCGGTCAGGCGCAGCTGTTCGCCGAGCAGCTCCTGAACGGTAATATCCAGCGGCAGCTGGAAGTCAGGCAGTTCGGGTAACAGCGGTTTGGCAAACATCTCTTGCAGCGTTTCACCCAAGGGTTTCTCATCCGGCTGCGGCTGTTGCACTTTCGGCTGCACCACTTGCTCATCAACCACTTTCGCCGCCTTCGGCAGCGCTATCAGCAGGCTTTGAATATGCGTTGGGGTTAACGTCAGCGCGCGACCCTGCCAGTTGAGGCCGGTGGTGAAGTCCAGCAGCGAGATGGATGTGTCATCCACTTTGACGTTGATGTTGTGCAGCCCGACCTTGCTGAGCGTTATCGGATACGGCGTGGTCAGGTTGGTGCTACCGCTCTCTTCCTGCGGCGGTGGTGCAGCGGCCGGGGCCATTTTCTTGCTGTCGACCACCACGCTGACATCCTGCAAGCCGATGTCATTCACGCACACCGACGAGTGCAGCAGGCAGTTCAGGTTGAGCGCCAAATGGAAGCGTCCAGCATCCACGCTGACGCCCGGCATCTCATACTTCACACCACTCAGCGTCAGATCGCGCCAGCCACCTTCGACTTTGTTGATCGATAAACCGGGCACCCAGCGATCGGCACCTTTCAGCACCAGATGCAATCCGGGTGTGGTGCCAATCAGAAATGCCACACTGCCAAACAGCACCACCAAAAAAATACCGAATCCAATCAGGACCTTTTTCCACAGCTTCATAGTTCAGGCCCCAGTCCTACATAGAATTGCAAACCATGTTCCTTGTCATCGCCAATCGGCCGTGCGATATCAAATTTGATTGGCCCGACCGGAGAAGCCCAGCGCACGCCAATACCAGCACCGGTTTTAAAATCACTCTGTTTGATGTCGTTTACCGCTTCACCGGAATCGACAAACACCGCGCCCCACCACTTGCCGGTCACGTTGTATTGATACTCCAGCGAGCCGGTGGCCATTTTGGAGGCACCGGTCAGCTTGCCGTCACTGTCGCGTGGCGAGACATCTTTGTATTTATAGCCGCGAATACTGCGGTCGCCCCCGGCGAAGAAGCGCAGATCCGGCGGAACTTTGTCGAAGTCGTTGGTCTCGATCCAGCCCAGGTTACCGCGTACCACAAAGCGATTTTTCTCGCCCAGCATACGGATCCAGACGTTTTGCGCCTGCAGGATCAGGAAGTCGACATCCGATCCCCAGGTGGTATCGGAGACATCGACGGAATAACGCTGCGAATCGCCCCAGGTCGGCATCAAGCCACCGCGTGAACGCGTGCGGCTCAGGCTCACGCCCGGATAGAGCAGCATGGTGGTGTTGGTGACACTGCCTTGGGTGAAGTGATCAAGACTCCACTTCAGGTTAACCGCGCGCTGCCAGCCGGAGCTGCTGTCCCAGTTACGCGACACGCCCAGCGTGGTGGTATCGGCTTTGGTGTCGTTGAGATCGGTACGCTTCAAACCACCGGAGAAGGTGTAATACTGCTCCAACGGGCTTTTCAGCAAGGGCACTTTATAGCTGAGATCGAGCTGTTGTTCAGGTGCGGAAATATAGGAGCTGGCAGTGAGGCTATGACCGCTGCTGTTGATCCACGGCTTTTTCCACGTGCCTTTCAGGCGCGGGCCGACATCGGTGGAATAGCCGACACCGGCTTCGATGGTGTTTTCAACGCGTGGCGAAACGGCGGCATTCAGCCGCAGCACTTTGGTCTGACGACCTTTGTCGAATTCCGGGGCAACGACCACCGAGTTAAACCAGCCCGTGGCTGACAAGCGGCGGTTTAATTCCGCTAAATCGCGCGAGCTGTAAGGGTCGCCCTTTTTGAACGGCACAAGATTCCGCAGATAGGCTTCGTTGATTTGCGAGCCCTGGAAGCTGACATCGCCAAAACGGTAGCGCGGGCCACTGTCGTAATCGATATCCCAGAATGCTTCGCGTCTTTCGACCGAAACGCCAAGCTGGCTTTGCTTAAAGTCACCGTCGAAGTAACCATTACGCAGTGCCAGGCTGGAGAAGCCATTTTTAAATTTGTCGTATTCGCCGTGATTGAGCTGGGTGCCGATTTTCGGCGTGCCCTGCTTCACCCAGGCTTTATAGTCATCATCGTTTTTCGCCGCACCTTCGACCACGATGTGGCTGCCACCGATTTTCACCGGTTCGCCCGGCTTAACGTGGGCGATCAGCACCGGTCGACCGCCCTGCGGCGGCGCGGGACGTGATTCGAAATCGATTTCGGGTTCGTAATAACCGAGTGCCCGCAAGCCTTCTTTAATCGCCTGCGAGACACGCGCCTGGAAGCGCCCATCACTCGACACTTCGTCAGTTCCAATGGTGGACAAGCGCGCCCTGACGTTCTTCTGTAAATCCCCGGTTAGCCCTTCCAGCTGCAAGCGCACTTTCGCTGCCTCAACGGCAGGTGCAGCAAGCAACAGGCTGGCCAAACAATAAATATGCAATCGCGGCACGCTTACTCCTGTTAATAATGCCTGCCCCTTATTCCGCAGGGGCGTTATTTCTCATCGGAGGCTATCACCACCACTCGCTTACCCATCAGCATAGCCGCTCTTTTTGGCGGATGGCTGAGGAAAAATGGTCACTAAGCCAAATCATTTCCTATTGTCGGTAAATGGGGGGAGCGATACAACACCGAAGCCGCACTTCTGCGACTGAGGGGAGCGCACTCGGATTATTCCGACCTCCTTGTGCGCGCCTCTGGCGGCGGCATAAGCGCTGCTGCTATAATCAGCACCCAGCAGGCATGACCTGCTTTCCTTTCTGCCCCGACGTTAACGTTCCTTGTCGAAATGGCGCAGACATTTTTGGCACGGATAGCCCTGTATGACAGGCGAATACTGGATGTTCTCCTGCGCTGCCCAGGCCAAAAATGACAAGTGATTAACCCAACGGATCTTTTATGCTCGATAGCTTACTTGTCATTCTTTTACTGATTGTGATCAGTTCATTCTTTTCTCTTTCTGAGATCTCGCTGGCGGCTGCCCGTAAGATCAAACTTAAACTGCTGGCCGATGAAGGCAACATCAATGCGCAGCGCGTGCTGAAAATGCAGGAACAGCCTGGCATGTTCTTCACCGTGGTGCAGATTGGCCTCAATGCCGTGGCCATCCTCGGTGGTATTGTCGGCGATGCCGCGTTTTCCCCCGCCTTCAGCAGTTTATTTAGCCGCTTTATGGCCCCTGAACTGGCCGATCAGCTCAGCTTTATCTGTTCCTTTACCGTGGTCACCAGCCTGTTTATTTTGTTTGCCGATTTAACGCCGAAGCGTGTGGGGATGATCGCGCCGGAAGCGGTGGCGCTGCGCATCATCAACCCGATGCGCTTCTGCTTGCTTGTGATGCGTCCGCTGGTGTGGCTGTTTAACGGGCTGGCCAACGTGTTTTTCCGCATCTTCAAGCTGCCGATGGTGCGTAAAGACGACATCACCTCCGACGATATTTACGCGGTGGTGGAAGCCGGTGCTCTGGCTGGGGTGCTGCGTAAACAGGAACACGAACTGATCGAAAACGTCTTTGAGCTGGAATCGCGTACCGTCCCGTCTTCGATGACGTCACGCGAGAACGTGGTGTGGTTTGATCTGCACGAAGATGAAAACAGCCTCAAAACCAAAATCGCCCAGCATCCGCACTCAAAATTTCTGGTATGTGATGGCGACATCGATCATATCGTCGGTTATGTCGATTCCAAAGAGCTGCTGCTGCGCGTGCTGGGCAATCAGAGCCTGACCCTGAGCAGCGGCGTGCAGATTCGCTCTGCGCTGATTGTGCCGGACACATTAACGCTCTCTGAAGCGCTGGAAAGCTTTAAAACTGCTGGCGAAGACTTCGCGGTAATCATGAACGAATACGCGCTGGTGGTGGGGATCATTACCCTCAACGACGTGATGACCACGCTGATGGGTGATTTGGTCGGCCAGGGTCAGGAAGAGCAGATTGTGGCACGTGATGAGAACTCATGGCTGGTTGAAGGCGGCACACCGATTGATGACGTGATGCGCGTGCTGGATATCGATGATTTCCCACAGTCCGGCAACTATGAAACCATTGGTGGTTTTATGATGTACATGCTGCGCAAAATCCCGAAACGCACCGATTTCGTCAAGTTCTCAGGTTACAAGTTTGAAGTGGTAGATATCGACAGTTATCGCATCGATCAGCTGCTGGTGACGCGTATTGACGATCGTCCACCGGTGCTGAGTGTGACGAAGAGCGCCACTGATGAGCTGGAGTCGCCGTAGTACCGGGCGGCAGAAAAAAACAAGGCGCGATTTCTCGCGCCGCTACTGAGGGCGCCTGATTGCATGGCGCCCTTTCTTTTTTACTGCTTAGTTGTACTCGGCTTGCAAACGCAGTACCTGGCGGTTGATCTCGGACATCACGCTAAGGTGCTGTTTATCTTTGACGCGGGGCAACATCACTTTGCCTTTATCGAACTCAAACGCGCCAACATCCTTGATATACAACCTTCCTTTAAAAAGCGTTTTTACGTATTTCGCAATTTGCAGCGGATTATAGCGCTGGAAGATTTTCATACTGTCTAACTCCTGAACAGATGTACTACGCTTCGTCGTTGCCAAATCCGGTACGAACCCATGAAGCGCAAATGAGGCATAACTATAGAACACCAATCGTTACGTATGTTCCGAAAAGGTGAATTTTTTACTGAATTGACACATTATTACAGAACACTCTGTTATGCCGTTCACAAAACCCAGTATAAACCTTCACTCATTAAGGAATTGTGGCGTGGGTTGCAAAGCTGTTAACTCATCGCGACAGGCGCATCATCCACACCTAATATTGCAAAAACATGAATAACTGGTCGGATCACTAAGGAGTATCACCATGCGTTTGGCACACTCTGTGTTAGCCCTGGCACTGCTGGTTCCCAGCCTTGTCTCAGCCCATGCTTTTAAGATCGGCGATCGTGTTCCGCCAGTGGGCGTGAGCGACAGAGGCGAACTGCTTTATCAACAAGATAAGTTTAGCTACCAACCGTGGAGTAGCGCGCAGCTGAGTGGAAAAGTGCGTGTCATCTTACATATTGCCGGGCGTTCTTCGGCCAAAGAACAGAATGCCGCGCTGATTGAGGCGATCAAAGCGGCGAAATTCCCGCATGACCGTTACCAGACTACCACCATTGTGAACACCGACGATGCGATTCCCGGCACGGGGATGTTTGTGCGCAGCAGTATTGAGAGCAACAAGCAGCAATATCCGTGGTCGCAATTTATCGTCGACAGCAACGGCAACGTGCGTAAGGTCTGGCAGTTGGAGAAAGGGGGTTCGGCAATTGTGGTACTGGATAAGACCGGGCATGTGCGATATGCCAAAGAGGGTGCACTTACGCAGGATGAAGTGCAGCAGGCGATGAAACTCATCCGTGAGCTGTTGCAGTAAAAACGGAGGTCGCCATTAATGGCGACCCTGTGTTGCCCGGCTTGTGTTCTATATTCATCCCGGAATGAATAGCGAAAACACAGGCTTCTTTCGCAAAGTGCGCGTCAGGAACTAAAACAGCGAGACGCGGAAACCCGGATTCAGGAAGGATTCGCGTGGTGTGTAGTCGAGAGTTTTACCCTGCCAGTCATGCACGTGGGCTCCCGCCGCAATCGCCACCGCGTGACCTGCTCCGGTATCCCAAATGTTGGTTGGCCCAAAACGCGGATAGAGCTGCGCTTTACCTTCCGCCACCAGACAGAATTTCAGTGAAGAGCCAATTGCCGTGGTTTGATGTTCGCCTAACTGCGTCAGATACTCTTTCAGCTCTTCATCTTTATCTGCATGCGAACGGCTGACAACCACCAGCAGTGGACGCGCCTCGCGCACCTGAATCTGCGTTTTATGGTCGCCCTCTTCTTTCCAGGCTTTGCCATCAGCGGCCGAATACATCACACCCAACGCGGGCGCATAGACCACACCTAACACCGGTTTGCCGTTTTCAATCAGGGCAATATTGACGGTGAATTCACCGTTGCGCTTGATGAACTCTTTGGTGCCATCCAGCGGATCCACCAGCCAATATTTTTTCCAGTTCTGACGCACCGCCCAGCTCGGCGGATCTTCCTCTGATAACACCGGCACTTCTGGGGAGAGCGCGGCCAACCCTTCCACGATGACTTTGTGCGCCGCGAGATCGGCAGCCGTGACCGGCGAATCATCTGACTTGCGCGTCACATCCATCGGCTGCTCACCCGCATAGACATGCATAATCGCATCGCCTGCTTCACGCGCCAATTGGCTAATTTTATCTAACATTCTTCACCTCTTTTCCGCTGATTCTGCCTGTCAGACATCAACAGCTCACCTCTACACATTTTAGCAGTTGTGTTCCCATGCTTTGCGGCTGAACTGTCTGAAACGGCAATCTATATGATTATCAATACCATAGTTCAAGGTTGGCGGCTATGGCGTGATACTGAATCCCTTTTTAGCGGACAGCGAAGCCTGCTGATGCGTGAAAGTCTGAGACACATCACAAATTGAAATGATAATTCGTCATTGTTTTACATTATTTTGAGAGGCCCATTAGATCAGACAAGGAGCAAATCATGTTCAAAGCGAGCATGTCGTTACTGGCGCTGTGTGTGACGGCGGCCACGGTGCAAGCCGCTACAGTGGATCTGCGCATTCTGGAAACCACCGATCTACACAGTAATATGATGGATTTCGATTACTACAAAGACACACCAACTGAGAAATTTGGCCTGGTGCGCACCGCCACGCTGATTCAACAGGCACGCGCAGAAGCAAAAAACAGTGTGCTGGTCGATAACGGCGACATCATTCAGGGCAGCCCGCTGGGCGATTACATGGCCGCTAAGGGGCTGAAAAAAGGCGATGTGCATCCGGTATATAAAGCGATGAACACGCTGGATTACGCAGTAGGCAACTTAGGCAATCACGAATTCAATTACGGCTTACCCTATCTGCAGAAAGCGATTGCCGGGGCACGCTTTCCCTATGTGAATGCCAACATTATCGATGAAAAAAGCGGAAAACCGCTGTTTAACCCCTATCTCATCAAAGAAACCACCGTTACCGACCGCAGCGGTAACCCGCATCGCTTAAAAATTGGCTACATCGGCTTCGTTCCACCACAGATTATGGTGTGGGATCGCAACAATCTGCAGGGCAAAGTGCGCGTTGATGACATCACGGAAACAGCGAAGCGCTATGTGCCGGAAATGCGCGCAAAAGGTGCTGAAATAATCATCGCCATTCCGCACTCAGGTTTAAGCAGTGAGCCTTATCACGCCATGGCAGAGAATTCCGTCTACTACCTCAGCCAGGTGCCAGGGATTAACGCCATTATGTTTGGTCACGCGCATGCGGTGTTCCCCAGCAAAGAGTTCGCAGCCATTAAAGGCGCTGACATTGCTCAAGGCACGCTGAACGGTGTTCCGGCAGTGATGCCCGGCATGTGGGGCGATCATCTCGGCGTGGTCGATTTGGTGCTGAATAACGAAGGCGGCAAGTGGCAGGTCATGCAGGGCAAGGCTGAAGCGCGGCCCATTTACGATCCGGTTGCTAAAAAATCACTGGCCGCAGAAGACAGCGGTCTGGTGAAAGTGCTGGAGCAGGATCACCGTGCCACGCGTGAGTTTGTTGCTAAGCCTATCGGTAAATCCGCCGATGTAATGTACAGCTATCTGTCGCTGGTGCAGGACGATCCCACTGTGCAGATCGTGAATAATGCCCAGCGCGCCTATGTTGAGCACTTTATTCAGGGCGATCCCGATCTCGGCCGCTTGCCAGTGCTTTCGGCTGCCGCACCGTTTAAAGCCGGTGGGCGTAAAAACGATCCCGCCAGCTATACCGAAGTAGAGAAAGGTGAACTGACCTTCCGCAATGCCGCCGACCTGTATCTTTATCCGAATACCCTGGTGGTGATGAAAGTCACCGGTGCACAGGTGAGAGAGTGGCTGGAATGCTCAGCCGCGCAGTTTAATCAGATCGATCCGCACAGCAGTAAACCGCAGGCACTGATTAACTGGGATTTCCGCACCTACAACTTCGACGTGATTGATGGCGTCGATTACCAAATCGATGTGACGCAGCCTGCACGCTATGACGGCGAATGTACGTTGATTAACAAAGACGCTTCACGCATTAAGGATCTGATATGGCAGGGTAAGCCCATCGACCCTAATGCGGAATTCCTCGTCGCCACTAACAACTATCGTGCTTACGGCGGGAAGTTTGCCGGCACCGGCGATAAATACGTGGCGTTTGCTTCACCAGATGAGAACCGTTCAGTGGTCGCGGCTTATATCAGCAGCGAAACCAAAGTACACGGCGAAGTGAAACCGCAGGCCGATCATAACTGGCGTTTAGCGCCGATTCACAGTGATACGCCGCTGGATATTCGCTTCGAAACCGCACCGGGCGAGAAAGCCACGCAGTTTATTGAGAAGTACGCTGATTATCCGATGAAAGCCGTGGGCAGTGACGAGATCGGTTTTGCGATTTGGCAGGTAGATTTGCAGAAGCAGTAAGATTGGCAAAAAAATGGCCAGTCATTCACGACTGGCCATCCACTACGAAAAATTCAGATTACAGAATTTCCAGCAGCTCGACTTCGAATACCAGGGTGCTGAATGGCGGGATGGATGCGCCAGCACCGCGTTCGCCGTAGGCAAGGTTTTGTGGAATCACTAATTCCCACTTAGAACCCACTGGCATCAGGGTCAGCGCTTCAATCCAGCCCGCGATCACGCCGCTTACCGGGAATTCAGCCGGTTCGCCACGTGCCACTGAGCTATCAAATACCGTACCGTCGATCAGTTTGCCTGTGTAGTGTACACGGACACGATCCTGACGTGATGGAATCGGGCCATCACCTTGAGCGATTACGCTGAACTGCAGACCAGATTCCGTGCTGCTCACGCCTTCACGCTGCGCATTCTGCTCCAGGAATTTATGGCCTTCAGCCGCCATGGCTTCCACACGCTCACGGCGCACGCCTTCTGCACGTTCGTGCACTTCACGCAGCGCGCGATGTACCACGTCAACAGGCACAGCCGGTGAGTTCCCTTCCAGCGCGTCGCGCAGACCCGCGAGCAGTGCTTCTGGCTGCAGGCCCTGCAGTCCAGATTCCTGCAGCTGCTGGCCGACCTGTAAACCGATACCGTAACTTGCTTGTGATTCGACGCTGTCGAATGAAGGGGTGGTCATCTTGATTCCTTAATCCCGGAGAAAATAGAAACGGCAGCATAACAGCGCAGGCGGCTGGCGTAAAATCTGCAGCGCCGCAGATGACATTTACCAGGGAAAGAGAAACAATACGCAGGTCAAATTTTTCAATGCTGGCAGGCACTTCGCGCCCGCATTGCCCATACTATAGCTGTGGCAACGTTTTCGTCGTACAGCGCTAAGAAAGAGAGAATACATGGGCCAGATCGCCCCACGACGCCGCAGGACGCGCGCACCGCGTGCTTTTACTTTATCGAGGTTGCAACGTTGGCTGCCGCAATTTTCGCGCAAGGCCGCCAGCGAGGAGGATTCACGAATGGCTTCTGATACCCCTTCCCGCGTTCCCGCCGTGCTGCTGCGCGTCTGGCATCTGCTGGATGATGTGCGCTGGATGAACCCGCTACCGGCCTTCCATCGCCGTGGCATTGTGATTGCCTTACTGGTTCTGCTATTAGCGTTTCTCTGGCCGAGCAGTACGCCGCAATATCCGATTGAGCGCCCGGCAGATAACAGCAGCAAAGAGGTGCCGTTACAGGCAGAGATTTACGATAACAAGCAGCCGCAGAACACCCAACCGAAAACCGATTCTCAGGGCGAATGGCATAACTACACGGTGGCATCAGGTCAGACGCTGGCACAGTTGTTCCGCGACAATAATCTGCCGGTGAATGATGTGTTCGCGATGGCACGCGTCGAGGGTGACGATCAGCCGCTTAGCGCATTGAAGAATGGCCAGCAGGTGAAGGTTCGTCAGAACGCGCAAGGCGTGGTGACAGGATTAACGGTGGATGGCAGCAACGGCCCGGTGTTATTTACTCGCCAGCCCGACGGCAGCTTTATCCGCGCTCAGTAAATCGCAGATACAAAAACGCCGGCACATGGCCGGCGTTTTCGCGTTACCGAGTAAAAAATTACTCAGCCACTACATTCACAACCAGTTTAGCGAACACTTCGCTATGAACCTGGAAGTCAACTTCGTGCTCACCGGTAGAACGCAGAACGCCGTTTGGCAGACGCACTTCGCTCTTAGCCACTTCAACGCCAGCTGCAGTTACTGCATCAGCGATGTCGCGGGTACCGATTGAACCGAACAGTTTACCTTCGTCGCCTGATTTAGACGCGATGGTAACGGTGCCCAGTGCGTTGATTTTCTCTGCACGTGCGTTAGCAGCAGCCAGAACGTCAGCCAGTTTGGCTTCCAGTTCAGCGCGACGCGCTTCGAAGAACTCAACGTTTTTCTTGGTAGCAGGAACAGCTTTGCCCTGTGGAACCAGGAAGTTACGAGCGTAGCCCGCTTTAACGTTAACCTGATCACCCAGGCTGCCCAGGTTTGCTACTTTATCAAGCAGAATAACTTGCATTACCTTATCCTCTTAAAGTCGTTAATGGACAACTACCAATTACTGATGACGATCAGTGTATGGCAGCAGGGACAGGTAGCGAGCGCGCTTGATGCAACGAGCGAGCTGACGCTGGTATTTTGCACGAGTACCGGTGATACGGCTCGGGACAATTTTACCGCTTTCGGTAATGTAGTTTTTCAGTGTAGCGATGTCTTTGTAATCAATCTCTACAACGCCTTCCGCGGTGAAACGGCAGAATTTGCGACGACGGAAATAACGTGCCATTTGGCTAGTCTCCAGAATCTATCAATTCAATCTGCTCGGCATGTAACACCATTCTGCTCTGACCATTGCGTGCCTGATGGCAGCTAATGAAACCTTCGAGAACGAGTTGCGTACCGACCGTTATATGTTGAGTAATCACCTGATGGGTGCTGCCGCTGATAATCACCGGCATCTGACACCAGGCTTGCCGGTGAAAACCGGCCTCCTCCTGCACAGAACTGTGCTCAAGCACGAACTGGCAGTGAGGAATCCCTGACGGACTGACTTTTCGAACTGGCGTCTTGCACACAGTGCCTGACAGGCGCAGTCGATTTGCCGTCATGTCGGATTACTCTTCAGAATCCCCAGCATCTGAGTCATCTGATGATTCGTTAGCGAAGTCTTCGCGACGATCACGACGCTCATCTTTCGCTTTAACCATCGGAGATGCTTCAGTTACCGCGTGCTTAACGCGCATAACCATGCTGCGGATAACGGCGTCGTTGAAGCGGAAGTTAGTTTCCAGCTCGTCAATCACTTCCTGCGGTGCTTCTACGTTCAGCAGAACATAGTGAGCTTTGTGCAGTTTGTTGATTGGGTAAGCCAGCTGACGGCGGCCCCAGTCTTCCAGACGGTGAATCGTGCCCTGTGCACCGGTGATAGCACCAGTGTAACGCTCGATCATACCTGGAACCTGTTCGCTCTGGTCAGGATGGACCATAAATACGATTTCGTAATGACGCATCGATAGCTCCTTACGGATTATTCAGCCTCCTGTCGGGGTCAGCTGCGGCCCATGGAAGCAAGGAACGTTATAGGTTGTGAATCATTTAAATGAAACACACCTCTGAATGCAGCTGAAAAATTGACGCGTAATCATACTGGCGTCCCCCTGGAAACTCAAGCGCACAATTCATCAAATCGCGTGGGTCGTGCCAGTTAAGCGCACCTTTTGTGCTAAGGATTAAGATTCAGCGGGTTAGCGAGGGTTTATTCAAAATTGCTGATGGAGGCGTTCAACAGGGCGATCTGGCATCAATGTGGCGAAGAACTAAACTATTTACAGGCGCAACGGTTTGGCTTATTCGCGGCGTCTGAGAGTGTAATCCCTGGAGTGAGGAGTCGAATATGAAAACCATCATTTTCGCCACTTTACTGGGTCTCTTCCTGTCTCCACCCGCTTTCGCCAGCTCCGCTGACTACGCGCAGCAGATGAGAAGTAACAGCAGCAATGCGGCTTCAGGCTATGTCTATGTCAACCGGCTGGATGCGCCTGGCAGTAACCCAGTCAGTGCGAATACCAGTGCAGCAGATCGTCTGTCTTCACAACTGTAAATCGGATGACGTAACGGGCTGGCTCACTTTGCCAGCCCGAGTTGTTTCTACAGCTGATGTTTGAAAAAACTCACCAGTGCAGTCAGGGCTGAAGGCGTGATTTTGTGGCCGATGTGCTTTTCCGACAGGTAAGTCATTTTTTCATTCAACGCGGCTTCACGCAGCGCTTTCTCCAGCCGGACGGTTTCAGCGAACGGCACCACTTCATCGGCTTCACCGTGCCACAACAGCAGCGGGCGATTGGCCAGCTTATCCAGTTGCTGGCTGGGATCGTAAGGTGCCAGCGGCGCGAGGCGAGCAGCGAAGGCCTCTTTCTGTTCTGGCGTGCGCGCCACCAGCGGTGGGAACAGCGTGTGGCTGAGCTGCATAAAGTAACCGGAGCCCATCATACAAGCGACGCTATGAATCTGCGGATAGCGCACCATCGCGCCCAACGCCGTCATGCCGCCCATCGAAGCACCAGCCACTGCAAAGCGCTCATCGGCAATCAAATCTTTCTCACGCAGCGCCGCTTCTAACTGTGGTACTTCGTCGATGTTCTGTTTGAGGATCTCCCAAAAGTGCGTCATACGCGCTTCAGTATCCCCGTTGTAGCGCGCGCCGTGCATGTCGGCATCCGGCATCACGACGCGGAACCCAGCCTGCGCCAGCGCCACCGCGAAGTAGCTGTACACTTCTTTGGATGAGGTAAAGCCGTGATAAAACAGGATGGTGGGTAACCGTGCCTGCCGCTGTCCTGCGGGAGCCGCATGGATACACTCAATACCTGCCAGGTTTTCCGTTGCCAACTCAATCATACCGCCTCCGTTGAGAATGATTATCACCCGTCACAGTGTAAGCGCTGAGCGACAAAACGCGAGCGACTTCACATTTAATCAGAATAATTTCTGTACTAAACCTTTTGCCGCATTTGCCGTTGATCTTGTACCCCTCCAATAGTCTTGAAATAGGTACTTTATGAAGCGTCTCTCTCTCAGCGCCATGGGTCTCGGCATTAAACTGTCTGTATTGACGTCTTTAAGCGTGGCGATTGTGCTGTTTACCCTGACCCTAACACTGAGTCATAACGCGGCCCGTCAACTGGAGCAGCTGGCGACTGACGATATGCAAAATCAGGTGCTGGGCATTAATGAAATGGCCACCATGTTTAACGCCACGTTGTCTGAAGAAGTGGCGAACTACACCAAACTTTTCCAGAGCTTCCTGCCCAAGCGCTTTAGTCGTGATGAGAACGATCGCATTCAGGTCGGCGAATTCAGCACGCCTACGCTGCGCGCCGGGCTGAAAACCCTCAACCTCGATCAAATCGCGGTGGATGATTTTCTCGATCGCACCGGTGCGGTGTCGACCATCTTTGTGCGTGACGGTGAAGACTATGTTCGTATCGCCACCTCGCTGAAAAAACAGGACGGTAACCGCGCCATCGGCACCAAACTGGATCGCAGCAGCGCGGCATGGCGCAGCGTCAATCAGGGCGAAGTTTATCGCGGACTGGCCACGCTATTTGGCCATCGTTATATCACCCAGTATCAGCCGGTGCAGGATGAGAGCGGCGCGGTGATCGCTATTCTGTTCGTTGGCGTACAGATCGATACGCAATACGCCCTGATGCGTGACAAAGTGCTGGCGCGCCATCTCGGCGACAGTGGCAACTTCTTTGTGTTGAACGGTGCCACCGGCAGCACGCAGGGACAGTATCTGTTTGATCGTCAATCAGAAGGCAAATTGCCGCGTTGGGATCAGACCGTCCAGCAGCAACTGTTAACCCAGCCAAAAGGGTTAATGAGTATTGAGCTCGATGGCGAGACTAAGTTATTGGCGTGGCAGCAACTGCCGGGCTGAAACTGGATTATTGCCGGAGAAGTGAGTCGTGCCAGCCTGCTGGCCCCGATAACCCAGAGCCGTAACCTGTTTATCGTCATTGGGCTTGCCCTGGTCATCGCTTTTGCCGTGGGCTTTATCTGGTACAGCCGACGCGCCATTACGCGCCCGTTGCAGCAGGTGATTCATCTGGCAGAGCAGTATGCGGCCGGTAATTTGCAGGCGCATCTGGATTCCACCCGCCGTGACGAAATCGGTCAACTGGTCGCGGCCATAAACGGTATCGGCGATGGGCTGGAAAAAGTGGTGAGTCAGGTTCGCTATGTGGCACGCGATATCAGTCGTGGCACTGACACTATCGCCGCCAGCAGCTCCAGCATTAGCGAACAGATCAATCGTCAGGCGAGTAGCGTGGAAGAGACCTCTGCCAGCATGGAGCAGTTTGGCGCGACGGTGGCGCAAACCGCGGCCAACGTCCGCCAGGCGATGGCGCTGGTCGGTGAAGCGGCCAGCACCGTCAATCATGGCGGCAGTACGGTGGCACGCTCGGTCGAAACTATGGCGGAGATCCGCGTGGCTTCACAGAGCATTGCTGATATCACCCATGTGATTGAATCGATCGCTTTCCAAACCAATATTCTGGCACTTAACGCGGCGGTGGAAGCGGCGCGTGCCGGTGAGCATGGCAAAGGCTTTGCCGTGGTCGCAGCGGAAGTCCGTGCGCTGGCGCAACGCAGTGCCAATGCGGCTAAAGAGATCGATAACTTGATCGCCACCTCCATCGATAAAGTAGCGGCTGGCCATGCGCTGTCCGAGCAAACGCGCGATGCAATGCAGCATATCGTCAGCCATATTGAGCAGGTGAAAACGCTGATGGGCGAGATCAATATCGCCGCACAAGAGCAGGCAGCGGGCATTGGTCAGGTTAATCTGGCGATGAATCATATTGGCCAGGCGACGCACCAAAGCAGCGATATGATCAGCCAATCGGAAACCACCGCGCAGACGCTAAGCCAGCAAGGTCATCATTTGACGCAGCTGGTGAGTGTTTTTCATCTTAAAGACTGATGTGAAGAAGGAAGATGGCCTAAACTGGAGCCATCTTCCTTTCCAGGAGCGTGTTATGCGTCGCTTTTTACTGGTGCTGAGCCTATTACTAACCGGATGTGCTGCGTTTAAAACCACGCCGGAAGCCCCACCGCCGCCCACCAGCCACGCGCAGGAGATTAGTCGTGCGCAAAGTTATGGCTTGCGCAAGCTGGGCAATATTACGGTCTCTACCCGTGGTTCACCGGATGATGCCGAGCGCGCACTGGCCGCACGCGCGAATCAGGCGGGCGCGGTTTACTACCAAATCCTGATGCTGGATGAAACCACGCTGCCCGGTTTTTGGTACGGTACTGCGATTCTCTATGGTGCGCCTTCAACCAGCGCTGGCGCGCAACAGTAAGCGCGTGCAGAGGTCGTCACTCAACGAACGCCGCCCCCGCATATCCAGGTGTTGATCGCACCAGCCATCAGCCAACGGCGGTTCTGCCACTTTTAACAGAATCGCCGCGCTCGCCAGTTGTAACAGTTCCTGCGTCACCTCACGTGCCATACCTTCCCGCACATGGTTGAGCTGCAGCCTTAACTGGCGCCAGCGACGATCAAAGTGGCGATTGCTGCCTTTTACCGCTTCAAATTCATCGTTGAGCATGGTCATGACGTCCGCCTGGCGACCCAGCACGCGCAGCACGTCGAGGCACATCACGTTGCCAGAACCCTCCCAGATGCTATTAACCGGCATCTCACGGTACAGACGCGGCAGTTCACTCTCTTCGCAATAGCCGATGCCGCCCAGCACTTCCATCGATTCTGCCACAAACGGCATGCCCGCTTTGCAGATGCCAAACTTGGCGGCGGGGGTGAACAGTCGCGCATATAAACGTTCGTGCTCGCTGGCGGGGGTGGACCATGCACGCGCTAATCGCATTAGCAGCGCGGTTTGCCCCTCTAACTGCAATGCCTGCTGCGCCAGCACGGTGCGCATTAATGGCTGATCGCTAAGGTTTTTGCCCATCACCTGACGCTGCTGCGCGTGATGCAGGGCAATCGATAAGGCGCGGCGCATTAAGCCATGGCTGCCCAATGCGCAATCAAAGCGTGTCATGCCGCCCATTTTCAGGATCAGCCGCACGCCATCGCCCTCTTCGCCCATCAGCCAGCCAATCGCATCCTGAAATTCCACCTCGGCGCTGGCGTTGGAGCGGTTGCCTAGCTTGTCCTTCAGGCGCTCGATGCGAATGGCGTTGCGCGTGCCATCAGGCAGCAGACGCGGCAGAAAGAAACAGCTCAGCCCTTGCGAAGTCTGCGCCAGAATGAGATGCGCATCGCTTTGCGGCACAGAGAAAAACCATTTGTGACCGGTGATCCTAAATGGTTCGCCCGTGCCGCGTGCCCCAATGGGTTCCGCGCGCGTACTGTTGCTGAGCACATCGGTTCCGCCCTGTTTCTCGGTCATGCCCATGCCAATCAACAGGCCGCGCTTTTTGTTGCCCGGCTGGTGATGCGCATCGTAGCGATCGCTCAGCAGCGCCTCGCGCCAATCCGCGTAGGCTTCCGGCAGATGATTTTGCAGTAGCGGAATGGCGGCGTGAGTCATGGTCACCGGACAGAGCGAACCCGCTTCGACCTGAGCATGCAGCATAAATCGCGCTGCACGCGCCACCATCGCATTGGGCTGCACATCGGGCTGCCAACTGAGATTATGCAAACGGCTGGCACACAATCCCTGCATTAACAGATGCCAGGCCGGGTGAAAGCGCACCTCGTCCAGCCGCTCACCGCGTGCGTCGTAGCGCTGCAGTTCCGGCGGTTGGGTATTCGCCAGCCGGCCTAACTCCAGTGATTCGGCGCTGCCCAGTTGTAATCCGACAGAGGCCAGCCATTCGCGGTCCCAGCCAGCACCCTCACGTGCCACTGCCTCGCACAAAGCGATATCGCGGGTGAATAAATTGCTGTTACTGAGAGGATGGGGCTGATTGAAAACACTGTGGGTTGTCCAGGTCATAATGTGGCATCTCCCTCATAAAACGCATGGTTCAAGTATGAGGGGGATGTGCAGTTATGCCTGGCTCAGAAACACTTTTGCGGAGGGGATCACGCCAAACGCTGGCGTACCGCTTCGAACAGGCAGACGCCGGTGGCGACAGAGACGTTCAGTGAAGACACGCTGCCCGCCATTGGGATGCTGATCAGCTCATCACAGTGTTCACGGGTCAGACGACGCATGCCTTCGCCTTCCGCACCCATCACCAACGCCATCGGGCCAGTCATTTTGCTCTGGTAAACGGTGTGATCGGCTTCACCTGCGGTGCCAACCACCCAGATGTTGTACTCCTGCAGTAAACGCAGGGTACGTGCCAGGTTGGTGACGCGAATCAATGGCACGTTCTCTGCTGCACCACTGGCGACTTTTTTCGCCGTGGCATTCAGCGGGGCGGCACGATCTTTCGGCACGATGACGGCATGCACGCCCGCCGCATCGGCGCTACGCAGGCAGGCACCGAGGTTATGCGGATCGGTGACGCCATCCAGTACCAGCAGAAACGGTTTTTCCAGGCTTTGCAGCAGATCCGGCAGATCGCCTTCCTGATAGTTTTTACCCTGTTTAACGCGTGCCACGATGCCCTGATGCACACCGCCTTCCACCTGGCTGTCGAGCCATTGGCGGTTGGCCACCTGAACCACAATTCCCTGAGCTTCCAGTGCGGCAATCAGCGGCTGCAGGCGACGATCGTCACGGCCTTTGAGAATAAAGACTTCCTGGAAACGCTGAGGATCACGTTCCAGCAGCGCCTGCACGGCATGAATACCAAAAATTATTTCACTCATTTGTTTGCTCAAGGTTGGATGTATCGATTTGAAAATTTGAGTATTAATTTCGGTGCACATAACTGCGCACCCTACAAAACGTGCTGATTTAACGTACGCTCGTCGTCACAACACGCTGAACTAACTTAAAGTCGCCATCACTACGCACTTATCCATGATCTGTCGAGCGGGCGCCATCAAAGCACGCTAGCCTAACTTTGGGGCGCCGTTTAAGGCGACCCCACCTTCAAAGTGCGATCAGGTCTTCAGGCTTCGCGAGCCAACCCTCAAGCTTCGTTAGGTTTCTTCTTCGACCCGCGCTTGGCCTTGGTGGCGGCGGCGATTTTACGGGTTTTCTCAGAGACTTTTTTGCCTTTTTTCTCAGTTTTAGCCGATTTTTCAGCAGGCGCATGCTGCTTCTTCTCGCTGCGGAACGCTGAATCTGGCTCGAATGTGCCCTTCTTACCCGCATCGCGACGACGTCTGGCCGGTGGCTTGCCGCCGCGCTTCTCACGTTCGCGCTCGGTTTTACCTTCACCGCGCGGCGCACGCTTACTGGAGATCAGCGCAAAGTCGATTTTGCGCTCATCCATGTGCACCGCTTCCACACGCACTTCCACCGTATCGCCTAAACGATAAGTACGGCCACCAGATTCGCCAATCAGACGCTGACCAATTGGATCGAAACGGTAGTAATCGTTGTCCAGCGAAGAGACGTGCACCAGGCCATCGATAAACAGATCGTTGAGACGCACGAAGAAGCCAAATCCGGTCACGCTGGAGATCACGCCGCTAAACACGTTGCCAACCTGATCCTGCATAAAGTCACATTTCAGCCAGTCCGCGACATCACGCGTGGCTTCATCAGCACGGCGTTCGGTCATCGAACAGTGCTGACCGAGCTGCAACATCTGCTGCATATCGTAGTGATAGCCGCCGTTTGGCGTGGTGTTACCTTTCAGCGTGCCCTGCTCTTTCGCCAGCAGGTATTTGATCGCGCGGTGCAACAGCAGATCAGGGTAGCGGCGAATCGGTGAGGTGAAGTGCGCATAGGACTGCAACGCCAGGCCAAAGTGACCACGGTTTTCAGGATCGTACACCGCTTGCTTCATTGAGCGCAGCAACATGGTTTGCAGCATTTCTGCATCGGGGCGATCGGCTACTTGCTTGAGCAATTCGGCATAGTCGACAGGCTGCGGTTTCGCGCCTCCTGGCAGGCTCAAGCCCAGCTCGTTCAATACGGTGCGGAAGCTTTTGATGCTATCTTCGGTTGGACGATCGTGATCGCGGAACAGTGACGGTTCCTGATGCTTCTCAACATAACGCGCCGAGGCGATGTTGGCGAGAATCATGCACTCTTCGATCAGCTTGTGCGCATCGTTACGCACGGTACGTTCAACGCGATCAATACGACGCTCCGCATTGAAGATAAATTTGGCCTCTTCCGTTTCGAAGGAGATGCCGCCACGCTGCTCACGTGCGGTTTCCAGCTCCTGATACATGTGATGCAGCTCTTCAAGGTGTTTCACCTGCGCGGCATACTGCTCACGCAGCTCGGTATCGCCCTGCAGAATGTTCCACACCTTGGTGTAGGTCAGACGCGCGTGGGAGTTCATCACCGCCTCGTAGTGCTTATAGCCGGTGAGCTTGCCGCTGGAAGAGATGGTCATCTCGCACACCATGCACAGACGATCCACCTGCGGGTTCAGCGAGCACAAACCGTTGGAGAGGATCTCCGGCAGCATCGGCACCACTTGTGACGGGAAGTAAACCGACGTGCCGCGCTGATGCGCTTCGTCATCTAACGCCGTGCCTGGACGCACGTAATAGCTGACATCCGCAATCGCCACCCACAGACGCCAGCCACCACCGCGTTTTTTCTCGCAGTAAACGGCATCATCGAAGTCACGCGCATCTTCACCATCGATGGTGACGAGCGGTAACTCACGCAGATCGACGCGGCCTTTCTTAGCCGCTTCTGGCACCTGTTCTTGCAGTTTCGAAATCTCTTTCTCAACTTCTTCTGGCCAGGTATGTGGGATCTCGTGGGTGCGCAGCGCCATATCGACCGCAAGACCGGTGCCCATGTTATCGCCGAGAATCTCGGTGACCTTACCAATGGCTTTGGTGCGACGGGTTGAGCGCTGGACGATCTCTACAACCACCACCGAGCCCATGCGCGCGCCTTGGGTTTCTTCCTGCGGAATCAGGATGTCGAAGCTCAGGCGGCTGTCATCCGGCACCACAAAACCGGTGCCGGCATCGGTAAAGTAACGGCCAACAATTTGGCTGTTGCGTGGTTCCAGCACGCGCACCACGCGCGCTTCACGGCGACCTTTACGGTCTGCACTACCCGGCTGTGCCAGAATCACATCACCGTGCAGGCAGAATTTCATCTGCTCAGCAGAGAGATAGAAATCATCTTTCTGGCCTTCGACGCGCAAGAAGCCATAGCCATCACGGTGACCAATCACTTTGCCGCGCAGTAAGTCGAGGCGTTCTGGCAGGGCGTAACATTGACGACGGGTAAACACCAGCTGACCGTCACGCTCCATGGCGCGCAGACGACGGCGCAGCGCTTCGAGCTGCTCTTCGCTGGTGATATTCAATTCCTGGGCAATTTCATCGCGATTGATGGGTTTCTCACGCTTTTCTAACAGCGCCAGAATAAATTCGCGGCTTGGAATGGGGTTGTCGTACTTTTCTGCTTCTCTATCCTGATAAGGATCTTTTGACATTACGGTTCCTCCGATGTCATTTAATTTGGATTGCCACCGGCGGTTCGGACAATAAAATTTGGTACAGTGAATCGTTATCTTTGACCAGATCGGCCAACGTATAGTTATCCAGCTCTTTGAGGAATAACTGGACCGCATCGTGCAGCGCCTTGCGCAGACGACAGGCCGGTGTGATGGCGCACTCTTCACAGTTCACCAGCTGCAAAGGCTCCATTTTTCTCACTACCTGACCAATGACGATTTTTTCCGGGTCCATGCCTAAACGAATTCCGCCGTTTTTACCGCGTGTCGCGGCGACAAAGCCAGCCCGGCTGAGTTGGTTGATGATTTTAACCATATGGTTACGCGACACCCCGTAGGTATCGGTGACTTCGGTAATGTTGGTCTGCTTACCTTCCGGCAACGTCGCCATGTAAATCAGCGCACGCAGACCATAATCGGTGAAACTCGTTAGCTGCACATATACCTCGGTGAATCATCGGGCGTTAGGGTTATGCGCCGGTCGGCGTGGTATTTAAGTATGATGATAAACCAGAGCGTGGAAGCCGGTGCGTTTTTTCTTAAGCAAGTATCGATAATTGCAAGAAAAAAGAGAGTGAGCGGAGTCAAAGAGCGGATAAACAAAGGCCGGACAGTGTCCGGCCATGTAAGATTATGCGTCGAACGGGTCGCGCAGAATCATGGTCTCACTACGGTCCGGGCCAGTTGAAATAATATCAATCGGCACACCGGTCACTTCTTCTACACGCTTGATGTAGTCACGCGCGGCCTGTGGCAGACCTTCCAGCGTTTTCACACCAAAGGTGGTTTCGCTCCAGCCAGGCATGGTTTCGTAGATTGGCTCAATACCTTCCCAACCCTCCGCAGCCAGTGGCGTGGTGGTCATCTCGCGGCCATCCGGCATGCGATAAGCCACACAGATTTTCACTTCTTTCAGGCCATCCAGCACGTCCAGTTTGGTCATGCAGAAACCTGACAGGGAGTTGATCTGTACTGCGCGACGAACGGCAACCGCATCCAGCCAGCCGGTACGACGACGACGACCGGTGGTCGCGCCAAATTCGTGGCCCTGTGCACACAGGAACTCGCCAGTTTCGTCAAACAGTTCGGTAGGGAATGGACCCGCACCAACACGCGTTGAGTAAGCTTTAACGATACCCAGCACGTAATCAACATAACGTGGGCCAATACCGGAGCCCGTCGCCACGCCACCTGCGGTGGTGTTAGACGAGGTCACATACGGATAAGTACCGTGGTCGATATCCAGCAGCGTACCCTGTGCGCCTTCGAACATGATCAGATCGCCACGCTTGCGCGCACCGTCCAACAGGTCAGAAACGTCAACCACCATGCTGGTCAGAATGTCAGCCACAGCCAACGTATCGCTCAGCACTTTTTCGTAGTCAACCGCATCAGTTTTGTAGTAGTTAACCAGCTGGAAGTTGTAGAAATCGACGATTTCTTTCAGCTTAACGGCGAAGGTTTCTTTATTGAAGAGGTCGCTCACGCGCAGACCGCGACGTGCAACTTTATCTTCGTAAGCTGGACCGATACCACGACCGGTGGTACCAATCGCTTTGGCGCCACGCGCTTTTTCGCGCGCCACGTCCATCGCGACGTGATATTGCAGAATCAGTGGACATGCTTCAGAGATCAGCAGACGTTCACGTACCGGCACACCGCGCTCTTCCAGACCTTTCATCTCTTTCATCAGCGCTTCAGGCGACAATACAACACCATTACCAATGATGCTGGTCACGTTATCACGCAGGATGCCAGATGGAATTAAGTGGAGGACGGTTTTTTCACCGTTGATGACAAGTGTATGGCCTGCATTGTGGCCACCCTGGTAACGCACAACGTAATTCGCGCGTTCAGTCAGAAGGTCTACGATCTTACCTTTACCTTCGTCACCCCATTGGGTGCCCAGTACGACGACGTTCTTACCCATTTTTTCAAAATCACCGATTGCTTAAAAATGGATTCTACCATCGGTTTTGCTCACTTTCAGCACTTTTAGCATACGATTGCGCGGTTTTTTGCCCGCGTTTTGATCAATACAACATGTTGGGGGAAACATAGACTGCAAGACACAATTTAGGCGTGCGTTATCGCTCAAATTTAATGCTATGCGCTCGCGTGCACGCTCAGCATGTAATAAATCACCACGCCCGCTACCACTAATCCACCACCAAAACGATGCAGGATGCGATCGGGCAACTGCGCCATAGACAGAATCATGCGGCGCCAGATACGCGGCAGAAACATCGGACCCAGCCCTTCCAGCACCAGAACTAATGCCAGCGCCATCCAGATGGTTGTGTTCATTCTATTTTTCCCAAAAAAAAGGCCGACAACATTGTCGGCCTCAAGGTTATATCAGTTCTTAACGCGCGGTGTTAGTCGGTGCCTTCATAAAGCGGAAGAAATCGCTATCCGGGCTCAACACCATCACATCCTGGTTATCAGAGAAGCTGTTCTCGTAAGCACGCAGGCTGCGGATAAAGGCATAGAAATCAGGATCCTGACCGAAAGCATCTGCAAACAGTTTTGCTGCCTGCGCATCACCTTCACCACGTGAAATCAATGCCTGACGCTGGGCTTCAGCCAAAGTACGTGTGACCTGGTAATCCGCCTGAGCACGCAGTTTTTCAGCCTCTTCCTGACCTTGTGAACGCTGGCTACGGGCAACCGCTTCACGCTCAGCGCGCATACGGTTGTAGATAGCATCAGACACTTCAGCTGGCAGGTTGATCTGCTTGATGCGTACGTCAACCACCTGAATACCCAGGGCAGCCATACTGTTCGGGTTCGGTGCTGGCTCGCTGCTGTTGGTTTCACGCTCTACGCGGGCTGCCGCGCTGGCAATCGCATCATCTGCGGCTGGCGTCTGCACTTCGTCATCACTGCCTGCGGTACCGGTGTTCAACGCATCACGCACGTCGGTAGTCAAACGACCACGTGAATCCGTCACGATGTCTTTCACATCCAGGCGCCCCATCTCAGAGCGCAGACGGTCACTAAACTTACGTTTCAGCAACACTTCAGCCTGAGAAACATCACCACCGCCCGTTGCCAGGTAGTAGCGGCTAAAATCACTGATACGCCACTTGATGTAGGAATCAACGATCAGGTCTTTCTTCTCTTTGGTAACAAAGCGATCGGCCTGGTTGTCCATGGTCTGGATACGTGCATCCAGCGACTTCACAGTTTCAATGAATGGGATCTTGAAATGCAGACCCGGCTCATAAACCTGCGGCTTGTTCTCGCTATCGCGCAGAACTTTACCGAAGCGCAGCACGATACCGCGCTCACCTTCTTGCACCACGAACAGCGATGCGTACAGCGCCACCAGGACGACAATAATTACGGCAATAATTGGCTTACGCATCGATTACTCCCTCCCTGCGCGCTGGGTATCGTTGCGTAACGCATTGGCGCGACGCTGGTCCATGATGCTGCTCGGACTATAAGACGAAGAGTCATCATTGCTGGCACTGCTGCCAGACGAAGGCAGCTTCATCAAATTAGTGTTTTTCTGGCCAGCCTGGCTGCCAGAAATCTGACCACCACGCATCAGTTGATCCAGTGGCAGCACCATCAGGCTGTTACCACGGTCGTTAACCAGGACTTTACGTGTATGGCTCAGCACGCGTTCCATGCTTTCGATATACAGACGCTCTTTGGTGATTTGCGGTGCGGCTTTGTATTCCGGCAGCAGTAAAGCAAAGCGTGCCACTTCACCCTGCGCTTCTAACACCGTACGCTCTTTGTAAGCGCGGGCTTCTTCCAGAATACGTTGCGCCTGACCGTTCGCACGCGGCTGCACTTCATTCGAATAGGCTTCTGCTTCACGCACGTACTGCTCGCGGTTTTCACGTGCGGCGATGGCATCGTCAAACGAGGCCTTCACTTCTTCCGGTGGACGTGCCGCCTGGAAGTTGACGTCAAGCAGGGTAATCCCCATGTTGTAAGGACGGATGGTTTCATCCAGCTCACGTTGCGTCTCGCTACGCACCACGGTACGGCCTTCAGTGAGGATACGATCCATGGTAGAACGACCAATCACACCGCGCAGCGCACTGTCGGTGGCCTGACGCAAACTGTCGTCAGCGCTGGTGACCGCATACAAATACTGCTCAGGATTGGTTACGCGGTACTGCACGTTCATTTCCACGCGCACCACGTTTTCGTCCGACGTCAGCATCACGCCAGAGGCGGCCAGTTCACGCACGGCTTCAACGTTAACGGCACGCACCTGATCGATAAAGGTTGGCTTCCAGTTCAGGCCCGGTTCAACCAGATGGCTGAACTTACCAAAACGGGTCACAACGCCACGTTCTGCTTCTTTGATGGTGTAGAAACCGCTGGCAGCCCAGATGACCACTGCGGCTACGGCAACGATGCCAACCAGTTTGCCACCGCTACCGCCGCCGCGCTGGCCATTGTTGTCACTCTGTTTGCCACCGCCCAGTCCGCCGAGTTTTTTACTCAACTTACGGAAGATATCATCCAGATCAGGAGGCCCCTGATCGCGCCCTCCCTTATTTCCCCCAGAGTTGCCGCCTTGATTATTGCTGCTTCCCCACGGGTCGCGGTCCTGTCCGTTATTTCCGGGCTGATTCCACGCCATGTTTCTACTCCATTTATTGTATTTACGTTTTTTACCCTTCCTCTTTCGAATTGCGGCCCAGAGAAATAATTGCAGCAATTTTCAACAAGTTAGGTAAAGGCGTTAGGGCAATATCAAACAATATAACTGGCTAATGACGGTTCCTGTTTGCACAAACGACGCCAGTCAACGATTGGCATTCGCACGTGCATACCTACAGAACCATCATCTTCATTCCATTCTTTCTCAATCGCCTGCAGTTGGTAGAAGCGGCTGCGCAAACGGCCCGCTTCTGGCGGCAGACGTAAATCATACTGCGCAATTTCACCGGCTAAGCGTTCAGACAGCGCCTGCCAAAGTAAGGGTAGACCTTCACCGCTCTGAGCAGAAAGCCAGACGCGTGTCGGCTTATTCTCTTCATCACGATCAATACGCGGCACAAAACCGTCCAGCATGTCGATTTTATTCATAATCAACAGCATGGGAATTTCATCCGATTCGATTTCTGCCAATACTTCATTAACGGCGTCGATGTTGTCGTTGACGCGCAAATCGGCAGCGTCAATCACGTGCAGCAAGAGCGTCGCCTGACGTGTTTCCTGCAGTGTGGCTTTAAAGGCCGCCACTAAGTCATGCGGTAAGTGGCGAATAAACCCAACGGTATCCGCTAAAACCACCTCACCCACGTCTGCCACATTCAGGCGACGCAGTGTCGGATCGAGAGTCGCAAACAGCTGATCGGCCGCATATACATTGGCTGACGTCACCGCATTGAACAGGGTAGATTTGCCGGCGTTGGTGTATCCCACCAGCGAAACGGTCGGCACATCGGCTTTGGCGCGTGCTTGTCGGCCCTGTTCGCGCTGCTTCTCCACACGCTCAAGGCGAGAAAGGATGAGACTAATGCGATTACGCAGTAAGCGGCGGTCCGTTTCCAGCTGCGTTTCACCGGGACCACGTAAACCAATACCGCCTTTTTGGCGCTCAAGGTGCGTCCATCCACGCACCAAACGGGTTGCCATGTGGCGTAACTGTGCCAGCTCGACCTGTAATTTACCCTCATGGGTACGGGCGCGCTGAGCAAAAATATCGAGAATTAAGCCAGTGCGGTCGACAACGCGACATTCACACACTCGCTCGAGATTACGTTCCTGGGCAGGCGATAAGGCATGATCGAATAATACGACCGATGCTCCACTCGCTTTCACCGCATCGGCAATTTCAACTGCCTTTCCTTCACCGACAAAATATTTGGGATGTGGCGCTTTACGGCTGCCAGTAATCACATGCAGCGCTTCGACGCCCGCAGAAGAGACAAGAGTTTCGAACTCCTGCAAATCTTCCAGCTCTTTGTCTTGGGAGAACCAGATGTGTACCAGTACGGCCTGCTCACCGGCATCATAACGGTCAAACAAGCTATAACCTCGCTAAAATAAAATAACCAGGACGGGAAAACGCTTTCGCTCCCCAGCCCTGGCTTTACGGCAGCGCAAAATTATTCTGCGTTATCGCCGTCTTGTTGTGGCTGCGACTGAGCGCCCTGGTTGCTTCCGCTATGGTGGTAATTGCTGCTGCCACCGCTACCGCCCGGGTTGTTGCTATGGTGCGAAACCGGACGAGAAGGAACCACTGTAGAGATGGCGTGCTTGTACACCATCTGGCTAACCGTGTTTTTCAACAGAATGACGAACTGATCAAAGGATTCAATTTGTCCTTGCAGCTTAATACCATTCACCAAATAGATCGAAACCGGTACACGTTCACGACGCAATGCGTTCAAAAACGGGTCTTGTAATGATTGCCCCTTAGCCATTCTATCTTTTCCTTATATGCTTGTTGTTTGTTACTTTAAGAACCGTGGTTCAGAAAAACTGCGTAAAAATTTGCGCACGATAACGGACCAATTGTACACAATCATCCCTGCTACGCACTAACTACCTGAAGCACCGCATTACGGGCTAATTCTGGCTCGTCACTGTCTAACCAATGGACGTTTGGCCAGCCACGTAACCAGGTCATCTGGCGTTTAGCGAGCTGCCGGGTGGCGCAAATTCCCCGATAAACCATTTCGTCGTAATCGATTTCACCAGAGAGATAAGACCACATCTGGCGATAACCTACACAACGAATGGAAGGCATATCCGTATGCAAATCACCTCGTGCAAACAGTTCACGAGCCTCCGCTTCAAATCCTGACGCTAGCATCTGGTCGTAACGCAACGCAATGCGTTGATGTATCAGTTCACGATTTGCCGGAGCGATAGCAAACTGGTACACGTCGTAGGGTAACGCTTCGCCGGATGTTTTTGTCAGTTCCGTTAAAGTTTTACCCGAAATAAAAAAAACTTCCAGTGCTCGCGAAAGTCTCTGCGGATCATTCGGATGAATACGACTACCGGCGACCGGATCGATTTCACACAGCTGGCGGTGTAGGGCTTCCCACCCTTTCTCCGCCGCCATTTGCTCTATCCGCTGACGCACCTCGGGATCGGCCGAGGGCAACGGCGACAATCCTTCAAGCAACGCCTTGAAGTAGAGCATGGTTCCACCAACAAGCAACGGAATCTTACCCTTTTGGGTAATCTCCGCCATTTCTGCCAGCGCATCGCGACGAAACTCAGCGGCGGAATACGCTTCCGCCGGATCGCGAATGTCCAGCAAACGATGGGGCGCCAGTGCTAACTCTTCTGCCGACGGTTTCGCCGTGCCAATATCCATCCCGCGATAGATTAAGGCAGAGTCAACGCTGATAAGTTCCACCGGAAGTTGCTGACGCAGCGAAATCGCTAATGCCGTCTTACCGGAGGCGGTAGGCCCCATCAAAAAAATTGCCTTTGGCCGGCTAGCCTGGTTTAGTTCACTCATGCTTCAACGCGTTAATCGCGCTCTCAATCTCAATGGTCTGTAACAGACCTGAAGGCGGCGACTTGAGCAGATGCGGGCATAGCCTTTCCAGCTCTGCCAGCAGTGCAATCGCCTGCGAGTGATTCCAGTGAGCGTGTTCTGCATCATCACGACGTGCCAGCCATTGGGCCAACGCAGATGCAGAAACCTCTTGCTGCCGGGCCAAGTAGCCTAACAGTTCTGGAATCAAGATTTGTAAATTTTGTGTGCGTAACGGTAAAGGGACGGCGCGTAAGGTGACGTGCTGACCTTCTCGTTGTAAATCAATGCCCATCAGCCTCAATAACGCGCCCTGAACATCGATCACATTCAACTCTTCTTTGGCAATTTTCAGCCGGACCGGGATCAGTAAAGGTTGAGGTTTCAAGCCCTCTTCTCCCGGTTGTAACTGGGCCTGTTTCAGCCAGCGTGAGGCCACATTCAGTGACAACAACTGTAATTGATGACCCCGTTCCAGCAGCGCATATTGCTCATGCATCACGCTCAGCACACGACCAAAACTTTGCGCATGTGCAGCCAACGGCGCTTCGCGTGCTTCAGGCTGACGCACGGGAGCCGGTTGCGGCGCGGCGGCGCGAGGGGCTTCGGCCACAGGCGTTTTCATTAACTGCTGGTAGGCGGCCCCTTCACGTGCACGATACACCGGCTCTTTATTCTGCCAACCCGCGTGCGTTCCCGCCGCAGCCGCACCGCTGCTGCTGGAGCTGGAGCTGGTGCTATTGCGTGATGGGCTCACGGGTTGCGCAAAGTGATTCGCACCCGCGGCCTGTCGGTTCTCTGGCTGCCACTTTGGCGCGGGCTCTTCCGCATGCGCGATGGGCAACTCTGCGGCACGGCTCGCCTGCAACGCACTCATGACGCCCTGCCAGATGAAATCATGCACCAGCCGTGACTGGTGAAAACGGACTTCGTGCTTGGCGGGATGAACGTTGACATCCACCTGATGGGGATCGATCTCCAGATACAGCACATAAGCGGGTTGTTGATCTTCCCCCAACTGCGTCTGATACGCCTGCCGAATCGCATGGTTGATCAGCTTGTCACGCATCATGCGGCCATTGACGTAACAATATTGCAGATCCGTCACCTGACGTGACCCGGCGGGATCGGCCACCCATCCACGCAACGCCAAATCGTCATGCTGCCAGTCAATGCGCAGAGCATGTTGCATAAAGGGGGTGCCACAGATAGCGCCAAGACGGCGTTCACGCTGCGCTTCCTGATCCACCGCACGATACTGGCGAATCATCTTGCCGTTGTGGGTCAGCGAAATTGCCACGTCAAAGCGCGCCAGCGCGATACGGCGAATCACTTCATCAATATGGGTAAATTCGGTCTTCTCGGTGCGCATAAACTTGCGGCGCGCCGGGGTGTTGTAAAACAGATCGAGCACTTCCAGCGACGTCCCGACAGGATGTGCTGCAGGTTTCACCGTGACATCCATATCACGTCCTTCCGCATAGGCTTGCCAGGCTTCGTGTTGATCCGCGGTGCGAGAGGTTAGCGTGAGGCGTGAAACCGAACTGATACTGGCGAGGGCTTCGCCGCGAAAACCGAGGCTCATAATCGCCTCAAGATCATCCAGCGAAGCAATTTTACTGGTGGCATGGCGAGCCAATGCCATGGCCAGTTCGGCTTTGGCGATGCCACAACCGTTATCGCGGATGCGAATCAACTTCGCGCCGCCTTTTTCGATATCAACGTCAATGCGCGTCGCGCCGGCATCAAGACTGTTTTCCACCAGCTCTTTTACGACCGATGCCGGGCGCTCAACCACTTCGCCGGCGGCAATCTGGTTCGCCAGCTGCGGCGGTAAAATCTGTATTGGCATGGTGGTGATCCTTTAAGCAGACTGGCGCCGCAGCGCCAGCAATCAGGATTGTGGAATCTTTAAGTTTTGCCCCAGCATCACGTTGCTCGACTTCATATTATTCGCCTGCATGATGGCTTTGGGGCTGACACCATAATGAGCGGCGATCCCAGTGAGTGAATCACCGCGTACCACTTTGTGTCGGGTAGGACGCCTCGCAGCGGTCACGCTCACGCCCGATTTTGCCGGGACTTTCAAGTGTTGCCCGACCCACACCACATCGCGTTTCAGGCTATTGAGGTCACGCAGAGTTGCCATGCTGACACCGTATTTGGCGGCAATACCTGACAACGTCTCACCACGCGTCACCGTATGGCGCTGCGTCGCGCCAGTGTATTGCACGGTTCCGGTTGCCGGGTTGCTGGCAACGCTAACCGCTGGTGCGCTGTCCAGCGGCCGGTTTTCCTCCTTTGGGATGGATTGCAGCGGATGCGCGAGGAAATAGTTGCGCAGTCCTTTATAGATCGACTGAGCAATTTTCTCCTGATACGCGCTGCTGCCAAGCAGCCGCTCCTCCGCCGCGTTACTGATAAAGCCAGTCTCAACCAGTAAAGAAGGGATATCCGGGGAACGCAACACGCCTAAGCTGGCATGCTCCGGTAAACGTTTGTGCAACGGCGTCACTCCGCGCAGTTGCTGCAGCACTTTCACCGCGACATCATAGCCAACGCGCTGTGAATGCCCGAATTGCAGATCCAGTACCGCCTGGCTTAAGTAAGGATCAGCCTGGCTGTTTGCCAGTAAATCACCGGCACCGCCCAGCAATTCGGACTGCTTCTCTTTCTGTTCCAGCCAGTTCGCCATTTCGTTATTGGCGCGGCGGTTTGATAACACCCAAACGGATGCGCCGGTCGCCGAATGGTTGGGCGCGGCGTCGGCGTGAATCGATACCAGTAAATTGGCATTCTCTTTTCGCGCCACCTCGGAACGCCCCATCACCGAGATAAAGTAATCGCCGTTTCGCGTCAGCACGGGCTTAAACATCGGGTCCTGATCCATCAGCGCTTTCAGTTTGCGCGCAATGGCAATGGTGACGTTCTTCTCGTGCAGGCCATGCTGGCCCGATGCGCCGGGATCCTGACCACCGTGGCCGGCATCAATCGCCACAATCACCGTGTCATTGCGTGAAACGGCGCCACCCGGACGTACCGTGGTGTTGCTGTTGGTGACGGTGGTCACCGGATTGGCATTAAAGGGATTCGCCGCACTCTCGCTCTGGCGAGCGGTGGTCACCGGTGCGGCAGCAGTGCTGCGTTTTGCCGGTTGCGTACCGCGAATGGTAAACACCACGCGATACTGATTGCCGTCACGTTGGGTGCTGGCACGCGTGTGTGCCGCCTGCGTCAGTTCGAACACCAAACGAATACTCTGTTTATCTTTCGGCTGGCTATTGCGAATGCGTTGTACGATGTTTTCGCCGCTAAAGTTCAGCGGCAAGCCCTTAATCGCGCCACTTTGCCGAATATCCAGCACCACACGATTGGGGTTATGCAGCGGGAAGAAACCATACACGGGTTGACCATTAAAACTCAGCGTGACGGTTGCCTGACTGTCGCCGTTTTCGACTTTGATATCTGACAAGGTGGCAGATAACGCAGAAGCAGAAACGATACAGAGCGCAGCCAGCAGAATCCCTTTCATCCATGCGGTCATGCCGACTCCCTGCCTTGCTGGAACTGGGCCAGCAGCGTTTCACCCACTGCAGAAACCGCGCTGATCTCCGCTTCTCGCGCCGCGTCCACGTAGCGCAGCGTCAATGCCAGATCGGGCTCGGGTAATACGCCAGCGCCCTGCTGCGGCCATTCGACCAGGCACAATGCATCCCCGCTGAAGTAATCGCGGATACCCATAAACTCCAGCTCTTCAGGATCGGCCAGGCGATAAAGATCGAAGTGATACAGCGTGCGTGAGCCGAGTTCGTAGGGCTCCACCAGCGTATAGGTTGGGCTTTTCACATTACCCTGATGGCCAAGCGCCTGCAAAAAGCCGCGGCTAAACGTGGTTTTACCGGCGCCGAGATCGCCATAAAGATAGATCACCAACGCGCTGCTGCAAACGCGGGCAAGTTGCGCACCCAGATTTAGGGTTGCCGCCTCATCGGGCAAAGGGATAACACAGGTTTTCATGCTTTATTGTTGGATCATCTCTGGATTAACAAACTGCCACAGCAGTTCGAACAAATCAGTGGCTAACATGCCGCGCGTACCGCGCTGCCGGGCAACCGCATCTGCCGCTGCACCGTGTGCGACACAGCCCGCGCAGGCTGCCTCAAGTAAAGTCAGTTTCTGGCCCAGCATGGCCGCAATGATACCGCTCAGGACATCGCCCATGCCGCCGGATGCCATCCCTGCATTGCCTACATCCGCAATCGCGATGTCACCTGCCGCGCTGGCCACGATCGTGCCTGCGCCTTTCAGCACCACCACACCGCCGTAGCGTTTAGCGAGCGTTTGCGCCGCCTGTAAGCGGTCGCGCTCGACCTCACTGGTCTTCACGCCTAACAGCCGTGCGGCCTCGCCAGGATGCGGAGTAATGATGCGATTCTGACGGTAATCCGGCTTGATTGCCAGCAGGTTAAGCGCATCAGCATCCCAAAGCATCGGCTTTTCACTAGACGCGACTTTTTTCAGTGCCTTCTGAGCCCACTCACGTTGTCCCAGTCCGGGCCCGATAGCGATCACGTCTGCCCATTGCAGGGCCTGTTCCAGCGTTTCATCATTTAGCGCATCGACCATAAGCTCCGGTCGCGCGGTCAGAATCGGGCCGATATTATCTTCATGCGTGAGCACGCGCACAAGCCCAGCACCACTGCGCAGCGCCGCTTCCGCCGTCATTCGAATCGCCCCGGCGGTGCCAGTATCCCCTCCCACTACCACTAAACGTCCATGGTCACCTTTGTGCGAAGTGGCTTTTCGTGGTTTCAGCCAGTGCACCAGATCAGCCGCATCGTAGCGTTGAATGGGATCCGTCTCGCCCGCGAGGAAGGCGTTCAGGCCTAGCGCATCACAATGTAATCGACCCACGTGATCGCGAGCTTTACCAGTCAACAATCCCGGTTTCAACACAATCATACTCAGGGTGACATCCGCGTTGATGGCATTGCCCGGCGTGGTGCCAGTGGCAGCATTCAACCCCGATGGAATATCTATCGCGAAGATGGGCGCGGCATGTGCATTGGCCAGATCAATCAATTCAGCGTAAGGCGCGGCTGGTGCACGATTGATGCCGGTACCGAGCAATGCATCGATGATCACATCAATGTTTTGCGGCCATGACGCATCCGGGGCATGTATCACCCCGCCCGCCGCCAGCCAGGCTTCTTGCGCCTGCTGCGCTTCTTCCGGCAGCGGCTTATTACCGGTACATGCCAGCAGTGTCACCTCTAGCCCCGCAGCCTGTGCCAACCGCGCCACCACATAGCCATCGCCCCCGTTATTACCCTGTCCGCACAGAATCAGCCAATGCTGCGCCTGCGGCCATTGCGCCCGCACCCGTTCGTAGCTCGCCTGTCCGGCGCGCAGCATCAATTCATACAAGGTTAAACCCAGGCTATCCGCCGCATCGCGCTCCAGTTGCCCTATCGCCTGCGCAGGCCAGACAGAGTGTGGTAAACTGCGCGGGTTTGCTTCAATTGCCTGGTTTCTCATGTCATACCCTCTCGATCTTCAACAGCTTGCCCACCAAATTAAACAGTGGGGGCGCGAACTCGGCTTTCAGCAGGTTGGTATTTGCGATACCGATCTTAGCGCTGAAGAGCCCAAATTACAGGATTGGCTGGAGAAGCAGTATCACGGAGAGATGGACTGGATGGCGCGCCACGGCATGATGCGTGCGCGTCCGCATGAACTCCTGCCCGGCACACTGCGCGTGATCAGCGTGCGCATGAACTACCTTCCGGCCAAAGCGGCGTTTGCCAGCACCTTAAAAAATCCTCAGCTGGGCTATGTCAGCCGCTATGCGCTGGGCCGCGATTATCACAAAGTATTGCGCAATCGCCTGAAAAAGCTTGGAGAAATGATTCAGGCGCATTGTGGCGAACTCAACTTTCGCCCATTTGTCGATTCCGCCCCCATCCTTGAACGGCCGATTGCCGCCAAAGCAGGCTTGGGCTGGACCGGTAAACACTCGCTCATTCTCAATCGCGAAGCCGGTTCCTGGTTCTTTCTCGGCGAGTTGCTGATTGATTTGCCGTTGCCCGTCGATCAGCCACAGGAAGAACAGTGCGGTCGCTGCGTCGCCTGCATCACTATTTGCCCGACTTCCGCTATCGTTGAGCCTTATGTGGTTGACGCGCGGCGCTGTATTTCCTATCTCACTATTGAGCTGGAAGGTGCGATACCGGAAGAATTCCGTCCGCTGATTGGTAACCGCATCTATGGATGTGACGATTGCCAGCTTATCTGTCCGTGGAATCGTTATGGTCAGTTGACCGATGAAGATGATTTCTCGCCGCGCGCGGTGCTGCACGCGCCGCCGTTGGTGGATCTCTTCAAGTGGGATGAAGCGAAATTCTTGCGAGTCACTGAAGGCTCTGCGATCCGCCGCATCGGCCACTTACGCTGGCTGAGGAATATCGCAGTAGCATTGGGCAATGCGCCCTGGGCAGAAGAAAATCTGGCGGCGTTGCAAATGCGTAGCGGTGAAAACGCCATGCTGGATGAGCATATTGACTGGGCCATCACGCAGCAATTACAGAGGCGTGCGGCACAGAGCGTGGATGTTCAGCCCGCGAAGAAACAGCGCTTAGTGCGCGCCGTCGAGAAAGGCCTGGTCCGTGATGCGTGATTAACCAATCGCGCAGGATAAAATCCTTTTCCACATGCTGTGAATAAAATTATAAAGCCGAATAGTGACGAGGATCATTATATCGTCTACCAAGACTATTCACAGACTGAAATACCTTTAATTCATTAACAATCAATGAGTTAAATGATTATTGTAAACATTTAAGTAGAATATTGCGCGCAGGGGCTTGTCCAGAGCTTGTGGATAACTCTGTTCAAAACAGTTTTGCAGATAGGGTAAAACGCCGTCGGTACGTTGCAGGCGCATTGTGGATAACCTGTAAGATAACTGCAACAGACTACAGGCATCGTTGGTGCTAATGCGGTACGTAAAATTTCCAGAAAGAAAACCAGGCCGCATGAGATCGATAAAGACTGCAGCAGTTTTAAGTCTGATTACGCCCGAGAGCAAATAACTTTAGTGTATATGAGATTTTGGAGCGGGAAACGAGACTCGAACTCGCGACCCCGACCTTGGCAAGGTCGTGCTCTACCAACTGAGCTATTCCCGCAAAGAGGTTACTGCTAACGAAGTTTGGAGCGGGAAACGAGACTCGAACTCGCGACCCCGACCTTGGCAAGGTCGTGCTCTACCAACTGAGCTATTCCCGCATAACCTTCGTCTTTCAATTTGCTGCCGCGTTAGCTTCCTTCACTCACACAGGTCACTTTCTGACGTAAGCTCTCTGTGATTCGTTCAGTTGCTGCCTTGCCGCAAACCGAAATACTTGATTCTGGAACTTCGTGTTACTGCTGCGCACCGTAATAAATTCTTCACCGGTACGGGGTGCGCATTATACGAGAAATCCTTTCAGTCGCAAGAGTCTAAAAGCAAAATTTTGCGCTTTCAGTGCGTTTGCTGATTTAATCAGCAACCTGATGATTTCCTGCGCACCCTTAGGCGATTAAAGTTGCAAGAAGTGTTCGCGGTAGTAGGCCAACTCGGCAACGGACTCGCGGATATCATCCAGCGCCTGGTGACTGCCCGCTTTTTTGAAGCCCGGCAGGATATCGGGTTTCCAGCGACGCGCCAGTTCTTTCAGCGTGCTGACATCCAGATAACGGTAGTGGAAGTAGGCTTCCAGCTCCGGCATGTATTTGAACAGGAAGCGACGATCCTGGCCAATGCTGTTGCCGCAAATCGGAGAAGTGTTAGCCGGAACCCACTGCTTGAGAAATTCGATGGTCGCCAGCTCTGCAGCACGGTCGTCGTATTGGCTGGCTTTCACACGTTCTACCAGGCCACTGTTGGTGTGCGTACGCACATTCCACTCATCCATCAATGCCAATTGCTCATCAGACTGATGCACCGCAAACACCGGGCCTTCTGCCAGGATATTCAGGTTGGCATCGGTGACGATCGTGGCGATCTCAATAATGCGATCCTGCTCCGGATCCAATCCGGTCATTTCCAGGTCGATCCAAATCAGATTATTTTCATTTCCAGCTGTCATGCGTTTCCCGCCTGTTGCCAAAGTCGTCATTACACTCGTTTCAGGTGTATCATAGACGTTTTGCCCAGCGGGGCGAAGCCTGGCGAAAGCCGTGAGAGGATGCGTGAGCAAAAATAAACTGTCGAAGGGTCAACAACGTCGCGTAAGCGCTAACCATCAGCGTCGTCTGCAGCAACGGAATGAAAAGCCGGAACCGGATGACAACCTGTTTGGAGAAGCGAGCGAAGGCGTGGTGATCAGCCGTTTCGGCATGCACGCAGATGTGGAAGATGGCGTGGGCGAAGTGCATCGCTGCAATATCCGTCGCACCATTCGCTCACTGGTCACCGGTGACCGTGTGCTGTGGCGTGCGGCGATTGGCGGCGGTAAAGGCATTGTGGAAGCAGTTCACGAACGTAAAACGGTACTGACGCGTCCGGATTTCTATGATGGCGTCAAACCGATCGCGGCCAACATCGATCAGATCATCATTGTGTCGGCGATCCTGCCGGAGCTGTCGCTCAATATCATCGATCGTTATCTGGTGGCCAGTGAAACCCTGGGCGTTGAGCCACTGCTGGTCCTGAACAAAACCGATCTGCTCGACGCGGAAGCCCGCGCGTTTGTGGATGAGCAGATGGATATCTATCGCAAAATTGGCTATCGCGTGTTGATGGTATCCAGCCGTGCCAAAGATGGCCTGGCGGAGCTGGAACAGGCCTTAACCGATCGCGTGAGTATTTTTGCGGGTCAATCTGGTGTGGGTAAATCCAGTTTGCTGAACAACCTGTTGGGACTGGAATTGGCGGGCGATGAGATTCTGACCAACGATGTGTCTGATAACTCCGGTCTGGGCCAACACACCACCACCGCCTCACGCCTGTATCACTTCCCGCACGGCGGCGACGTGATAGATTCTCCAGGTGTACGTGAATTCGGTTTATGGCATCTGGAGCCGGAACAAATCACCCGTGGATTTGTCGAATTTCGTGAGTTTATCGGCGGTTGCCGTTTCCGCGACTGCAAGCATGATACCGATCCCGGCTGTGCCATTCGCGAAGCGGTAGAGGAAGGAACAATCAACATCTCGCGCTTCGATAACTACCACCGGATTCTGGAGAGTATGGCGCAGGTAAAAACGCGTAAAAACTTTTCCGCCAGCGAAGATTAACGGGTACAACGGCACATTCGCCAACTGACCGGGGCGCTGCTACAATCCGCCCCCTTTTGTGTAAACCAAGCGTAATTAAGCCAGGAGGCAACGGTGTTTGATCGTTTTAAACTCGGCCTGAATCATATTCTGCCTAAAAAAGGGCTGACCGAACTTGCCGGCTGGGGCGCCAGTCGTCGCGGTGGCTGGCTGACCAAAGCGGTCATCGACATGTTTGTCTGGTACTACAAAGTGGATATGGCCGAAGCCAGCAAACCCCATACTGGTAGCTATCGCACCTTCAATGACTTCTTCGTGCGTCCGCTAAAAGAGGGTGCGCGCCCGATTGATCCCGATGCGACCCTGCTGGCGCTGCCAGCTGATGGCGCGGTGAGCCAGTTAGGCCGCATTGAAGGCGATCAGATCTTCCAGGCGAAAGGCCATTACTATTCGTTGCAGGCCTTGCTGGCCGGTAACGACGATCTGGCAGAAAAGTTCGTCGATGGTGAGTTCATCACCACCTATCTTGCCCCGCGCGATTACCACCGTGTGCACATGCCGTGTAACGGCATACTGCGTGAAATGATTTATGTGCCGGGCGATCTCTATTCTGTGAACCCACTGACAGCACGTAACATCCCGAACCTGTTTGCACGCAATGAGCGTGTGATCTGCGTCTTCGATACCGATCATGGCCCGATGGTGCAGATCCTGGTAGGGGCAACCATTGTGGGCAGCATCGAAACCGTGTGGGCGGGCACCATTACGCCACCACGTGAAGGGGTGATTAAACGCTGGCGTTATCCTTCAGCGGATCATGACGGGGCCGTTGTGCTGCTGAAAGGTCAGGAAATGGGACGTTTCAAACTCGGTTCGACGGTGATTAACCTGTTCGCACCGGGCCGCGTCAAGCTGGCGGAAAGTCTCGAAGCCGAGAGCAAAACCCGCCTTGGCCAACCGCTGGCGATTGCCCTGCCGCAGCCCGGCGACAGCGCCCCGCTCGCTGAATAACCGGAACCTCTCCCGTGCGCGTTCTTCTCTCTCTACTGCTGAGCCTGGTGCTCAGCAGTTCTGTATTGGCAGCCACCGTTCCCCCCGCGAGTCAGTTGAAGCAGGAACTGGATGCGGCCAAATCCGCCAAAGCCTCTCCTGCTCAAGCTGAACAAGTTCAGGCGATTGAAGCGGCGATCAATTTCCTCTCTGAGCGCGATGAATCGCTGGAGCGCGCTAAACAGTATCAGCAGGTGATTGATGATTTTCCGCGGCTGGCACGTGAACTGCGTCAGCAGATCGCCACACTGACCGACAGCAGTAAAACGGTGCGCAATAACATGAGCAGCGCCGAGCTGGATCAGGAAATCCTGCAAATCAGCAGCCAGCTGCTGGAAGAAGGCCGCCAGGCGCAGCAAGAGCAGGACCGCGCACGTGAAATCAGTGACTCACTGTCACAGTTACCGCAGCAGCAGACTGACGCACGCCGGGCGATGACCGAAAGCGATCGCCGTGCTCAGGGCTTTTCTGCGGCCGCTACGCCGCTGGCTCAGGCGCAGATTTATGCCCGCCTGGCCGAGAATGCCGCCAATAAAGCCCGTGTGGATGAGTTAGAACTGGCACAGCTCTCCGCCAATAATCGCCAGGAGCTGGCGCGTATGCGGGCGGAAGTGCATCAGCGTAAAGTGACGCAGCTGGATAACTATCTGCAATCGTTGCGCAATCAGCTGAATAATCAGCGTCAGCGAGAAGCGGAACTGGCGCTCGAACGCACTGAACAGCTGGCGGAAAACAGTGGCGATTTACCGGCTTCGATCAGCGATCAATTCCGTGTCAACCGTGAGCTATCAGCCGACCTGAATGCGCAAGCCCAACGTATGGATTTGGTCGCTTCGCAGCAACGTCTGGCCACCAACCAAACGCTACAGGTACGCCAGGCTCTCAGCACGCTGCGCGAACAATCACAATGGCTTGGCGCCTCGAATCTGCTGGGTGAAGCCTTACGTGCGCAAGTCGCCCGATTGCCGGATATGCCGAAGTCGCAGCAGATAGACAGTGAGATGGGCCAACTGCGTGTGCAACGGCTGCATTATGAAGATTTGCTGGAGCGGCAAAAGGATCTGCGCAAAGAGAAGCAGGATGACGGCACGCCGTTCACCAGCGAGCAAACCCGTATTCTTGAAGCCCAGTTGAAAACCCAGCGCGAGCTGCTCAATTCACTGATCTCCGGCTGCGATACACTAATTCTGGAAATCACCAAGCTGAAGGTGTCGAACACGCAGTTGCAGGACGCCCTGGGTGAAGTGAAGGAAGCCACCCACCGTTATCTGTTCTGGACGGCGGATGTCAGCGCCATCGACCTGAAGTATCCGATTGACGTGGCGCGTGACTTAACCCGCCTGCTGTCGCTGGATACCTTAGGGCAACTCGGTAAAGCGCTGGCGATGATGTTTACCAGCAAAGAAACCGTGATGCCAATCATCTGCGCAGTGCTGTTAGTGGGCTTTAGCATCAGCTCGCGCCGTCATTACAATGCTTTTATGGCGCGTTCCGCCAGCAAAGTGGGCAAAGTGACTCAGGACCGCTTTAGCCTGACGTTGCGCACCGTGTTCTGGTCGATTCTGGTCGCCGTGCCGCTGCCGGTATTGTGGGCCGCGCTGGGCTTTGGTTTGCAGCATGCCTGGCCTTATCCGTTTGCCGTTGCGATTGGAGATGGCATCACTGCCACGCTGCCGCTGCTGTGGGCCTTTATGATCAGTGCTGCTTTTGCGCGTCATGATGGGCTATTTGTGGTGCACTTCCGCTGGCCGCAGGCGCGGGTAGCGCGTGCTATGCGTTACTACTCGCTGACGGTTGGCCTGATTGTGCCGCTGATCATGCTGCTGATTGCCTTTGCCAATCTCGACGATCCACAGTTCTCCGGCACGCTCGGTCGCCTGTGCTTCATTTTGATTTGCGGTGCGTTAAGTATTGTCACCGTCAGCCTTAAACGTGCAGGCATTCCGCTGTATCTGGATAAAGAGGGCAACGGCGACAACTTCGTTAACCGTATTCTGTGGAACCTGATGATTGCCATCCCGCTGGTAGCGGCGTTGGCTTCCTGCATCGGCTATCTGGCGACCGCGCAGGCACTGCTGGCGCGCCTGGAAACCTCGGTAGGCATTTGGTTCTTCCTGCTGGTGATTTACCACATTATCCGCCGCTGGATGCTGATCCAACGCCGTCGCATCGCCTTTGATCGCGCCCGCCAACGCCGTGCCGATATGCTGGCGAACCGCGCGCGCAGTGAAGAAGAGAAAGAGCAACAGACTCCCGCCAACGCCGATACGATTGAGATCGATGAACCGAGCCTGGATCTTGATGAGATCAGTGCACAGTCGTTGCGTCTGGTGCGCTCTATTCTCACGTTGATTGCGCTGGTATCGGTGATTGTACTGTGGTCAGAAATTCACTCGGCCTTTAGTTTCCTCGACAACATCCCACTGTGGGATGCCAGCACCACGGTGCAGGGCGTGGAGAGCGTGCAGCCGATTACGCTGGGCGCGGTGCTGATTGCCATCCTGGTGTTCATTATCACCACTCAGCTGGTGCGTAATATGCCTGCCCTGCTGGAACTGGCGTTGCTGCAACACATCAGCCTGTCACCTGGCACCGGTTATGCCATTACTACCCTGACCAAATACGTGCTGATGCTGATTGGCGGATTAGTCGGCTTCTCGATCATTGGCGTTGAGTGGGCAAAACTGCAGTGGCTGGTGGCGGCGTTAGGTCTGGGGTTGGGCTTTGGTATGCAGGAGATCTTCGCCAACTTTATTTCTGGTCTGATTATCTTGTTCGAAAAGCCAATTCGCATCGGCGATACCGTCACCATTCGCGATCTGACCGGCAGCATTACCCGCATCAATACCCGCGCCACCACGATTACCGATTGGGACCGTAAAGAGATCATCGTGCCTAACAAGGCCTTTATCACTGAGCAGTTCGTTAACTGGTCGTTGTCGGATTCTGTCACGCGCGTGGTGCTGACCATCCCGGCTCCGGCACACGTCAACAGTGATGAAGTCACCAACATTCTCAAGCAGGCGGCCGAGCGCTGTACCTACGTGCTGGATATGCCCGCACCGGATGTGTTCCTGGTGGATTTACAGCAAGGCATTCAGCTGTTTGAATTGCGTGTGCACGCAGCTGAGATGGGCCACCGCATGCCGCTGCGTCATGAGTTGCATCAGTTGATTCTGCGCGGCTTTGAAGAGCACGGTATTGAGATGCCGTTCCCACCATTCCAGGTGCGTATGGAAACGCTGGGACGTAAAACGTCGGCCAGCAATGGCTCACCGTCCAGCCAGACCTTTAAATCTGGCGGCTTATAAATGACAACGCCCGGCAATCACCGGGCGCTGTTTTTTCTGCTGAGCGTTACTTCACAAACTCTTCGCCCTGCGCGATATCTTTCTTCAGCGTATCCAGCATGCCGCTGAGCGCTTGCTGTTCAAACGCACTCAAAGGACCCAATGGGCGACGTTCCACGATACCGTTCTTGCCGATCAGCAGCGGTTGTGAGAAGAAGCGCGCATATTCGCCATCTCCCTCAACATAAGCGCATTCGACTACATTGGCTTCGCCATGCAGCGCACGCACCAGTGAGAGACCAAAGCGCGCAGCAGCCTGCCCCATGGACAAGGTCGCCGATCCACCGCCGGCTTTCGCTTCCACCACTTCGGTGCCGGCGTTTTGAATACGCTTAGTAAGGTCAGCCACTTCCTGTTCGCTGAAGCTGATGCCTTTAACCTGCGACAGCAGCGGCAAAATTGTCACGCCTGAGTGCCCCCCCACCACCGGGACCTCGATCTCGGTGGGCTGCTTGCCTTTCAACGCTGCAACAAAGGTGTTGGCGCGGATAATGTCGAGGGTTGAGACACCAAACAGACGGTTCTTGTCATACACGCCGGCTTTCTTCAGCACTTCAGCCGCAATGGCCACCGTGGTGTTAACCGGATTAGTGATCACGCCAATCAGCGCTTTCGGCGCGGTGCTGGCAACCTGCTCGATCAGGTTACGTACAATGCCCGCGTTAACGTTAAACAGGTCGGCGCGATCCATGCCGGGTTTACGTGCCACACCCGCAGAAATCAGCACAATATCGGCTCCCTGCAGCGCAGGTGTCGCGTCTTCGCCACTAAACCCTTCCACCTTCACAGAGGTAGGAATATGGCTGAGATCAACCGCCACCCCGGGCGTGACCGGGGCGATATCATAAAGTGAGAGAGCGGAACCTGCGGGTAATTGAGTTTTGAGCAGCAGTGCGAGCGCCTGGCCAATACCACCGGCTGCACCGAGAACGGCAACTTTCATCCTGAACTCCTTATGAAGGTGGGGCAGAGATATGCCGAAAATCCATCAGGTTACGAGTTTAATCAACTTCTCAGGCGATAGCGACAAACCTGTCGCGCAATAACATGACGCCGCAATCGGCTCCCGAGACATCTCCACTTCAGAAGTCGCCTGAATGATACAATCGCAGCCAGAAGACAATGGACGGCAATGATCATCGATATAGTTGTTACCACTTCAATACTATAACAACATTGCAACCTTCGCTTTGCGCGTCAGCCCGCGATTTTGGCGCAACACAAAACTCTGCTATGATGCCTGTCCGCAGTTGATTAGCGCGATTCGCTCACTACGCTTATTGCATAAAAATTCATCTAAATGCATAATAATTTATCTGCTGCTGGCCTGTTGCCTGCTGCACCCCTCTTTTATTGGTAGCTTATGCGAAACCCATCAAAACAAGACGACTTGATCAAAGCGTTCAAAGCGTTATTAAAAGAAGAAAAATTCAGCTCTCAGGGCGAAATTGTACAGGCGCTGCAGGAAGACGGCTTCGAGAACATCAACCAGTCAAAAGTTTCTCGTATGCTGACAAAGTTTGGTGCCGTGCGCACCCGTAATGCCAAAATGGAAATGGTTTATTGTTTGCCAGCCGAACTTGGCGTGCCGACCACCACCAGCCCATTGAAGAATCTGGTGCTGGATATCGATTACAACGATGCCTTAGTGGTGATTCACACCAGCCCGGGTGCTGCGCAGCTGATTGCCCGCCTGCTGGATTCACTCGGTAAAGCGGAAGGCATTCTCGGTACTATCGCGGGGGATGACACCATCTTTATTACCCCTGCGCGTAGTTTCTCCGTAAAACAGCTGCACGATGCCGTGCTGGTTTTATTCGAACAGGAACTATAAAACCCTGGTCTTAACCGGCAGATCATCTGCCGGTAACATCCTTCCTGATGATCCGTTACCCGCCACGCTTGTTACAAAATCCTTTTTTTAATAATAAGTTATCGATATAGCTGCCGGTTCTGCATCCGACGAAATATTGGTACGACCTTTTCCCCTTCTTAACCATTCGCGCTATTTTACACTGCTTTACATATTATGCTCAGTGGTTATAGCTTCTTATGGCGTATCAGTCAGCGGGATCGACCATGATCTTTCGCACGAAAAGATAATTTGATGCAGATCATTGTTTTTACGAATAAATAACAGCCAATGGTTAAGAATCAACCGGCTTTAATAACTTCCAGTTCTAAAAAGGTGCCATAAGGATAAAGAATAACAACCAAACATTATTAGCCAGACATTAATTTCATGGGTGATTAGATCTATACTTGTTTTCGTGATGCAAATCACACGAAAGAAAAAGATAAAAACAGAAGACGAGGAAAAATACCATGAACGTTAAAACTACTATCGCAACCCTGAGTGTTCTATCTGCCCTGTCATTTGGTGCTTTTGCAGCAGATTCTATCAATGCCCAACAGGCAGCGAATCTGCAACCTGCCGGCACCATTAGTGTGAGCGGCGTGGGCGGTTCTCCGATGGATATCCATGAGCAGCTGAATGCAAAAGCCGATGAGGAAGGTGTTAAAGCCTACCGTGTGATCGAAGCGAATACCGGCGACAGCTATCACGCCACCGCTGAACTTTATAAATAAGTTTGCTGAACAAGACGCAGTGTGAACGGCGACCCGTTTGAGACGCATTTGCCTCTCAGGTTGCCAAACCCCATTTCAGGAGAGTGAATCATGAAAACCAAATTAGCTATCGCCATCGTAGGTCTGGCTTCCGTATTGTCCTTCGGTGCCAGTGCTGCCAGCCTGGTTTCTAACGAACAAGCCGAGCAACTGCAACCGTTGAATCAGACCATCAGCGTAAGCGGTGTTGACGGTGATCAGACCAACGTCCGTCAGGAACTGTCGCAGAAAGCCGATGCTCAGGGTGCCAGCCATTACCGCATCATTGAGAATAATCGTGGCGACACCTTCCACGTGACTGCAGAACTGTACAAATAAGATTACATCGAACGTCGGGCGCCTGAACGGCGCCAGACAATTGATCGACGACCCGCCTCACCCACCTTTTGCCGCAGGTTGTTGATTACAACGAGGAGAAAAAATCATGAAAATCAAAGCAACCATCGCAGCCGCCAGCCTTCTTTCCTTGTTTGCCTTTGGTGCATCAGCAGCCCAACTGGTAACGGATGAGCAGGCGCAAAATCTGCAACCTACCGGCAGCACTATCACCATCAGCGGTACCGGCGGTTCGCCAATGGATTACCGTTCTGAGCTTTCTCAGAAAGCCGATGCACAAGGTGCCAGTGCTTATAAAGTGATTGAAGCGAAAACCGGCGACAGCTATCACGTGACCGCCGAGCTGTATAAATAATTCCTCGTCAATTCTGACGAACCCTTTGGCCCCGCTCGCCGGGGCCCTTTTTCGGCTTCTCACTTCACATTAAAGCGGAGCTGGCCTTCCAGCTCCTCTTCTGCTTCATCAAACAGCAGGATTAATGCGCCATACCGGCGTTTCTGCCCTGTCCCCAGATTCACAAACTCAATTTCCAGCGGCAACGGCAACTGCTCCCCAAGTATCGCATCCCAGAGATCGTCAAGATCGCTGATGGCCAGATCCGCCAGCGCAAAACGATCGCTGAACTGGCGATAGAAATGGGCTTGATCGACGATTTCGTCAAAATCAAAACGCTCGGTTCTCATCGTGATTCCCTCTTGCAGGCAGGGCCGCCCGTCAGGCAAGCCCACCAATATGCAGCGCTTTCACTTCCAGGTACTCTTCCATTCCCAGCACCGATCCTTCACGTCCCAAACCGGACTCTTTTACACCGCCAAACGGTGCCAGTTCAGTGGATACGGCGCACTCATTAATGCCAATCATCCCGGCCTCCAGCGCCGCCGAGACGCGGAACACCCGTTGCAGATTTTGCGTATAGAAATAGGCGGCTAATCCGTATTCCGTGTTATTGGCGCGCTGAATGACATCGGCTTCATCATCAAAGCGGAAGCAGGCGGCGACCGGACCAAAGGTCTCTTCCTGGGCCAGCTTCATCCCCTCATGCGCCTCGGCAATCACCGTCGGCTGCCAGAAGTTGCCTCCCAGCGGATGACGCTCGCCGCCAATCAGCAACTTACCGCCTTTGCTCAGCGCATCCTTAACGTGCTCTTCTACTTTTTCCAGCGCCGACTGCTCGATCAGCGGGCCGACTATCACGCCTTCCTCTACGCCATTACCCACTTTCAGCTTGCCCACGGCATCGGCCAGTTGATTGACGAAACGATCGTAGACCGCGTTGTGTACATAAAAGCGGTTAACGCTGACACAGACCTGGCCCGCATTGCGGAATTTGTTGGCTATTGCGCCCTGTACCGCCGCCTCAATATCCGCATCCTCAAACACGATATAGGGTGCATTGCCACCCAGCTCCATCGAGACTTTCTTCATGGTGTCTGCTGCGTTGCGCATCAGCGTTTTGCCCACGGCGGTCGACCCGGTAAACGAGATTTTACGTACCGCCTGGCTCGACATAATGGCGTCGCTGATGGCATGAGTATCGCCCGCCACCGCATTCAATACGCCGTCGGGCACACCGGCTTCCTGCGCCAGCGCGACTAACGCAAAAGCACACAGCGGAGTGTTATTGGCCGGTTTGATGATGCCGGTGCAGCCTGCTGCCAGCGCCGGGCCAAGCTTGCGTGTCAGCATCGCCATCGGGAAATTCCACGGCGTGATAGCCGCCACCACACCAATCGGTTCACGTGTTGCCAAAATGCGTGATCCGGGTTTCGCTGGCGGGATGATTTCGCCGTTGGCACGTTTAGCTTGCTCGGCAAACCATTGAATAAAGCTGGCGGCGTACTCGACTTCGCCTTCGGCTTCTTTCAGGGGTTTGCCCTGCTCGGCGGTCATCAGTTGCCCGAGCCAGCTTTTGTTCTCAATGATCAGTTGATACCAGCGATTAAGAATCTCTGCGCGCTGTTTCGCGGTTATATCACGCCATGCCGGAAAAGCCTGCTGAGCGGCAGCGATGGCCTGCTCGGTTTCCGCCTTACCCGCGCGTGCGACTTTTGCCAGCACTTCGCCGGTTGCCGGATTAGTGACGTCAAAGGTGGCACTGGCGTTGTGCCACTGGCCCGCAGCGAAATAGCCGGTTTTAAACAGCGCGTGTTGTTGTAGAGAGGTGGACATTATTCTTCTCCTGCTAGTTTGCATCCTGTCAGGAAAGTATAGATGCCAATATCATCGGGTTTTGTGTCAGCGTGGGATCAAAAAGGCCGCTGCAACGTGCAGCGGCCGATTTCAGATTTGGATGAGGGTGTTTTGGTATTTATCCAGCATCAACGAGAGCCGTTTCACCGGTTCGGTAACGCTCTCCGGTGCCGAATAGTGATGGAGCTTTTCCTGATAAATCTCCAGTTCCTTCAACAAACGCTCAAAGTAGTAGCGCCGCTTGTCATCGCTAGTGGCTGAAATCACGCGATCGGCGGTGTATCGCAACTGACGGTGATAAGCCGAAAGCTCCGCGTTAACCGGCACTTCAGCATTACGCAGTCGCTGATGACCGATAATCAGCGTCAGCGCGATGCGGTATTTGTCGATATCGCCGGGGAACAGATTGAGCAGCAGGAACAGCTGCTGATAGAGCGCGGGCAGATGATTCTCGCGACGGCGCGCCTGATTAGTGGTCAAGGCCGCCACAGCCGCATACATAAAGCGATTCAGCAGTTTACGGCCGGTACGTGCTTTGGATTTATCGCGAATCAGCAGAATCACCATCATCGCCACAAAGCTGCCGATCCACTGGCCCAACGCATTATCGAGGAAGACGTTGAACTCAAACTTCATCGGATTATCCAGCACCAGCACGTTGATGGTGCCAATCAACGCACCTAACGTACCAATCTGGCGTCGTTGCACGAAGATACCGCCGATAAACCCGAGTGCGCCAATCGCGATACACAACAACAACGCGCTTTGCTGGGTAGCTGGCAGGATATAGATGAAGTAGAGCATGCCGAGTGGTACGGCGAAGGCCATACCGTAGAAGAAGTCTTTCGCCATCATCAACGGATTCGGCATACGCATCGCCAGCGCGGTGATGACGGCCAGCATCACCATACAGCCACTGCCCGAAGTCCAGCCGGTATAGAGCCAAAACAGAGAGCCGAGCGCGGTCGCCACAAAGGTACGCACGCCGTTGATCATCGCATGATGGGTTTCCGCCGAACGTGCCTGAATCACCACTTCGCGCTGCAGGATACTCTCTTCCAGCGTGGTAATGCGGCTGTTACTGCGTACACCATTAATCAGCAGCAGATACTCTGTTGCTGCGCCGACCCAACTTGCCACCGTCATCGGCACATTTTTGTTGCTGACGCTGATCAAACGACGCATTACCTTCATACGCTTATGCACGTCATCGACGTTATGGACGTCTTTCTCAATCAGCAGGCGATACTGCGTCGGAATATAATCCGGACGAGCGTTTTGAATCAGGAAGGTTTCAGCGGCTTGCGTAATTAACGTCAGCGACAGCGTATTCAGCATCTGTAACCGGCGGCTGGTATTTTTCCAGCGCGAAGATTCCATCAGCAATTGGCTGCGCATGCCGTTGAGTGCCGTGGTGCGACGTACCAGCGCGCTCCAGGTGCGATCCACCTCGTCTTTATCCGCGTGGGCGACACACAATTGCAGCAGTTTGTAATGCGCCACCAGCAGCGAATCGACTTCAGCATCAATCACTTTTTTGATCGAGCGCGGCGAAAACAACATATCCGCAAGAATCGCACACAGAATGCCAATGACGATTTCACTGCAACGTTCAACGGCATATTGCGGTGCCAGCGTTAAGCCACCGCTGGCATCGGCGGTGACCACGATGATCAGCGCAGTGTAACCAGCCAAACCTAGCGCGTAGGAGTTCTCGACTTTGATCAGCGAGGAGAGCCAGACGCACATGCCCGCCCATAAACAGCACAGCAGCAGCATCACCACTGGCGCACGCACCGTGGCGATCATGATGGTGAGGGCGGCAATACAGCCAATAAACGTACCAATGATGCGCAGAATGCCGCGATAGCGCAGTGCGCCAGAATAGGGATCGCCCCCCGCAGCAAAGGCGGTACCACCGGCAACAATGCCGGCGGTCATCACCGCCCAACGCGGCGTTTCCAGGTTAAAGTGAAAGCCAATCATCAGCGCCGCAACCAGCGCAAATGTCAACTTCACCGGGAAACGCAAAAACTCAATCATAACGCCCTCGCTTAACCAAACTCGCGCAGGCGGTTAAAGAACTGCGTTAACGGCGAGACTTTGGTCTGGCGATCTTTATCACCGGTGATCACCACCGTGGCGGTAGTGCCCGCCGGGAAGCGGTTGCCGGGTTGATCGTCAAGACGAATACGCACCGGTACGCGCTGTGCCAGTCGTACCCATTCGAGGTTGGAATCGATGGTCGCCATACCTTTGCTGTCCACGCTGCTGCTGCTGTTGGTCACGCCCGCCGCGATGCTGTCCACCGTGCCGCGCAATACGGTATTACTGCCCAGCGGGGTGATTTCAGCGCGGAAGCCCGGACGCACGCCATCCAGCTTGGTCTCTTCCATATAAGCCAGCACATAGAATGAGTGCTGCTGTACCAATGCCACGGCAACGGAACCACGGGTGATGAACTCGCCCTGATAAACGTTCAGGTTAGTGACCCAGCCATCTGAAGGCGCTTTGATGGTGGTGCGATCCAGGTCGATCACCGCCAGATCGCGCGTTGCCACCGATTTCGCCAGCTGATGTTCGCTGGTTTGCAGATCGTTATTAGCCTGGTCGATGGCTTCACGCGACATGGCACTGGTGCCAAGTTGATTACGGCGCGCCGCTTCACGACGCTTTTCATTGACTAATGCCTGGTAATATTCGACATCCGCCTGGGCTTCATCCAGCGCTTTCTGGTAGCGCGGGCGATCCACGACAAACAGCGTATCCCCCTGTTTCACCAGCTGGTTGTCGTGCACCGGCACGTCAGTGATAAGGCCGGTCACGTCCGGCGAGATCGCCACCACATCAGCGGAGAATTTGGCGTCACGCGTCCAGGGCGATTCGGTGTAGAACACCCATGCGCGGAAGATGATCACGATTGCGATGATAACCAGCAGGATAGTAATCGCGTAACGCGCGATTTTTCTTATGAGCGCTTTCACTTAAAAACCTCAGACGAATAGACGGGATACAAGGTAAAACACGCAGCAATACAACGCTGTGTTAAAAAGTGCCGGATGCCACACCAGGTCATAAATTCCGCTGGGCGTCAGCACGCGTTTCACCAGCCAGAACAGCGCCAGAGAAACCAGTAGTTCAATGAAGATGGGCGGAAAACTCAGCCCGAATACGACAAATACCGGAAGCACACTCATTACGGTTCCTTAGTTCGACCTTGCCGGATTGCACCGATACCTGCCCTCATGCCGCATGGCACGTCGGGTTGAGAATCAGGGGATGATTGGGAGACTGATGGCAACATTCAGGCCGCGTTGAGCTAATGATAGCGTATCATCGTGTAAACACAGCCGTGTTAAGGTGCGGTGAACAGACCCAGCGTGCGTATAGTAACGCGCATGACTATACGTTTTCTACATATTGTGAGCTAAATCACTTTTTAGCCAGAGTAAACAATGGAACGACTTAAAGGCATGTCCATTTTCGCCAAAGTGGTTGAATTAGGTTCTTTTACCGCCGCGGCACGTCAGCTTCATCTTAGCGTTTCGTCAATCAGCCAAATTGTCGCCAAACTGGAAGATGAGTTGCAGGTCAAATTGTTAAATCGCAGTACGCGCAGTATTGGTCTGACCGAAGCAGGTAAGATCTACTATCAGGGCTGCCGCCGCATGCTGGCTGAAGCGTCTCAGGTGCACGAACAGCTTTATGCCTTTAATAATACGCCGATCGGTATTCTGCGTATCGGCTGCTCTTCCACCATGGCGCAAAACGTGTTGTCTGCAATGACCAGCGATATGCTGCGCGAATATCCTGGCCTGAGCGTCAATCTGGTTACCGGCATTCCCGCGCCAGATTTGATCGCTAACGGCTTGGATCTCGTAGTCCGCGTAGGCGCGTTGCAAGATTCAAACCTGTTCTCACGCCGACTGGGCGCGATGCCGATGGTGGTCTGTGCCGCAAAAAGTTATCTGGCACAGCATGGTACGCCAGACAAACCGGGTGAAATCGATAATTTTTCATGGCTGGAGTACAGCGTACGCCCGGATAACACCTTTGAACTGGTCGCACCGGAAGGTCTGGTGACGCGATTGACGCCGCAGGGTCGCTTCGTCACCAATGATTCACAGACGCTGATTCGCTGGCTGAAAGCCGGTTGCGGCATCGCCTATGTCCCCCTGATGTGGGTAATTGATGAGATTAACGCCGGGGAGATCGATATTCTGTTCCCGCAATATCACTCAGAACCGCGTCCGGTGTATGCGCTCTATACCGAGAAAGACAAGATGCCGTTGAAGGTGCAGGTATGTATCGATTATCTGACCGAGTACTTTAAGCAGGTGGCGCAACAGTATCAGCAGCATCGTAAGAGTTAACGGTCTGGGCGCCATACAGGGTGTCCCTACGATGCGCGAAACGACTATTTGTAAGGTGCGCCATAGGGAAACTCAGACTGTTCGATAATCTGTAGAGTCCGCCATGCGAACATCAACTTACGGTCATTCGTAGAGACCGCCGTGGAATCATCAGACTCCACGGCCATTCGAAATGGTGCGTCATGGGGACATCAGACTTTACTGTCATTCGGAAGGTGCGCATTGATGCGCACCAGCAATGATTATGCAGTTCCGCCGACGGTGATTTTATCCAGCTTCAAGGTTGGCTGGCCGACGCCGACCGGCACACTCTGCCCCTCTTTACCGCACACGCCAACGCCTTTATCCAGCGCCAGATCGTTACCGACCATTGAGATCTGCTGCATTGCTTCAATACCCGAACCAATCAGCGTTGCACCTTTCACCGGCGTGGTGACTTTGCCGTTTTCAATCAGATAGGCTTCTGAGGTTGAGAACACAAACTTGCCGGAGGTGATATCCACCTGACCACCACCAAAGTTCGGCGCATAAATCCCATACTCAACGCTGGAAATGATGTCCTGCGGCGTGGATTTTCCTGCCAGCATATAGGTGTTGGTCATACGCGGCATCGGCAGATGCGCATAGGATTCACGACGCCCGTTACCGGTTGGCGGAACCCCCATCAGACGCGCGTTAAGCTTGTCCTGCATGTAGCCTTTGAGCACACCGTTTTCGATCAGGACGTTATACTGGCCTGGCACGCCTTCGTCATCCACTGCCAGTGAGCCGCGCAGGCCTTCGATGGTGCCATCGTCAACCACGGTGCAGAGTTCAGAGGCCACCAGCTGCCCCATTTTACCGCTGAAGACCGACGTTTCACGACGATTGAAATCGCCTTCCAGACCATGACCGACTGCTTCATGCAGCAGCACGCCCGGCCAGCCAGCGCCCAATACCACCGGCAAGGTGCCCGCAGGCGCGGCCACGGCAGACAGGTTCACCAGCGCCAGACGCACCGCTTCACGCGCCCATGCATCGGCACGCACATCACCGTTTTCATCGGCATAGAAGAACTCATAACCGGTACGCGCGCCGCCGCCGCTGGAGCCGCGTTCACGTTTACCCTGATCTTCCACCTGCACGCTGATCGACAGACGCACCAGTGGGCGGATATCCGCAGCCAGCGTACCATCGGTCGCCGCCACCAGCACCTGCTCGTACACGCCAGTCAGGCTGGCATTGACTTCCTGCACGCGCGGATCGGCCGCACGTGCCACGGTATCAACACGATGCAGCAGTGCAATTTTGTCTTCGCGCGTCAGGCTGTCCAGCGGATTCACCGGCGCATATAGCGAACGGTTGATCACAGCTGAAAGTGTATGCGCTTTGCCATTGCCCTGCTCACGCACAATACTGCGCGCGGCTTCAGAAGACTGCCGGAGGGCGTTCAGGGTGATTTGGTCTGCGTAAGCGAAACCGGTTTTCTCACCACTGATAGCTCGCACACCGACACCCTGGTCGATGTGGTAAGAACCATCTTTAATGATTTTGTCTTCCAGCACCCAGGATTCATGGAAACTGGACTGGAAGTAGAGGTCGGCATAATCCAGACGACGTTCTGAAAGCTGCCCTAACAGGGAAAAAAGGTCCTGCTGATTAATGCTGTTCGCAGCTAGTAACTGCTCACTTACCAGATTCAGAGTCATCGTTTCTCACTCATTATGTGCTCGGATAGTCATAGCCTGCGGCAATTCCCCGACGGCGTCAAATTCACTTCTTGTCGTCTTCGCGCGGTTTGCGCAGCACTTCATTGATTTCCGGTTTATCCAACGGTCCGCTAATGTGATAACGCAGTAGCGAGATCTTATTCCACAGCGGGCCCAATACTTTACTGGCGGCAAATACGGCGGCCCCGATCACCGGGTTGACCACAAAGGCCGTTGCCACTCCCACCGAAGCGGAGATCTCAGGGGCAACGACCGCTTCCATATCAATCTGGCGTTTTGCCAGGTCGATCTGCCCCTGCATGGCGATATCCGCTTCAAGGCCATCAACCAGCAGGTTATCCGTGTGCATCACACCGTTTTCGATCCACGCCGTGCCGTTAATTGAATCGAAATAGAAGCCTTCACTGAAGGTGTCACTGAAATCGAAGCGCAGCTTGCGCAGCAAGGCGTCAAAACTCATCAGGCGCAACAACTGCCCCGCACGCCCGGTGTTCACATCCGCAATCTGGCCTTTGCCAAAATGGGTTTTCAGCGTACCGCTCAACGTTTCCGCTGAAGGCTGCCACGGGGCGGAACGCCAGTGCAGGTCATAATCCACGTTAAACGGCGCGTCACGAAGTGGGGTATTCATCCCAAACCAGTTAACGGCATCATTAATGTTTTTACCGCTCAGACTGCCTTTTAATGAGGTACGCTGATTGCCCGGCTTATTGACCCATTCTCCGTTGATCTTCAGCTTTGCACTGCCGGAATCCACGCTACCGTTAGTAAGTGCTAACGTATCTCCCTGCGGCTGTAATCTGGCCTGCATATGTCCAAACTTCTGCCCGCGCAGCCAGCACTCATCACAGTTTAGCTGCATCGCTGGCCAGTTACTGAAGTCTACTGTGCTGCTGTTGTCACCCAACGGCGAGGCGTTGTTGTCGCTGCTGTTCGCCCATTCTGGATTGTAGTAAAGATAGCTAAGGTCGATTTGCCATGGCGCATGCTGTGCGGTTTGCAAACTGCCTCGCGCTTCGCGGCTTTCCAGCTGGAGTTGTGTGTTGCCGGTCGGCCCTTGCGTGACGGTGGCATTAACGTCATGCCACTGCTGGCCACCGAGCATAAGTGCCGGTGTCCGCAGAGTTACATCGCCTGGTAACAGCGCGCCGCCGACTTCCGTTTCGCCCTGAGCATTACGCGAACCACTGCTTCCCGCCAGCAGCCCCATCCAGGCTTCACCATCCAGCGGCGGTAAATTGAGTTCCATCCCGCGTTTTTCTGGCAGCTTCGGCGTGCTTTTCGCATCGTTGAGCCAGATGCCGCGATCCACGCGCAGCTGAGGTTCGAGAATCCAGCGGCTGTTAAAACGGTTATGCTCGCGCACGCTGCCGCTTAGCGTGAATCCTTTCAGATCACCGGTGGCGTTAATGGCGATCGGCATCGCTTCGCCCGCCTGCTTATCCAGTGGCGAAGGTAAGTGACTACTTACTGTTTTTGCATCGCCCTGCAAATCGACTTTATAGGTCGCGCCCCCTTTGTGTGGCAGCGTGATGTCGACATTGCCCTGCCACGGCAGACTGCCGCTCAATTGACTGCTGACGCTGGTTGGCAACACTTTCAGTTTCGACGGCTGCCAGTCGCCCAGCAGCTTCACATTGACACCGAAGTTGTCAGGGTTTTCGGTAGTGGTAAAACTGACGCCAGTGGGCTGACCAAACCAGTTGGCCTGCATCTCTTCACTTTCGAGGTTGCCGTTGTTGTAACGGAAACGTCCGGTGAGGTTTTCCAGCGTGGTGTTTAACGGCTTAATGTGCAGGCTGTTATTGTTCATCACAACATTACCGCTGGCATGTACCAATTCACCATCCAGCGGAATATCGAGATTCAATGAACCGCGCACATTGCCACCGATTTGCAACTGCTGCAGTGCCGCGCCCAACGTCGATTTCAGAGGCGTCTGTTCGAAGTAATCGGCAATCTGCTTGCCCTGACCGCTAAGATCGCCATTAATAATCAACTTCTCTTTGAGGTAGTCCGGGATCACCGCGCTGACGTTACGCGCATCCACTTCTCCCAATTTGGTTTTCTCGGCTTTCATCCACAGGCCGTCGTTAACAAAATCGAGGTCGATATCGAGGTTTTCCAGCGCGGGCCAACCGGGCTGGAACTGGAAGGTGGATTGACGCAGCGGCACCCATACTTCAAACATGCCGTCATTGTGCTTAAACGGGAACAGGCTGGGATTACCGGCGAACAACAGCGTGGCATTGTCCACCTTCCCGCCTTTGATCGACTCGCTGAGGAAATGGGTCAGATCATGGCCCATTAGCGGTTCCGGGAAGTAGCGCCAGGCATCACCCGCATCGGTGACGCGAATGCCCGCCAGAATATTCAGCTGTGGCGCTTTGCCGATATTTTGCTGATAGCGGAAATCACCGCGCGCCCACAGGGAACGTGCCTGAACATCAAGATTCTGACCGTCCAGCGTGAGGCCGCTGGCATCGCGCTGCCAGTTCAGTTTGCCAGTGATCTGTTGAATTTGCAGTGGCGCCTGGAACATGTCGCCATAAGGCACTTCCGCTTGCCCCATCGCCACATCCAACCGACCGTTACTCACGCTGCCGCTGGCGGTACCGTTTAGATTGCTGATCCCTGGCAACAGCTCCCAATGCTGCCACGCCAGGTTGCGCCATTTGGCTTGCAGGCGGGTTTGTTCGGGCTGATTGAGCGGAATATCCAGCGCCAGCGCATCGATGTTGCCGCGCGGCTGCAATGCACGCCAGTTATCCAGTAACGCAGGGGATAAGGGTTTGAACAGCGGCACCAACGGTGCCAGACGCTCCAGATCCAGTTGCGTGGCACGCACACGCACCTCCGCACCACTGTTGACGCCCAGCATCTGCTGGTCTTCCGGCTTCCACAGAAGTGAGAAGTGCCCCGGCGCCCAGGCGATGCCATCGGTGCTGAGTCGGGTTTGCGGGACGGACAAACTCCAGCCATTTTGGAAACGCGCCAGATGCGCGGTTAAGCCATCGACCTGCAGTTGGTGATCGCCCTGTTCGCCGCGCCAGCGTGCACCTCCTTTACTGAGCAAGAGGTCACCGGCGTAGACATCGCCATCACGCAGATTCACCCATGCCGCCAGGCTGAAACGGGCACTTTCGAGGCTGGTGTTGTCGCGCAGCCACGGACCGATCCACGGACGCACATCGACGTCATCCGCTTGCATCCAGATGCGGCCATCGTTGAGTAATCCGTTGGTATCGTTGAGATCGAGTCGCACCTGCACTACACCATGCTGACCGGTAAAGCTGGAGAGATTGACTTCCCCTTCCGCACGGTGACGCGTGCTTTCGTTGAGCCAGGTCAGGCGCGGAATCGCCAGCTCAGCGTGCTGGCCAGAGGGCGTGAGAAAACGGATGCTGCTATCACGCAGATCAAAGTGGTCAAACTGGCGCAGAAACAGATCGTTGATTTGCGCCGGCTTAAAGCTATTTTTTTGTTGATCGCTGGTGAGCAGCGGATGATTGGTTTCGAGACGCAGTTGCCAGAAGGTAAGATCACGGAACTGCCAGCGCCAGTGCAGCAGCGATTGCCATACGTTAAGCGCCAGATTTACGCGGCCAATGGTGAGTTTGCCATCTTCCGGCATCACAACGTTGAGATTACGCACCTGCAGGGTTGGGCCGAAGTTCTCCCATTTACCCTGCAGCTCGCTGGCATCCACCGTCACTCCGCTGACGCGTGAAATCGTCTGCAGTATGTCGCTGCGATAGCTGTTGAGATGCGGCATCACGAGGCGCAACCCGCTGACTAGCAGCGCCACAATAACGATGATTGCGGCGAGCAGCAGTAACAAAATCCTCGGCAACCGCCTCACACACCTCTCCTTGCTTCCCGTTGAATAACGGCGTTCAGCCTCACGACTTACATCATGACGACGTCAAACTGCTCCTGAGTATAGAGCGGCTCAACATGGACTTTAACCTGCTTACCGACAAAGATTTCCACTTCAGCCAGCGCATGTGACTCTTCGCTTTTTAACGCCTCGCCCACTGCCGGGGAAACATAAACGAGGAAACGATCGGAATCATAAGCATGATGCACACGCACGATTTCGCGCATGATTTCGTAGCAGACCGTTTCCACCGTTTTCAGCGTGCCGCGCCCTTTGCACACCGGGCAATCGGCACAGAGCACATGTTCAATACTTTCCCGCGTGCGTTTGCGCGTCATTTCCACCAGACCGAGCGCCGAGAAGCCGTTGATACCGGTTTTCACCCGATCTTTGCTCAGCGCACTTTCCAGCGAATGCAGTACGCGGCGACGATGGTCGTCATTACTCATGTCGATAAAATCGATGATGATAATGCCGCCCAAATTGCGCAGACGCAGTTGGCGAGCAATCGCCTGTGTGGCTTCAATGTTGGTGTTGAAGATGGTTTCGTCGAGATTACGATGCCCAACAAATGCACCGGTATTAATATCGACGGTGGTCATGGCTTCGGTTTGATCGATGATCAGATAGCCGCCCGACTTGAGTTCAACCTTGCGCTCCAGTGAGCGCTGGATTTCATTCTCAACATCAAACAGATCGAAGATTGGCTGTTTGCCGCTGTACAGCTCCAGCTTGCTGGCCATTTCCGGGATATATTCGCCGGTAAATTCCACCAGCAGATCGCAGGTCAGACGTGAATCAACGCGAATGCGATCCAGCGCTGCGCCGGCAAAGTCGCGCAGCACGCGCTGTGCCAACGCTAATTCACCGTACAGCAGACAGCGCGTCTGATTACGTTTTTTGCGCTCGCTGACTTTGGTCCACAGACGCTTGAGGAAGGCGGCATCCTGCGCCAGATCTTCCTCACAGATGCCTTCGGCAGCAGTACGAATAATAAAGCCGCCGAGATCGTCACAGTAGGCCGCCACGACGGCTTTCAGGCGATCACGTTCGGCTTCGCTTTCAATGCGTTGTGATACTCCAACGTGTGATGCACCTGGCATAAACACCAGATAACGAGAAGGCAACGTAATATCAGTGGTGAGTCGTGCACCTTTGGTGCCGAGTGGATCTTTCACCACCTGTACCACCAGATCCTGGCCGGGACGCACCAGCTCGCTGATATCGCGTACGACAAAGTTTTTCTTCTCATCACCCGCCACGCATTCGGTGTGCGGCATGATGTCAGAAGCGTGCAGGAAGGCGGCTTTATCCATGCCGATATCGACAAACGCAGCCTGCATACCGGGCAACACGCGGCTGATGCGACCTTTATAGATATTCCCCACGATACCGCGCCGTGCTTCGCGCTCGATGTGGATTTCCTGCAAAATGCCGCCATCAATATAGGCGACACGGGTTTCAGAAGGTGTAACGTTAACCAGCAGCTCAGCCGTCATCTTGTCCCCTTAACGCACGCAGTGACTGAAAGTGGCTCAGCAACTCATTGGTTTCAACCAGCGGTAATCCCACTACGGCGTGATAGCTTCCATTAATCTTGCGGACAAAATTGCCGCCCAGACCCTGTATTCCGTACGCGCCGGCTTTGTCCATCGGCTCGCCGCTAGCAATATAGTGCGAGATTTCTTCTGCCGTGATATTGCGGAATGTCACGTCAGTGGTGACAAGGCAATCCAGCTCGCGTGCACTGTCAGCCAGCGCGACGGCGGTCATCACCTGATGCGTTTGCCCGGAGAGTTGACTCAACATCTGCGCTGCGTGTGCAGCATCGCGCGGCTTTTCCAGCACGTCATTGTTGAGTACCACGATGGTATCTGCACCCAGCACCGGTAAATCCTGCGGCGCGACCGCCACGCCAGCTCGCGCTTTGTCCAAAGCCAGACGGCGAACATACACTTCCGCCGCTTCTTCTGGCTGGCGCTGCTCTTCAACGTCCGTAATCAGACGTTCAAACTGCAGACCCAATTGCGTGAGCAGTTCACGTCGACGCGGTGAACCGGATGCGAGATACAGGCTTATCATAGTCTTCCTTACTGAACAGCGAACTGTCGGCGAATCTTTCTCATTAATAAGAATAGCCAGGGCCATAGAATGCCGTCGACCACACTGCTCCAGAAGATTTCCGGGCGAAATGAGACGTTGATGACCAGGAATTCAGCCCAGAAAACAATGACATCCACCGCGAGCGACAGCACCATAACCATTAATGCCTGCTGCCACAACGCCAGATTTCGGAATAGCTGAAATTTGAAGGCCACCAGATACGCGATGATGCTGAACGCCAGCGCGCGCACCCCCAGCGTCGAACCGGCCACCAGGTCCATCACGGCCCCTAAAAAGAAGCCTGTACCAACATTAACCCGGTGAGGTAATGCCAGAACCCAGTAAACCAGGATCAACAAAAGCCATGAAGGCCGGAACATGTAGATTTGTTCCGGCCAGGGCATGATTTGCAGAATGAGGGCAATCAGAAAGGACAGCCAGATAACCCATCGGCCCTGGCTGCGATATCGACTCAAGGCTGGCCTCCGCGTGTGTTCGCTGGGATCCCTTGCGAACGACTGCTGTTAGCGGGTGCCGGCGGCCCCATTTGCTGCGTAGGCTGCATCATATCCGGTGCCGGTGGGCCCATTTCGCCTGCTGGCGGCAAGACCTGCGGCATCATCTGCATCAGACGCTCATTCGCCACGCGGTGAACTTCATCTGGTGCCATTGGCATGTCGCCATTCTTATCCGCGCCCCACAACAGCAGCAGGTAACGCAGACGTTGCAGGCCAGCCGTCGGATGCGCCTGAATCACGGTGTAGGCACGTTGGGTATCGACTTTCACGGAAGAGACCACGCCAACCGGGTAGCCTTCAGGGAAACGCCCGCCGAGACCTGACGTCACCAGCACATCGCCGACACGAATGTCGGTGTTGCCCGGCAGATGTTCCAGCTGCAAATCTTCACTGCAGCCGTTACCCGCCGCAATCACGCGAATATCATTACGTAACACCTGAATCGGCAACGCATGCGAAGCATCACAAATCAGCAGTACACGGCTGGTCACCTGACCCACAGCCACCACCTGACCCACTACACCTTTATCACTGATCACCGGCTGGCCTTCGTAAACACCGTTTACGCTGCCTTTATCGATAACCACCTGATCGGTATACGGATCGGTGCCGGTTGAAATCACCTGGGTCACCATCTTGTGCTCATCCTGACGCAGCGGCGAGCCGAGCAGCTCACGCAGACGTGCGTTTTCCTGCTTGTATTGCCCCAGCATCAGCAGGTCACTGTTTTTCAGGAAGAGCTCACGGCGCAGCGCTTTGTTTTCCAGCTCGAGCTGCTGGCGTGAAGCCAGCGTTTCTGAGACGCCGTCAAGAAGCTGTCGCGGCCCATTGGCCAGAAAATAAAATGGACTTACCGACGTGTCCAGGTAGTTGCGGATCTGGGAGAAGGAGCTCACGCGGCTGTCTGCGATAATAATCGCGATAGCCACAATGACTGCCAGAAAGAGACGCAACTGCAGGGAAGGCCCCCTGCTAAAAATCGGCTTCATAAATTCTGCGTGTTCCTCGACATCAGGGAAGAAGCGCCAGTCTTATGACTAACGCCTCCAGGGCTGGACGCATCTCGCCGTCGTGCGCAGCGTCGATAGGCGCGACTCCCTGCGCAATTTGACCACGGTCTCAGCCGATGAGGATTTACTCCTCGCTGAACAAATCGCCGCCGTGCATGTCGATCATTTCCAACGCTTTACCACCGCCGCGCGCGACGCAGGTCAGCGGGTCTTCTGCAACGACAACCGGAATACCGGTTTCTTCCATCAGCAGACGATCCAGATTGCGCAGCAATGCGCCACCACCGGTCAGCACCATGCCGCGCTCGGAGATATCAGAAGCCAGTTCTGGTGGGCACTGTTCCAGCGCGACCATCACTGCACTCACGATACCGGTCAACGGCTCTTGCAGCGCTTCGAGGATTTCATTGGAGTTCAGGGTAAAGCCACGCGGTACACCTTCAGCCAGGTTACGACCACGTACTTCAATTTCGTGTACTTCATCACCCGGATAGGCAGAACCAATGCCGTGCTTGATACGTTCCGCAGTGGCTTCACCAATCAGTGAACCGTAGTTGCGGCGCACATAGTTAATGATAGCTTCATCGAAGCGATCACCACCGATACGTACAGAAGAAGAGTAGACCACGCCGTTCAGGGAGATAACGGCCACTTCAGTGGTACCACCACCGATATCCACCACCATCGAACCGGTTGCTTCAGATACCGGCAGGCCTGCACCAATTGCGGCAGCCATCGGCTCTTCAATCAGAAACACTTCGCGCGCGCCTGCACCTTGTGCAGATTCACGAATAGCACGGCGCTCAACCTGAGTGGCGCCAACCGGTACGCAGACCAGCACACGTGGGCTTGGACGCATAAAGCTGTTGCTGTGCACTTGCTTAATGAAGTGCTGGAGCATTTTTTCAGTCACGAAGAAATCGGCGATCACGCCATCTTTCATAGGACGGATGGCCGCGATGTTGCCTGGAGTACGACCCAGCATCTGCTTGGCGTCATGACCTACGGCCGCAACGCTCTTTGGCGAACCGGCACGATCCTGACGAATGGCAACCACGGAAGGCTCGTTCAGCACGATGCCTTGTCCTTTTACGTAAATCAGGGTATTCGCGGTACCCAGGTCAATGGACAAGTCATTGGAAAACATGCCACGAAATTTTTTAAACATACTAAGGGATAATCCTGCAAGCTGGGGGCGGAAAATAAAATCCGCCTACTTTACCAACCACGCGAAGCCGCTACAAGGCGCAAAAACGTTCTGCTTCGGTGAAAAAATACGCTGAATAATTTTTTGGGCCGATTCGCTTATCCCTGGCCGCCGTTAAATAGCGCTAAGCCGCCCTATTAAACGTAAATTCCCCCTTAATCACCGGGCGAATTTCGACATAAAATTTAACATTTCCAGCCATCATAAGCGCGGACGTAATCCACCAAAGGGCAGAAAAAGGCCCCTCAGCGCCACTTTACTGGCTGAAGACCTAAATTCGATAACGTTGTGAATGTTTTTTCACGTTACTGTTCACCGGCAATGATGGGGCAAAGAAGTCGCCCTGCCCACCTGCCACGCCCAGATTCGCCAGCGTTTGCCACTCCGCGCGCGTACGCACGCCCGCAGCAAAAACTTGTGTCGAGGTGGATTTGCACACTTCCAGTAAACTTTGCACAAATAACTGGTTTTCAGTACGACGTTCAATATTACGTACCAGCCCCGGATCGAGTTTGATCACTTCGATTGGGAACTGCTTAATATAAGCACTGCTCACCACGGTCATGCCCGCCTGATCCACCGCCACACGGCAACCAAACGCGGTCAACATTTGGAAAACCGGCACTAAGCGATTGATGTGTTGACAAACATCAGCCTCAGCAAGTTCAAATAAAAAACGTTTTCTTTGCGATTTTGTACATTGCAGCAAAAGCTTTTGCAGCCAGCGCTGAAATGGACGCTGTAATAAGGAGTCAATATTGACGGGTAACGCCAGCGTTTCATCAGGCCACACTTCAGAGAGTGCCGCGATTCGCGTCACCAGTTGGCGATCCCAACTGTCGGTCAAACCCAGTTGCAGCACCAGTGGCATAAACTCGGCCGACACCACTTCTTTGTCGCCATCGAACACGCGCGCCAGCATTTCCCGGTGATGCACTTTGCCATCCAGCAACACAGCCGGTTTTTGGTAAAGACGTGGGCCGCCGCGATTAAGCGTGTTTTCCAGCAGCGTTCGCCAGCGCACACTACCACGTCCCATGTCTAAGGTATTGCCTTCACCGACTGACCAACTGTTACCGCCCTGCAAGGCGGCACGACGGGTCGCCATCTCGACATTTTCCATCACCTGCGGCACGGTTTCTCCGCTGCGCCAGGCGCTGATGCCAATGTGGATTAAATCATCGCGATCGACCATACGCATCGGCGGCAATGAGTCGACCGCGTTGATCAACTGATCGGCGATACTGTTGGCCTCTTTGAGCGTGCGGTGCGGCAATAACACGGCAAAATCGCTGCGGAAATAGCGTGCCAGTAAAGCGCCTGGATATCGCAGAACAAATGTCGACAGCATATTAATCAGGTCAAACAGGTATTCATCCACCAGCGTTTGGCCCAGCGTTTCATGAAGCGTGTCGAGATCGGGCAGGCGCACCATCATCACCACGCCATGCGCGCCCACATCTTCCTGATCTTCCAGCAGCGTGGCTAACTGGTTATCGAAGAACAGGCGGTTATTCAGGCCGGTGCGTGAATCCTGTGCGGCAAACGTACGGATAAGCGTATCAATGCGTAAGCGCTGCTCGCCCGCTTCCTGAAGATCGTTAAGCAAAGTGTCAATGGCGCGACTGGCTTTTGGCGGCCATTCGGCATAATGGCCGACGTAGGGCACGCGCTCACCCGCCAGAATACGCTCGGAGCGAGCTTCTAAACGCTCCATGTGCTGCCAGCGACGATTGATCCAGCGATGCGTCATCACCAGTAAAGCCGACATAATCGCCACCACGCTGAGCAGGACAATCAGCGTATAGGCACCGGTAAAGGAACGGAACCAGGTTTTCGCAGGATCGAGTACCACTACACGCAGCTCAAGGCCGGGAGAGTGCACTAACGGAAGATCGAACTGAATAAAACGATTCGGCTCATCTTCGAGCATAGGATTTTCATGGCGAGCGAGTTGAAACACCACGGTATTGCCGTTATGCATCTCAATTTGTTCCGCATTGATCACCGGCATGATGCGCGTCAACCACTGCGTCAGTTCTTGTGGCGATTGCGTTGTCAGCGCTTTATCGACTTCGGTCGCTAGCGTATTGACGCGTGTTTCAACGCGCTGTTGCGATAGCCAGATAAAACTAAAAGCGCAGCCGACCAGCATCAATAACATTGCCAGTAAGCTTAATAATGTAATAAACGCAGAAAACTTAGTTGTTAATCGCATCCCTGTGCCTGTATCACTGCGGTTCTAAACGGTCGCCATCCGACGGCGCCAACCTGCTCATTGGCATAAACCTGAGCAAAATAGCACAAAACATCGTCTGAATCAGCGCCAGACGCGCATCAAATTAGGCGGTGCGCCATGCTAATCGGACCTGCGGCGCGAGTATAGCCGCAAAGTGTGATGGCTTGCGTTTCACACGGACTTTTTCGTCCTATTCTCAACAGAGCCCGCTTGCCAGGAAATTTCATATTTTTCCGGGCAAAGTGGCGTGTCCAGCGCGAGTTGATCATGCTGAGTACAACACCACCTTTTTCGCCGGAGAATGCCATGAAGCTGAAGCAATACCTTACCGAATCCGACGTGACGCCCGAGAGCATCTTTAATATGCGCCGCCGTCAGGTGTTGAAAGCGCTGGGATTAGGCGCCGCTGCGGCAAGTTTACCCGGCGCGGCGCAGGCAGATGTGCTGAGCTGGTTTAAAGGCAATGACCGTCCACCTGCCCCCGCAGGTCGCGATCTGCAATTTACCAAACCCGCGCAGTATCAGGCCGATCTGCCGATGACACCGTTTGACAAGGTTTCTGGCTATAACAACTTTTATGAGTTTGGTCTGGATAAGGCCGATCCAGCTGCCAACGCCGGCACGCTGAAAACTGAGCCCTGGCAGTTGCGCATTGAAGGTGAAGTGGCGAAACCGATCACGCTGGATATGGACGACATCTTTAAACGTTTTGCCATGGAGCAGCGTATTTATCGCATGCGCTGTGTTGAAGCGTGGTCGATGGTGATCCCCTGGGTGGGCTTTGAGCTGAATAAATTACTCAAACTGGCTGAACCCACCAGCAATGCCCGCTTTGTCGCTTTTCAGACGTTATATGCTCCGGACCAGATGCCAGGTCAGAAAGATCGCTTTATTGGCGGTGGGCTGGATTATCCGTATGTGGAAGGGTTGCGTCTTGATGAAGCGATGCACCCTCTCACACTATTAAGCACCGGCGTGTACGGTAAAGCGCTGCCGCCACAGAATGGCGCCCCGATTCGCCTGACGGTGCCGTGGAAATACGGTTTCAAGGGCATCAAATCCATCGTTAAAATCACCCTGACGCGCGACCAGCCTCCTACCACATGGAACCAAATCGCCAATAACGAATATGGATTTTATGCCAACGTTAACCCCCATGTGAATCACCCGCGCTGGTCGCAGGCCACCGAGCGTTTTATTGGTTCCGGCGGCATTCTGAATGTCGAACGCCAGCCAACCCTGCTGTTTAACGGCTACGCTAAAGAGGTGGCTTCACTGTATCGCGGGCTCGATTTACGGGAGAATTACTGAGTGCGACTGACGTTACGCCATATCACCCTGTTAAAAGTGGTGCTGCATCTCGCGGATTTCCTGCCGTTTGTGTATCTGTTTATGGCAGCCAGCCAGGGCTGGTTAAGTGCCGATCCGGCGAAAGATATCCAGCATTTTACCGGCAGAATGGCGTTAAAGTTGCTTCTGGCGACGCTGCTGGTGAGCCCACTCACGCGTTACCTGAAACAGCCTCTGCTGATTCGCACACGCCGCCTGCTCGGCGTGTGGTGTTTTGCCTGGGCATGTTTGCATTTGACCAGCTATTACCTGCTTGAACTGGGTTATAACCACCTGCAACTGCTGGGTAGTGAGATCGTTTCACGTCCTTATCTGTTACTGGGTATGATCTGCTGGCTGGTGCTGTTTGCCCTCGCCATCACCTCATTTCAACGTGCCCAACGTAAGCTTGGCCGTCGCTGGCAAACCCTGCACAACGGCATCTATCTTGTCGCGATCCTCGCACCTATCCACTATCTTTGGTCGGTGAAAGTCTTCTCCCCGCAGCCCTGGATTTATGCGCTGGTGGCTTTAGTGCTGTTAGGTTGGCGTTACAATAAGTTGCGTAAACTTCTGCATCGATAATCCCCGCATGGTTGTCTTCCTGCTGTGAAATCTGATAAAAGGTGTGGCCTTCGGGCCGCATCGGATCAACTTCGCAGATAAGACCAGTATTTTGCTGCGAATTGCGACGAAACGGATATAATGCCCGGCTTTATTGCAAGCGAAGTCGTCTTTTTCACTCTCAGGAGTGACAAACGACAGATGTCGCGGTATTTTACGCGATGCCTTACTGATTGCAGGAGATAGCAGCAAGATGGCGCACGAATTTCACATACTGCTTTTAAACGGCCCCAACCTGAATTTGTTGGGAACGCGCGAGCCTGAGAAGTATGGGCACACCACGTTGGCAGAAATTGTCAGCGATTTGACCCAGCAGGCCGATCAGCACCATGTGAAATTGAGTCATTTGCAATCGAATGCAGAGTTTCAGTTGATTGATCGTATTCACGAGGCCCGTGGCAATGTGGATTACATCATCATCAACCCGGCTGCATTCACGCATACCAGCGTTGCACTGCGTGATGCCCTGTTGGCGGTTAGCATCCCTTTTATTGAGGTGCATCTCTCGAACGTGCATGCACGTGAGCCGTTCCGACATCACTCCTATCTTTCTGATGTATCTGCTGGCGTCATTTGTGGACTGGGCGCTGATGGATACTCATGGGCTTTACAAACGGCAGTAAAACGCCTGTCACATTCCAATTAAACAGAGTACGGAACCACACTCATGGATATTCGTAAAATTAAGAAACTGATCGAACTGGTTGAAGAGTCCGGCATCTCCGAGCTGGAAATCTCTGAAGGCGAAGAGTCAGTTCGT